>JAHEDK010000035.1:0-7242 GCA_024641245.1 Actinomycetes bacterium
CCGGCGTCGCGCAGCAACGTGGCGGTCGGCTGCTCCATTCGGCCTTTGTTGGGGACGGCCAGGCGAAGGGTGCGGGTCATTGGGACTTCGATCCGGCCAGGCGATCGAGTACCAGGCGGTAGCCGCTCATCCCGTGCTGGCGCCACTGGTTGACCCGGGTGATAGTGGCGGTCGATACACCGATCTCCTCGGCGATTTGTCGATAGGCGACCCCTTCTTCGAGCTTGCGGACAATGGCCCAGCGCTGTCCCAGTTCGGTTAGTTCGTTGAAAGTGAGGAGATCGCGAAGGAATCGGGCCACCTCATCGGTGTCCTCGAGGGTGAGCACTGCTTCGAACAATGCTTCGGTATCGGGGTTGCGCCACTCGTCACGGGGGTCCATCTGATGTCCTGTTCGGGTATTGTGTTGTAGTACACTAGCGTTTTAGCACGCTAACACAAGACAAGAAATCCGAACCCGATCAACGGGCAGATGAAAGGTAGGACCGCGTCCCACCCATTCTCCCCTCGCCGCAGGCGGGGGCCTGGTCCGGCCACGGAGTGTCCGGGTCGAGGAGGGAGGATGAGATGGCTGTGTTGGAGGTGAAGGATCGGGTTCCACGTATTCTCCCCCCGCCTCCGGCGAGGGGAGAGGGCCGGCGCTGGCGCCCTGGACGGCCAGACATGCCCAAGGTCGCTAGTTAGAGGCGCCGAGCCTGCGCTTCATCGACAGGCGCTTCGAGGATCTCACCTCAGCGAGCGTCGCCTCCACGCTGCGTTCGATATCGGTGCGTGGACGAGTTCTGGCATCGTATTGACCGTCAGGCCGCCGGCCGGCTTCCCGGGCTAATCCGCCGAAACCTATTCGAAGAATGCCTCCAGTGCGTCGAGTCCGCCTTCAGAGAAGGTCGCGACCGCGATGAGCGGTGTGGCTTGGGCTGGTACCGGGACAGATGCGGTCCCTGAGTGGTTGGAACGAGGAACTCGGAAAGCAGGCCCCGGGAAGCTACGGTGCGGACTCTGAAAGTCATAGATGTCAGGTGGTTGTGGGTGCAGGTGATTCCGGCGGTCGACGTGTTGGACGGGTCTGTCGTTCGTCTGCGGCAAGGTCGTTTTGACGATGTCACGACCTATGGGTTCGACCCTGTCGCGGTCGCCCGATCGTGGATCGAAGCGGGAGCAGATCTCGTTCATCTGGTCGACTTGAACGGGGCGCGGCATGGCGAATCCGATCGGAGTCTCTGGGAGTCGCTGGCCGGAGCGGGAGTCCCGTTCCAGATCGGTGGTGGCATCCGCACCGTCGAAACCGCCTCTGCGGCGCTGGGGGTCGGTGCCCTCCGGGTGGTCCTCGGTACGGCAGCCGTCTGGAGCCCGGATATCGCCGGCGACCTCGTTAGTCGCTTCGGACCGGAGCGTGTCGTCGCGGCGGTGGATGTCCGGGACGGCGTTGCCACAGGATCCGGGTGGGAGGGCGAAGGCCGCTCTGTCGTTGACGTGTGTGGCTCGTTGATATCGGTCGGTGTCGAGTGGATTCTGGGCACGGGGATCGATCGTGACGGAATGATGTCGGGACCTGATATGGGTCTGCTCGAAGAGATCCGCTTGGCGGCCCCGTCCATCAAACTCATTGCCTCCGGTGGTGTTGCCGACTTGCGCGATCTTGACGTGTTGCGCGATGGCGGCTGCGAAGCGGTGGTCGTCGGTCGGGCTCTTTACGAAGGCAGGTTCCCACTCATTGAAGCAATCAAAGTCGGGGCCAGATAGCGCTGCCCTCGTGCAGGACCTATGCGGCCATCTGGAAATGACTACTCACAAGTGACTGATCGCGGATAGTAATCCACGATACGGCTTTGGTAGCCAATGGAGTCTGAGATCCGCGCGATTGTTCTCCCAGCTGAAGGGACACAAGCGGTGAATGGCAAGTTGTATGTCCTCGGTGGAGGCTGGTCAATCGCGAAAGGTTCAGGACCGATCCGCATGGCTCTTCCGTGCAACTGGGAAATCAACGGGAGGAATCGAACAGGAAGCAGACCTTCCGAGCCAACTCGTGACCGAAGACGGCGATCGTCCGTCGCTCGCATCGCACTCCGGTTGGGTCCACCTCATCGGACCGTTGGCCATCTCCCGACGGCAGCCAGGCAGCTATCGAGAGATGATTACCGTTGACCGCCATCGTGGGCCTCTGATATCTTGACAATGGAAGCAGGATTCTTGGGAGGCGAAAGGGACTTCGGGATTCGCGCAGACGCTGGTGGCGAATGCGGAGTTCTGTCTTGTCTCCTCTGCGTCGTCGACGACGAGGAGGGGTGATGGGCAAGCACAAAGTGGGCGGTAAGCACCGCGCATCGACAGGACCGAAGCATGGTGCAGCATGGACGACTCGACGGATACCTCTCGTGGCGAAGTCGCGCGTCGGTAGGTCGACCGTACTGTTGGGGACTCTCCTTGCAGCCGCGATTCTATTCGTAGGAGTTGCTTTGGCGGTCCATGACCTGGGCTTGCTGGAGCTCGATCGCGACGCCACAGGGACCGAGGATTGGTCCGCCTTGTACGGTGGAGGAGGCACCGCAGATGCTTTCACAGGCATCATCGCCGACATAGGCGTTGATGGAGGGACCCAATTCCAGGGCGGAGGCTCGAAGGATAATGCGGACATAAGCAGCTGGTTGTGGAAGCCGGGCGAGCCACTGGACAAAGACGACATTACCAATGCGTATGCAGCGGCCTACGTCTACGCCGGCGCCGAGGATTGCCCAACCGGCGCACCGTCGGGAGACCCTTACTGCACCCAACCCGGCGATGTGATCGTCTACTTCGGGCTCGATCGCTTTGCCAACAACGGATCGGCGCAGGTCGGCTTCTGGTTCCTGCAAAGTCCAATAGGACTCACAAACATCTCGAGGGGAGGTGGTTTCGAGTTCAGCGGGGCCCACGTCCCCGGTGACATTCTGGTGCAGAGCAATTTCTCCAACGGTGGCGTTATCTCAAACATCAGCGTCTTTGAGTGGGTTGGCTCCGGGGGATCCGCAGGTACCTTAGACCTGCTGTTCAATGCGGTCGAATGCATCGGATCACCAGGTGGGCTCGCGTGCGCAACAGTGAACCGAGCTGATACGCCATCACCGTGGCCGTTTACGCCGAAGTTCGGGACAACCTTGACGTTCCCTGCCGGAAGCTTCTTCGAAGGCGGCCTGAACATCTCGGCCCTCGTCCCAGAAGCCGGCTGCTTCACGGGATTCCTCGCCGAGACGCGAAGCTCGACACCATTCGACTCCAGGCTCAAGGACTTTGCGCTCGGCGAGTTCGACCTTTGCGGGTCGATCACGGTCGTGAAGGACGCAATACCGGACGACGCCCAGGACTTCGACTTCGACATCGCTGGCCCCAACGCCTTCGCAGCAGACTTCCTCCTCGATGACGACGCTGAGGCAACGTTGGAGAGCAGCAAGACCTTTGGCGGCCTCGAGGCGGGCGCCTACCAGATCACGGAAACACTTCCGGTCACAGGTTGGAACCTGACTGATGTCACCTGCGCAGGCGGTCCGTTTGGAACGGGCGGGGCGTATACGCCCGGGGCCGACATCGAGCTGTCGGCCGGCGACGACGTTACTTGTACGTTTACGAATACCAAGGACGGGAAGATCATTGTTGAGAAGCAGACGCTTCCTGATGGTGATTCGGCAACGTTCGATTTCACTGGTGATGCGGCTGGCACGATCGGTGACGGTGGCACCATTGAAGTGGATGTGGCTCCGGGTCAGTACGACTCGACGGAGACGGTGCCTGCGGGTTGGGAACTGACGAGCATCGTCTGTGACGACGGCAACTCGTCGGGTGTCACTGCGACGGGTGTCGCCACTTTCAACGTCGAACCCGGTGAAACCGTTACTTGTACGTTTACGAATACCAAAGACGGGAAGGCGGAGGTTTCAAAGACCGTTTCGGGTGGCGACATCCCTGTTGGTGTGAGCTTCACTTTCCAGGTTCGGACTGGTGCATCAGATCTGCTGTCCGGCGTTATCGAAGCGACAATGACCGTAGATAGCAGCACGGTGTTCCCTGCCGACTTCGGTGGACAGACGTTCCCACCGGGTGACTACCAACTTTGTGAGACGGGGATTCCGCTCGGATGGACTACGGATCTGTTCGCTGCAGCGGGAGCATTCGTTCCCGATTTGGAGATCGGTGCAGTGTGTGTGTCGTTCACACTCGATCCAGGCGAGACCGAGTCATTCGTGATCGACAACACGCCTCCTCCCGAGGGCTGCACTCTCACGCAGGGATACTGGAAGACACATGCCGACCCAGCCAAGGATAAGAAGTACGACGACACGTGGGACCTGGTCGGACCATTAGGTCCGGGTGAGCTGTTCTTCGACACGGGGATGACTTGGATCGAAGTGCTATCGACGGATCCGTCGGGCGGCAACGCTTACTTCATCCTTGCCCATCAGTACATTGCCGCCTATTTGAACAGCATCAAGGTTGACAACCCGGCGCCGCTTACCACTGTGCTGAACGAGATGGCGGATGCGTACGATCTGCTTGACCACTACGACACGTATACGGGAGGCCCCAATATTCCGGCAGACGGAATCGTTTTCTCGGGGACGGATTATGGCAATGATCGAGCCATGGCGATCGATATCGCCTCCACCCTTGACTTGTTCAACAACGGAGACCTGCCGGGTGGGCCACCGCACTGCGGCGACCCGGCTCCTGCACCTCTCTCGACGGACGCAACCGGTGCGACGACAGGAGCTGCCATCTTGGCAATCCTGGCCGGGCGCTGGTGGTACCGGGGACGTCACCGCGACGACTGAGATACATGGCCATCAACTGGAGGATGGGCCCGGCAGGAGCCGGGCCCATCTCTTTCCGGAACTGAGGCGATCGGTCTGCTGTGGGTCCGGTACGACTTGCTCGGCGGAGGCCCAAACGGGGGGCCGAGCGTCATCGGAGCGATGATCCGGTGCGACGCGGTGCCCGTTGATTGTGTCAGGCGCGGCCCTATGTCTCCAGAGGCAGTGGTTCCGGTCTAGGACTATCGGCCGGCAGGTCGTGTCAGCCCCATCTAGCGGCGTCGCCCGGCAAACCTTCTCGTCTTCTGCCTATTTCCGATCCCGGAATCGCTCCAAAGCGCCGTCTAGTTCGTCCCAGCCGACAGCCAGCTCAGACTTCTCTTTCCGGAGCACCATAAGGGCTGCCTCGCGGAACAGGCCGGTCAGGTCGGCGAACGATAGGCCTTCGGTCTTGCGGGCCAGGTCATCCAAATCCACGTCCGGTGAGAATGGCACATCAGTGATACCTATCAATGCCCGGCGCCCCTCTACATCCGGCAAACCCAACTCGATATGCGTCTCGAACCGCCCCGAACGTAGCAGCGCCGGGTCGACCAGATCCTTCCGGTTGGTCGCGCCAATAACCACCACGTCGCCGCGTTCGCCGATTCCGTCCATCTCGGTCAGCAAGGCTGCTACGACGGAGTCGGTTACTGAAGTTGTCGAGGAACCCCGTACAGGGGCCAAAGCGTCGATCTCATCGAAGAACAGGATCGATGGTGCCACCGAACGAGCCCGGGCGAAGACCTCTCGCACGCCACGCTCCGACTCGCCGACAAACTTGTCCAACAACTCTGCGCCCTTGATCGGGAAGAACGCTGCCCCCGACTCGTGGGCCAGCGCCCGGATTACGAACGTCTTACCCGTTCCCGGCGGGCCGTAGAGCAGGATCCCGCGGGGCGGATCGATCCCCATCGACGCGAACCGCTCCGGTTGGGTCATCGGCCAGATCACCGCTTCGGTCAGGCGTTGCTTCACATCCTCGAGGCCGGCGACCCGCTCAAAGCCGTAGGAGGGTATCTCACCCATCTGCACCGTGCCCAGCGAGGGCGTGGTCTGTTCGATCGCCTGGAGCATCATTTCGGTGGTCACATTGTTCGCCGAGCGGGCCACCATTGCCGAGGCATGCACCACCGACGCCAGAATATCGGCCCCCGAGAAACCGGCCGACCGGGCGGCGAGCGCGGCGTAGTCGATCTCGTCGGTCGGCACTTTGGCCAGGCCGGCTTCGAACAGTTTCTCTCGTCGCTGCAGATCGGGCGGGGGGATTGTCAGGGTCCTGGGTAGCAGCGGCGACTTCGCAACCGTGGGGTCGAGATGCCTGAGCGACGACACGCCGAGCACTGTGGCCAGCCCGCGCCGTTCGGCCACTGCATCGAGGAACCAGCGCAGGATCGCGCCGACCTGCGTCTTGAACGCCGAGAGCCCCTCCTCGCCGGTCACGGCCTCCAAACGGTTGATCATCACAACGCCCGGCACCGGAGTCGTCTTGACTGCTCTCTCGAGCAGGTCGAGTAGTTTCTGCGGTTTGAACACGAGATCCACGTTGACCTCGTGCATCTGGGCCCCGGAGGCTTCCGCCGCCGCCCGGACCAGTTCGGCCTTGCCGCACCCGGTCGGTCCTTCAAGGACAACGCCGGCCACCTCGGGAAGACCCCAGGCGGCAGGCAGATCTCGGTGTGAAGTCAGCAGCGACACCCATCCGGTAAGCACGTCCAGTTCGGTGGTCAAGCCGGCCAGCAGCGCCTCGGCAGTCGTCGGGACTGTGACCTTCGGCACACTCGTCCTCGCCGCGTCCGCCGGACTTTCCACCCGGACATCCTCGGTCGCCTCCGACTCGGTGACGATGCGGGAGCGTGCGCCTACCAGCGCGGCATTTCCGGGATCGACGGCGACGATCGACACGTCGACGTGGTCTGTGCTGCCATCCCCGTAAGCCGGGTCGATGGCGACCACATCACCGACCGAGACGGGGATCCCCTGCAGGGCCCTCGCCATCGCTCGAGCGTCCAGCGGCATTGCGACCCCGGCGATCACGACCCGTTCGGCGGTGGGGAGAATCGCCCGCTTAGCGTCGATGCCCTGTCCGAGGTACAGGCCTGCGTTGTCGAGCACGCGCGGACCCAGCAGCAACGCTGTCGGCTCGGGAACGTCGCCCGCCCGCACCAGGGCATGGGTCTTGCCGACCGAGATGATTCCACCGCCCGGCAGGCCCATCGCCGAGAGAATCGTTCCGTCTGCTCGAGTCACCGGGTCCTTGCCGGCTCGTACCGTGAATCGCATAGCCAGATGCTAGGACTTCGCCACCCGAAGGTGCCGAATAGCCCATTGACTCCTGGATGGTGAGTTGATACGTTCCGAAGAGAAGAGGCGGAGTTCGGGAGGCCGCGAGCCACTCCGCACGATGGGGCGGGAAGCCGTT
>JAHEDK010000035.1:7342-15884 GCA_024641245.1 Actinomycetes bacterium
GGCACCACCCGCCTCAACACGGTAATCGTCACGATGGGCGATGCCGCCACCCCACAAACCACCGACAACGCCGTTTTCGGTTCACCCGTCGAGGTCAATCGGACGGTCACCGTTACCGACACCGTCAAGGGAACCCTGCAGACCGTCACCGCGCCGGGTTCTCAGACAATCGAGTATCGCCAGACCGAGAATTGCACCGGCGCAGTGTGGGTGGGGACGACCGGAACCAGAACCGTGACTAACACGGCCACCGTTGTCGGAACCACCTCCACGGCTACCGAAACGGTAGCCGTCAACTGCTACCGCCTCGGGGTGTCCAAGACGGCCAACGAGACGGTCGGAAGCCGGCACGTGTGGACTATCGACAAGACTGCTCCGATCACCCGCCTAGACCTCCACAAAGGAGACACACAAAACGTCACGTTCACCGTCACCGTGACCAACACGAAGACGACACTCGCCGGCTGGTTCGTCGATGGGGTGATCACGATCACAAACCCGGCGCCGATGCCGGCCGTTGTTGATGTCACAGATGTGCTCAGCAGACCCGCGGTGGCGAGCGTGAATGCCGTCGTCAACTGCGATGGAGATGGGTTGGACGTCTCGATACCGGCCAAGGGCACGAGGACCTGCAGCTACCACGCAGTACTGCCCAATGGTGACGCCCGAACAAACACCGTCACAGTGACTCTCGACGGAATCGGCACTGCTTTCACGGCGACTGCCGCCGTTGACTTCACCGGCGCTCCAACCTCGACGAATCTCGACGGCCGGGTGAATGTCTACGACGACAACGGAACACCAGGTACAGCGACCGACGATGTTCTGCTGGGCAGCATCACCTCAGCTCAAGCTCCGTACACGTTCACACGGACGGTGAAGTTGGGGTTCGGCGAACTGTGCGGCGCCCAGACATATGTAAATACCGCCCGGCTGATCGGCGAAGACACCGGCGCCATCGTCCAGGACGGTCACCGCATCGACGTAGCCATAGCCTGTGAACAGAAGGCCAGCGAAGTCGACAACCGTGGCTGCACCTACGGGCACGGCTTCTGGAAGAACCATCTCGACGAGACTGCCTGGGCAACTGTTGGAACGAACACGGCATTCTTCAAGAGCGGCCAGACCTACGCCACGGTCATCGGAATGAACTCCAAGGGAGGTAATGCCTACTACATCCTCGCCAGGCAATACATCGCTACGAAGCTGAACATGGCCAACGGAGCCACGGCTCCTGGCGGTGTGCAGAGTGCCTTCAACGAGGCAACCGCCCTCTTCAACAAGTACACGCCGGCCGAAATCGGAGCGATGAAAGGCAACGACGAAATCAGGAAGCAGTTCATCCACCTGGCGGGCGACCTGGGCAACTTCCCGAGCGGGGCATGCTCGAGTAGCTGAACCTTCCTACAACTCAACGACGCGACGGGCGGGCAGCGCCAGGCTGCCCGATGCGTCGAGCAACCGCAGGCCCGGCCGCTGCAGCCACTGCCAGACGAGGTGAGCCTCCTCGGCGTCCCCCACTGAAGGAGGCACCTCGGGTGGGGGAGTGGCTGGCTGTGCCGGTGCGGGTACCAGGGGCCGTTGCACGGCAGACCAGGCGGAGACCAATCGGCCTTGCTCGATCATCGCCCCTTCACCGTTGTCGTCTTCCAACATCATCACCCCGGCCTCCGCCAGCGCCCGCCATGCATGCCGTCGATTGATGGCTCTGGCAAGGGAGCGATGCCGGTCGCGCAGCCAGCCGGCTTCCTCGAACCGCTGGGCGGCAGAGTGCTCGTTCATCCGCGCCTCGAGAGGCTCCAGCAGCAGCGCCGGGTTCTGATCGACGCCGTTTCGAAGGAGTTCGACGACTTCCGCGTACCGCCTCTCCTCGAGGCTGCCGTCGCATGGGCACAGCGCTACGCCGAGTTGGGCAGGAGCGCAGGCTCCCGCCCGGCCGCCGGGCCGGCCGGCACAGCGCCTGATGGGCGTGGCATCCCACAACGCGTTGACGACCATCTCCGCTCCCCGGCGGCTGCGAAACGGGCCGAGGTAGAGGAGGCCGTTCTCCTTCACCGTCCGCACAATCGAGAGACGGGGGAACCGTTCGTCGGTGAGCTTCACCCAGTGTGACGACTTGGGCGGTTTGGAGCGGCGGTTGTAGCGGGGGCGGTGTGCGTGAATGAGCCGCAACTCGGTTATCTCGGCTTCGAGTTCGGTCTCGCACACCAGGTAGTCGACCTCTTCGAGTTCCCTCAGCATGTTGGCGATAGTGCGGCGCGTGTCACCGTAGAAATAGGAACGAACCCGGGTACGGAGGTTCTTGGCCTTGCCGACGTAGAAGACCGCATCGTGGCGGTCCTTGAAGAAGTAGACGCCGGGGCGCCGGGGTAGGTCGTCGGCGAGGCGGATCTTCTGGTAGTGGGTCGAGCCGCGCGCCGTCGGCAACTGAAGCAGATCCTCGAGCGCGGTGACACCCAGACCGCCTGCCCGCTCCAGAAGTGAGTGGAGCACGTGGGCGGTGGCCCTGGCGTCTTCCAGAGCACGGTGATTGGGGGTAGTGGGGGAGCGGAAATAGGCAGCGAGAGTCTGCAGCTTGAGGTTGCGAACCTCGTTGCGTATCAGGCGCCTGGCCAGCGCGGCCGTGTCCACCGATCGATTCGGAAGTTTCCCGTAGCCGAGGCGGAGGGCAGCAGCATTCAGGAAACTCAGGTCGAACCGGACGTTGTGACCCACGATCACTGCATCGCCGATGAACTCGAGGAAGGTGGGGAGCGCCTCTTCGATCCGGGGCGCCTCGATCACCATCGCCTGCGTGATTCCGGTCAGGATCGTGATGAACGGAGGGATCTCACTGCCGGGATTGACGAGAGTCTGGAATGTACTGACCAGGTCGCCGCCCTGATAGATCACGGCTCCGATCTCGGTGATCTCGCAGTCGGCGGGTGAGCCACCGGTGGTCTCCAGATCGAGCACGCAGAACGGGACGTTGAACAGCGGAGCACCGAGTTCATCAAACGTCCGTTGTACCGCCAGCGTCATCGCCGTCCTCGCCCTCTTCTGGACGTTCGACGCTACATCGAACACACGTTCGATGTCAAGGATCGCGATGTCGAAGAAGGATGCGGATTGGAAAGGGACCTTCGACCCTGATCTCCGGGGAGCCGGTAGGCGAAGCTGCTCAGCGAGTGGAGAGGAGCCCGAGTTGTCCATATCCCGACGCGTCGTGACCGTGCTGGCCTTCGTTGTTCTCGTCGCCGGCTGCGGCACCTCCGGACCCGCCCCCGACACGACACTAGATCAGGCGTCTCCAACCACGACGGCAGACCAGGAGGCGGGGGACTCGACCACTGAGATCACCGGTGGCACCGCACGCCCGGCACCCGGCGTGCCCGACAATCCGGCGCTCGACCCGGCCACCACCGCCGCACTCCTCTCGGACCCGGCGACGGCGGTTGAGGGTGTGTGGTCGGTGCTCGCCAACCTGGGGATCGGCGTGTACACGCCGGATGCAGTAGCCGTCTTGCCCGGATCGGAACGCGGACCGGAAGACTTCTTCCTCTTCGACTTCGAAGTGGGCCTCCTGGCGGCGAGCGCCGCGGCACCGTCGCAGCCGTTCTCGGCCTTCCACTCGACATTCAACGCCCTGGGCATCGAGATCTCGGAGGAGAACCTGCTGGCCGAATACCGGCGCGTCTACCTCGACGAAGCATCCGGTGAGTGGTTGCCGCAACTGTTCGCTGAAATGGGGATGACGTTCGAACCCGGCGGCCAATTGAACCGCCTCCAGGCGTGGCTGCTGCGACTCGATGCCCTCGTCCCTCCCAACGGACGCGAGACCGAATCGGCTGCCGCGCCGGCGATCCGGGTCGTCCTGGCGGCGGCCGGACCGTGCGACGGTGTGCGCGGGCAGGACGCCGACCCGGCCTGGGGTTTTGTCTGGCTCATTGCCGGTCCGCTCAGCGACGCAATCGAGGCGGCCCGCACTGCGACGAAGGTGGCCTCGGCGGCAGCCAATCCTGCGGCGGCGTTGCTCGATCCTCAGAACCTGATGCACGCCGCCATGATCTACATGGGCACCACCGTTGAGATACAACCGGCCTCCGCACGGGCACACGAACGTCATCCCGGTGAACCGGAGAGTCCACTCGAGTTCGAACTGGTGGCGACTTTTGACTCCGGCGCGGTTCCCGAAGTGGTCACGTCGTGCATGGCACTGCTCGGTTTCGACGTGCCGCCGTCGGGACCGGTGGAAGGCATGGGCGTCGAGTGGGCGATTTCCGACATGCTCATTCAGCACGGGACGTCCAATCTGGGAGGCGCAACGCGCGTCCTCACGGATGCCTCCGGACGTTCGGTCATGAAGTGGGTGCCCCGCGCGGAGCCGGCCAAGGGGCAGGGGTCCGAATCCGAGGCCGTCGGCACGGTGACTGCTACGGCCCGCATCCAGAAAGACGATATCTTCAACCTCTTTGCCGGTCTCCAGGAGTTCCTCATGCCGATGGAGGCCACCTCGAACGTCGCCGTCGGCTGGCACGACCGGGGCTGGAGGCTGACGATGGTGACCTGGTACGGGGACCCCGACGACGAGTACTTCGAGTGGACGTGGGAGGGCGACTTCTTCGTCGATGAGGAGAACCAGATCGTCGGCATAGGCACCGGCTACATCAACGGGGCTTCCATCTGCCGAATCGAGGAGAACGGAGTCGTCACCTACGAGAGCGATACGTTGCTCTACCACGGTTCCTTCATTTTCGACATCGAAGGCGAGCAGATCGGCCAGGACTTCAAATTCCGGGTACACGGCCGGGAAGCCGAAGGAGAGTGGCTGTCAAAGGATGAGATGTGCTCCGGAATCCAGGAGATGTTCGGGGAGTTCGGTCCGCTGATCGCCGAGGCCATCAGCGGACATCCCGACCTGGGCGGCTACTTCCAGATTCCGGCCCGGGACGGAGCGTCGACTGTCTACAACGTCGAGGAGTTCGGCGATATCACCATCACGGTGCGCGCCAGCTTCTGACCCCGGTCGGGACCGGTGGTACAGGTACACTCGCACCCATGTCGGAAGTCGAGCGATACCGGTGCTGGGGATGCGGCAATAAGACGCGCTTCGACGTTACCGACAACGTCACGCGACGCCGTTTTCACCACTACTCACTTGGTGGGGAACTGACCGTCGAGAATGAGGAGATCATCGAGCGAGAGGTTCGCAAGGTGGTCTGTCGCTGGTGCGACCGATCGGACGCGATCGAGGAGCAAACCGATTAGACCCAAAACTCCCCGTACCTACGTCGGCAACTATCCGCATGTGAGATCGACACAAGAACGGAAGGGGAACGAGGTTTGGAGGTCAGGCGGTCCGCTGGCGGACTGCCTCGAATAATGCAACTCCGGCTGCCATTGCCGCGTTGAGGCTGTCCGCTTCTCCGCCCATGGGGATCCGGACACGTTCGTCTGCACCGTCGAGCCATTCCGAACTCAGCCCGTATTGCTCACTACCGACCACGATCGCCACCGGCCCGGACAGGTCGGCCTCCCAGAGGAGGGTCGGCGTGTCCGGCGTCGTGGCGACGGTTCGGACGTGCGATTTCGCCAGCCAGGCCAACGCATCTCCGGTGGAGGCGACCGCCAGCGGAACGGTGAAGAGACAACCGAGCGACGCACGGACCACGTTGGGATTGAAGGGGTCGGTTGTCGGGTCCGTGACGATCACGCCTGTCACGCCGGCCGCGTCCGCGGTCCGCAGCATGGTTCCGAGGTTGCCCGGCTTCTCGATCGACTCCACGACCAGATACAACGGGTCGTCGGCGGGTGGGAGCGACGCCAGGCCGGTTTCGAACTGCCTCGCTACCGCGATCATGCCCTCCGGGCGGTCACGGTAGCTGACCTTGGCGAACGCGTCGGTGCCGACGTCGACGACCTCCGCACCCAGCGCTCTCGCATCATCGATGAGTCGAGGCTCGTTGCTGCCCAGGAAGAGATCCTCGCAAACGAACAGCGTCTCAATGGCAACTCGGTGATCGACGGCACGGCGCAGTTCGCGGTATCCCTCGATCAGAAACCGCTCGGTCTGATCACGCTCCCGGCGATTGCGCAGGCGCACGAGCCCTTTGATTCGGGTGTTCTGTAGAGACTTGATCGGTTCGGCCACGACGCGACGTTAGCCGGGCTCTTCGAGGTCGCCGGCGACCTGTTCGTAGGCGACCTCGAGGCGCTTCCTGGCGCGATGACAAGCGACCCGAACGGTGCCGGCCGCAGAACGGAGGCGGCCACCGATCTCTTCATAGGACAGTCCCTCGACCTCTCTGAGCCACAGCAGCTCACGGTCTTTGGCAGATAGCTGTTCCATCGCCAACCGGATTTCGGCATGCTCCTCGTTTTCGACGATGCGCTCGGCCGGAGTGTTGCCGGGTGCGTTGACCGGTTCGAATCTGCCCGGCCTGCGCCGCTTCCGAATCCACGTTCGCAGCTTTGCCCTGGCGATAGCCCAGAACCATGCCTCGAACGCTCCGACCTCACGTAGCTTCGAGATGTTCTTGACCAGCCCTTCGCACGTGTCCGCGGCCAGATCATCTGCATCACTGGGAGGAACACCCGCACCGATGAAGAAGGCGATCAACCGGGGGAATCCGCTACGAATCACTAGTGCGATGGAATCACGCTCGCCCGCCCGGCAGCGTTCGATCGTGTCGGAGTCGGGTGGCCATGGATTCTTGGGAATACCCTGAGTCACCAGGCTTATGCTGCCAGATCTGGGAAGCTGCATCTAACGTTTCGGCAACGGACAGGGATCGTACTCTTCCCCTGGTGAGTCGGGCGCTGCGACCCGCCCGACTCGATTCAAGGCTTGGGCGCCTCCCCAGAGTTCCCTCGATCCCCGCCGTTGCCAGGGTCGACAGGCGGCTGCCCCTGACCCTTGTTCTCGTCACGTCCGAATGCGTTGCCGTTGTTCTTTTCGGAAGCAGCATCGCGCAAGAGGGCGATAAGCCGTCTTACTTCATCGCGATCGCCCGCTTGGATCGCGTCTGCGATGTCATGGGCGATTCCAACGATCTCTTTGGCGTGCTCCGTCGAGATGGCGGCTGTGATGTTCTCCGGAACCACGAGCGCGCGGTCCCGTGCTTCAGCGACTGCGTCTGCGGCCGTTCCAAGCTCGGCAGAATCGGGTCCTGGGTCGCGCTGCAGGCTCTGGATCTGCTCGACGACCGCGTCGAGGGCGTCAACGCTTCGGCCCGAGTCGGCGAGTTGCGCCGCCTCAGCAAGGCGCTCATCGGTGTGATCGTCGGATAATCCGATCAGTTCTGAGAGCTTCTCATAAGCCCGATCGATGCCGTACAGCAGATCACCGGGAACCGCAGAGTCGGCGGCCATAGCCACCCCCAGGTTTCCGGTGATGAATGTTGCGCTGGCCGCCGCGATTGCGACTAGTCGTCTGCGCAGAGAAAGACCCGCCGAGGGGGCCGCAAGGGCACGAACGGCCACAGCCTCGGCACGCACCGGATCGACACTGTCGATCAGTGCTTCTCCATATGAGCGGAGATGGTTGTACGGGTCCATTGTTTTCCTAGCCTCCCGTATCTAAGTCTCAGGAGACGTAGGTTTGTTACACCTCCAGGAGAATCCTGCGAGTGGTGAGGTGGTCGAGGTACTCGATATCGACTTCGACGCCGATTCCCGGCGCCTTGGGGGGCTCGAGGGAACCGTCCCGGATGGTCCACTCCGGTCGGACCAGGTCACGCTGCCAATACCTCGCAGATGCCGAGACATCGGCCGGAAGCGTGAATCCTGGAAGCGTCGCCACCGCCACGAGATGGGCACGGCCGATACCGGTTTCCAGATAGCCGCCACACCACAGATCGGCACCAACATCGCGCGCCAGCCGGTGGACGGCGATCGTTTCGCCGTGGCCGCCCAGGCGGGACGGCTTGGCGTTGATGACGAAGTCCGGGTGACGGGTCAGGGCATGGTGAACGCTCGCTCGATCAGGGAGGGACTCATCGAGGCAGATAGGGGTCGTGACCGTCCCGGCGAGGCGGGCGCTCTCCTCGATGTCGGGAGCCGCGAAAGGTTGTTCCAGGTACTGGAGTTCGAGTGTGTCCATCGCTCTCAATGACTCGTGATCCGCCGGTGTGTAAGCGCCGTTGGCATCAACCGAAATCGTCAGGCCAGGCCACTGTGAACGGACGGCCTCGATCGGAACGGCGTCCCAGCCCGGTTTGATCTTCAGCTTCACTCGCTGATATCCCTGTTCAATCCGGTCGGTGACGGTCGCCAGCAGCGCCGGGATCGAATCGGGAATCCCGACTACCACGCCGGAAGGAACTGGGCGCTCTCCACCACCGAGCACATGCCACAGCGGAAGCCCGAGAGAGCGAGCGTGAAGATCCCACACGGCCATCTCCATCGCCGCGCTGACCGACCGAGGAACCGACGGGTCCAGGTTGAGTGATAGCGGGTGCTCGATGTCCAGGCCGATCACCTGTCTGGCAATCCGGTATTCGAGAGCGCTCCATGCAACCGCAACAGGATTGCGGTCGACCGAAGGAGCGACGTCGGCCGGACA
>JAHEDK010000053.1 GCA_024641245.1 Actinomycetes bacterium
CGGCAATGGCAGACAGGGTCAACAGAGTCATTCGACCCTAGGAGCCAAATGGTCCTGTCCCAGGCACACTCAGAGGCTCGGCGAAGTCTCGGCACCTTCGCATCCCAGGAACGGGCTAGGGAAGGCCACGTTGGTCGGTAGTTAGGTGGCCCAGTCAACATGGTCTGATGGTCACAACTCAGGGAATCGCAGGAGCAGCTCTCGATCCGATATCTAGAGTGGTTTGGGTGGTTGATCTACACATGCTCGGATCGGTCGAGGTTGTGGACAGCGCCGGGCAAGTGTTGAAGCTCGGGGGGGCCCGACAACGGGGATTGCTCGCTTTGCTGGCGCTGCGTGCCCCGAGGATGGTCGCCGCCGACGTGATTGTCGAAGCCCTGTGGGGAGAGGGCGGCGCAGCCCGACCGGAAGCGGCACTCCACATGGCCGTCAATCGTCTGCGGGCTGCCATTGGTGAAGACCTGATCGTCACCGAGCCGGGTGGATACCGTCTCAACAGTCCGACCTCGAATTCCGACGTCAGCCGATTCCGGGCATTGACTCAGCGTGGGATTCAGCTCCAGACACTGGGCCACCCGACCAAGGCTTGTGAGAGTTTCCGTCATGCGCTTGCCCAGTGGAGAGGCAAGGCCCTCACCGACTTGCGCGAGTTCGACTTTGCCGAACACGAAGCCCGCCTGTTGGAGGACGAGCGTCTTTTGACGGTCGAGTATCTCATGGAGTCGATGCTGGCCGCCGGGGAACACGATCTCGTCGTGGGAGAACTGTTTGGACTCGTCCAGGCGTTTCCGTTCCGTGAGCGAATGTGGCATCTCTTGATGCTCGCCTTGTACCGCGCGGGACGCCAGGCCGAAGCGCTGGCCGCCTTCCGGGAACTTCGGAAGACTCTCGGTGAAGAACTGGGGATTGAGCCCGCTCCCGATCTGATGGATCTCGAGGAGCGGATTCTGCTGCACGACCCATCTTTGACCGACTACGAGCCGGCGTCCGGCGAGCTTGGCTACGACGTCGACTATGTGAACTTCTCGCCGGGAGAGGTCATCGTTCAACAGGGCGATCTGGCCTCGTCCGTGTATTGGATCGAGGAGGGGCGGGTCGAGGTCCTGATTATCGACGGGTCGGGATCGACCCAGCGGCTGACCGAAATGGGAGCCGGCCGTTATTTCGGGGAACTGGCTGCGACGCTCGGTACCAGGCGTACGGCAACCGTCCGTGCGCTCGTGCCGACCACGGTGAGCGTGCACGACATGGGTAGTTTCCGCACCCGCCTCGGACTCGAACGGAGGAAGGGATCCGACGGTGGGGCGGTAAAAGAGCTGTGGGACCTCATCCGGCAGGGTGAGTATCTCAAGGCGTTCGACCGGGCGGCGGGTTCGATCGAGCGCGGTGACACGGCTCCCGAACTGCGGTACCTGGCCGTGCTGGCTTTGGCCCGTTCCGGAGCGACCACCCAGGCGCGCAGGCGCTACGAGCAGTACGGGTTGGGCACGATCGACCCGACCGCACTGACGAAGCAACTGGCCGGAGACATAGCAGTCCTGGCCGCCCGGCTCGACAAGGATGAAGCTCTGTCCCGGGCGGACGAGGTGGAGCGCGCCAAGTGGGCGGAACGTTCGGCCAGGGGTTACGCCGCTGCCTTCGAACGAAGCGGACTGGCTTACCACGCTTCGAATGCCGCCACGATGTGGCTGGTGGCCGGCCACGACGAAAGCGCGGCCGATCTGGCTGCACGCGCTCTCGAGGCCGGGCCCGAGCAGGGCAACGACTACTGGGACGCGGTCACGGAAGCCGAAGCGACACTGGTCACGGGGGATCTGGCAAGGGCGCGCACCGCGCTTGAAATTGCGGGTCAGGCGGAGGGTAGCTTTCTTGCAGCCCGGGCGACCACTCTCAAGCAACTGAAGCTCGTGTGCGGGTTGAAAGGCATCGACACCGAGATCCTCGCCCCGATTCGCAACCCGGGGGTCGTCCACTACTGCGGCCACCGCATCCTGCCTGCCGGCGCGATGGGGCGCTTTCCGGCTGAGGAGGAGTCACGGGTCCGCGCCGAGCTGGATCGGATCTTCACCGACCTCGACGCCCGGGTTGGGTTCGGGTCGCTGGCGGCCGGTGCCGACATCCTCGCTGCGGAGGTCCTGCTCGACCGCGGCGCCCAGTTGAATGTGGTGTTGCCGTTCTCGAAGGATGAGTTTGTGCGGACCTCGGTGATTCAGGCCGGACCTGAGTGGGTGGAGCGTTTCGACAACTGTCTGGCACGGGCCGAGACCGTTGAAATCGCCTCGTCCGGTGAATACCTCGACGACCCGGTCATGTTCGACTTCTGCGCCAGAATCGCGATGGGAGACACGCTGCTACGAGCTCGCTACCTCGAGACGGAACCTCACCAGGTGGCGGTATGGGACGGCACACCCTCGACCGGGGTGGCAGGAACGGCGATCGATGTGAGGAGCTGGAACGCGACGGGAGCACCTGCGACCATCATCCCGGTTCGGGTCGGCGACCCTCAAACCGAATCGAGCAAACCGGCACACGAGAGGAAAGTCCGGGCGATCATCTTCGCCGACTTCGCAGGCTTCTCGAAGCTCACAGACGCACAAAGAGTGCTCTTTCAGGAGCATGTGATGAATCCGCTGGCTGCTCGCATCGAGCCATATCGGGCCGAGGTACTGGCAGGGAACACCTGGGGAGATGCAATCCACCTCGTCTTCGGTGATGTGTCCGGGGCGGCCGAGTGTGCTCTCGATCTCGTCGCCGCCGTTGACGAGATCGACATGACAGCCTCGGGCTTGCCCCAACTGCGCGGGCTGAGGATCGCCGCCCACGCCGCTCCGGTGTTCGAAGGCTGGGACCCGATCGCCGGCAGCCATCTGTTCTACGGTGCCGGGCTCACCCAGGCGGCCCGGATCGAGCCGCGTACTCCCGAGGGCGAGATCTACACGACCCACGCGTTTGCGGCCCTGGTCATGCTGTCGGGTTTGCAGACGTTCGAATGTCAGTACGTGGGCACGCTACCGACGGCCAAGCAGTACGGGGACATGCCTCTCTATGCACTCCGCCGGAAAGCGTCCTTGCCCGCCCGTTAGTGGCCTGCGAGGCCCACATAGCACCCTCATGATGCATCATCTTGCCCCGAAGGACGAGGTTGAGGTCATGCAACGGCGGAGTGGACCGTCTAGTTCAGAAATCGTACTGGACAATCCGGCCACCGAACTGGTCGTGCCGGTCCTCGATCACCGTCCGATACCGGTCCCGACTCGCCAACGCCGCCGGTTCGTCCTCCTGCATGGCAGCAGTGAACCCGACCATGTCACAGAACATGACCGCAGCCAAATGACGCCCTTGAGGTTCAGCCATTACGACTGAGCCTACGCAGCAGGACACGGGACAGACCGGACAGATGAACCCCGATAAACCACATAGCGAGCGATGAAAGGAATGCTCCCGCAGTTTCGTGTCCAATCTGTCCCGGCCAGAAAACGTCGCAGATGATCGGCCATGACCGGGGACCTTCCCTCGTGCCGATGTGAACCCATCACTGAGGTGACCGCTAGTCAAGGAGTGGGCACTACCTACGTTTTCTACTCGTATTCAAGTTCGAACCTGACCTGCCGATAGCTCCCCCATGGGTCTGAGCCGACCGATATTTCGCCTTATCGGCGACTTAATCGTCCCGAGCGGTGCCTTTAAGGCTCGATCCGTGAATCTGAGAGAGGGCTTCACCGATAGGAATTCTGATGACAACCGTATTTGGGATACTCGTTGTATATGCACTCTGGTTCGTCTTCCTAGCCATTGAGGACAAGGCCGTCGACTCAACAGCATCGTTGGTCGACGCCGATCAACCCATTGCCTTCCCGATTCGGGTCTCGGTTGGTACCGGCGAGCCGTCCGAAACCTCAGCACGTACAGACCTGGCTGTGTAGCCATCGACTGCAGGGCTTGGGGTCAATCGGCCTACGGTCCAGCCTTCCAACATTCCTTCATCCGACTCGTGCCAGGATCGTGTCGTGTCCTATCCGTCCCGGCCAGAAAACGTCGCAGATGATCGGCCATGACCGGGGACCTTCCCTGCTGCGGGTGCGCCCAGAGCCGACGATGGTCGCTGAGCGTCCGAGTTGGCGTCAGCCTCATTCCGGGTGCCACGCATAGTCACTGCTCTG
>JAHEDK010000054.1 GCA_024641245.1 Actinomycetes bacterium
TCGAGTTCGTCTTCATTGGTCCCGATTACGACGGTTCGGTGAAGGGTCACAAGGATATCTTCGACCTACCGAACGTTCGCTGGCTGGGGGTGAAGGACTATGGAGACCTGCCCGCCTACCTCCATCAGTTCACTGTGGCGACCATCCCATTTGTGGTCAATGAAGTAACGCATGCCGTGTCGCCCCTCAAGCTCTTCGAGTACTTCGCAGGGGGACGACCGGTGGTCACGCCGAATATGCGAGAGTGCGCCCGGTATGAGGCAGTGATGATCGCAAACGATGCCGACGACTACGTCGCCAAGCTGCGAGAGGCGGCCGTCTTGGCCTCCGATCCCGATTACCAGGCTCTTCTGAGAAGGACCGCCCGGGCCAACACGTGGGAAATGCGGGCCGGAACGCTGATCGACGCCCTCGCCCGGGCGCATCGCTAGTCAGCGCACCCGGTCCAGAGAAGACTCCTCCAGCAGTTCCAGAACCGGGTGCAGGTTCTCGCTCCAGCTGTGCCGGCGGGCAACCTCCCGACGGGCCGCCCTTTGTGTTTCGTCGGCGCTCTCGGCCAGGGCCTCGTGCAGCCCTTGCTGAAATGAGACCGCGTCGCCTGCCGTTGAGACGGCCGGTTCCGCGATGCAAGCAGGAAGCGGCGTCGCCACACAGGGAACTCCGGCCGCCAGGTATTCGTACATCTTGAGTGGAGTGACTCCTTCGGTCATCGTGTTGACCTGAAACCAGATGGCGCCGACGTCGAAAGCCTGCACATAGGCAGGCATCGCGTCACTGGGGCGCTCGCCCAGCAGCCACACATTGGGCAGTTCCTCGAGATCTTTTGCACGTGCGGTCGCCGCCGGGTCGACTGGACCGACCAGAACGAAACGCCAGTCCGGCGCCGCTTTCGCCACTTCGGCGAACAACTCGAAGTCGAACCATTCGGCGATGGCGCCGTGGTACCCGATCACAGGATGGTCGGGATCGGCGTCCGGAAGGTCGGCCGGACGCGGCTGGGGCGTCGAGAACCGAACTGGATCCACCCCGTTTGGCACAAGGATCAGATCGTCACGCTCGGCCCGATGGCGCTGCTCGAGTATCTCGTTCGAGACCGTGACGATGTCGGCCCCGGCCATCACGTGCAGGTGGTGAGCTGCCACTCGCCGCTCCGGAGGGAGTCCCTCCTCCGAGTTGTCGTAGATGGACAGGTCGTCGAGCAGGTCGTAGATCACAACTGCATCGTCGAAGCGCTCGAAGAGATGGCGTAGCGGGGCGAAATGAACGTAGAGGATGACGCCGCCCGCCGGTACCTGCCGGATACTCGTCACGATGGTGACGCCGTCTTGAATCCTCGGCTGCCTCTCCCGCGGATCGATGAAGTAAACGACATAGCCGGCGGCTGCGAACGCAGACAGGAGATATTGCGGGCGCTGCCGCATCACATCCCACCGGGCCCAAGTGGGCAAGTAGACAACGGAGCGGCGTTCTCCCGGCTGAATCGCCGGTAGTTTCGGACTACCCGCAATGCGAACTTTCAACCATTCCGAGCCGGGAAGAGCTTTTACAGAGTTCCGCACACCTTTCGGGAGCTTCTCCCAGACCGCCAGCAAACGCGACATAACTCACACCACCGTGCGCCCGATGAGCGGCGGCTTCATCGGGCGCCGAAGCCCGACAGAACCGTCCAGATGCTCTTGCCGAGGATCTGGAGGTCGAGCCACAGCGACATCCGGGTGACGTAGTAGAGGTCGTAGGTGAGCTTCTCAACGGTGTCGGCCTCGTCGTCTGCGTAGCCGTAGTTGACCTGCGCCCACCCGGTGACGCCCGGCTTCACGAGGGTCCGGTACCGGTAGAACGGGATCGTTTCGGCGAATCTGTCAACGAACTCCGGACGCTCGGGGCGGGGACCGACGAGACTCACATCGCCCTTGAGCACGTTCCACAACTGGGGGATCTCGTCGATCCGGAACTTCCTCAGGAACCGACCGACTCTTGTCATCCGTTCGTCGCCGACCACAGCAAACTGCGCTCCGTTCTGTTCGGCGCCATCCACCATCGTCCGGAACTTGTAGAGGGTGAACGGCTCGCCATTGCGCCCGGCCCTGACTTGCTTGTAGATGGCCGGGCCCCTCGAGTCGATTCGCACCGCCAGCCAAATCAGCGCCCCGAGAACCAACCATAAAGGCGAGGTAACGATGACGAGGAGATAGTCGAGGGCACGTTTTAGAGGAATGTACTGAGCGGCCCGCTCTACCGGTGTCGAGAGTTCCCAGCCTTCGTCGAGGTGCACCACCGGGAACCGGCCCGTGTGCTCCTCGTAGACGCTGGCGAGGGACCGCACACCGTATCCGGCGACATTCGACGAGGCGACGAACTGGGCCATTGGTTCAGACAGCACGGCACGCAGGTCGACCGCAACGGTGACGCCTTCTGCCAGTTGCTGCGGTCGGTCTTCACTCTGCGGATCCAATACGTCGATCACATGCAGGTGAGTTGCCATGCGCAGGTGGTCCGCGAACTCCTTCTCATTGGTGATGAGCGCCACCTGCTCGGTCCAAGGTCGCGAGCGACTCACGGCGCGGTGCGCCAGCGAGAGAACGAGCATCGTGACCGCCGTGAATCCGATGAACCGAATCGAGTAATACGACCTGGCGATCAGGGTGGCCGTCGACGCGATCGCCACAGTGGCAATCGAAATTGCCACCGCCCGGCCGTAGGAAGGGCGCGGCACACCCGCCCACGTTCGGACCGAGAGGTATGAACCGCCGATCAGCCCGAGCACGAGGTAACCGAGCAGCGGCCAGGTACTTGCGCCAATCGGAGACCCCACCGGGAGATCCCACGGCAAAGGAGACCGAAAGACGACAAGAGAAGCTGTGAGGACACCGCCGACCAGAGACGCAAGGTCGAGCATGGCCGTCCGAATGAGGAACCGCCTACGCATGGGTCGAAAGGATAGCTGTGGACGAGGCGCCAAGCGCCCACTCGCCCTCGCAGACTCGGGCACTCCCCCACCCAGCGAGGGGAGAACAGGTTTGCATTGCTCCCCCGCTTCTTTGGGCCCTTCGGCTCTGTGCACACCCGCAGTCGTCCCACATACTGGGAACGGGGTGAAGCTCGGCACTCATGGTGGAAGGAGATCACTGTGGAGATGCCTCGAATACGCAAGAGGAGTGTCTTCGTTTCGATTCTGGTGGTCGTGTTGATCATCCCGCTGGCTGCATATGGCGGGTCGGTGTTCGATGACGTCGCCGACACCGACACCCACGCCAAAGGCATCGAATGGATGAAGACTGTCGGGGTCACGCTCGGTTGTGGCAACAACAACTACTGCCCCAATAACAACGTGACCCGCGCCCAAATGGCTTCGTTCATGTATCGGCTCTCGGGAAACGATCCCGCGGTGCTTCCTTCCGTCAATGCCGACAAGGTCGATGGCCAACACGCTTCAGCACTGGACAGCAATGGGTATTCGGTATTTCACGACGCGGCCATTGCGATACCGGGCGCCACGATCCTCACGCTGGCGAATATTCCAGCAGGCAGCTATGTCTTTATAGGCAAGACGACGTTCAACAATGCAACCGCATCGAGTTCTTCTGCGAGTTGCAAGTTGATTGCCGGCGGTCAATTTGACCAGGTCAGGGCAACAGTGGCGCCTCACAACTGGGTTCCGGCGTCGTTTACCGTGGTGAATACGTTTGCTGGGAATGGCAACAGCGTGACATTGGAGTGTGCCGGTTTCTCCGGGGTGACGGCGAATGACACGAAGATCACCGCGATCGAGGTGAACGCCCTCTCCAACAACGGCGGCTAAGCGAAGACCCAGAATCGGATCTGGCTGCCCGCCTGAGGAGGGCAGAGGTCCCCCTTGAGGAGGAACGGTCTCCCAATTCCGTTGGGGCCTTCCCCTCAAGGGTGATCCGACACCGGATCGGGGAATCCCGGTACCAAAAATTGCCAATGTCGCTGCCGGTTACCTTCGCTCTGCGGTGGCGCAGGGACAATCCACTCAACAGTCAAACGGCAGCGTCCTATCTGCTTTCGCCCAGGATCATCCCGGCGGCGACCGTGTTGAAGGTTCCTTCTTCGATCAGCACGAAGCTGCCTGTGCCGCGGTTGTCCCGGTAGCGGTCGAAGAAGAGCGGTT
>JAHEDK010000055.1 GCA_024641245.1 Actinomycetes bacterium
CGCTCGTCACCTCGGCCTCGATGATGATCCATTGTGGATTGGCCGGGACGTCTCCCACGTGATGCTCTCCACGCATATCCATGTAAGTGAGAACGTGAATCACCAGGTCCTCGAGTTCGCAGCCGACGAGGGCGGCTCCCTTGGCGTACCAGACCTGCTGGCAGAAGGCGAGTCCGGACAGGAAGTACCGCAGGGGACTGGGGTGGCTGCCTTCGCCGGCGCGTCCCGCGGACTCGTCGCACTCAAATGAGAAGTCCTTGTCGTATTGCACGAAGTCCGAGCGGGCGTGAACGTTCTCGATGAGCCGGGTCGTCACTCGGGGTCGGACATGTCCGGCCGTTTCGTCGCGGTCGAGCAGCAATGCGGTTTCCGTGACGTTCGCGCGCAGCTTGTTCATATCCACTCTCACAGTGCTGCCTCCCAACAACTCGGATCACCCGAGCCTAAAACGCCGGGGGCCTTGGATCTCGCGTGGCGTCGATCCCGGTCTGCCACTGGAATCAAACGATGGCTTCTCTCGGCGGTCTTCTTGACACGGTATGACCGATAACGCCAGGCTGCATCATTGTTCTGTCGAGAGAGGCTGCGATGGGTGATCCGAGAGTCGAAGCGGCGATTGCACACTGGGCGCCGCGGTATGTGGAGAATGGAATTCCGGTCGGCGACTTTCAGGAGGTAAGCCGATCCGTCGAGCGTTGGGAGGACTGGTGCTCTGCCTGGACGGCCCAGG
Organism: Actinomycetes bacterium; assembly: GCA_024641245.1. Lineage (GTDB taxonomy): Bacteria > Actinomycetota > Acidimicrobiia > Spongiisociales > JAHEDJ01 > JAHEDJ01. The sequence goes on from JAHEDK010000055.1 coordinate 731, forward strand.
GCGGTATCCACGAAGCCGAAGGAGATTCCGCTCTCGCCGCCGGTCATCGCAAGAGTGCCGCATTTCACTTCACCACTGCGGCTGCCTGCTACCACTTCGGCAAGTTCCTCAACGTCCACGATATGGCGGAACTGCGGGCTACGCACGACCTCGCTCTGCGGGCACACCGCAAAGCTCACGATTTACTCGAGCCTCCGATCGAGCGCTGCGGATTCCCCTATGGGGAGCACACGCTGATAGGCAATCTGCGCAAACCAGCCGGCATCGATCGGCCACCGGTGGTGTTGATGATTCCCGGTCTCGACTCAGCGAAAGAGGAGCTCGACCACTACGCGACATGGTTCCTCGACCGGGGTATGGCCACGTTTGCTTTCGACGGCCCGGGGCAGGGTGAAGCGGAATACGAGCTGCCGATCGAGCCGCACTACGAGAAGCCGGCGGCCGCTGCCGTCGACTTTCTGGAGTCCCGAGCCGACATCGACGGCGAGAGCCTCGGAGCCTGGGGGGTGAGCCTCGGCGGCTACTACGTGATCCGCACGGCAGCGTTCGAGTCACGAATCAAGGCGCTGGTGTCATTGTCCGGACCCTACGACGCCGGTGCCCAGTGGGATATGCTGCCCGACATTTCTCGGTTGACCTGGCAGGTCCGCTCTCACGCCGCCAACGAGGAAGAGACGCTCGCGGTTGCCCGCCAGTTCGATCTGTCAGAGGTCGTCGGCAACATCACCTGCCCGGCATACATTGTCGGCGGAGAGCTCGATCGCATCATTTCCCCCGAAGCCTCGCGGCAGATCGCAGGCGGTGTTTCCGGTCCGTCCGTGTTGAACCTGGTCAAAGGCGGCAACCATGTCGTCAACAACAAGGCATACATGTATCGCCCCCAAACCGCCGATTGGATGGCAGAGCAGCTCGGGGCCGCCGGCGGTTGAGAAGGTCACCGGATCCTGATGCCCGCTCGGCTCCGGCGGCTATTAGCGTCCGCGACCACGGCGAGCCGTACCAGGCCATGCAGGTTGAGTTCGGTAATCCCGACTTCACTTCGTAGTCGCCGGAGCCGCGTTACTGCTCACACAGTCGGCGGCACCCCGACGGTGTTGCCCTGGTGCTGCTCGATCGAGCCGTGGCTGTCGAGCAACTCGACGACTTCGTGGATCAATCCGCCGGTCGTCTTGGCGAAAAGCACGTATTCCACGTCGTAAGGATTGCCGCGACGACTCGTGGCGTGAAACACGAAGCGGACCACACTCGAAGCCTCGTCGCCGAGCTCGTCGAGGATCTCGACCGTGACCGAACCGGGCTCGTAGATCTTGGTGAATACCGCCTCGTTGAAGGCGCACACCGCATCCTTGCCGACGTGGGGGCCCGCAATGTTCGCGGGGAGTGAGTGGTTCAGGCGCCAGGTCACGTCCTCGGTGTACATCGCGGCGAGAGCGGGGCAGTCGCCGAAGGCCTCAACGAGGCGGCGGGCGGGTGAGCCGGTCTTCGTCATGAAACCTCCTCGTTCCAGGGCCTCACCGACCGTAGACGAATTCGTCGAGTTCCGCGCGCAGGCGCTTGTCGTGCACGAGTTGCGAGACGACTTCGATGCCCGTGGAGTCCGGCGCCACCTCGAGGCGAAATGCCTCGACTACGTCTGTGAAGAGAGACCTGGCGCACTCTCCGGCGAACGTGAGCGATCCATCGGAATCCACGTACGCCATGCTGCGAAGGATCGCGTAGCGCTCATCAGACTGCGTCCGGCCTAGTGTCAATCTCGGCATACGCGACATCGGCCTCTTGGAAGCAGACTTCACATGTCTCTGCAGGCGCTCATCTCTCCGCGCTCGATCGCGATCGTCGGCGCTTCGCCGAAGCCGTCCATCGGTCATTCTGTGATCCAGTCGCTCGCCACGCTCGGGTTCACGGGCAAGGTCATGCCGATCAATCCCAAGTACGAAGAAGTCCTGGGCTATCCCTGCTGCGCGAGCCTGGCCGACCTGCCCGAAACGCCCGATGTTGTGGCCATCTGTCTCAATCCCGGTGGGGCCCTCGAGAGCTTTCGGAAGCTGCCCGATCTCGGGGTGCCGGCGGCGGTGATCTACGCCGGCGGCTTCGCCGAGAAGGACGTGGAAGGCGCTGCGATGCAAGCCGAAATCGTCAACCTCGCCCGCGAGGCTGACATCGCAGTGGCTGGACCGAACTGTATGGGCGTGCTCAACCCGGTCGGGCGCAGCACAACCTTCATGCAGCGCATATTCCATCCCGAGGAGTTGGCCGGCAACGTCGGGCTCGTATCGCAGAGCGGCGCCGTCACGTTCGGGATGCTGACCGACATCCGTCGGTTCGGCTACAGCACGTTGATCTCGTCGGGCAACGAAGCGGTGCTGACGACGGCGGACTTCATCGACTATCTGGTCGACGATCCGAACACGCACGTCATTGCGACGTTCACGGAGTCGATTCGTGACCCCGACAGGTATGTTGCCGCACTCGACCGCGCCGCCGTCAAGGGGAAGCCGGTCGTTGTGCTCAAAGTCGGCCGCGACGCGCGGACGCGCCATGCCATCACTAGTCACACCGGCGGCCTCGCCGGGGAATCCAGGGTGCTCTCTGAGATACTTCGCGCCCATCGGGCCATCGAAGTCGTCGACCTGGACGAGATGACCGAGGTTCTGGCTGTTTGCCAGGGTGAGCACTGGCCCCAGGGCGAACGGATCGTGGTTGCCACCGTCTCGGGCGGCCAGGCCGGGCTGATTCTGGACGTGGCAGCCGCGGCGGACGTGTCCCTACCGCCGCTTCCTGTCGACCTGCATCGATCACTAGCGGATTTGCTGGGCGGGATCACAGGCGACGGCAACCCGATGGATGCCTGGGGCAATGGCGACTACACGAAGAACATCCCCGGCGCGCTCACGGCGGTGGGCACCAGCGACGCATACGATGCAGTGGTGTTCTGCCACGACCATCTCGACGGTCAGCCCAACGGCTCGGCGGATCGTCCTTTTGTATATGGACAGATGCTCGTGGACGCTGCCGCGGCCGGCGACAAGCCGCACTATTACATGAACATGCGCTCCGGTCTCATGGACTGTCGCCAGGTTCGCTTTCTGCGGGACCACGGCATTGCCTCGATCGGCGGTTCCCGGGCGGGCCTCGGCGCCATCAAGAAGATGGCGGACTGGGCAAAGCCGCCACCGCCCCGGGTGCAATCGGAGCGCCATGCGCCCGCGTCGCCCCTGGGCGAAGACGGCGAGTGGCGCACGACGATCAACGAGTACGACGCCAAACGTATGCTGGCGGAGTACGGCGTCGGCGTCGCCCGTGAGTTCCTGGTGAGCCGCGTCG
>JAHEDK010000036.1 GCA_024641245.1 Actinomycetes bacterium
CTGCTCGGCGCGTTGAAACTCGAACTGCCGAACAACATCCGCTGCCAGGCGTGCGTCATGTAGAGCTTCTCCTCCGCTCTCGTCACACCGACGTAGCAAAGGCGCCGCTCCTCCTCGAGTTCCTCCGGGTCGCCGAGCGACCGCGAATGAGGGAACACCCCATCTTCCATCCCGACGATGAAGATGACCGGATACTCGAGACCCTTGGCCGTATGCAAGGTCATCAGCGTCACCGCTTCAGCCTTGTCGTCGAGTTCGTCGATGTCGGTGACCAGGCTGACGGTCTCGAGGAACAGCTCTAGTTTCCGAAGTCCGGACAGGGTTGCCCAGGGTCCGTCGTCGGTGATGGAGCCATCCATAGACGCCTCGAACTCTTCGGCCACCGAGGCGAGTTCACGGAGATTCTCAACACGGCCCAGGGCTTCGACCGACCGTTCCGCTTCCAGTTCGGCCACATAACCGGTCTCCGCCAGCACCGCATCGATCGCCGCCCGGGGGCCGTCGGCCGCTGCCTCCTCGAGGCGATCGATCAACCCGACGAACTCCTTCACCCGTATCGCCGACCGTCCGGCCACCATGCCGATGTCGTCGATGCGCATGAGGGCGTCGTAGAACGAGATACGCCCGTCCTGCGCGAATCGATCCACATGGGCAATCGTCGACTGCCCGATACCTCGCTTCGGGACGTTGATGACCCGCTTCACCGCCACTTCATCGGTACGGTTGGCGAGCAGCCGCAAGTAGGCAAGCGCATCGCGAACCTCACGCCGCTCGTAGAACTTCACTCCCCCGACGACGTTGTAAGGAATGCCGTAGCGGACGAACACTTCCTCGAGAACCCGGCTCTGAGCGTTCGTCCGGTAGAAGATGGCGATGTCCCGGCGGTGATAGCCCTGATCGTCGAGCAGTTCGATCTGGTCGGCGACGAAGGCAGCCTCGTCGTGTTCATCCTGGGCTTCGTAGCGGGTGATCAGCTCCCCCCGGCCGAGGTCGGTCCATAACCGTTTTGGCTTGCGATGCAGGTTGTTGTCGATCACTGCGTTGGCGGCCTCGAGAATGATCTCCGTCGACCGGTAGTTTCTGTCGAGAACCACGATCCGAGCATCCGGGTAATCCTTCTCGAACTCGAGGATGTTGCGTATGTCTGCGCCGCGGAACTTGTATATCGACTGGTCCTGATCACCGACGACACACAGGTTGTGGTGCGAGTTGGTCAGCAGCTTCACCAGCATGTACTGGGCGTGGTTGGTGTCCTGGTACTCATCCACCAGGACATACTGGAACCGGCGCTGGTACTGCTCGAGTACATCCGGGAACGCTCCTAGTAACTCGACGGTGATCATCAGGAGATCGTCGAAGTCCATCGCAGATGCCTCGAGGAGGCGTTGCTGGTAGAGACGGTAGACGTCTGCCACCTGCTCGTGGTAGAAGCCCGAATCCTGGCTGCGGTACGTCTCGTAGTCGATCATCTCGTTCTTGGCGTTCGAGATCGCCCCCCGAATACTCCTGGGCGGGAATCGCTTCGGATCCAGATCGAGATCCGACACACACATCGTGATCAAGCGCAGCGAATCGGCTGCGTCGTAGATCGAGAAGGCGGACTTGTAGCCCAGGCGGTGGGCTTCTCGTCGCAGAATGCGAACGCAAGCACTGTGAAAGGTCGATACCCACATCGAACCGGCAACACCCCCGACGAGGTTGGCTACCCGTTGTTTCATTTCGTCGGCAGCCTTGTTGGTGAACGTGATGGCCAGGATCGCGTGTGGAGATACGCCGAGGTCACGGATCAGGTGGGCGATCCGGTAGGTGAGCACCCTGGTCTTGCCCGAGCCGGCGCCCGCCACCACGAGGACCGGGCCATCGGTAGCCGCGACACCCTCGCGCTGTGCAGGATTGAGCCCGTCGAACAGTGGTGAGTCGGTGATCGGAAGTGCTGAATCCATCGGTCCGGCGATGGTACCTCAAACCGGGGACATCGAATTACAGGGATGTAAGAACGAGCGCAATGGACCCGCCGGCATGAGCCTCATGAGAAGTGGTCGTGCACCTCGATCTCGCTCGGGATCGCCTCCGCCGACGGAACCGGAGCCGGGGCGACCGGGATGGTGAGGCAGAAGCGGCTGCCCATGGGGAACCGGCTTTCATACCAGACGTCGCCTCCCATCGCCCTCGCCAACTCTCTGGCGATGGGTAATCCGAGGCCGGTGCCTGTTCCTATCCTCGTGTCTCCATCGGCGATTTGCTGGAACTGTTCGAAGATCCGGCTCACTTCCTCGTCGGGGACTCCCGAACCGTTGTCCGAGACCACCACCATGTACTGATCTCCGAGAAACGCTCCCTCGACGAGGATCTGATCGCCGCCGAACTTCTTGGCGTTTTCGAGCAGATTCCTGAGCACCTGCTGCATCCGACGCACATCGGCACGGACCAGCACTCCGCCGGGGATGGCCACCGAGGCCTCCTTGCCCATACCGGGCGGGAAAGTGAAATCATTGACCCGGTGGGCCAGATCCGAGAGGTCGACGTCCTCCAGCTCGAGGGACAAACGACCCGTTTCAATGCGGGGTATGACGAGTACGTCCTCGACCAATTCGGAGAGGTGTTCAGACTGCGAGTTGATGATCCCCAGAAATTCGGCTACCTCCGAAGGGGGGAGGTTCTCCCACGACTCCAGGAGCATCGATGCAAATCCCGCAATGGAGGTGAGAGGTGTGCGCAGTTCGTGGCTGACCATCGCCACGAACTCGTTCTTGATCAGTTCGGACCGTTCCGCGGCCAGCTGTGCTGCCTTCTCCCGACGTCTAGCCGAATAGACGGCGTAGGCCGCAACGGCAGTCACGATGACCGCCACCACCGCCAGGATGACCGACCACACGAACATCGCTCACCGTCCTCCAGGCGTGGCGAATCCAGCGTCTTCCGATAGGTTCGGCAGAGTCATCCGGTAGGTTGAGGGCCGTTCGCCCCACTCACATTAGGACTAGTCACCCGGTCAGGATAGCGCCCGGCGGTCGGATCGGGTCTCATACAGCGACGACAAACTGGCCTGCGCCTCCTGCTGAATGACGCGTTGATGATTGCGGGCTGAATCCAGCACCGCGGCGATGGGATGCTCGACCATCCGCAGCGTCTTGAGAACCTCGGGCGGGAACCGGGCAGGGGTCTTCGCAGCCAGCGCCAGGACGCCCACCGTCCCCCCGTGGGAGCGGAGCGCCAGCGCCGCGAAGGACGGCCACTGCGCTCCATCATCCTCGCCGTCGGTGACCATCTCGGTATCGCTGAACGAGATCGTCAACTCCTCGGGGCTGAGGGGAATGGCCGCCAGTTGCTCGACGTGACCGGAGGTCAATCGCCGGAAATGCAGAATGCTCGATCGGGTGACGGGAGAGTCCGCCCTGAGCTTCAGCAGTCTGTCGCCGACGACGGCGATGCCGGCCAGGTCGTAGGTAACGAAGCGGCGAATGATGAACATCGTCTGCTCGAGGGTCGAGTCCAGATCCGTGGCACGGGTGGCCATCGTCACAATGTCGTTGACGATCGTTGTCTCGAAGAGTTTGCGGTCGAGTAGCTGGGTCACCCGGCTGAGCACGTCCATCTCGTCGAGCTTGAGTGGCGTGCGTTGCTCTCCCGACAGCTGCGACAGCGCGCGGCTGGCGTAGGCAGACCGAATGGCGCTGAGGAGATCGTCTCCCAGGGTCTCCTTCGTCAAATACCCATCGGCACCCGACTTGGCGCTCCAATACCGATCCTCGGCGGAGTCGTGAGCCGTGAGGATCAACACCGGAATGTTGGCGACGGTCCAGTCTTCTTTGAGCAATCGACAAGCGACGTACCCGGTCATCCGCGGCATCTGGATGTCCATCAGCACGAGGTCCGGCATCTCCGCGTAGAACCTCTGAATCGCCTCGATGCCGTCTTCAGCCGTCACGGTCTCGATGCCGTTTTTGCCCAGCAGCGACGAAACGGCATGGCGGATGACCGGACTGTCGTCGGCAATCAGTATCTTCATGCCGACCGTTCCTCAAACGGGACGCCTCGCATTTGCAGCAAGCTGCGCAGCGTGTCCACGAGGGCACCTTTGCGGAGGTCGAATTTGTCGAGATAGGCGTCTACGCCGGCTTTCCACGCTCGATCCTGGTCGTCTGGCGTGGCGACCGCCGACACCATGATCACCGGCATCGACTGAGAGCCAATCCGCACGGTTTCAATCAACTCAATGCCGTCGGATCCCGGCATCTGATAGTCGACCACCAGGGCATCGAAATCTGATCCCGCGAGTTCCCGCCCGGCTTCGTCTGCGTTCGAGGCAACCACGACATCAAACCCTTGCCCGGACAGCGCTGCGCCGATCAGTTGGCGAACACCGCGCGAGTCGTCCACGACCAACACTCGCGGTCTGTGTTGGACCGGACGCGGTACCGAGCGCACACGGTCGCTGAGCTGGTCCGGGTCGACCACCACAACAACGGAGCCCCCGCCCAGCAAGGCCGCCCCTGCCAGGTGTGGCGAGCCGGCCAGGACGGGGCCGAGACCCTTCACGGCTACCTGGCGCCGCCCATCTACCTGCGGAACCGTCAACGCGATCGGACCGAGCCGGGTCCCAAGCACAACGATATCGCTGGGCTCCTCCGTTTCCGGCAATCCGACGGCGGAGGCAAAGGACGACAGGGGTAGGGCATGCCCCTCGTACCAGAGTTCCATCCGGTCCTCTCCGGGGTGGATCTCTGCCACAGAGATCGGGAACGTGGCGAGTAGCGCCACCTGTGGGATTCCCCACTGATGGCCGTCAGATCGAACCAGTAGTACGTCCTGCAACGCCAGCGAGGCAGGCAGCGTGAGGGTCACGATCGTTCCTCCACCGGGAGTTGTATCAAGACGTAGACCGCCGTTCATCTCTGCCGCCATATCCGACGTGGAAGCCAGTCCGACGCCATCCCCACTCAGGTCGGACCGCTCGGACAATGTTGAGAATCCGGCCGCAAACAGCAGCCGACCCACTTCCGCGTCCGAGAGAACCGCGTTGGCCTCAGACTCCTCTTCAGCGACTTCACGGACCCGACCCCAGTCAACGCCCCGGCCGTCATCCTCGACGGTGACCACGAGTCTGTGGTCTTTGACACTCGCCCGAATCGACACCGTGGCGATCGTCGTCTTCCCGGCTGCGGCCCGTTCACGCGGCATCTCGATTCCATGATCAATGGCGTTGACCAGCAAGTGCCGGAGTGGTTCTCGCAGCGCGTCGACGATCTGGCGATCAACCTCGACATCGTCGCCCACCAGTTCAAACCGCAGTTCCTTGCCGGTTCGCCTACCGAGGTAGTTGGCGAGTTGCGGGAAGGTGTCCGTGACCTCTCGAAGTGGCACCGTGGCCAGATCCAGGGCCTGCGACTGCAGCTCATTGAGGGACTGCTCGAGCCGGGCCACCGAGTTCTCCCAGGTGGACGCCAGGGCCGCGATCTCGCCGGGTCCGGCCGCCACGGCCAGACGGAGCCCCTGCAAGCCTTGGGCGAGGGCCTCCATATCGAGCTTCACCTCGACAGAGCGGTTGATCAATTGGTACAACTTCGAGGAATCGACTCTGGTGGCTTCGCCGATGATCCGACCCTCGATTGTCGACAGCAATCCGCCGAGATCAACAGAGGCACGCCCCTCGGTTACCTCGACATCGTGTCGAGCGCGTGCCTTGATGTTGGGTTGCGGCACGAACGACGCCGGTCCGCCTCGGGGAAAGGGCGGCGTTTCTGAGGGTTCTCCGGCAGTCACCGGTGAGGTGTCGGGCTGGCTGGTCCCCGGCGTCGGGCCGCCGGACGGAGTGTCACCGCCGCCAATTCCGAGGTGAGCTCGAAGTGCAGTCAGGGCCGCCAGTAACTCGCGGGGCTCGTCGCGTCCTTCGATGTCAACGGTCGACAACAGGTGGGAAGCAACCCTGGAGAGCAATTCGCCGAGTTGGCCGTCTACCTCCCGCTGCCCGTCGCGCAGTTCCTTCCAGGTGAACTCGAGGAGCTTGCCGGCGTCGGCGATGGTCGGAAACCCCATGACCAGTGCGTTGCCTTTGATGGTGTGGCCGTCCCGTGACAGAGCTTGGAGGGCGTCCAAATCGAGCGTTCCCCCGCCGAGGGCTTTTCCGCCTTCGATGAGATTTCGAGCTCGGTCGGCCACCTCCTCGCGGAAGATGGCTTGGAGTTCTTCGTTGTCGCTCCAGTCCACGCGCTACCTCTGAATCCGTATTGTCAACCGTATCGGCCGCATAAATGACACCCTTGAGGCATATTGAGCGGGATCGTGCATCTGACAAACCGAGGTTCTAGGTTATGGGTTTTGAGTTCTATGGAGACCGCACAAGTACAGATCTGCCCGCTTCGAACCCAGAACCCACAACCTACAATCTCTTCACTCCCACTCGATCGTCGCAGGGGGCTTCGACGAGATGTCATAGGCCACCCGGTTGATCTCCGGGACCTCGTTGATGATCCGGGATGACATCGCTTCGAGCACCTCGTACGGCAATCTGGCCCAGTCCGCCGTCATAGCATCGTCACTCGTTACCGCCCTGATGATGAGCGGATGGGCGTATGTACGGCCATCCCCTTGTACCCCGACGGTCTTTATTGCAGGAAGCACTCCGAACGACTGCCACAACTCGTTGTAGAGGCCCGCCTTCCGGACCTCTTCGAGCACAATCGAATCGGCCGCTCGCAGAATATTGAGACGTTCACGGGTGACGTCACCGATGATGCGAATCGCAAGACCCGGCCCTGGAAACGGCTGACGCCAGACGATCTCCGGAGGTAGGCCGAGCTCTTCGCCGACCGCCCGCACCTCATCCTTGAAAAGGTCCCGCAGCGGTTCGACGAGTTCGAACTGCATGTCATCGGGCAGTCCTCCGACGTTGTGATGGCTCTTGATCTTGGCGGCGTCCTTCGTACCGGATTCGATGATGTCCGGGTAGAGCGTTCCCTGGACGAGAAAACGCGTGTCGGTGAGTTCGTCTGCGACGTCCTCGAACACCCGGATGAAGGTCTCACCGATGATCATGCGCTTCGCCTCAGGGTCGGTGACACCGGCGAGGGCCTCGAGGAAGCGGTCCTCGGCCTTGACGTGTATGAGGTTGACGTGAAAAGCGTCACGGAAGGTCGCCTCAACCTGCTCGGCCTCGCCTGCTCGCAACAGGCCGTGATCAACGAAGATGCAGGTCAGTTGGCTCCCAACGGCTTTCTGAACCAGCGCCGCCGCCACCGACGAATCGACGCCACCGGAAAGCCCACAAATCACATTCTCGCCACCGACCTGGGCGCGGATGGCGTCGACCGATTGCTCAATGATGGAGTGGCGGGTCCACGTCGGTCGCGCCCCGCATGCTTCATAAAGGAACCGTTGCAGAAGTTCCGTTCCCCTGGGCGTGTGAACGACTTCCGGATGGAACTGCACTCCGTACAGACCCCGTTGCCTGTCCTCCATCGCCGCCACAGGCGACCCGGCCGTCGAGGCCGTGACCGCGAAGCCTTCTGGAGCGGCCACGACGGCGTCACCGTGGCTCATCCATACATCCTGTCGCAGAGGCAGATTCGAGAAGAGCGCCGAATCGCCGGTTACCTCAAGCTCGGTTTTCCCGTATTCGGCTGTTCCGGTCTGCTCAACCGTGCCGCCGAGTGAATGAGCCAGCAACTGATGGCCGTAGCAAATGCCGAGCACCGGGACTCCGGCTCCGAAAAGCGCAGTATCGATCTCATATGCGTCGTCGGCATAGACCGAGGCGGGTCCGCCTGAGAGGATGATGCCGGCCGGATCTCTTGCTTTGATCTCCTCGACCGTGATGTCCCTGGGGACGATCTCCGAGAGGACGTGAGCCTCTCTAACCCGTCTGGCGATCAGCTGGGCATACTGAGCCCCCAGGTCGACGACGAGGACCCGGTCGAAGTCGCCCGTTGAGGCCTGCCCTGCCAACACCGCCGACTCGCCGGCCATCAACCCATCCCGACTCGCTGCGAACGCTGTAGGGCCTTTCCTTCGGACTGGAGCGATGGAGCCACCATGACTTCGGCCTTCTGAAACTCCTTCACGTTGGCATAACCGGTCGTTGCCATCGACACGCGCAATGCTCCGAAGAGGTTGCGGCGCCCGTCGTTCTCATGGGCGGGGCCGGTGAGGATTTCCTGGAGCGTGCCGAGATTGCCGACCTGGACACGGGCGCCCCGCGGCAACGTCGGGTGAAAGGTCGCCATCCCCCAATGGGAGCCTCGACCCGGCGCCTCGGCGGCAGCTGCCAGGGGTGATCCGATCATGACTGCATCTGCGCCGCATGCGATCGCCTTGGAAACGTCACCACCCGTCCGCATCCCGCCGTCTGCGATGACCTGGACGTATCGGCCGGTTTCGTCGAGATAGCGAATCCGCGCCCCCGCCGCATCGGCGATAGCCGTGGCCTGGGGTACACCGACACCGAGCACACCCCGGGTCGTGCAGGCGGCGCCGGGTCCAACGCCGACCAGCACGCCTACCGCTCCGGTGCGCATCAAGTGCAAGGCGGTCGAGTAGGAGGCGCATCCACCCACGATCACGGGGGCGTCGAGTTCGGCGATGAACCGCTTGAGGTCGAGGGGTTCGGTCTGCGTCGATACATGTTCCGCCGATACCACCGTTCCCTGGATGACCATGATGTCGAGACCCGCCTCGAGTGCCTGGCGATACAAGCCGCCCACCCGCTGCGGGGTGAGGCTTCCGGCGGTGATGATCCCCGCCGACTTCATCTCCTGGATCCGGCTACCGACCAGTTCCGGTTTGATCGGTTCGAGGTAGATCTCCTGCATGCGCCTCGTGGCCTTTTCCGGCGTCAACTCGGCGATTTCCGCGAAGTGGATTTCGGGATCCTCGTAGCGAGTCCAGAGACCCTCGAGGTTCAAGACGCCCAGCCCACCCAACCTGCCGATCTCGATGGCAGTGGCCGGACTGATGGCGGAATCCATCGCAGAGCCCAGCATCGGCAGCTCGAATTGGAAGGCGTCGATCTGCCAGCTGATGTCGACGTCGTCGGGGTCCCGAGTGCGGCGGCTGGGAACTATTGCGATGTCGTCGAACCCGTAGGCGCGGCGCCCGGTCTTGCCAATGCCAATATCGATCTCCACCAGAACCTCCACCCGGATGGTCCGGTCACGGTACCAGGAGTCGCGGGTCGCGAGTCGCGGGTCGCGGGTCTCATAGTTGGTGGCGGACCGCTCATTGCTACGCTCCCGGCGTGACTGAGCCGAGCACTACCGAGACCGAGCTGCCACGATTCACCTTTGGTGACGTCGTGCTTGTGGCGCTGGCAGGCTTTGTGACTGCGCTGATCGTCACAGGCGTCCTGGCCGCCGTGAGCGATGTCGGAACCGACGACATCGTCATGTCGGTTGTGGTGCTGGTGCCGGCTCAATATCTCGGCCAACTAGCGGTGCTGGCCTGGATCGTCCGCCGTCGCAACACGACGTTCGCCGAGGGGCTCCGATTCGACATCCAGCCGGGTGACATCTTCTATACGTTGGCCGGACTGGCCCTTCAGTTTGCACTGGCGCTGCTGTTCTTCCCGCTCTATGAACTGGCGGGTTTGGACGATTCGGGCCAGACGATCATCGATGTGGCGGCGGACTCCGAGTTGCCCCTCATCGCCATGATTGTTCTCTCGCTGACTGCCGCGGTGGCGGCACCGGTCGTCGAAGAACTCACCTACCGGGGTGTCCTGCTCCGATCGTTGACCCGGCGAGTCTCGACCAGGGCGGCCATTCTCGTCTCGTCCCTCGTGTTCGCCGGCCTGCACATCTTGTCGGTCGACCTCACCGACCCGCAGTGGCTACTCCAGTTCGGGATCCTGGTCCCACAGTTGATCCTGGTCGCAGTGCCCCTTGCCTGGCTGACACTGAAACACGACCGCCTCGGTCCGGCCATCTTCACCCACGCCGGATTCAACATGTGGTTGGTGATCTTTATCGCCGGCGCGGACTACTTCTCCACGTTGGAGTGACGATCACCGTTTCAGTCGACGAAGCACGTATCACGTCGGCCGCGCCGTATGTCGCACGCTGTGCGTCATGAGTTCTAGGTTCTAAGTTCTACGTTCTAGGTGGCTATGCCCTCAGGCACCCAGGCCTACCCGTCGGCGGACGTCTGCCATCTCCTGCTCGGCGCGGGTCCTGGCGTCGAGGGCGCCCCGCGCCATGATGCGGCTCACGTCCTCGTCGTCGAGCGAGTTGAAGGCATTGCGAATCGGCGCCAGGCCCCCAACAACCACCTCGGCAACGGCTTCCTTGAACGGCCCGTACCCGGCATCGACGTATTCATCGACGAGATCTTCGACCGATCGCCCGGTATAGATGGAGAAGATGTCGAGCAGGTTCGAGATGCCCGCCTTTTTCTCCCGGTCGTAGCGCACTTCTCGCTCAGAATCGGTTACGGCCGTCTTGAATTTCTTCACGATCGTATCTGCCGAATCCAGCAGGAGCACTGAGCCTCGCGGATCACCGTCGGACTTCGACATCTTGGCGGTTGGGTCTTGGAGCGACATGATGCGCGCTCCCCTCTTCGGGGTGATCTGTTCGGGGATCGGGAAGGTCTCTCCAAAGCGATTGTTGAAGCGGTCGGCGAGATCCCTCGTCAGCTCGAGGTGCTGGGTTTGATCATCACCAACCGGGACGGCATGCGCTTTGTGCACGAGGATGTCTGCCGCCATCAGAACGGGGTAGGAGTAGAGACCGAGCATCTGGCCGACCTTCTCCGCTTTCTCCTTGTACTGGGTCATCCGGTTGAGGGCACCGAGTGGTGTCATCGACCCGAGGATCCATGAAAGCTCAGCGTGTTGTGGTACCTGGCTCTGGAAGTAGAGGAGCGACCGGGAAGGGTCCACGCCCACGGCCATCAACAATTTGGCGGTCAGTATCCGGCTGTCGTGGAGTTCCTTCGGGTCGTATGGCACGGTCGTGGCATGCAGGTCGACCACGCAGTAGATCGTGTCGTATTCGTCCTGGAGCGCCACCCAGTTTCTGAGGGCTCCCAGGTAGTTTCCGATATGCACATCGCCGGTTGGTTGAATCCCAGAGAAAACCGTTTGCTTGGTCACTGTCACTCCTGAAGAAAACGCCGGAGCCTCGTGGCGTCCGGCGTGTCGCATCTAGCACTCGCGGGCGGGCCGTTCAGATGGTTAGCCGCCAATGAGTTTTCGTCGTCGTCATGATGGATTGAGCGTAGCTAATCTCGATTGGCCCGTCACGTGAGCGGCACCACCACCGGCCGTGGCGTATTGGCCTACTATCCCGTGTGATGGGAAACGATCAACTGATCACATCGATCCGGAACTCGGTGATCGGGAAGGATGATGTCGTCGAAGGACCATTCGGTCCGCGCCCCGTGATCTACGCCGATTACACCGCCTCCGGTCGAGCGCTTTCGTTCATCGAGGATTACATTCGCGAAGCGGTACTCCCGCTCTACGCGAACACCCACACCGAATCTTCAGGCACCGGCCTGCAAACAACTCGTTTCCGGCAGGATGCTAGGGCGATGATCCGCCGATGCACGGCGGCCGGGCGCGAGCATGCCGTCATCTTCACGGGCAGCGGTTCGACGGGCGCAATTGACAAGTTGGTGGGGGTGCTGGGCCTGATGATCCCCTCCAACCTCGAGGACACCCACCATCTTCTCGAGCACATTCCGGCTGAGGCGCGACCCGTTGTCTTCATCGGGCCCTACGAGCATCACTCCAATGAGCTCCCGTGGCGCGAATCCATTGCCGACGTCGTGACGATAGATGAGGACGCCGACGGCCATGTCGACCTCGATCATCTCCGCTCCGAATTGGGCCGATATCGCGACCGGCCGCTCAAGATCGGCTCGTTCTCCGCCGCCTCCAACGTGACGGGAATCCTCACAGATTGGGACAAGGTCTCCACCATCCTGCACGAACACGGCGCGCTGAGCTTCTGGGATTTCGCCGCCGCCGCACCGTATGTGGGAATCGAAATGGGATCAGCGGAGAATGGGAACCTCGCCTACAAGGACGCCATCTTCCTGTCGCCCCATAAGATGATCGGCGGGCCGGGAACGCCGGGCGTGCTGGTCGCCCGCCGCGAGTTGTTCACCAATCGCGTCCCCGACGTGCCGGGTGGAGGAACCGTCGCCTACGTCAACCCGGATAGTCACCGCTATCTCGAAGATCCCGAACTACGAGAAGAAGGCGGAACGCCCGCCATCATCGAGTCGATCCGTGCCGGCCTCGTCTTCCAGTTGAAGGACTCGGTAGGCGTCGAGGAGATCCGCACGCGCGAGGAGAGCTTCATCCGCCGCGCCATCGGTTCGTGGGAGGAAAACCCAAACCTCGAGGTACTCGGCAATCACGCCTCCGACCGCTTGTCCATCGTTTCATTCGTCGTCCGGCACGGCGAGCGGTATCTGCACCACAACTTCGTGGTGGCGATCCTCAACGACCTGTTCGGAATCCAGGGGCGGGGTGGCTGCTCCTGCGCCGGACCATACGGACATCGTCTACTGGGCATCGATATCGAGAAATCGCACGAGTTCGAACGGGAGATCGATCGGGGTTGCGAAGGTATCAAACCCGGATGGATCCGGGTCAACTTCAACTACTTCATCTCAGAATCCGTTTTCCAGTACATCCTCGACGCAGTGAATCTGGTCGCCGAGCAAGGGTGGAAACTGCTGCCGCTCTACCGTTTCGAGCCATCCTCGGGTTTGTGGCAGCATCGCTGCCCGATCAAGGAGGCTCCGATGAGCCTGGCCGACGTCTCGTACGAAGCGGGACTGATGGTGTGGCCGCATCGCCGCCATGAGACCGCCGAGCCCGACCTGGCCGGGTACCTCGCCCAGGCGCGGGTCATTCTCGACGAAGCTCAGCACGATCTACCAAGTCCGATCGGCATGCCGGATGTAACTGCCGACTTCGAGCATCTCCGGTGGTTCCCGCTGCCCGATGAGCTGAGACTGGACCGACGGTGACCGAGAAGGCCTCGGCGATGGCGGCTGCGACGCTTGGAGCCGGGATGGTGATGCTCTACGGCGGCATACTTGTGAGCCAGGGAGACGTTTGGCTCCCCGCCATCCCGTTCGTTTTGCCTCTGGTAACCGGCCTCACCCGGTTGCCGGCTGTCTGTTTGGCATTCGGGTCTGTCATCGGAGGATCGTAGGGAGCACAATGAGGCGAGAACCACCAAAGTAGGTGATGATCGGTGCGGGGCCTGACAGATTCGATTCGGATCGACTCCCCGCCGCAGCCGGTCTGGGAATGGCTTTCCGCTTTGTCCGAGCACTACACGGAATGGCATCCGGACCACGTATCGGCCGAGTGGGAACTCGGGGAACCAAATCAGGTCGGGTCGATCCTCAGAGCGGTCGAGGAGCTTGGCGGCACCCGGGAGATAATTCGGTTTGAGATCACATCGGTGGAACCTCCTCGTGGATTCGAGTATCGGATCCGAGGTCCGATCTCGGTGCTGCTCCCCGGTGGCGCCTTCGCGGTGGTGTCGGACGATGGCGGCTCGCGGTTCACCGCCACCATCTTGTGTCGCTTCGCGAGACTGACAGAGCGCCTTTTCAAAAGTCGAACGGCCGCCCTGAAGAGACACATGAAGGAAGAGGGCGAGAACCTGAAACGGATCATCGAATCAGCACGGTGACAGCTGCGCATCCCCCGTCTGCCGTTATGTGCGCGGCCAGGTCTAGTGGTCCGTGGGCCATCTGTACGCATGCCAGATGATCAGAACGTTGAACAGAACGTAGAAAACCCCCAGGTAGTACTCCCAACCCTGTGTGGCATCAACAAAGAACCCTATGTTGAACAACAGGTACACAGGAGCCACGATCAGGTTGGTGAGCCGAACGTAGGCGGGACGCCCCACCAGGCAAAAGACGACCATCAGAGCCTGCACGATCGCGGTCGTAGGCGCGACAAAGAGGATCAATGAATCGGTGACCGGCTCGCCCATCTCCTGTAGCAGGGAGAACATGTCCCCGAACGTCCACAGAGCGAAGTGACATATCCAGAACACTGCCAGCAGTATCCGTATGTTCACCTTCGGGTTCACCAGACCCGAGTCGGCCTGTTCTCCACTACCCACAATCGCCTCCGTTCGAATTCAGGCCATCATCTCTTGACCGCACCAAGTCGCAGAAGGGTCAT
>JAHEDK010000056.1 GCA_024641245.1 Actinomycetes bacterium
TTCAGGCGACGACCAGCACGACCGAAGCTCCCGCTACGACGACCCAGCCGACAGAGGCGGGTGGGGTGGTGATGGTGGCGGATTCGTCGTTCGGTCCGATCCTGGTGGACGGGGATGGCAACACTCTGTATCTGTTCATGCCCGACAACCAGAGTGAAAGCGTCTGTTATGACCAGTGCGAAGCAAACTGGCCTCCCCTGGTCGACGCCATCCAGGCCGGCGAGGGGATCGAAGGTGCACTCCTCGGCACCGCGGCTCGCTCCGACGGGTCCGATCAGGTCACCTATAACGGGTGGCCGCTCTACTACTTCGCCAACGACGCGGCTCCGGGCGATACCAACGGTCAGGGTATCAATGACGTTTGGTATGTCGTCGATCCACAAGGAGACTTGATCGGACCGTCCGCGGCGGCGGGTGGGCTGGACGGTTATTAAGATCGGCGTTCTGTGATCCGAGGAGGAGGCGACCTGAACGAACGAATCAGTCCCCGGGTGGTCCGTCGGTTCCGGGACGGAGATCCCGGGGCGGTCGGCGAGCTCTACAACCGGTACGGTGGAGCGGTGTTCACTGTGGCATACCGTGCCTTGGGTGATCGGAGTCTGGCCGAAGAAGCGGTGCAGCAGACGTTTCTGCAGGCGTGGCGGGCTGCCGCCAAGTTCGATGTTGAACGTGACCCCGCCCCGTGGTTGTATGCGATCGCCCGGCGGGTAGCGATTGATCTCTACCGGCGGGAGAAACGCCACGATTCGGATCGTGCGGAACTCGAAGTTGCAGTGCTCCCTCACTCATTCGAGGGTGCCTGGGAGGCCTGGGAGGTACGGTCGGCACTCGATCGAATCCCCGACGAAGAGAGGGAGATTCTGCGCGCAACGCATTTTCTCGGGCTCACCCAGGAGGAGACGGCTGAACGCTTCGGCATCCCGGTGGGTACCGTGAAGTCCCGCTCGTATCGGGCCCACCGCAGAATGGCAAGGCTTCTGTCCCATCTCAGAGAGGCAACAGCATGAACTGTGATGAGGTCCGCGCTCATTACTTGGCCGGTGAGGACGAGAGAACAGGCACTCACCTGGCCGGATGCGCAGCTTGTCGCTCCCATCGAGCCGACTTGGAGGCCGGACGGAGAGCCTTGACCGACCCGGCGATCTGGGAAGAACCACCACCTGAATTGGAGAACCAGGTGGTTGCCCTCATCGCCAGCCGCCGCAACAGAAACACCGCCGGGGCGGGCTGGCTGGGCCGATGGATCCGACCGCTGGCCGCGGCTGCGGCGGCTTTGGTGGTGGTTGGCCTCTACGGGGTTCTTCGCCCCCCGTCACCCGACTGGGAGGTGGTCATGCCCGGGACCAGCCTTGCACCGTTGGCCACCTCGACGGTCACCGGATGGAACACCCAGTCCGGTACACGAATGGTTCTTGCAGTTAACGGCCTCGACGCGGCCCCACCCGGATACGTCTACGAGTTCTGGCTCAGTCAAGGTCCGCTCCATATCTCGGCGGGGACTTTCACGGCCGACGGTGACATCGAGCTGTGGACGGGTGTAACCCGTGCCAACTTCCCGCGTCTCTGGGTGACTCTCGAACCGCTCGACGACGATCAGAGCCCCTCTGGACACACAGTGCTGGACACGGAGGCCTAGCCGGTTACTGGTTACCGGCAAGTCGCAGTCGCCCAACCGGACGAGCTTGGGTGACGGACACGAAGTGGAGGTCCTGCCGCCGTTCGGGGGCCGTGTCCGATTGGTGAGAGCAACTCCTGCCGGCCAGCTAGAGGTTCTCCTCGAGAGCGGACAACGCATTTGGGTGCCGGTTGTGACGACTACGAGAACTGACAGATCGTTCTTCACAATCGTCGTCTGTGGGCAGGTACGCCCAGATATGGGGTGACAACCTTTCCGCCGGATCGCATGAGCCTCAACTGACAGAGATGGTGCGTCCCCGAGCACCAGGTTGGGGACGCGAACGATCATCCCGCCAATTGTCCTGGATGGCGCCTCGAGTAGTTGTTCTCCGAGCTCTGGTCGAACCCGGTGCGTGACGTCTGTCTGAACGGAGCAGTGCGGGCCGCGAACCGTATCGCCTTGATAACCGTATTCATCTCCGAAGCGACCCCTGAAGGGAGACTGGAATGAGGCGGACAATACTGGTGGCATTGCTGGTGGCGCTGATGATGTTTGCGATGGTGCCCGTGGCTTCGGCCCACGTGCACGGCATCACACCGTTGAGCTGTGACGGAGTGGGCAACGCGAACTCCGGTGGCAACGGAACGAACGGCACCCCGGCCGACGACGCCAACGGAGGTCCGATCACGGGTCTAATACCCCGCGATGTGGGCAACGCGCCTATCGGCATTGGTGACGGTGGATTCAAACCGGTGAACAACCCCCACTGCAGCTAACCCACCAGCAAACGCAGGACCAAGCCGTCCCCCGGATCAACGTCGGGGGACGGCGCTCGTCTGAGCGATCTCAACAGACTCCCACTCACGGGTGCTCCAGCGAACCGTACCGATCACCAAAATGTGCGCCATATCGCCCCCACACCGATGGTGCGCTAGATCGGCACACCTGCGCTCGATATGACCTTCGCCTTGACGGTTTCCACGGAAAGTGTCACATCTCGGCTGTCTGGCTCGGGCACCTGGCCCGGGTCCCTCCCAGGTGCCCAACCTCCAGCGGACAGTGTTCTATTCAGGGTATGGGTCTTCGTCGGGCGGGAAGACTCGAAGCGCCGCGGTGAACTCGGCATCATCGAGGAGCCGTACTCTCCGGTCGTCGTCAAGCTCGACAGCATCTGGAGCCCCGGCCAGGTGGTGAATGACGCTATCGACCAACCGGTCCATCCGGGTCCTCCTCGACGGCTCGGGATAGATCCAACCCCACATGAAGCCATATCCAGCGTTCGCCCCCCTGGCCAACGATGAGAGGGTGACGGCTACCAGGATGGGGATGAGGGCGAACCCAGACAGCGAGTCCGGGTCCGGTCGGAAGATTGCCAATGCCGCAACGGCGAGCATCGCGACTGCGAAGTGTCGTTGCATGCGCATGGTACGCGTGCCCTCCAGTTCGTTGATCCAGGCGCCGACGTCGACTGGACTGGATGAAGTGAGCGTCATGCAATCTCCTCTCCGTACCGTAGCCAACCTCGTTGAAGCAGAACACATTCCGTAGTGGGCTCACCCAAAAGGTTTCACCAGAAGAGTGTCTGCGGGATCGTGATGGTGCCCTGCGATGGGTCGACGTCCTTCGGTTTCAGAGTCAGGGTTTCACCTAGACGTAACCCTCCCGAGCCACGCCCCACGCCAAAGCTCTCAGCTCAGGGGGCTTACGAAGAGCGAAGCTCCGAGGAAGACACCTGAACACTGAGCGGGGTGGCGGGTGGGGGCGTGGGCTGGCTCGGCATTGGGAGCGGCCGGGTTGATCTCTGATCTAGTGGAATGATCTGGCGTTTGGGCGCATACTGGCTGTGAGGTTGCGTGTGGTTCGAAGGGTCCTTGTCGGGGTCTTGGTGCTGGTGCTGGCGGCTGCGTGCAGTGACGAGACCACGGTCCCGGTGTCGACTAGCACCGCACCGCCCGTGGCGACGACTGCGGTTGTGCCGATCACCACTACTGGCGAGCCGACTACCACGACGGAGGTTCCGACTACAACGGCCGGGCTGGCAACGACCACGACGACTGCTGCACAGCAAACGGATCCTCTCAGCTTGGCTTCCATCGAAGCTTGGGGCGACGAGTTCGCCACAATCGCTCGAAGAGTTGCTGAAGTTTGGGACTCTGGTGACCTTGATGCTTTTCGCACGGTATACACCGAAGACATCGTCCACGA
>JAHEDK010000057.1 GCA_024641245.1 Actinomycetes bacterium
TGTCGCCGACGACGTTACGCAGGTTGGTCTGTGCCAGCTTCGTGGCTGCCACGATGAAGTTGGCGACGTTGTACTTCAGCTTCACGGGGTCCGTGGCCTGGTAGTAGACGACGGCGTCTACGGTCACAACCACGTTGTCCTTCGTGATGACCTCCTGGGGCGGAACGTCCACGACTTGCTCACGCATGTCGACCCTACGGAGGTTCTTGATGAACGGCATGACCCAGCGCAGACCGGGACCAACCGTCTTCTCGTACCGACCGAATCTCTCGATCAGACCCAATTCGTACTGCTTGACGAGCTTGAAGCCGGTGGCAGCAACCACGAATAGGAGCACGAGGATTACGCCAAATACACCTAAGAAAGCGGGCATGTCTGTCCTTTCTGTTTCCCTAGTTCTTCTCTGTCTCTAACTCTTGTGATCAGATTCCATCATCGAGCGGGACGACAATGAGTCGCGTGCCGCGAACCTCGACGATCCTGACCTCGGTACCTTCCGGGATCTCCTCGGGTAGATCCGTGCTTGCCCGCCAGTTTTCCGTCTCCATCCTCACTCGCCCGGTTCCCTTGGCCCGCGAGACGGTCACGAGGACGGTGCCCGTCCTGTCTGCGTATCGGGTGGAGCCCACCGGCGGCATATCGTCGTCCGTGTCGGTATATCGCTGCAGGCCGATGAGAGCGATCACGCTGATCACCAGGAAGGAAATCAGGGTGAGGACGGGCGATACTCCGATGATCAGCATGATTGCCGCGATTGCAGCCCCGATGGCGAACGGCAGCAGGAAGAAGCCTGCGGTCAGGATCTCGCCCACGAAGAGCAGAAGTGCTCCCCCCAGAAATGCCCACTGCAGAATCTCGCTGTCCACGTCATCCTCCTTTGGTGAAAATATCAAGACCGAGGCTGTGATCGCGGCTATCGCAATCAGGGAAAACAGCATCTGCTTGTTCGCCGAAATCCTGCTTCGCTTCCCTTGGTGGTCGGCCGTAGTCATTGGCCGTCGGTAGGTCCGGGCCCATTCCTCGGCGAACTCATTGAGGTCCGGTCCGATGACTGCTTGCGGCGCTTTGCCGGCGGCGGCGGCTTCGTTGAGATGCGACGAGAGTTCTGCTGCCATTTCCTGGATCGCCTTGCTCGGCACGTGAGTCGAAGACCAATAGCGCCTGCAACGATCCACAACCTCGGCAACCCCCACTTGCTCAGCCATGGTTTCCTCCGTTGTGGCCATCAAGTACTCCTCCAACTCCGGCAGACAGCCGGTTCCACTCCTCGCTCCAATCGGCGAGCTGTTGTCGGCCTGACTTCTCTATGCGGTAGTACTTCCGGGGTGGGCCGCCGGCGGATTCGACGAAGTATCCGGCGATGTAGCCCTTCTTCTGCAGCCGGCTCAGCAGCGGGTAGATGCTGCCTTCGCTCACCAACTCGAGTCCCTTTTGTTGCAGTTTGTCGACCATTTCGTAGCCGTAGCTGGGCTCCTCCGCAATGAGCGCGAGCAGCACCATGTCGAGAACACCTTTGAGAAGCTGTGAGCTGTGTTCCATTCTTGAGTCCTGTGCCGTCCCCGTTGGCCTCTGTCCCTCGTATAGGACCCGGGTCCGATTCCGTCGGAAGTACGGCCCGAGAGGTCAACCGTCTTAAACCAACTACATGTGAATCCAAGTGTCCGGCTATCCCGGCTACCTTGTGTAATAAGGTATCACGGATAGCAAGGGGTGACAAGGGTGGATCGAGATACCGGGGAACTTCTGGGCGGCGCTGTGTGTCCAAGGTGTCGGGGCCGGGGGGCCGATTGGTGGGAATCTGTCGCCCGGCGGGCCACAATGGGCCCTGCCGGGGCGACAGAGCTTCGGCCCGGACCAGGGTTGGTGAACACATATGGCGGATTCCTCGGTGTCAAGCAAAGTCGGTGCTCTTGTTATTGCGGGCGTGTTGATCCTCGGTGCCTTCTTCATCGGCAGTGCGTTCAGCGGCTTCAGCCTGTTCGGCGGTGGTGAGGAGTACACAGAAGTCGGGCAGTCCGTCGTTGAACAAGTGCGCAACGTGGCCCAACTGACAACGGTTGAGGTCATCGAGTCGACGATGATCGAGAAGGGCAATGATTTTGGCTGGCTCAATTGGGCCCGTGGCGATCGGATCTTCATGTTCGTCGTGGCCAAGATCGGCGCCGGGATCGACTTTCAGCGGTTCTACGAAGATAGTTTTGAGGTCGACACCGCAACCGGCACGGTGACGGTTGAGTTACCCCCGGCCGAGATCATCTACGTCTCGCTGGACAGCGAGCAGACCCAGGTGATCGATCGCAGTACCGGGATCTTGACCCAGGGTGATCCCCAACTCGAATCGGATGCCCGTCAGGTGGCTGAAGAGGTCCTCCGGCAATCGGCGATCGATGCCGGAATCCTCGATCGAGCGGAGACGAATGCCCGATCTGTCATCGAGGGGCTCCTGCTGGAGTTGGGCTACACCCGGGTCGTGTTCGTGGAGTCCGTCGCAGGCGACTGATGCCGGCTGATGGAGACGCTCAGTTGCGGCCGAGGTCGTGCCGATATCGATAAGAATGGACCTCATGACGAGCCTCTTTGATCGAACGATCGGCCGGTTTCGTCGGGCGTTCCGTCGTGGCGCCGGTGTCGACGGTTCCCTGCCCGCCGGATTGGCGCCGGATCTGGCGGATGTGGCCCCGATTCGCGATCGGATTGTGCGCAGCCTGGCCCAGACCAATCCGGTAGCGGCACGCACACACGCGGCCGAGCTTGGAGAGATCTATCTGAAGCTCGACGACACGGGCAAATTCAGGTTTCTGCGGCTACTCGCCGACGAGTACGCAGTCGATGACTCCGCCGTCGAGACCGCAATTGCCGACTATCAGGCGGCGGATACCCTGGAGCAGAAGGAAACGACACGCCTGGAGCTGCGCCATGCCCTGCGCCCCCCGGCTGCCCGATTGCTCACCCTCTTCAACGGACTCGAGCAAGGTACGAAGTTCGTTGTCGATCTGCGAGCAGACCTGCGGCGAATCCCGGACCTGAGCCCGGCTCTGGTAGGGCTTGATCGCAACATCGCCCACCTTCTGCGCGGGTGGTTCGACATCGGATTCCTCGAACTGCGTGCCATCGACTGGAACACGTCGGCTGCGATCCTGGAGAAATTGATCGAGTACGAGGCCGTTCACGAAATCGACGGCTGGACCGACCTTCGCAACCGTATGGCCGAAGACCGGCGTAACTTCGCTTTTTTCCATCCGCAGATGCCCGACGAGCCGCTTATCTTCGTCGAAGGGGCCCTGGTGGAGGGTCTGGCTGACCTGCTGCCCATCCTGCTCGATCCGGACGCACCGCTCACCGATCCGGCCACCGCCGACACGGCGATCTTCTACTCCATATCGAATTGTCAGGCGGGCCTGGCGGGAGTCCCTCTCGGCGACTTTCTCATCAAGCGGGTCGTCGCCCGGCTGTCTCAGGAACTTCCCCAGCTGAGACGATTTGCCACGCTGTCGCCGATCAGCGGGTTCCGCTCGTGGCTCCTGGCCCAGCGGACGGACTCCGATCGTGCTGACCTGGAATCACTGCGGCCCCTCTTGGAGGATCCCGATCAGTTTGTGACGCCGGCGGACCTCGAGCCCTACAAGGACGAATTGCTCCGCTGGTGTGCCCGCTACCTGCTCTACGCCAAGCGCCCCAACGGGCAGGTCGAAGAACGTGTCGAGCACTTCCATCTCAGTAACGGCGCTCGCATCGAGCGGGTCAACTGGATGGCGAATCCCTCGCCGAGCGGCATGGAGCGTGCCTTCGGCATGATGGTCAA
>JAHEDK010000058.1 GCA_024641245.1 Actinomycetes bacterium
CATCGACTAGTACACGAAGACGGCTGGGCCATCGAAGGTGACTTAGATCGCGAAGTGAGATTCATCCGACCAGACGGACGAGAGTTCGGACTCGACCCAGCCCGACTAGCCGCCGACTGGTGGGACAACTTCCTAGCCGAGTTTCACGATTACGAACAGGCAACCGGCACCGATCCACCCGACACGTCCTAGGAACTCGCACGGGGCTAGGTCCACGTCCATGCGTTCCAGATGATCACTCCGTTGAAGATGAAGCTGACCACGAGCAGAAAATTGTCGTACGCCCCCGGGTAAGGCATCCCGACGAGATTGAAGGCGACTAGAAACGCGGCGGCGACGACGTTGATCCAGCGGATGGCGGGATACGGCACGGTCAAGGACAGGACCACCATGACGATCGGGATCAGCATCAGCACGGCTGCCGCGATCCACACCGCCTGGTTTGCCTTCTGGCCGTCGATTTCTCCAGGGGTGAAGTCACCGGCGAATATCCGCAGCACGTCCCCCAGGAGATAGGTCAGCATCATGGCGACCCACAGCCCTGAGAGGACGATCCTCACATTCTCCATGATTCCTCACCCCTCATGATCGACGGTGTCTGGCACCCGCCTCGAAACCACGAACCGGTGAGTGCCTTGAGGATTCCTGTTTCGGTAACTCTCGGGTCCTACTCCTTGTACAGCCTCGGCCGCCCCGACTTCTAGAGGCCTTGGTCCCTCAATCAGCATGAGGAAGTTGCGGCGAGCCGCCGTTGGGCCCTAGTGCTCAACGTCGTTTGGATCGAGTTGGAGCCATTCGCCGACATCGGGACCCGCAACGGGCCCTTTGGCCCTTGCGCTGAGACGGACCCTTTCGTCCAATGAACGAGGAGGGATAGATGACGCAAGCTGATCCTGCATTGGAACGGGTTGAACGGCACGTCAAGCACGTGCGCGACTTCTTGTACCACCTGATGACCTACACGTTCGTAAACGCTCTGCTCGTGATCCTCGATGTACGTGCCGGGAAGGGAGGCCAGGCGGTGCTGGGCCTCGACTGGGCCTACTGGCCCGTCCTCTTCTGGGGCCTTGGCGTTGTGGGACACGCCATCTCTGTGTTCGTCGGGGACGAGCGGGCAAAGGCGCTGTATGAGAAGGAGTGGAGCAAGAACTCATCGAGCAGCTAGACCGGCGTTGCCCGTTCATCGGTGTCAAGACTGGTGGATATCTCTTGGTAACTCAACAGTGAAAGCTGCCCCACCGATACTCGAATTACCAACCGCGATAGTGCCTCCGTGACGGTGGACAATCTCCGATGCGATAGCCAGGCCGAGCCCCGATCCGCCCTCGTCACGAGCGCGGGCCTCGTCCGACCGCGCAAATCTGCGAAATATCATTTGGCGGTTTGCTTCGGGCACTCCCGATCCGTCATCTTCAACTGTCAACAAGACCCGTTGGCCTTCTGAATGAAGCGACACCTTCACCAGCGACGTGGCGTGGCGCTCGGCGTTTTCTAGAAGGTTGATAACTACCCGAAGGAGCTGGTTGGCGTCACCGGTGACCCTCGCTGCCAAGATCGATGACGAGTCGACGGTGATGGCCTCACGAACGCGCAGTTTCGCCCCGGCTTGACCCACCAGGTCGTCGAGATCCACCTCAGTCCAAGATCTCGTCCCCGAGTCCGTTTTGGCCAGGAGGAGGAGGTCGTCTATCAGTGTTTGGAGCCGGATCGCCTCTGCGAGCGCGCTATCCCTCGTCTCCTGCCAGGCGTCCGGGCGCGGGTGGGCAGCATCAACCTCGAGCTCAGCGCGGATACCGGCCAACGGACTGCGGAGCTCATGGGCAGCGTTCGATACGAATTCATCCTGTTGTTTCGAAGACCGTTCAAGCCTCTCGAGCATGGTGTTCATGGTTCGGGCCAGGCGGCCTATTTCATCGTAATGGGCGGGTTGCGGGACGCGCCGGTGCAGCTCTGATCCGGTGATCGCCTCGACTTCGGAGCGGATTTCCTCAACAGGATTCAAGGTGCGGCCTATCACGACCCACCCGGTAGCGGCCACGACGACCGACAGCACAGGGATGCCAACGATGAGCGCAGCAACCAGGGCGGCCACCGCCTCTGTTCGAACCTCGACACTGGCGGCCACGTACACTCGATAAAGGCCGGCCGGAGTCGCCACGGATGTGGCGGCAAATCGGAATACCCGTTCCTCGACAGGGAGGTCGCGAACGACTCCGTGAAGAATCGCGCCCTGAGGGGGTTCTGCGGACGAAATTGGCTCTTCCCCTTCGATGTTGGCGCTCGATGCCACCACCATCCCGCCGGGGTCGATGATCTGGGCCAGCGCCTGTTCGTCTCCGGCGACTGTGATGGGGTTGGGTATGACCCCATCGGCAACCAGGTTCGCCAGGTCGGTAGCACGACCGTCGAGGCCGGTATCGATCGCCTGGTTCAGAGCCTGGGTTTGGGCATAGACCAGCGCCACGCCACCGGTAATCAGGGCAGCCACGAGTACCAGGGTGACCAGAACGGTCGCCCGGAACCGGAGCGATGATGCCTGTCCGGACCACCTAGCCACGGTCGGGGACCAGTCGATATCCCGCTCCGCGCACAGTCTCGATCGACTTGCGTTCGAAAGGGTCGTCGATCTTCCTGCGGAGATAACCGATGTAGACCTCGACGATGTTCGGATTCCCGTCAAAGGCGAAGTCCCACACGTTGTCGAGAATATCCAACTTGGCGATGACCTCGCCGGGTCGGCGCATCAGGAACTCCAGCACGGCGAACTCCCGAGCCGTCAGTTTGATTTCCTGGTCGCCGCGGCTGCATCGGTGCCTGGCCGGATGGAGAACCAGATCACCAACCTCGTATGTCAGTGATGTTTCAGCTGACGATGATCGACGAAGGAGCGCCCGGATCCGAGCGACGAGGACGACATAAGAGAAGGGTTTGCGGAGGAAATCGTCGGCGCCCGTGTCCAATGCCTCGGCTTCGTCGAGGTCACCGTCTTTGGCCGTCAACATCAGTATCGGTGTCCAGATGCCGAGTTCACGCAGCTGCGCGCACAGCTTGAAGCCGTTGATTCCGGGCAGCATGATGTCGAGGACGATGACGTCGTACTCGTTCTCCGTTGCCAACCACTTGCCGTCGGTACCGGTGAGGGCGACATCGACGGTGAACCCTTCAGCCTCAAGACCCCGGCGAACGGCGGCAGCAACCTTCTTCTCATCTTCGACCACCAACACCCGCATGTGACGACATTTCCTTCCCGAGTATGAGCATATTGTCATCAACCGAACCTGAACGTTCGCTGAGGATGTATTCGGGCGCCACCGGCCGGACCCTTTATGCCGGGAAACCCCGAACCTTGGGGGTTCGGGGTTTCCCGCGGCGAGCGATGTAGGTCGTTCAGGGAGTGTCGGCTACCTCCGCAGCATCGTCTGCGTCTGCGATCCCGTCGCCGTTGTTGCCGATTTCTTCACCTTCGAATTGGTGGTCGATTCCGTCGGTGTCTTCGTCGCTGGATTCCTCAATCTCCGCAGCATCGTCTGCGTCTGCGATCCCGTCGCCGTTGTTGCCGATTTCTTGACCTTCGAATTGGTGGTCGATTCCGTCGGTGTCTTCGTCGCTGGATTCCTCAATCTCTTCGCCGAGCTCGTCGGACTGGCCATCTGAAGCGACGGATGGAGCTTCGACCTGATTCGGCGCCTGTCCGGTCACTGTGGACGGTGATGCCGCCGCTGCGATTCCCATAGTCCCGAGCGCCAGGCCAATAGCCGTGGCGAGGGTGT
>JAHEDK010000059.1:0-3216 GCA_024641245.1 Actinomycetes bacterium
CCACCGACCATGCCTGCTTCTTCTACGACGACGATGAGAAGCTGGGCCGCCAGAAGCGGTTGGGGGAAGGCAACTTCACGCTGATTCCCAACGGGCTTCCCGGCGTCGAGGAGCGCCTCAACGTCATGTACCAGAGCGGTGTGGTGGGCGGTCGGTTTGATATCAATCGCTGGGTCGATCTGATCTCTACGGGCCCAGCCAAGATGTTCGGCCTGTACCCCCGCAAAGGCACCATCGCCGTCGGATCGGATGCCGACATCGTGATCTACGACCCCCAGGCATCCTTCACCTACTCCGCTCCCGACACGATTCACGGAAACATTGACTACACGGCCTACGAGGGGATGGAAATCAACGCCAAGATCGACAGGGTCCTCTCCCGGGGGAAGACGATCATCGACGGTGGTCGCTATGTCGGCTCCAAGGGCGATGGGTCGTACCTGAAACGCGGTATGAACCAGATGCTCATCTGAGGTGGTGCAATTAAGACGACCGAACACCGACGGGATCTCATCGATGGCGGGGCTCCCCTAGAGATTCCGCAGCACACATAGCTCTACGACGGAGAGGCAGCACAATGGATTTCGGAGTCGTCCTGCAAACCGACCCGCCGGCGTCACGGGTCGTCGATTTGGCCAAGCTTGCCGAGCGAAATGGGTTCTCGCACGTCTGGACTTTCGATTCGCACGTCCTCTGGCAGGAACCGTTCGTCGTCTACAGCCAGATTCTGGCCGCCACCGATCGGATCGTCGTCGGACCGATGGTGACCAACCCAGGTACCCGCGACTGGACGGTTCTCGGATCCCTGTTCGCCACGCTCAACGACACCTATGGACCAAGGACGATCTGCGGGATGGGGCGCGGTGACTCGGCGCTGCGCTACATCGGGCGCAAACCGGCAACCCTGGCAACCATGTCGGAGTCGATGAAGGTGATCAAAGGTCTAGTGGCCGGCGAATCGGTGATGTACAAGGATGTTCGGCTGCGGCTGCGTTGGGTAGATGAACATGGCTGGGATCTCCCGATGTGGGTGGCCGGATACGGGCCTAAAGCCCTCGATTTGGTAGGCCGCGAAGCCGACGGGTTCATCCTCCAACTCGCCGACCCGAAGATCCTCGAATGGACGATGGAGGCGGTGAAGTCTGCAGCCCGAAACGCCGGCCGTGACCCGGACGAGATTGACTTCTGTGTGGCGGCCCCCGCCTATGTCGGCGACGATCTCGACCACCAGCGAAACGAGTTGCGCTGGTTCGGGGGAATGGTCGGTAACCACGTCGAAGATCTGGTAGCCCGCTACGGCGGTGACGGGAGCGCGGTGCCGCGGGCACTGACCGACTTCATCAAAGATCGCAAGGACTACGACTACCTTCACCACGGCAAACGGAAGAACCCGTCGGCCGACTTCGTTTCGGATGCCGTTGTCGACAGATTCTGCGTTCTCGGCACTGCTGCCGACCACATCGCCAAGCTGACCGAGCTGCGAGACATGGGTGTCGACCAGTTCGCCATCTATCTCATGCACGACGCCAACGAAGCGACCACGGAGGCATACGGGCAAGAGATCATCCCGGCGCTTCGATAGTCCGTCTCGCCGGCACGCCCGGCGATGCATGGTGGATGGCCGGCCGGGTTGGGTGGCGCCTGGGCCCGCTGCTACCCCTGCCGGTAGCCCTTCTCGCTCACCTTCTCGGAGAGCCATTCGGTGGAACAACCAAAACCGCCGCAACGATCACCACCGAGGTTCCACCATCTTTCAGAGGCTGCTTCCTCAGCAGCGGTGGATTGGCGGTACCCGGTCAGGTGAGGGACCGGGCGAGGGCATCGATGTCCTGCTCGGTGTTGTAGCCGGCCAGCGACACTCGAATCCGCCCGTTGCGAGAACCGCACACGATGCCGGCCGCCCGCAATGCAGCCAGGCTCCCCGCGACGTCGTGGCCCGGCCGGCTCAGGGAGACGATGTGACCACTGGCCGACGGATCATCCAGGTCTCGGAAGGGCCGCCAGCCGTTGGCTTCGACGACCCCAACCAGGCGGTTGGCCAGTCGGGTCGCTTGCGCTTCGACCTCTTTCATGTCGAGCGCCAGCAGTTGGTCAAGGGCGGCGGAGAGGCCGACCACCGAGATGTAGGCCATGGTCGACTGGGTGAACCGCCGGGCGTCGTCGGCGAACAGCACTTGTTGGGCGTCGAAGTCGAACGGGTGGGGAGCGCCCATCCAACCCGGCAGCGGCGGGGTCCGCTCCAGGATCGACGGTTCGACGGCTCCGAGCGCCACACCACCATGGCCGCCCAACCACTTGTATCCGCTGCCGACCACGATGTCGGCACCCCAGCCGGCCACGTCGGTCTCCATCGCCCCGGCCCCTTGGGTGGCGTCGACGACCAGCCGCACCCCGGCCCCGGCGGTGGCTTCCCGCAACCGGGGAACGTCGATGAGGCTGCCGGTCGCATACTGGACGGAACCGACCGCCACCAGCCACGTCCGGTCGTTCAGAGCGGCGATGATGTCTGAGGTCAGGTCAGTCTCCGGTTTGTCCTCAACGAACCGGACCAGGCACTCGCCGCGCTCGACCAAGCGGAGCCAGGGGCGGGTGACCGCCGGGAAGTCGCCCGCCACCAAGATCACCTCGGATCCAGCCGGTGGCGGCAGCAGGAACGGGACCTGGCCGAGCAACTCACTGGCGCCGGCCACGATGGCGATCCGGCCCGGCTCGGTGTGCCACAGCCGGGCGGCCCGCTCGCGGAGGGTCCCGAGGAAGGCTGCTTCCTCTTCATCCGACATGTGCAGGTTGCCGTGCCGCCCGACCTCGTCGAGGAAGGAATGCATGGCGTCGACCGTGGTGTTGCTCAGCAGGCCGAGGGCGGCCTGGTTGAGGTAGATGGCCTCGGCCAGCGTGCGGTAGTCGGATCGATCAAACACAGCAGCCATAGATACCTTGATAGGGCAGGCAGTGTTGGTCAAGCTACACCCCCCGGCCAGGCATCGACTGATTGAGCGAGTAGCCCGAGCCCCAGACAGAGATAGCGCTGTTCCAGCCATGCATTTCGACCAAACGCGACGCATGCGTCGGGTTATGGGTGACTGTCTGCTGTGGGTTGATGGAGATCCCCTCAAAGCCGTCCCGCAACGAGCCAGGTAGACGCTTCGTCAGAGTAACGTCAGTCGTGCCACGTTTTCGACAGCTGCGGGCTGGCTCGACGATCTGGTGCGAGGAATC
>JAHEDK010000059.1:3226-3754 GCA_024641245.1 Actinomycetes bacterium
AATGACAGCTTCTTGAAAACGACCAGTGCCCAAAATGCCAGTGCAGCCAACCCGAACCGCGCCGTTGCGACCCAGAACGGGGCCATCTCCTCGTAGGTGATCCGGATAGCGACCGAAGCGCCGCCGCCAACCAGAATGAACAAGCCGAAGGCGACCAGAACCCGACGTTCGGGCAAGCCACTGCGGGCGGCCGTGACGGCTGCCATTGGTCCCTCCTCATATGGTCGGGCTCCACCGCCGCTCTAGAAGAACTAGGAGCCTGATGTCCTGGTCGTCAGTCAAGCAGACCCATCGCAAGATGATCTGCCAGGGAGCAGGTTTCTCGGTAGGGACTATGTCGATTGCCAAGGAGGCGGGCGGATTGAGCCGGTTATTCGCCGGCACCTTCTCCCTGATCGAGTTCGATTGCTCCGGCGGAAACGAGGTCCGCTTTCCAACGGTCGACCATATCTCGCCCCTGGTAGGGGTTCGCGTCGATCCAATGCGCTACGTCCACAGCGGGGTAGCGTTCCCTCACCAGTTCGGCTG
>JAHEDK010000021.1 GCA_024641245.1 Actinomycetes bacterium
AGTTCAACGTCTATCAGGACTTCGTGAACTGGAACGAGTGGGATGCCAGCTTCTGCACGCCCGGTGCGGTGGTGGCCGGCTCGGATGGAACGCCGATCGGTATCGCGGATGGAACGCCGGTTCCACTCCCACTCCCCTAGGAGGTCCCAGCGACAGGAGCTGTTCATGAACAGAGACAGCAAACGCTGGGCGATCCTGGCCACCGTAGTCGTACTCGCCCTCGCTGCGAGCGGCGTCTTGTTCGCACATTGGACCGATACGCTCGACGCCTATGGCCAAATCCAAACGGGTGCAGTCGGGGTCGGATGGGCGGATGTCAGTTGTGTTGAAGGCTCGCTTCCTGGTGTCCAGGTTCTGCCTGGACCCGGCGGAGGCGACCTCACTGCACGGCCGGCCGGATTACCCGGGGACCCTTCTTGGACGGATCTTGGCATTCCGTTCAGGCCGGGACTCACGCAGTACAAGAAGTGGGAGACGAACAAGAACGTCGCTCACGTCTCAATCGACTACACACCCCTCGATCCTGTCGTCATACTCAGCTACTTCAATACTTATCCCAGCTACTACGACGATTGCCAGATGGAATTCACCAACGCGGGTTCAATCCCGATCGCAGTTCCGTATCTGGTGATCGAAGGGACTGCTGGAACCAACCTGGCGACAGACATATTCGCCGCTAACGGAGAGGTCTGGGTGGAG
The DNA here is from genome assembly GCA_024641245.1 of Actinomycetes bacterium. GTDB lineage: Bacteria > Actinomycetota > Acidimicrobiia > Spongiisociales > JAHEDJ01 > JAHEDJ01. The sequence continues at coordinate 700 of JAHEDK010000021.1, forward strand.
TGGCGGGGAGAAACGCCGCCAAATCCCCAGATCGATCCGCTGGCCATCGCGACGGGCAGTCTGAAGCTGCACGTAGAACAGGTAGCGCAACAGGACACCGACTACTCGTTCTCGATGACAGTGTGCGTCCACAACTGGAACGAACCAACGGAAGCAGCCGACGATGTTTGCGACCTGTACGACGTCGAGGGCAGCCAGCCGATTTCCAAGACGACTGGGGACCCGGTCATCGTGATCCCCAATCCATTCTGAACGGAGGCAACCGGCAAAGGAATACCTGACAAACGATGGTTGGGTGGGCGGTTCGCCACTCGCCCAACCGAACCCAACTCGAAACTGACACGGAAGGGACCGAGATTGAAGCCGAGCATGCCACCGAAGGCGAAAGTCCGATGGTGGATCACGATCACAGCCATGGCCATGCTGTTGGTCAGCGCGGGGCCGTCGCTGGGCAATTCCGGCGACCCGCCAGAAACCCGACTTGACTCGGGGGTTATCTTCACTGACACACTCACGAACGATGACGGCACCGTGCAGGGAGCCGACACGGGCGACCTTGGTGAAAGCGACGCCATCTACGACGCCTGGGGACCCGCCAGCAGCGTCGATCCGACCACCGAAGGATTGAATGCCTCCCGGTACGACAAGGACGTCGCCCGTTGCATCGCCACGATCGGTGATCCGGATGCCGGATCCCTCGACGTCGAGGTGGCCAACGCCTACCCCGGGTACGTGTGCACCTTCGCAGCCACCTTCACCAACGGCACCACGGTCCCGGTCCAGGTGCAGCCTGCCGTGATCACGGCCGACACCGGACTGACCGTCACCGACATCTCCAACCCACCAATTCCGGCGGTCCTCGATTCGGGTGCCACGGCCACCGCGGTGCTGGCTGCCAGAGTCGAGCAGATCGCCCCCGAGAACTCCACCCTCGTCTTCCAGGTGATCATCGTCGTCACCGGCGAAGACGAACGCCCGCCCTGTACGCCCCTCACCACTGCCGACATTCCCGCCGGCGCAGTGCTGATCAACGCTTCCGGGCTCTGCACCTACTTCTTCGACGGCAATCCCGGTGACTGCGGACCCGGATGGACCACTGCGAACCCCTATGCCTGGCATTTCGTCGCCAACCAGACCCGCAACAAGGGAATAGGCAACGTCACGGCAGTATTCGTGGCGGCGGGTCAACTCGGCCCCGTCAGGCCGACCAAGGTGAACAACAACAACCAGCAGTTCTATCTCTACACGCCGACAGCCGACACCCTGCGCGGCGCATTCATCGACATCGCCGCAGGCAACCTGGTCCTCTCCCACACCTGCAACGACCCAATCAGCGGCGGGCACACGTCCCCATAGACCCTGCTCGACGGCCCATCGTTAGCATGTGTTGCCACCGACCCCGGAGACGGGCTTTCGTGAGCAGAACAGGTTCGCCGCCGGCAGAACCCGATGATTCCACAGCGGGGCATCGCCACGCGGCCCAACCACCAACACTGAGGATGCGGCTTCGCAAGTTCTTATTCGGAACCTATGTCGGCCGCCACGGGCGGCGCCGCCCGCTGTTTCCCGGCACGTATCAGGGGCATCACCGCCCACACCCCCCGGCACCAATCCCGGCGGCGCCGGGGAGGGCCGACCTCCCGACCCCTATCGTCATCCGCCCCGCACTCGAAGCATCCGATCAGATGCGTGCCGCGGCGATGGCGATCGGACTCCTCGCCGCCGCGTGGATCACTCAGCGCCCGCTCCCCCAATGGACCAGCGGCAACCCGGGGCTCAATCTCTACGTCGCCCAGCCGATCCTGTGGACAATGTTCGCACTCGTCGCCCGGCGGCTGTATCGCCGCCTCTCCGACGCACCGGACTTCAGCCGGATCCTCATCCGCATCGCCTTCCTCACCGGAATTTTCCACATCTCGGTCTTCATGGTGTCCGGCCTCGTCTTCGGTTTCGGCGACAACCCGTCGACCGGCGTGCTCGCCAACTACCCAAAGAACATTCTCTACTTCACGACGCTGGTCATCGGTGTCGAAGCCACGCGCGCCTACGTTTTCCACGCCTGGCGGCAGATCAACGAGATGGCGGCATTCGCGATCACCGTCATTGCCTTCGCCGCCGTCGCCACCCCGCTCGGGCAGTGGGAATCAATCAGCGACCTCGACACGCTGTTCCGAATCGGCGTGGGAAGGTATGTGCCCGCCCTCACCCTGTCTGCCGTAGCCACGTCGTTCGTGGCCGGTGGTGGGATCTTCGTCTCGGCTGCCTACCTCTGGCCGGTATTCGCCGTCCAATGGCTGCTCCCAATTCTGCCGGCCCACGAGTGGCCGGTCCGCGCCCTGATCGGAACGGCGCTTCCCTTGACGGCATTGATCGTGGCGCGCACGCTCTATGAAGGCACGGCCGAGTTCGCCGAGAGGTACTCGCAGGAACCGGAGGCAGCCCTTCGGGCCGAAGAGGGCCGATCATGGTTCGCGTGGGTCACAACCGCCGTACTGGCCGTCCTGATCGTGCTGTTCGTCAACGGCACGTTCGGTGTCCGGCCCTACCTCCTGTCGGGTATCTCAATGGAACCCGCCTTCCAGCGGGGCGACGTCGTCGTGATCCGCGAGGTCCCGATCGAGTCGCTCGAGGTCAACGACGTGATCCGCTTCAACCAATCGAGTTTCGAGTTCGTGCACCGGATCGTCGAGATCCTCGAAGATGAGGGTGAACTGGTCTTTCTCACCAAGGGTGACAACGTGGACAAACCGGATCCACTTGTCGCCGCCGACCGGATCACCGGGAAGGTGGTCTTCGTGCTGCCCAAGATCGGCTGGCCCAGCCTGTGGATCAGGGAGGCAATGGACAGTCGATAGAGGCCCGTCGGTCCCCCCGAAGGGGGGAAGGTCCCTACGCCGAAGCGAAGCAAAGGCGGAGGTAGGGGGGCTCCGCCCTAGGGGCCAGCGAACAAGACAGGAGAACGCTCTCACTCGCCGCTACTCGTACACCGCCGGGTTGGCGCACGCTGGCATCCGGCGGCCGGCCAAGGCGGCGATGAGATTCTCGGCGGCCAGCTCGGCCATGGCGGCGCGGGTTGCAACGCTGGCCGAGCCGAGGTGCGGGATGATCAGGCAGTTCTCGAGGTCCAGCAGCGGATGATCGGCCGGGATGGGCTCCGGTTCGGTCACATCGAGGGCCGCGCCGGAGATCCAGCCCTCCCGGAGGGCCTCCTCGAGCGCCACCGGATCGACCAGGCCTCCCCTACTCCCGTTCACCAGCGTGGCCGTTGGTTTCATCAATTCCAATGCCCGGCGGTCGATCAGGTGGTACGTCTCGTCGGTCAGCGGCGCCATCACGACCACGTGGTCGGACTCGGCCAGCAGATCCTCGAACGATCGAAAGTGGGCATTCAGGTCCGCAGCGTGTTCATTCGGCCGGCGATTGTGATAGAGGATCCGCATCTCAAAGCCGCTCGCCCGCCGGGCAACAACCGAGCCGATTCGGCCCATACCGATGATCCCGAGGGTCGTGTGATGTAGATCACCCCCGAGCAGGAGTTCCGGCTGCCACGGGCCCCACCGCCCTTCCTTGACGTACGCGGCCCCCTCAACGACCCGCCGCACGAGGGCGAGCAGGAGAGCAAAGACCGTGTCGGCCGTCGTCTCGTTGAGGACCTCCGGCGTATGACCCACCGGAATACCCCGGACCGTCGCCGCGGCCAGATCGACGTTGTCGAGACCGACGGCCATCTGGCTGACCGCTCGTAGCGAAGGGGCGGCGGCGAGAAGTGCCGCATCGACGGCATCGGTGAGCATCGAGTACAGGCCGTCCGCTTGCGCGATCGCAGTGAGCAAGTCGTCCCTCGGCATGGCCCGATCTTCATCCCAGAGGACGACGCGGCACGATCCCTCGAGCATTTCCATTGCCCGTCCCGGCGGGCGGCGCGTCACCACGATTCTCGGCTGATCGGTCATGGCAGCGATCGTAGCCTCTTAGACTCGCCGCCCATGGCCTACTCCTATCCCACCACCAGACGAGACGACGTCACCGATGACTTCTGGGGCACCACAGTTGCCGACCCCTACCGCTGGCTTGAACACCCCGACTCTCCCGACACCCAAGCGTGGGTAGACGCTCAGAACGAGACCACGTTCGACCACCTCGAGAATCTCCCCCACCGCTCTGCCCTCCGGGAGCGTATGGAGGAACTGTGGGACTTCCCGCGCTGGACCGCGCCGGTGCGACGCGGAGAGCGCCTCTTCTTCACAAAGAACGACGGTCTTCAGGATCAGCCGGTCCTCTACCGGCAAGACGGCCTGGACGGAGCACCGGTGGTACTGCTCGATCCGAATACCCTGACCGAGGACGGAACCGCCGCCCTCGTTGCGTCGTCGGCCAGCGACGACGGTGCTTTGCTGGCCATCAGCATTGCCGAATCGGGCAGCGACTGGCAGACCATCAGCGTCCTCGATGTCGAGACCGGCACCGAACTCCCCGACCGTCTTCGCAACGTGAAGTTCACCTCGATTGCCTGGCTGCCCGATGGCAGCGGCTTCTTCTACTCTCGCTTCCCGACCGAGGATGAGGTGCCGGACGCTCCACCGAGTACGCATCAGCGCGTGTACTCCCACCTGATCGGAACCGCCCAGGATCAGGACGAGCTGGTGTACGCACGCCCCGACGCCCCCGACCTCGGATTCATGCCCTTCGTGTCGGACGACGGTCGCTATCTCGTCCTCCATGTATGGGAAGGAACCGACAGCCGCAATCGCCTCTACTACCGGCCGCTCGACGATGACGGGGACTTCGTGCTCCTCCTCGACGAGTTCGACGCCAAGTACGAGTTCATCGAACACCTCGACGGCCGGTTCATGGTCCTCACCGACCTTGACGCTCCGCTCGGAAGAATCGTCGCGATCGATCTCGCTCATCCCGAACGGGACAAATGGGTCGAGATCGTCCCCCAGGGTGAGGATGCCCTGGTGCACGGGGCGCTAACGGGCGGTCGGCTCATCACGATGTGGATGCACCATGCCCATCACTTGATCCGGATTCACGACGCCTCCGGCGCCGTGGTGGACGAACCTCCGCTGCCCGGCCTCGGCAGCGTCGTCGAACTCACCGGTCGCCCCAGCGATCGGGACCTGTTCATCGGCTATCAGTCGTTCACCCAGCCGCCGACTGTGCTGCGCTACGACCTCGAAACCAGACTGCTGGGATCGATGTGGACCGCATCCGGTCGCGACGACGACCGTTTCCGCACCCGCCAGACTTTCGCCACCTCTCCCGACGGGACGAGGGTGCCTATGTTCCTGATCGGTTTGGCCGATCTCGAACCAGACGGCACCACGCCGACGATCCTTTACGGTTACGGGGGATTCGACATCAGCGTCACGCCGACCTATCAGCCCGCCCGCCTCGCCTTCCTCGAAGCAGGCGGCCTCTTCGCCGTAGCCAATCTGCGCGGAGGCGCCGAATATGGACAGGCCTGGCACCGGGCCGGGATGCTGGCCAACAAGCAGAACGTTTTCGATGATTTCATCGCCTGTGCCGAGTACCTGATCGAGGAAGGGATCACCTCGGCCGATCATCTTGGGATTCTCGGGGGTTCGAACGGAGGGCTCCTCGTCTCCGCCGTCGAGCTACAGAGGCCGGACCTGTTCGGGGCAGTGGTGCCGGTCGTTCCCGTCACCGACATGCTGCGCTACCACCACTTCACGGCCGGTCGCTACTGGACGCCGGAGTACGGCAATGCCGAGGAGAGCAGCGAGCACTTCGCGTTCCTGATCGAGTACTCGCCTCTTCACAATGTCGAGGAAGGTGTCACCTATCCGCCCACGCTGGTTACGACCGCCGACACCGACGATCGGGTGGTGCCGATGCATGCCTACAAGTTCACCGCCACCATGCAGGCGCAGGCTGATCCATCGTCACCGGTGTTGTTGCGGGTCGAGACCCGCGCAGGGCACGGACTCGGGAAACCGACCTCCAAGGCAATCGAAGAAGCCGCCGACATCTATTCGTTTTTTCTGCACCACCTGAGCTGAGCGCGACAGGCAGGTACCCCACTGCCTTCTGCCGCCTGCCTACTTCGGCTGAAAGGCCTGGGCCAGATACCCCATCTCCTCCTGGTTGTTGAGCGGGATGGTGTATTCGCTGATGTCGCGAATCTCGTCGAGGTGATCACGGATGTCTTCAATGGACGGAACGACGCCCTGACCGGCAAACCAACCGGCGTTGACGCCGGTGAAGATCCTGGCGAAACGGCCGCCACCGACTGAAAACACCTCATGGGTCAGCTCACATTGGTCCGAGGCTAGATAGACCACGATCGGCATGACCTGCTCTGGAGCGACGAGGTCGGCGAACGGACCGAGGAGATCTTCGGTCATCCGGGTCCTGGCTACGGGGGCGATCACGTTGGACTTGATGTTGTACTTGGCGCCCTCAATGGCAAGCACGTTTGACAGTCCGACCAGGCCACCCTTGGCGGCACCGTAGTTGGTCTGCCCGAAGTTGCCGAAGATGCCGGACGGTGAGGAAGTGAACACCAATCGTCCGTAACCCTTGTCCTTCATGACGGTGAAGGCCGGTTGCGTCACGTAGAACGCACCCTTCAAATGAACGTCGATGACCGGGTTGAGGTGCTCGGGAGTGAGTTTGGCGAAGCTCGTGTCCCGCAAGATCCCGGCGTTGTTGATGAGAATGTCGACGGTGTCGAACGCCTCGAGCGCAGATTGCACGATGGCGGCCCCACCCTCGGGGGTTGCCACCGAGTCGTAGTTCGCAACTGCCTCACCGCCGGCTTCGACGATCTCGGCCACTGTTGCGTCGGCGGCGGCCGACGCACCACCCGACCCATCTACGCCGCCACCGAGATCGTTGACGACGACCCTGGCCCCGCGCCGCGCCAATTCGAGTGCATAGGTCTTGCCGAGCCCGCCCCCGGCACCGGTGACGATCGCCACCCGGTTGTCGAACGTGATGTCGCTCACGGTTGTTCCTCTCCGGGACCAGGTCCCACGACTGCTTTCATGAGAGTTCCCCCAAAACGAAACCAGATGACTCCCGGTGGAGTCGACTCCACAGTACCGGATGCAACCGCAACCTCAGCAGTCGAGTCCGGCGCGTCGGCAGGCGTCCGCCACGCGAATGGCGACGGTTCCGATGGCGTCGCGCATCGCCGGATCGACCGTTGGCGGATCCGGCCGGTCGGCGAGGCCGAGATCGAACTTGAGGCCGAGGATGCGGGCGAGGGCATCATCGATTGTCTGCTCGGGAATCACTCCGTCGGCAACCGCGGCCACAATGGCCGATACAGCCGCTTTCACGTCACCAGGATTCAGGAGGAGGTCGGATCCGGCCATCAGCGCCCGCACGGCCCGCTCCCCCGATCCCCAGGCTGCAACCGCCTGCATGTTCGCCAGATCATCGGTGACGATGACGCCGGCGAAACCGAGGCCTACCCGCAATTGGTCATAGGTGATTGCCCTCGACATCGAAGCAGGGAGCCCCGATGGGTCAAGAGCCGGATAGGCAACGTGCGCCACCATCATCATCGGGGCACCGGCCCCCACCGCCGCGGCAAAGGGCACCAGATCGGTCGCCGCCCACACGTCGCGCTCCGTCATCACGACGGGTAGGCCGAGATGGCTATCCACAGCCGTGTTCCCATGGCCGGGGAAATGCTTCACCGCCGTCGCCACTCCGGCCGCATCGAACCCCCGCAGCGCGGCCAGGGTCATGGCCGCCACGAGCACCGGATCACTCCCGTAGGAACGATCCCCGATCGCCGGGTTGCCTTCGCCGAGCACATTCACGTCGGCCACCGGCGCGAAGTCGACATTGATACCGAGCGCAGCCAGTTGAACACCGGTCGCCCAGGCTGCAGCTTCGGTGAGTTCACGATCGTTGAGTGCGCCGAATACCGCGGCAGACGGAAACCGCTGGACGTCGTCGAACTGGATCCGATCGATCCGTCCACCCTCTTGATCGACGGCAATCAAGAGGGGTACGGCACTGGCCTCCTGGAGGCGGGCCGTCAGGTTCTGCACCTGGCCAGACGACACGAAGTTCCGGTTGGCCGACTTCAGGAGAACCCCACCCAGCGAAAAGTCGTTGAGGAGACCGAGCGCGGCGGTCGCGTCGCTTCCGGAGAACTCCACCAGCATCAACTGCGCGGCCCGATCTTCGAGGCTCATCGAGGCGATGGTCCCCTCGACGAAAGATGCGCGGGCGTCGGGGCTGGTCGTGGTGGGTGGAGGAGGTGTCAACGAGGTGGTGGTGGCCGCGACCGGGCGCGTGGTGGTGGTCCGGGCGTCGGGAAGCGGTGCAGGACCGGCGGTGGTGGCCGGAACCTGTGCTGCAGTGCACCCGGCCAGCATCACGGCCGAAACCAGCCGTGCCAACCGCCACGGAGGGCGTCGTTTACCGAGCACGCCTGCTACTTGACGTACATGCTTTCGATGACGTCGGCGTACTTCTCATTGACCACCCCGCGCTTCACCTTGAGTGTCGGCGTCAGTTCGCCACCTTCAATGGTGAAGTCGTCCGGGAGAATGCGGAAGGTACGCACCGACTCCGCCTTCGAGACCGCCTTGTTGGCATCGTCGATGGCACTCTGAATCTCAGCCCGGAGATCTTCGTCGTCGAGCACTTCCATGACGTTCAGAGACTTGTCGTGCTCGGCCGCCCAGACCGGATAGACATCGGGATCGATCGTGACCAGCGCCGAAATGAACGGCTGACCGTCACCGACGACCATGCACTGGCTGATCAACGGGTGCGCCCGCATCCGATCCTCCAGCACCGCCGGCGCTACGTTCTTGCCGCCCGCCGTGACGATCAGTTCCTTCTTTCGGCCGGTGATACTGAGATATCCGTCGGAGTCGATCTCGCCGATATCGCCGGAATGGAACCAGCCGTCATCATCGAACACCTCTGCCGTTGCCCGCTCGTTCTTCCAGTAGCCGCGGAACACGCACCCACCCTTGATCAGCACTTCGCCGTCGTCGGCGATCGCAACACTGCCACCTGAGGCAGGGCGCCCGACGGTCCCGATGCGGGCATCGTCCGGCCGGTTGAAGAACGTGGCAGCCGTGGTCTCTGTAAGTCCGTACCCTTCGAGAACGGTGACTCCGATGCCCTTGTAGAAGTAGCCGAGACGCTTGCCGAGGGCCGCTCCCCCGGACACCGCGTACACGAGACGCCCACCGAACACGTGGCGCACCTTGCCGTACACGAGTTTGTCGAACAACCCGTGCGCCAGGCGCGTTGTGAGCTTGACGGACCCTTGTTGCTCCTGCTTTGCGTAGGCGATCGCCACTTTGGCGGCTACATCGAAAATGGCACCCTTGCCGTCGGCATCTGCCTTCGCCTTTGCGGAGTTAAACACCTTCTCGAATACCCGCGGAACGGAGAACACCCAGCGGGGCTTGAACATCTCCAGTTCCTCGACGAGCTGAGCAGTACCGGTCGAATAACCGATCGTCACACCTGTGGTGACACACCCGACCTGCACGACCTGAGCAAAGCTGTGCGCCAATGGCAAGAACATGAGATTTGAATTGCCGTCCGCAAAGAGGTCGTGAAGCTCCTGAACCACCTGGCGGAGATCCCAGATGAAGTTGTAGTGGGTGAGCATGCACCCCTTCGGCATTCCTGTGGTACCCGAGGTGTAGATGAGCAAGGCGAGATCGTCGTGGCTGATTCCGGCGATTCGGCCGGCCACCTGTTCCCGCGCCTCGCCGCCGGCCGCCGCCGACAGCGTGTCCAGGCCGCCGGAGTCGATCACATACACGGACTGACAGCCGGGAAGGTCGCCGGCCACGGAATCGAAGGTCGCTTTCAGGGCATCATTTTCGCAGAAGATCATCTTCGATCCGCTGTCGCTGACGATCCACTTCAGTTGGTCGACCGAGGACGTCTCGTACACGGTGACGGGCACCCCACCCGCCATCCACACGGCGTACTGGGCGAGGGTGAACTCCATCCGGGTCGCCGAGTAGATCGCCACCCGATCACCGCGTTCGAGCCCTTCGGCAATCAATCCCGCCGCCAGCGTTTCGACCTTTTCGAGCATCTCTTTGGTCGAGACGTTCACGAATCCATCGCCGTCGCGAAAGGCCAGGGCCGGGGAGTCCGGATGCGTCTCTGCCCGACTGATGAACGCCGACACCGCGTTGTCTGTCGACGCGATCTTCGTCTCGCCTGGGCTCGTGTACTTCTGCATGACCGTCCTCCTGGGACAGGGACCGGGATCGACAAACCCCACTGTCTCCAAATGCTAGCGACCCGGAACTGCGCCCAATCAGGCCACGGCGCCGCCGGCTCGCAGCCCTGAGATTCGATCCGGAGCGAAGCCGATTTCAGCCAGCACCTCATCGGTGTCGGCACCCGGTGGCGACTGCGCGGCCGGTTGCCCGGCGGGTGTCTTGGAGAAGCGCGGAGCGGGCGCCGGCAGTATCGTCCCCGCCACGTCGACGAAGGTCGCCCTGGCAACACTGTGCGGATGACGGGAAGCCTCCGACCAGGTCAGGACCGGGCTGACACAGGCGTCGGTGCCCCGGAATACCTCTTCCCATTCGTCCCTCGATTTCGTGGCGAACGCCTCGGCGAACCGTTCTCGCAGTTCCGGCCATCGCGACCTATCCATCTGATCCGGCAGATCTACATCCGCCAGCCCGATCCCCTCGAGAAAGGCCGCGTAGAACTGCGGTTCGAGCGCTCCGACCGCCACGTAACCGCCGTCGCTCGTCTGGTAGGTGTCGTAGAACGGCGCCCCGCCATCGAGGAGATTGGCGCCGCGCTCATCGTCCCACAGGCCCACCGCCCGCATCTCGTGAAACATCGTGGTGAGGAGCGCCGACCCGTCGACCATGGCTGCATCGACGACCTGGCCTGCACCGGAGGTGCGCGCTGCGTGAAGAGCCGCCAGGACGCCAACAACCAGAAACATCGCTCCCCCGCCGAAATCCCCGATCAAGTTGAGTGGCGGTGGCGGAGGCCGCTCGGCGGGTCCCATCGGCCAGAGTGCTCCCGATATCGCCAGGTAGTCGATGTCGTGACCCGCCGTATGAGCAAGCGGGCCATCCTGTCCCCACCCCGTCACCCGCCCGTAGACCAGCGCCGGATTGCGACCGTGACACTCCTCGGGTCCGATCCCCAGGCGCTCGGCGACGCCCGGCCGGAATCCTTCGATCAGAATGTCGGCCCGTTCGACCAACCGCAGAACCACATCGAGCCCTTCCGGGTGCTTTAGGTCGACGGCTACCGAGCGGCGTCCCCTGGCCATGAAGCCGGGGATCCAGGTCGAGGCCGGCGCCGTCCGTACGATTTGGATGACGTCGGCACCGAGATCGGCGAGCAGCATCCCGGCGAAGGGGCCGGGTCCGATGCCGGCAAGTTCTACGACACGCACACCGACCAGCGGTCCCATGGTCAAGCCGGAACGTCTTCCTGCTCTTCACCGACCACCGGGTGGATCTCGAGATATCCGGATATCACTGCCTGGATGATGGCGGCTGCCGGAAGAGCGATGATCGCACCGATAGGGCCGAGCACCGCAATTCCGGTGAGGGCCGAACCGAAGGCAACCGCGGGGTGGAGTGACATCGTTCTGGCCGTGATTCGCGGAGCGAGGAGGTAATTCTCGAATTGCTGATATGCGACGAGCACAACAACGACCCACAAAGCCTGCGCAGGCGACTGGAAGAAACCGGCCAGTACGGGGAGGAATGCGGCAATGTATGCGCCGACGGCGGGAACGAGTTGCGAGACCAGGCCGACCCAGATGGCCAGCGCCAACGCGTTCGGAACGTCGATTATCCGAAGGGCCACCCAGGTGAAGAGCGCGGAGGCGGCTGCCAGAAGGAGCCTCGAATACACGTATCCGCCGGTCTTCTGTACGGCAATCTCCCAGATACGGAGCATCTCTCGCTGGCGATCGGGGCGGAATACGCGCAAGACCACACGCCTGAACTTCGGACCCTCAGCCACCATGTAGAAGGCGAAGAAGGCGACGGTCAGGCCACTGATCACTACACCGAGCAGTGCCGATCCAAATCCGAGCACACCCGAGGCAACGCTTGACCCGTAGTCGGAGAGCAGTTGCTGGAAGTCCGGGGACCCCCCTTCGAACATCGAGTCCGAGATATCGAGGTTGAGCCAATCGTCGAGCGAAGCGGTGAATGCATCGATGTACTTCGGGAGATCCGCGGCGATGGCACTGCCCTGATCAACGGTGGCCGGGACCATGATGGCGATGAACGCCACCAGGACCAAAGCGGAGACGATGAACACAAAGGCGGTCGCCGCTCCTCTCCGCCAACCGCGGACGGCGAGGTACTTGACCGCCGGCTCGAGCGCGAACGAAATGAACACCGCCAGCAGAAGTGCGAGGATCAGACCCGTGATCCGGGACAACAGCCAGAAGATCCCGGCAGCCACGGCCAACGAAAACAGCACGTACCACACGGCCCGGCGAAACCAACCGGGAACTGGAGTGCGTTCGGGATAGGTCATGCAGGGCGCAGGATACGACTCGCGCCGGGCCGCATCGGGGATTCACCTCTCGATCGGCGCTCCGACCAGGTTGCCCCATTCGGTCCAGGATCCGTCGTAATTCCGTACAGAGGGATAGCCGAGCAGGTACCTGAGCACGAACCAGGTATGGCTCGAACGCTCGCCAATCCGGCAATAGGCGACCACGTCATCGGTCGAATTCATCCCGAGTTCCCCTTCGTAGATAGCACGCAGCTCAATCGCCGATTTGAAGGTGCCGTCCTCATGGACCGCACGCTTCCACGGGACACTGGCCGCTCCTGGGATGTGCCCACCGCGCAACGCTCCTTCTTGTGGGTAGTCGGGCATGTGCAAACGTTCACCTGAAAACTCCTCGGGGGAACGAACGTCGATGAGACGGCCCCCCCTACCGAGGTGACCCATTACATCGTCCCGAAAGGCCCGAATGATCGAGTCGTCGCGCGGTACCACCGGGTAGTCAACGGGCGGGCGAACGGGCTTGTCCGTCGTCAAAGGACGACCTTCCTCCACCCACTTCTGGCGTCCACCATCCATGATCCTCGTTACCGGATGTCCAAAGAGTTCGAACACCCACAGGGCATAGGCGGCCCACCAGTTGAAGTTGTCCCCGTAGAAGACGACCGTGTGGTTTCGGCCGATTCCAGACCGCGACATCAAGGAGGCAAACTGCTCACTATTGAGGTAGTCGCGCGTCAAGGAGTCATTGAGGTCGGCCTGCCAGTCGACCTTCACCGCACCTTCGATGTGCCCCGTGTGGTAGAGCAGCACATCCTCGTCCGACTCAACGATGACGACCGTAGGGTCGTCCAGGTGCTGAAACACCCACTCAGTGGAAACCAACTTGGCCGGATGAGAGTATTGCGACATTCTTCTCCGTTGATCGTGTTCTCACCCACTCTATATCCTATGGGCGTAGTTGATAGAGATAAATGGGAGAGCCCGGGCAACGGGTCGTCGGCCGTTCCGCAGAACTCTCCCTGATCTCTGAACGATGGCGTACCATCACCGTCCATGAGTCTTCCGGTTCGCCTCCAACGCATCGTCGAGCTGTTTCGGTCGGCACCCAAGGACATCCGTATCCAGGCGCTCCTCGACTACTCGCAACGGGTCCCTCCGCTCCCACCCCACCTGACCGGCGACGCCGGCGCCCTCGAGCAGGTCCACGAGTGCCAGACCCGGTTCTTCATGGCAACTGAGCTCTCAGACGACGGTACGGTGCAGATCTACTTCGACTGCCCGCCGGAATCCCCCACCGTGCGAGGCTACGCAGGGATCCTCCTGGAAGGCCTGAATGGAGAAACCCCGGACGCCATCCTCTCGGTGCCGGACGACTTCTATCGCGGCATCGGCCTCGAAGAAGTCGTGACGCCGCAGCGATTACGGGGAATGGGCGCCATCGTGGCAAGGTTGAAGCGGCAGGTATCCGGTCTGGCAGCCCGCCGCGATTAGGCACCGACCCAACGCTTCATCGGCCCCTCGCTCCTGCGTCCAGGCGGACGACCTCACGTTGAACATCGGGTCTCGGTGATGGGCACCATGACCGACGCACAGCGGCTCCACTACCGGCTCACTTCTCCGATCAGCTCCTGTCTTCGTCTTCCTCTTCCTCTTCCTCTTCCAGAAAGTATGACTCTTCCCGCCCTTTGCGAATCCATTCCTGGAGGTTGTCAACACCTCGCTGCCACCACGGCGTAGCGGGCGATATGCGTTCAGCGCTCTTCAGCTCGGGGCGCGCCTCGAGCAACTGCCGGCGATAGGCCTCAAATGCGAAGAGCTCGCGCTCATCCTCCTCGGCAACCGGCTCCTGCTCCTCCACAGAAACGGACTCCATCACCGACTCGCCTGCGAAAACAGGATCGACATCTTCTTGGGGTAAAGGCTGCACCATCGACGAGCCATCGAGAACGGGTTGAACATCGGGTTCTTCATCGGGTAGAGGCGGCACCGCCGGCCCTACCCCGAGGACGCCGTGCACCTCAGGTTCACCTTCACGAACCGGCTCTCCCACCCGACCATCGACGGGAGCCAAGAGGGCGACCTTCTCGAGTTGGGCGACCCGATCTTCGAGCAGTTTCCTGCGCTCCACCTCAAAGGCATAGCGTTCCTCGGCGCGCGCCGCCCGCTCCGTAGCCTCGGTCAGCCGGCGGCCGGCATCATGGAGAGCCCCGAGCTGTTCGAGCATCTTCTGCCAGGCACTCCGCGGAACAACCACCGCCGGCTCCTCGGCCCGGGCGAGCGAACCGCCGACATCAACCTGGGGCTGGAGAACAACCTCAACAAGGACGTCCTGCCTGTCTCCGGCGGGACTGCGACCCGTCCGTTCCAACACCTCCGAGATCCGCACGATCCGCCGGTCACCCGTTGGTCCCGGCGCCAGCCGGCTTTCGATCTTGCCGTCCCGAAACCAATTTCGAAGTGTGCTCACGCTCACCCCGGCGCGCTCGGAGGCTTCTCGCAGCGTGACCCAGTCTCCGGAGGTTTCGTGCGTCACCGTATCACCATCGTCGGGATCCGGAGAGGGGCTGGAGTAGAATTCGGAGGTCAAGGTTTCTACCTCCCCGCCGATCGTTTGAGTCGGCGCGTGAGGCTGCTTGAGCGTTCTCGCTCGCGCGCCGTTCCAGGTGAGGTGTTCGCCGCCAATGTTGATCGTCCCTTTTCCGCCCGGATACCTTAGTGACAACACCCCGGACCGAACAGGTCGGAATCCCACTGCAGAGCGCTACAGGCGTCCGTCATCGATCTCTGCCGCCGCATCTCGAACGAGTTGCTCCAGACGGTCGAGCGCGCCGCGCCCGCGCGTCCGCCACACGGCAACGCGTCCGGATATCCCATCAATCTCATCGTCGACCTGACTGACCGGGGCCAAGGTTTGCGGCGCCGGCTCAAGGGCAACGGCTGGATTCGACGACCGCGGTTCCGGTTCCTCATCCGGTAAGGGCGGCACCGCCGGATCTCCCCCGACGACGCCGTGTGCCTCAGCATCTACTTCACGAACCGGCGGCCCCGTCATCGTCCCACCATCAATAGGCACGACGAGGGTGACCTTCTCGAGTTGGGCGACCCGATCCTCGAGCAGCTTCCTGCCCTCCACCTCAAGGGCATAGCGCTTCTCGGCGCGGACCACCCGCTCCGTAGCCTCGGTCAGCCGGCGGCCGGCCTCATGGAGAGCCCCGAGCTGTTCAAGCATCTTCTCCCAGGCCTCCCGCGGAACGGTCACCGCCGGCTCCTCGGCCCGGGCGGGCGAACCACCGGCTTCAACCTGGGGCTGGAGAACAACCTCAACGAGAAGGCCTTCAGCGCAGCCGGAGGCTTCTCGCAACGCCAACCATTCCTCAGCTGCATAGACATCGGACGCATCCCGACGGTCGCCTACCTTCATCGGGGCCCCATCCTCGCCCCAGCGTCGAGGCGGATCACCTCGCCGTTGAGCATCGGGTTCTCGAACACGGCGATAACCAGGTGCGCAAAGTCCTGCGGCGTGCCCAACCGGCGGGGGAACACGTGCACCTGTGCGAGTGAGTCCTTCAACTCCTGGGGGGCGCCTGCCAGCATCGGGGTGTCCATGATCCCGGGTGCGATCGTGTTCACCCGAATCCCGGCACCCGCCAGATCACGGGCCAGGGGCAGGGTTAGGCCGACGATCCCACCCTTCGAAGCGGAATAGGCCGCCTGGCCGACCTGGCCCTCGTAGGCCGCTATCGATGCAACGTTGACGATCGCCCCACGCTCGCCGCCTTCGTTCGGTTCGTTGTTCCCCATCTCGGCGGCCACCCTGCGAACCACGTCAAAGAGCCCAATGAGGTTGACCTCGATCGTCGATTTGAAGAGGTCCAGTGGAAAGAGTTCGCCGTTCCGGGCGACCACCCGGTGGGCGGTCACGACACCCGCCGCGTTCAGCAAGAGGTCCAGTTTGCCGTGAGCAGCGACGGCCGAGGCTATCGCTTCCTCGACCTGCTCGGTATCCCGGACGTCGGCGGGCACGAAAACTGTGTCGTGGCCGAGATCTCCTGCCACCGATGCGCCGGCCGAACCCGGCAGGTCGAGAATCGCCACCCTGGCTCCCCGCTCCACCAGAGCTTCCGCCGCCCCGCGCCCCAACCCCGACGCTCCCCCGGTGATCAATGCCACGGACCCGTCGATACGCACGCCATGCCTCCATTTCGCTCTTGGTCGGACGCTACCACCCCGAAGATCTGCTGAGATGGTGGGCGCATGAATGCCATCGGGATGTTCGATTCAGGGGTCGGCGGTCTCTCAGTGCTCAATGAGGCTCGCCGGCTCTTGCCGGGCAGCAACATGATCTACATCGCAGACCAGGGCTACGGACCGTACGGAGATCGGACTCTGGAAGATGTGCGTGGTCGAGCAGATCGCGTTACGCGGGCGCTGCTCGAAGAAGGGGCGGCCATGGTCGTGATTGCGTGTCACACCGCCTCAGCCGCCGCCCTCCACTACCTCCGCAGGCGTCACCCGCTGCTGCCGATCGTTGGGATCGAACCGGCCGTCAAGCCGGCCGCAGAACGAACCGAGACTCGCACGGTCGGGGTCCTGGCTACCACGGCAACGTTTCAGGGTGAGCTGTTCTCGAGCGTTGTTTCCCGTTTCGCCGCCAACACTCGAGTGATTGCCAGGCCCTGTCCCGGGCTCGCCGACCTCGTCGAGTCTGGCGCCGACGAATCGGTGGTCGAGCAAGCATTGCTCGACCACCTCAGGCCATTCCGGGAACGAGGGGTCGATCAGATCGTGCTCGGATGCACCCACTACTCGTTTCTCGGTGGGCTCATCGCCCGCTTGTCCGGAGTTGACGTGGTGGACCCCGCCCCGGCCGTTGCCACGCAGGTCGCCCGCGTCGCGACGGCGAACGGTTTCATGGGCGACGGCGGCGCCGGCGAATTGAAGGTTCTCACGACAGGCGACACCGCCCGACTGCAAGCCAGGGTGGCCACACTGCTCGACTATGCCGTGACGATCGAGAGCATCAACCTCTAGGTCGATCCCTGAACTGACCGCAAGTAGTCGAAGACGCGTCGGATCTGTTCCTCGGTCAAGGTGTTGCGGAACGCCGGCATTCGACCGAGCCCCGATGTGATGGTCTGTATGAGATAGGCGTCCGGTTGGCCGGCCACCTCGCTGCCCGCCCCCAACGCCGGCCCAACGCCGCCGGACAGATCACCGGCGTGGCAACGACTGCACAATGCTGAATAGATCTCCGGACCCGAAGCATCGACTTCGAGATTGGTTGTGCAACCGGCCAGCACCATGACAACCAGCACGAAGATGATCGTTTTCACAATTCTCACCCTTCCGCCAGCAACACGCCCGCTTCGTACAGTATCGAGACCACGACTCCGGCGACCATCACCCCAACCGCGATGAGCGCCAGCGCTTTGCGTCTCTGTACTCCGAACACGAAGGCCGCCAGCGAGCCCGACCAGGCTCCGGTGATCGGAAGCGGAATCGCCACAAATGCGATCAACGCCAGATCGCGAAGCCGATCAAACCTCGTCGTGTGTCGCCTCCGAGTATGCGCAAAGAGCTTTTCGAGAAAACGATGCAGCCAGGACCAATGCTTCTCTGCCCACGCCGTTACGGGTCCCAGCAACCAGAGAATGAACGGGACGGGCAGGAGGTTGCCGAGCACCGACCAGAAGAAGGCCGGTACGACACTCCACTCGAGTACACCTCTGGCGAACGGAATCGCCAGTCTCAATTCGGTGATCGGCAGTGCGGCAAGCAGCAGCACCGCCAGGGGCTCGGGTATTGGCAGACTCTCCACCCATTGCTGAACTGCTTCTCGCACGGGCCGAGAGTATGGCAGGTCTCAGCCATCGCGATAGTTGCAGCGGGTAATGTTTGACGGCGCAATCACTGCCGCGTAGGATTGAAAATGGAGGCAGGCCCTGCCGGCTTCCGCCCCATAACACCCCAACGGATGGGGTCGTGAGGACGGGTTCACCCTGGCGCCGTGCTCAACAATACGACCCCCATAGGAGGCTCCGGTCAACCCCCCTTGCCGGAGCCTCCGCCTATGTCCGTCCGGAACCCGCTACCCGTCCTGCGGCTCTTCTCGCCGGAGGAGATGAAGCCTCGGCTCACCCGGCAACGACTCGACGATCGAGGGGGAAGTCTTCGATGAGTTCAGGATTCTCACCCCACTTGGGCCGGCCGAATAGAATTGCCGCGGCGATCTCTTCAGCAGGCACGAAGTAATCGCCGGCCTCAATTCTCTCAGAGAGATCGTCGAGCCGGCATTGCCACCAACTGCGGTGCGTTTCCTCGGTCATCACATAGAAGCATCGGCACGCAACGCGCCACTATTGAAGGGAAATCTCACGCGGAGTGGCTGTTTCTGACCAAATCGATCAGAACGGCCCGTGCGATCTCGTCGGATGAGACCTCATAAGATCCGGCGACCACCAGCGCCTTGAGGTTCCGCACGAATTCGGCTCGGGCTTCGGGAGACGCCATCGGATCGAGCCGCGGTGTCTCCGTTTCGGGCTGATCGACCATCACCCCGAGCGTAGCTGCAGACGCTCGAATCAGACTGAAAAACGTACGTTGATTACGTCGCCTTCAACCATGGTGTACGACTTCCCCTCCACCCGGATGAGCCCGGCCGCCTTGGCAGCATCCCAGCCTCCGGCTTCGATTGCATCGTCGATCCCTACAATCTCCGCCCTGATGAACCCACGCTCCAGGTCGGAATGGATCTTCCCGGCCGCCTCAGGAGCCGTCGCTCCAACCCGCACCGTCCACGCATGAGCTTCCTTCGGACCGAGTGTGTAGAAAGACTGCAAGCCAAGCGCCGTGTACGACGCCCGTACCATCCGGTTCAGGGCTCCCTCACCGAGACCGAGTCCTTCGAAGAGTTCCGCTCGATCTGCGGGATCCAACTGCGCGGCCTCTTCCTCCAGGACGGCAGACACGGCGACGACGGTATCTCCGGGGGGGGCTACCTCCGCCACCTCGCCGGCCAGAGCGCCGGCGTCGGCATCCTCTCCGGCGTTGACCACCCAAACGGCCGGCTTCAGGGACAGAGGGGCCAGGTCCCGGAAGGCGGTGAGGGCTTCCCGTTCCCACGCGTGCTGCCGGAGGGCTTCACCTGCCTCCAACACTGCGGTCCCGGCCGCGATCGCATCGGCCGCTCCCCGTTTCGACGAGTCGGCGGTTGCCTCCTTGGCGAGTTTGGCTCGCCGGCGTTCGAACACTTCGAAATCGGCCACGGCCAGTTCGAGAAGCAACTCCTGTGCTTGCGCAATGGCGTCGACGCCCGATTCATCATCGGGGACTGCCACATCTTCGAACGCCCGCAACACGATGGCGAGCGCTTCGACATCCCGCAGTCGAGCCAGGAACTGGCCGGCCAGTCCCCCGCCGTGTCCCGGTTTGACCATGGCCGGAACGTCGAGCAGTTCCAGTTGCGCATGCACGATCTTGACCGAGCGCTCGATTGCTGCCGCACGATCGAGCTTGGAATCGGGAACGGAGGCGACCCCCACGTTTGGTTCAAGGGTCGAGAACGGATGAGCAGCAGTCGGCGCCTTCAGCCCGGTCAACGCGTTGAACAGAGTGGTTTTACCAACGTTGGGGTAACCGAGTATGCCGATCTTTGCCACAGCGAGCGATTGTAGCCGTGGCTCCCATCGCACAGATTGGTGGCGTATCGTGGGGATCCGCCGAAAGGATGTTCCGATGAAGATGGCTGTAATTGGCGCCGGTTCCTGGGGTACGACGGTGGCGGCGCTGGCGGCACGCCGCCAACCCGTGACGTTGTGGGCCCGACGGGACGAACTCGCCGTGGCGATCAACGCAGGAGAGAACCCGGACTACCTGGCAGGTTTCAGACTTCCCTACGGCTTGCGCGCCTCCGCTGATCTCGAACAGACGGTCTCCGGCGTCGAAGCCATCATCATGGCCGTTCCATCCCACGGATACCGGGCAGTCCTCAGTGAAATGGCCGGCTTCGTCGGAGACGACCTCCCGATCCTCAGCCTGACCAAGGGCATCGAGCAGGACTCACTCAAGCGAATGAGCGAGGTGACGGCGGAAGTCCTCCCTTCCCACGACCCGGCGACGATCGGTGTTCTGACCGGCCCGAATCTGGCGAAGGAGATCATGGAGGGTCAACCGGCCGCCACCGTCATTGCTATGACCGACCTCGGAGTCGCCGGCTCACTTCAGCAGGCGTTCATGGATCCGACCTTTCGCGTCTACACCAATCAGGACGTGATCGGGTGCGAGACGGCCGGGGCGCTCAAGAACGTAATGGCCATCGCAGCAGGCATGGCACGCGGCCTGGGCCTCGGGGATAACACGCTGGCTGCGCTGGTTACGCGGGCGATCGCCGAACTCACGAGGCTCGGTGTGGCACTCGGTGGTGAACCGAACACCTTCGCCGGCCTCGCAGGAGTAGGAGACCTCATCGCCACCTGTACGAGTTCTCAGAGCAGAAACCATCGCGTAGGAGTCGAACTGGCCAAAGGGCACTCGCTCGACGAGATCATCGAGGACATGCGCATGGTTGCCGAAGGAGTCAAGACGACCAGGGCAGTCCTGGATCTGGCAGAAAAGGTCGGCGTGGAAACGCCGATCGCCGCCCAGGTCGGCCGCGTCCTCTATGACGGCGCGCATCCGCGCGAGGCGGTACTGGCTCTCATGACCAGACAGCCGAAGCGTGAAGCCTGACCCTCAGGCCGCCGCGACCCGGAGATCCCGATACAGCAACGCCTGGTCGCCCAAACGCCGGCGTAGCTCTCGCTCCAGGCCGGCGATCGGGTAGAGGTTCTGAGGAGCGCGCGGGTCCTTGTGCCCCTGAGAGGCAAAGCGCGGGAGCGACATGCTGACCAGATTGGCGAGCTCGATTGCCGAAGCCGGTGACTGATCGGCGGGGGCTTCGAGACGAACGATGGAAGCCAGTGGATGCCCGGCCGGCCCCGGCAAGCGCAGATACCACATGTATCGCGACCACGACGTCGTCGAGAGAAACACGGGGGTACGCTGGCCGGTCCCGAGGGACCCGAGAATGGGTCGGACGGCCGGTGGGAGGTAATGCACGTGGTGGGTCTTGATGTAGCCGACCGACGACGGAACATGCCTCCCCGCTCGTAGCGGCCCATCCGCCACCACCAGGTCGGCACCCTCATGTCTGGCGACGATGGCGCCTTCCAGCTCACCCATCCGTTGCTGCATGGCCAGCCACAGCGCTTCCGGGGACTCCCCCGCCGCCGCGCGTACCGAATAACAGGAACGCCTGGTCACAATGTCCTCGGCTTCGTTGGCCGATGTGAACAAGCCGCGTTCGACAACTGCGTCGACGAGATCAGCACTTCCATCGGCCCGCACGGCCCCAGCTGCATAAGAGGCGCAGATACCGAGCGCCGCCGTTCCCCCCGCCTGGGTGATCCATACGTTGGCGTCGACCCGTCTGACACCGTCTACGAAGAGCACGGATGATGCAGAAGCACCGCCGGGACTGACCGGAGCCCAGTCCGCGGCAGCAACCTCGATATCGAGGGACGGCGGCGACGTTGTGTCTTCCATCTCCGCACCCGAGGCAACGCCGTACTCGGGCGCCCATGGCTCAATCGAGAACTTCATGCGTCCACCCGTTCAACCGTTGCCCCTCCTGGACCTTTGCGAATCTCAAACCGGACCGGTACCTGATCGGCGAGATCCTTCACGTGGGTAATCAATCCGATCATGCGGCCGTCGGAGCCGAGTTCGTGGATGACGGTAGCGACCACATCGAGGGTCTCCGCGTCGAGTGCACCGAACCCCTCATCGAGAAACATCGATTCGAGACGCGCGACATTCTGTGCAGACATCGAGGCCAGTTGTTCGGCGAGGGCGAGGGCCAGAGCGAGGGATACGAGGAAGGTCTCGCCACCGGAGAGCGTCTTGACCGACCGGCGCTCATCGGCATTCCGATGGTCGACAACCCGGAACTCGCGTTTCTTGAGCTCCAGCGAAAACGCCCCACTCGACAGATCATCGAGGCGCAGATTCGCTCCCTGGACGAGGGCTTCGAGGGCTTCGGCCATCACCCAGCCCTCGAAGCCGTTGGCCGCCAGATGGTGTGCCAGGCTCTTGGCGACCAGCGCCGACTCGTGTTGAGCGTCGCGTTCCTTGATGAACCCGGCCGCCTTGACTCGTGCGCTTGCGATTTGCTCCACATGCTGGGTGGCGGCGGCCAGTGCATCGACGCAGACATCGCGGGCTTTGCGATCGCCCACCGGCAGGTCGAGAGCGGCGAGGGCGTCGGCAAATCGCTGCTCGTGCGCGGCGACCGTTGCTGCCGCCGCCTTGACAGACTGTGCCTTCGCATCGGCTTGCAGTGATAGCCGGACCGCCATCCCACCTGCCCACTCCACAAGGGCAGACCAATCGGCGTCGAGTCTCTCCCGTTTCGGAGTCGGCGGTGACAGTGCCGCCACCTTGTCGCGAGTGGCGTCGAATTCGCGACGGGCCTCCTCACCCCGTCGCGCCAGATCCTGGCCCTCTTTGCGAGCAGACTCAACCGCTTTCCCGGCCGCCAGTTCGAGTTCACGCCCCGCTCGAAGTGCCTCGTCGAGGTCGGTCCGGGCCCTCTGTAGCTGCAGGGTCTCGCCGGCGTCCGGCTGATCGGCCAGCCGGTCTCGCAGCACCGCAATCCTGTCTGCTCCTTCGGTGTATCGGGACTCGATCGCCGCCAGTGCCTCACCCGCCTGTGTCGCGGCGGTCGCGGCCGCCGTCCGGTTGACCCGGCGGCGATCGGCGTCGCGTTCTGCAGCATCAAGCGCGGCCGGCGAACCCACCACGGGTATCGACTCAACCCGTTGGTGGCACACAGGACAAGGTTCTCCAACGGAGAGATGGGCCGCCAGAGCATGTGCAGCGTGCTCGCGTCGCAGATCCTCGAGGTGCTCCAGAGCCTCATCAAACATCACCTCGGTCGCGGCCGCCTCAACTCGCGCCGCCGCCGCGGCCTTGCGAACCGTCTCCAGGTCGCGCGAGATCGTCTTCTCCATCTCGAGCTCCTGGGTGAGACGCTGGTGCAAATCGCTGAGCCGGCTGATTGAGGCTGCGTCGGCCAGGCCGGTCGACTGCTGATCGAGGATCCTGCGTTGCTCGGCAACTTCCGTGGCGGCAACTTGGGCGGCGGCGAGCCGTTCGGAAGCCTGATCGGTGAGTTCGACAAGCTCGGCGAGCCCTACGGGCAGTGTGACCGACCGAAGGAGCTCTACATCGCGACGGGCTTGGGCGGCCGCCTCCTCATCGACACGCGCAGATCTGCGGGTTTGCTCGAGTTCCGGCTCCAGAGCATCGATCTCATCGCGCAGTGCGGCCAGCCTGGCCCGCCGGGCTTCGGCCGCCTCCAGCGCGCCGTCTGTGGCGAAAGCGAGATCATTGATCTGGGTGGTCAGCACCTCGACCGTGGCGTCGGCCAGGCGCTGCCGCTCGACGGCAACCTCCCTGATTCGCCGGTAGCGGCCGAGGTCGAGCAACTGCCGCAGGAGTTCCTGGCGTTTGGCGGCCGAATCGTGGAGGAAAGCTGCGAACTGACCCTGCGGCAAGACGACGCACTTCGTGAAGTGATCAAACCCGAGCCCGAGCAGCGCCTCGACCGCTTCTGTGACTTCATCTGCGCCCATGATTGGCTCGGCACCGCCCTCGAGGCGGGCTTCCGCAGTCGTCGCGCCGGTCTTGGTGCGCCGGACTACTCGCACCGCACTGTAATTAGTGTCTCCGACGGAGAAGTCGAATCTGACCCGTGCTTCGTTCTTCCCTAATGAGACAACAGGTTCGACGGCCCGCTTGTCGCCGTAGCGAGGCACGATGCCGTAGAGGGCGAAGAGCAGGGCGTCGACCAGACTCGACTTCCCGCTCCCGGTAGGCCCGACGAATGCAAAGAGGTCGGCACCCTCGAAGTCGACAATGGTCTTGTTCCGAAAGGCGGTGAAGCCCTCGAGTTCTAGGCGCCTAGGTCTCATAGGTTTCCTCGAGCAACACATCGAAGAGGGCCGGGAGCCGCGGATCATCGACACCCCGATCTTGAAGGTATTCGCGGAAGAGGTCGGCGGCGGATCTACCGAGGCGGGCTTCCACCTTCGGGCCGGTTCGTTGCTCGGCCGGCGCCGCCAGCAGGACATCGACTGCATCCGGAAAGAGCCGGCGGACCTCATCCGCAAGGCCGGCCCTGGCCGGCTCGTTGAGTTCGACCTTCAGGTAAGCATCGCCGGTAGTGCCGACCAGGGCTTCAACCTGTTCGAGGGTCCCGTTCAGCCGGATGAGCCGCCGCCCGGTCTCGAGCCATACCTCACGCACGGTGGCCGGAAGCCCGGGCTCGGCTTCGACGACGAGCACTCCCTTCGTGTCATCGACCTCGCCGAAGTCGAGTTGGAGTGGTGACCCCGAGTACCAAACGGGTGCGGGAGCGGGCACCTTCTGCAGGCGATGCAGGTGGCCCAGCGCGACGTACGAAAGCGATCCAGGAAAGGATTGGGCGGCGATGGCGTAGGGGAATACGTGAGCGGTTCGCTCTCCTCCACCCATTTCGCCGCCGTGCACGGTGAGATGGGAACACAGAATGTTCACCTCATCGGTGGTCATGTCCTCCGTGAGCTTCCCGATGATCGCACCGAGCCGCCCGGCGTACCGACCGTCGTGCTGATCGGGGTCGAGTGCCATGAGATCATCAGCGGTGACGATTGCCCTCTGGCTGAGGAACGGAAGCAGCGCAACTCTGGTGTTGAGATCGGGCAACCGAAAGACGCCTCCCTCATCGGCTCTGGCTGGAAGCGCCAGCACTGTGACCCGCCCAAGTTCGAGAAGTGGCGAGACGGCTTCGAGTCGCCTCGGGTGATCGTGGTTGCCGGACACAACCAGCACCGGGGCCACCTCCGCCAAATCCAGGAGCGCTTCGTAGACGATCCGCTCGGACTCGGCACTCGGAGCCGATACGTCGAAGAGATCGCCGGCCACCAACACGAGGTCCACCGCTTCGGCCGCAGCTATCCCGGCGATTTCTGCCAGAACCGCCCGATGTTCGTCGGCGCGACTGCGACCGCGGATCGTCCGTCCAACGTGCCAGTCGGATGTGTGCATAAGCTTCACGGCGGCGATGGTACCGGGAGCAAGTGACGGTATCGCGAATGCAGTGGGCCGCACGGGAGCAGCGCCGACCCGGTTTCTCGCCCCCTACAGATCGAAATACAGCTCGTACTCGTATGGATGGGGCCGCACGTGGACCATGGCCACCTCAGCATCCATCTTCACCTTCAGATATGAGTCGATCAGCTCGTCGGGGAACACACCGTCCCCTGTGAGGAATGCCCGATCGGCGTTGAGTTCGGCCAGCGCCGCTTCGAAAGTGATCGGAACGTCACGGAGCTTGGCCTGTTCCTCGGCCGGTAGGTCGTAGATGTTCACGTCGTATGGTCCAAACCCTTGCTTCGTCGGGTCGAGCTTTCGATTCACTCCATCGAGACCGGCCATGAGCTGGGCGGCGATGATGAGGTAAGGGTTGGCGGTGGCGTCCGGCATCCGATATTCGACACGAGCCTCCCGTTCGTTCACTGCGTAACCCGGGATTCTCACCGCAGATGATCGATTCCCGAGTCCGAACACGAGTTTGACGGGCGCCGCCATGTTGGGAGCGAATCGCCGGTACGAGTTGGTGCTGGCATTCCCGATGCCCATCAGTGCCGGCGTGTGCTCGAGCAATCCACAGAGGTAGTTGGTGGCGAGCTCACTCAGTCCGCCGTAGCCGGCCGCGTCGTAGAACATCGACCGTTCGCCATCGGTGAAATACTGATGGAAGTGGGTGCCGTTGCCGGCGTGCCCGACGAAGGGCTTCGGCATGAACGTCGCGAGCTTGGAATACTCGAGCGCAGTGTTTTTGATCAAGTAACGCATGATCATCATGCAATCGGCAGTGCGAACGGGCGTATCGAAATATACCTCGATCTCCGCTTGTCCCGGCGTGCCGAGTTCCTGGTGGTGGTACTTGACGGGGATACCGATCGCTTCGATCCGGCGAACCATCTGCTCCCGGATTGGCGCAAACCGGTCGAGAGGCAAGTCGACCTGCCCCACTTTGGCCATTCCCGTCAGGCGGTACAGCGGATGCTCGCTCTCTCCCCAGCCAACGGCATGCGATTCGACGCCGTAATAGGCTGACCCGGCCGACGATCCGTAATCGGCTCCATCCAGGATGTAAAACTCCAACTCAGGCGAGAAGAGGGCCGTTGCTCCCAGCCCGAGATCCGCAAGAGCCTCTTCGGCCTTCTGGAGAACGAACCGCGGATCACGCTCGTATCGATTTCCGTCGTTGTCGTACATGTCGCAGATAAACGCCAGTGTGGGTCGTGTGTGGAACGGATCAACGAACCCTGTGGAAATATCCGGTCGAACCTTCATGTCACCCGACTCAATCGTCCGGTAGCCCGGATATGGAGACAGGGAGATCCCGGTCCCCTCTTCGAAGAGTCGCCTGCCGACATGCGCCGCCGAGTAGGTCATGCGACGCCAGCGACCTTGCAGGTCGACGACCTTCACATCGATCTGTTCGATGCCTTCCCGCTCGACGTATTCGAGAACCTCGCTAATGCTGCCGAACACCGTGGCCTCCCAAGAACTCAGAACCCAGAACCCAGAATCTGCTCCTATGAACCTGCTCTCACTGAGGCGTCACATACGCAGCCGTGATGCCTCCATCGACCATGAACTCGGTGCCGGTCACGTAGGAGGATTCATCAGAGGCCAGGTAGAGGGCGGCTTCGGCCATCTCCCGGGCCTCTCCGAATCTCCCCATCGGCACGTGCACCAGACGGCGCTGCTTCTTCTCCTCGGTGTCGAGGAACTTCATGAGCAACTCAGTTCGCAACGGACCAGGGCACAGCGCATTCACCCGGATGTTCTCGCGAGCATGGATCACAGCCAGCTCCCGGGTGAAGCTGAGTACCGCTCCCTTTGAGGCGGTATAGGCCACCTGCGGCGTGGCCGCGCCGAGCTTGGAGACAAACGAGGCGGTGTTGATGATCGAACCGCCGCCGGCGCGACGGAGGGCGGGTATGCCGTACTTGCAGCCGAGGAAGACGCCCTTGGCGTTGATCCCCATTGTGAGATCCCACACCGATTCCTCGGTGGAAACCGCGTCGTCATCACGGGAATCCATGATTCCCGCATTGTTGAACAGGATGTTGAGCTTGCCGAACTCTCGCTCGGCCGCCGCCACCATGGCCTCGCAATCGCCGGCGGAGGACACGTCCGCCCTGACGTGAATCGCTCGACCATCCGCAATGGATGCAGCAGTGGCCGCCGCCGATGCCTCGTTGATGTCAACCGCCACTACGGCAGCCCCCTCGGCGGCGAACAGCAACGCAGATTCCCGTCCGATACCACCGCCGGCACCGGTGATCAACGCCACTTTGTCGTCCAGTCTCATCGACGCTCCTCTCTCAGATTCTTTCGAAGTAGCGCTGCCGTTCCCAATCGGTCACTGCATTCTCGAAGGCTGACTGCTCGGTCTCGAAAAAGTGGACGTAGTGCTGCTGAACGTCCTTCCCGAATGCCTCTCCGGCGAACTCGCTGTTCTTGAATAGTGCGACGGCATCTCGCAGCGAGCGCGGTACCCGGGGCAGGTCATTTGCCGAGTACACGTCGCCTTCGAATATCTCCGGTGGTTCGATCTTCTTGGCGATGCCGTCCAGTCCGGCGGCCAGCGTCGCTGCGTAGGCCAGATACGGATTGACGTCACCGCCCGGCATGCGGTTCTCGATCCTGAGGCTCTGGCCCTTGCCCACCACCCGGAAACCGGCCGTCCGATTGTCGTAGCTCCAGGCGATGCGCGTCGGCGCCCACGATCCGTCCTGGTAGCGCTTGTACGAGTTGACGGTGGGTGCGTAGAACACCATCAGTTCCGCCACCTTGTCCATCCAGCCACCGAGGAACCAGCGAAACTCGTCCGAGGTTTCGATCGGCCCTATTCGGTGCTTTCCGGGAAACACGCTGTGGTCGCCGTCCCACAGGCTGACGTGGAGGTGACAACTGGAGCCTGCTTCAGACGCGTCGGGCTTCGCCATAAACGTGATGGACATTCCGAGGGCCTCTGCGGTCTCCTTCATGCACTGCTTCATCAACACATGGCGATCAGCCATTTCGAGCATCTCCGCGTAGCGGATATTCATCTCATGCTGGCCGCGTCCGAACTCTCCCTTGGAGTTCTCGACAGGGACTCCGGATCGACTGAGGTGCCTGCGCACCGCCCCGTTGTACGGTTCCTCCCTCGTTCCCTGCAGGAGGTGATAATCCTCGATGTACCACCCGGCGGGCTGCAACCCGGCATAGGCCTTCCCGGCGGCCTCTCGATACGAGTCGGTGAAGATGAAATACTCGAGTTCTGAGGCAGCCTTGGCCGACAATCCCATCTCGTTGGCACGCTGGAGTTGCCGGCGAAGGATCGAGCGAGGTGCAACCGACACGAGATCATGCAGCCGATCGTCTTCGAGGTCGCACAGCACGATGGCGGTTTTCGGCAGCCAGTCTGCAACCCGGAGTGTGTCCGGGTCCGGCACCATGTGAAAGTCGCCGTAGCCGAGTTCCCAGTTGGCGTAGTCATACCCTCGCACCGGCTCCATCTCCATGTCGACGGTCAAGAGATAGTCACAAGCGTGGGTGCCGGCGGATTGGACCTCATCGACGTAGAAATCGGCGTCGTACCGCTTCCCGTGCAACCGCCCGTAGAGGTCGGTGAACCCCACAACCACCGTGTCGATCTCATCGGCTTCGACACGTGCCTTGAGTTCCTCAATCGACAGCAATCCTCGGATACCTGCCATGAAACCTCCAACGATGGTCTGCGCCGTCGAGGCCAGGCTAGAACGCTGGCGACAACGATCGCGCTCTACCATCGACCCATGTCGGCCGTGTCGGTTCTCCTCCATCTCGAAGACACCGGTCCGGGGCATCTCGCAACTGCACTCGATGAGAACCATGTCGACTGGGAGGTAATCCGGATTGCCGACGGCGAGCAGCTCCCCGACCCGTCTCGCTCAGTCGCGGTCGTTGTCCTCGGGGGCGCCATCGGGGCATACGAGATCGAAGCGAACCCGTTCCTCGTTGAAGAGATGAAGTTCCTCCAGATGGCGATCGGTGCCGGCGTCCCGGTGCTGGGAATCTGTCTCGGTGCGCAAGTGGTGGCTGCGGCCCTGGGTGGTCGAGCCTTCAAAGCGGACCGCCCCGAAGTCGGCCTCGTGGAGTTCACCTTCACAAGGGCCGGCCAACGCGATCCCGTCATGAGGGCGCTGGGCGGGCCGATGGTGGCGGTGCACCAGGACACGTTTTCTTTGCCGGACGGTGCGCAGTTGCTGGCCTCGACGAGATACCCCCACGCGTTCCGGGTCGGGTCGGCCCTGGCAGTGCAGTTCCATCCGGAAGTCGACTCTGCGATTGTGGCGACCTGGCTTGAGCACGACACCGACGATCTCTTCCGAGAAGCCGGGGTCGACCCGGACGAGTTTCTACGGCAGGTCGAGCAACACGACGCCGCACTCGAGGAGCGGGCGCTGCGGTTCTTCAACGCCTGGCTGGCCGACGTCGGCCTCATCTGACCTCACCAGCCGAGTTGATCGAGCCGTTCCTCGACCATTCGGGCGTAGCCACCGCCAAATAGACGAAGGTGTACGAGGAGGTGGTGCAGTTGGAGAGCCGGCCGCCGGCGCTCCCATCCATCGGCGAGTGGCCAGGCTGCGAGGTATCCGTTCCACATCGCCCGAGGAATTCCACCGAATACCGCCATGAACGCCAGCTCCACCTCTCGATCAGAGAACGACACAGCCGGATCGATCAGGTAGGCACCGTCGACGATATTGCCGGACCAGATATCCCCATGGACGAGACTCGGTTTCGGATGGTGTGCTTCGAGCAGTTCAATGATTGGTCCTTCACAGGCGACCAGGAGGCGGCGACGCAACCGATCGGGTACCGAGGGGTCACTCAGATGAACCAGCACCCGGTTCTCGGCGAAGAACACACCCCATGAGGCCGTCCACGGATTCAGTTGCGGAAGGGAGCCGATGACATTGTCTCTTTCGTACCCGAATCTGTCGGCAGTCGCACGATGGACATTGGCGAGCGTCGCCCCGAGCTCCTCCCAACCAGGGGTTCCCGACACCCAGGTCATGACCAGCTCATGGTGGTCGAAGCTCAGCACCTCGGGGACCGGTGCGCCGGCCGAGGCCAGTCGCAGGAGTCCGTCCGCCTCGAGGCCGGCGTCGTAGGCCGTGGTCTTGATCGCAACCGATCGGTCGTCGACCGTCGCCCGCTGTACCGTCGCCCAGCTCAGCTGTCCGACCCCTGCAGCCGGGCGACGAGCCCGCGGGCGGCGGGAAGAATGAGATCGATCATTTCCCGGTAGTCCTCATCGGTCCCGTAGTAGGGATCAGGGACCTCCTCACCCACCGATTCGGGATCGAAGTCACGGAAGAGGTGAACCTTGGCGAGGCCGTCGGCGGAGGGAGCCAATCTGCGCAGATCTTCGAGATTGGCATGGTCCATTGCCACGATCACGTCGAACTCCTCGAAATCCTCGAGGCGGATCTGGCGGGCACGACCCTCGACCGCCAACCCGGCTGCGGCCCCGGCTGCTTGTGAACGCGGATGAGGTGGATCGCCGATGTGGTATCGGCCGGTCCCCGCCGAATCCACCTCGGCCTCGAACCCGGCCTCGGCGGCCGCGGCACGTATGGCCGCTTCGGCGGCCGGAGAGCGGCAGATGTTCCCTAGACAGACGGTCAGGATGCGCATCACCCCGGGGAACCTACCCCCCGTTCTTGCGTCCCTCAAGTGCGCATTCCGCCCGGAACCGACGGAAGAACGGACCAAACACTGGGGCTAGCTCGACAGCTCCCGCTCGAGCGGCACCCGGAAGCGCGGCTTGATGCGGAGGTCACCGAGCCAGGCGGTCAACCGGTCGGCCTCCATCGCCACCGCTCCGGTTGCCTCCGCTCCCACCTCCTCGAGGAGTTTCACCGCAATCTCACCATCGGCTCGCTGAGCCCACCCACCGACGACGCGCCCGTCGACCCAGACGGTCGGGCCGGCGTTGCCGTTGGTATCGAACAGTTGGGCATGGTGATTGCCGAGAAACCACTCCCGTTCCTTCCATCCCATGACCGACGGATCCAATCCGGGTACGAGGGCAATCGATGGTTCCGGAGGCTCGCCCGGGTCGAGGTCATCGGCCAGCACCAGGCCGGCCCCGGTGTCGAGCGCGACTTCCTCGACGTCCAGCCGGGCGAGTGCACGTTGCGTCTTGGCCAGCGTCCAACCCGCCCACCACCGCAGATCGGTCATCGTCCCGGGACCGTACGAATCCAACCACCTCCGCAACAACTCTGTTTCCGCCCAGTCGGGCTCGACCTCGTCGAGCCCTCCTTTCAGCCATCCGTTGGTTGGCGCCCAGCGATACTGGCTCGACTTCCAGGTCCCGCGCGGACGCCCTCGCACGATCCGGCCGGTGGTGGCCAGCATGAACAACACCCGGGTCGAAACCCCGACTGGTCCGCCCCACGATTTGCCTTCGCCGAACATGAGTTTCTCGCCCAGTTCGGGGACAAGGACTGTCAACTCGGTCGCAGTCGCCTCGCCGAGTTCTTTCAGCGCGGCCATCGTTGCGCCCTCTACGTCTGACAACCAGCGATGTCCGTTTCTCGCCACATTCTGATCTTCGATCATGCCGACGAGCCGGCGCCGCTCTGCGGAGGCCAGTTGCCGTGCACACGCGACATCCATGATCGACGCCAGATCGGTGGGCACTACGAACAGCGTTCGGCGCATTCCCAGCATGCGCACCAGCGACTTACGTTCGTAGAGCGCCGTTTCCAGATCGGCTGCCACAAACCCGTCTACCCGAGCCCAGGCCGATAGATAGACGCTCACCGGATCGCTCGAATGGAAACCGACCAGGCGGGCCGCCACGGCATCGACCCCGGCAGCCGGCAGGCCGAGGTGATGGCGGGTGACCAGTCGTGCTCTTCGCTCCGCGGTGGTAATCCGCCTCATCGCCACCTCCTCCCCACTTTCTCAGCAATGGAATGCATCACCACGATGCACAGCATTGCGGAGAAAACTAGGTCAACCCTTCGAACGGGTCGTCCGGTTGGTCACCGGCCGGTGCAGGGCCGGCCTCGCTGGCTCGCGTCGCCCAGGCCGGGAACGGGAACTCGAGAACCAGCGGAACAGGGATTTCGGGTTGCGTGACCAGCATGGTGCCCGGCTTCAGGATCGTGGCCCGCTGTCGCTGCACCGAGGGTAGAAACCCGTACTCATCGCGGGACGCCTCGGCAGAATCCAATCGCCCGACCACACGAATCGACGAGTTGGCGATGATCCGTCGCTCGACCTCTGAGGCCGTCTGTTGTGCTCCGATGAGGATCACGCCGAGCGAACGACCGCGCTCGGCAACATCGAGCAGGATTTCTTTGATGGGGCTCGAGCCCTCCCGGGGCGCATACTTGTTCAGCTCATCGAGCACGATCATCAGCAACTCATCCGACTGACCGGCCTTCTCTTTGTCGTCGAACGCTCGCCGAACCGTCACGCCGACGACGAACCGCTTCGCCCGGTCGTGCAGGTTGTGAAGGTCGACGACCGTCACCTGATGGTCGAGGGCCACCCGGTGACGCCCGGGATTCGGTAGATCGGCTCTGATCAAACCCTCAACGTGACGAACCGCCCCCTGGAGACGACGGACAAAGGCGTTGATGGTGCCCGTCCCGATGGCCGGACCGGCCCACTGGTAGCGGTCATCCTCGTCCTGAACTCGCAAGGTGATGAGGTCGGCCAGTTCACTGAAGGTCCGGACGGTGGTCCCCTCGATGACGACCGCACCATCGTCGAGCTTGGACGCCCGCCGCAACTGGGCCATCACGTTGTAGACGACCATCGTGTAGTGGGCCCTGTCATCTTCCGAGTCGGCAAACAAGAACGGGAGCAGGTCGTCGTGGCAGAACTCCGCCAGGCTCCAGTAAAACGAGGTCACCCCTTCGGTGCGGGCGTTGACATCCGGAGCCCCGGTGGTCGACCCACGCCGGGGAGGGGCGAATATCCCCACCGACCGAAAGGGATCGGCCGGCAAGCCCAGGAGGCGGTAGCGATCTGCCTGGGTGTCATCGAGGGCCACGTTGGGCCGGTCGAGGAAGAGGAGGTCCTCGCCTTTCACGTTGAAGATGAGCGCCTTCGTATTGACAGATCTTGCACCGAGCACACCGGAGCCGAACAAGGAGTGGAGCAGGAACGTCGCATACGTCGTCTTGGTGGCAACGCCGGAAATGCCGGAGATATTGACGTGCGCTCCCCGGCGGCCGTCGAGGAACTCCAGGTTGGCGTAGAACACCTCGCCGCTGCGCGACAACCCGATCGGGAGGCGCTCCGCCATCTTGTCGAAGAACAGCGCCTCGTCCCGCTCCTCACCGCGGGCGCGACGCACTTCCTGGCCGGGGCGCGGGGGCACGAATACCTCCGGCTCGAAGCGGGTCGCCGTCACCTGGGCGGATTCCGACACCTCGGCGGGCAGCAGACCGTCTTCAATAAGGAACACATCCGAGTCGAAACGCGCACCTTCATGACGGGCCCGGACCTGGCCGACCATGCCGTAGATCTTCACGATCTCTCCGTCGGGAAGGGCGCGCTCGAGCGCCACCACGTCATCGAGTTGCAGGTACTGCCCCTCCGCGACGCTCACCCAGAACTCCAACGGGGTGGCGTCGTCGGTTCCGATCACTCTCCCGACGAACTCGAGCTTGGTCAACGGACTCCTCTCATCGACGCGGAGCGTAGCAAGCGGGTGAGACACGCAAGATCCAAGCCCCAGGTTCGACGTTCTGAGTTCTGACTGCCAACCGTATTCCGCAACCGGCAGCAAAGGCTCACTACCCTCCCCCACCGATGCAGATCACCGCACCGACCAGAGCACGAACCCTATGGGACACCTACCTCTCGGCGACCCGTCGGGAAACCGATGCGGTGTCCGACGCCTACCGGATCAATACGCCTCCGGCCGTCGCCGACCGCCGGGCGACAATCGTGCTCTTAACATCTGTGGTTGTGCTGATGATCACCAACTTCGGCACCGATTGGCAATGGATGGCCGGGCTGGCCGGATCCATCGGCGTGGACGGCCCAACGGCGGCCTTCACGACGTCGGGAGTTGCCGGGTTCAACCGGCTCGCCTGGTGGGCGGTCATCCAGATCTCGGCCTACGTTGCTCTTCCCCTCCTGGTGATTCGATACGGGCTGCGCGGCAGGCCGGCCGACTTCGGCGCCGTCCGTTCGATCAAACACGCCCGCGTATACCTCGGCCTCCTAGCCGTCAGCATCCCGATCATCATCGCGGTTTCGTTCACCGATGCATTCCAGGCGAAGTACCCGTTCTACGATCTGGCACCAGGAGAGCCGTTCTGGCCGTATCTGTGGATCTGGTGGCTGTTGTACGCGCTGCAATTCGTCGCACTCGAGTTCTTCTTTCGCGGATTCATGGTGCACGGACTGAAGCATCGGTTCGGCTTCATGGCCGTGATCATCATGGTGGTCCCCTACACGATGATCCACTTTCGCAAGCCGCTCCTCGAAGCCATCGGCGCCATCTTCGGAGGCACGATCCTGGGAACGATGAGCCTGAAGACTCACTCAGTCTGGTGGGGAGCTGCTCTCCACATCACCATCGCCGGAACAATGGATGTGCTGTCG
This sequence comes from Actinomycetes bacterium, assembly GCA_024641245.1. Taxonomy (GTDB): domain Bacteria; phylum Actinomycetota; class Acidimicrobiia; order Spongiisociales; family JAHEDJ01; genus JAHEDJ01. The sequence goes on from JAHEDK010000021.1 coordinate 35,947, forward strand.
CTGGCCCACCAAGGCCTCCTCTAGTGCCGTGGCTCGAGGCAATCCTGACCGCGGCAGGTGGGGCGGCCCTGGGCTGGGTCGCCGGCCTTCCGCTTGGTCTGGCGCCGGTGTCGGCGGCGATAGGCGGGCTCAACGGCCTGATTTCCGGCGGACGGGCGATCTACGACTGGCGAAACGCCGGCGGTTGGGGGGCGTATGTCCTCGATTCGACCTGGGGGTTGATCGGGACGGCAGGTTCGCTGGTGTTGCACATCGTCCAGACCGTGATGCCGTCCGGGACCTACCGCGGGGATCTCAGCCGGCGACGCGGCCGTCACGTATACGCCGGCGGCTATCGCCTCAAGCCCGCGTTCGCGACCACCGTTGGCAATGTCATATCCAACGCAGATGGGCTCACCGGACTCGATGGAGCAGGCGGGCACCGCCGCCGCCTCCTCATCGATCGGCATGAGATGCTGCACGTGTGGCAGCACCGCTGGTTCGGCCCCCTGTTTCCCGCGCTGTACGGAGCGTGGGCCGGTGCAGGAGCGGTTGGCGGTCTGCTCGTCGGCCTCTTGACGAAACGAACGATCGGGAAGACGATCTTCACGCTCGCCTACTACGACAACCCCTTCGAGTACTGGGCGTACCGGCGCGACCGCTACTGGCCGCCCTCCGGAGCCGATCCGGCCCTGGCTTGGCGCGCACCGGTTGAGGATCAGCGGACCGGGACGATCTTGTAGACCGACTCGCCCGCCGTCACATAGAGCTCACCGAAAGCATCCGTACCGAATGAGGTGACCGCGCCGAGAGTTCCAACGTCGTCCGTCCAATCTGTCGGTTGTGTGACCCCCGATCCGTCCCAGAAGAAACTGCGCAGCCATCCGCCGCAGTAATCCGAGTAGAAATAGTGACCACTGAGTTCTGGGATCTCCGTACCCCGGTACACGTAGCCGCCGGTGATGGAGCATGCTCCACCGTCACCGTGGGTCACCTCGAGGACCGGCAGCGTGAGGCCCTCCACGTCGCATCCGCTGGGAGGTGCAAAGCAGTGCAGGCCTTCCGTGACCGGCCAGCCGTAGTTGAGGCCCGGCTGTGAGGCCGGTGCAACGTCGATTTCCTCATAGGTGTTCTGACCGACGTCTGCGATGTAGACCAGGTCGGAGTCGAACGAGAAGCGCCACGGGTTGCGGAGCCCGTACGACCACACCTCATCGAACGGGTTGCCGGGAGCGGGCCGGAACGGGTCGACTTCGAAGCGGAGGATCGCCGCGAATACAGTGTCGCTCCGCTGACCGTTTCCGAAGGCGTCGTTAGAGCGGCCACCGTCCCCAAGTGCCAGATACAGAAACCCGCCGGGTCCGAACGTCAGCATTCCGCCGTTGTGGTTGGAGGCCGGTTGATCGGCTTCGAAAAGGACTTCTCCCGAGGCGGGGTCGGCGCGGTCGGGATCCGCAGAGAGGTAGTACGAAGCCAGCACAGTGTCCCCCCGGGTGTCGGAGTAGTGGACGAAGAACCGCCCGGTGTCCGCGAAGGAAGGATCGAAGGCAAGCCCGAGCAACCCCTGCTCGCCCTCATTGCGCACGAGATCCGAGATGTCGAGGAACGGATCCTCGAGAATGGTGCCCGAACGCCAGACCCAGATGTAGCCGTCTTTGGCAACAATGAACAAACGCTGATCTTCGGAAGGGGCATCGACAAAGACCGGGAAGCCGAGGTCGGAGGCAATTTCCTCGTATGCAAGGCCGAGGAGCGGGTCCAAGGGGACACTCCTGGCAGTTGTGGTGCTCGGCATGGTTGGAATAGTGGTCGTGGAGGCCCCGGCCGCCGTCGCAGGCGCGGGTCCGGCAACGCTGGTCGACGATCCCGGCCCGGCGGTGTCAACGACGATGGCCTCTTGTCCCGACCCTGAGCAGGCGGCGAGTGCCAATGAGAGAACGATCCACCAGCGCATAACGAGAAGTTAGTGCGTGCTCGACGCCACCGGGAATCACGTCGGCAGACATCCAGAGGTGAGGCTTGATGTAGATGGAGCGGCGCGAAGGTCCTTCAGAACCCGAGCCGCCCCTGTGATTGCACCTCCGAGACGTCGCCGGGAGCCAGCAGTTTCTCCTCCAGCTCGGCGGAGGTAACGGGAACGCTGAAATAGAACCCTTGTGCGATCCGACAACCGAGTTTCTTGAGCCACTCCGCCTGGATCTCGTGCTCGACGCCCTCGGCAATGACGGTCAGGCCCAGTCGGACGCCCAGTTCGACGATCGTCTGGACGATGCCGGCGTCGACACCTTCGCCGACCAGGCCCCTCACGAACGTCTGATCCACCTTCAGGATGTCGACCGGAAGCCGCCGCAGATAGGTCAGTGAGGCGTAGCCGGTTCCGAAGTCATCGATACTGACGCGCACTCCGACGGCCCTCAACTCATCGAGGACTTTGGTGGCGTGGTCTGCATCGTCGATCAAGACCGTCTCCGTGACCTCCAGCACCAGGTCACTCGGAGCCAGGCCGGTGCTTTCGAGGGTGGATTGAACGAAGGCTGCCAAGCCCGGTTGGAGGAGTTGCCGGGCGGAGAGATTCACCGACATCATGAACGGTCCTGCGGGGCCCATCCGGCTGCGCCACGCCGCTCCCTGCCTGCAGGCCTCCTCGAGCACCCACGATCCAATCGGCACGATCAACCCCGTCTCCTCCGCGACCGGAATGAATTCACTTGGACCTACCAGTCCACGGCTGGCGTGCTGCCAAGACACCAGGGCTTCGACTCCGACTACCCGACCGGTCGTCAGGTCGATCTCTGGTTGATACAAAAGCGTGAACTCATCATTCTCGATGGCACGATGAAGCCCTGATTCGGTCTCGATTCGACGAGCGACGCGAACCCGCATGACCTCATCGAAAAGCTCGTATCGAGCCTTGCCACGGTCCTTCGCCTGGTACATCGCCGCGTCTGCGTCGCGCAGCAGATCTTCTGGTCGGTCGTCGGGATCGGCCGCCAGCACGATCCCGATAGAGGCCGTGATGAAGAACTCCTGTCCGTCGAGAGCGAATGGCGGCTGCAGCGTGGCCCGCAACCGATCGGCGATCCGAATTGCCTCGGACGCGTCACCGATCTCCTCCGAAAGGATGGTGAACTCATCGCCGCCAAATCGCGCAACGGTGTCCCCCGGCCGCAGGGCTTCACGGATACGTACGGCCACGGCCCGGAGCAAGTCATCTCCTGTGTCGTGGCCGAGGCTGTCGTTGATGAACTTAAATCCATCGATGTCGAGGAACATCACGGCCAGCATCGACGGCTTGCGCCTCATCCGCGCCAGTCCGAGCCCGAGCCGATCGATGAAGAGCATGCGGTTCGGTAAACCGGTGAGCAGATCGTGGGTGGACTGAAAGGCGAGCTCGAGTTCCGCTCGCTGCCGTTCGACCGAATAGCGGATCGCACGGAGGAGGAGCGCTCCGTCGACCTGGCCTTTGATCAAGTAATCCTGCGCACCCTCGTGAAGCGCCGTGAGTGCGAGTTGCTCATCATCGTGGCCGGTCAACACCACCACGGGAACGGAAGGAGCCAGGGCCCGCACCTGCTCCAGGCCCTCGAGCCGGTCGGCGTCGGGGAGGGTGAGATCGAGCAAGATGCAATCGAAGCTGTGGTTTCTCAGCGCACTCCTGGCATCGGCAAGAGTCGAGACGTAGGTCATGACGCACGCAGGATTGTCGGCTCCTCCGAGCATCAGCCGCACGAGGTGCGCATCGGCGCGACTGTCCTCAACGAGCAACACGCGCAAATCCGACCCCGCCCGCATCATCGCGGTATCCAAGCCCGGGAGCGCAGCCGGAGGCACGAACGACCGGGTACGCGCGGAAAGCGCGCGACCACACCTGATCTCTGCCCCGAAAGCCTCATAGCCTTGTCCCTGATTGGCTAGTGAACACGGTAGTGGCAGCCATAGTCATATGTCACGCTCCGTGGGTGCCGGTCCAGCCGAGGCTCCCACCAAACCGGTAGGCTAGGCGCACGTCATCCATCAGGAGCGTCGGCCGATGTGTGCGAAATGGGAAGATTCGATCAAAGGTCGGAAGCTTCACCCTGAGAGCCTCATGATGGGGTACGGGTATAAGCCGGAGTGGTCGGAAGGCTCGCTCAAGAGCCCGATCTTTCAGACATCCACATTCGTCTTCAAGACGGCTGAGGAAGGCAAAGCCTTTTTTGAAGTCGCCTACGGACTGCGCAAAGCAAACGAGGGCGAGGGGATCGGGCTCATCTACAGCCGCCTCAACAATCCCGACCTGGAGATCCTCGAAGACCGGCTTTCACTGTGGGACGGCGCCGAGGCGGCTGCCGCCTTCAAGTCGGGGATGGCGGCGATCAGCACGACGATGTGGGCGTATCTCCGGCCGGGCGACGTGCTCCTCTACAGCCGTCCGATCTACGGCGGTACAGACCACCTGGCCAACTTCGTGCTCCCGGAATTCGGTATCACGCCCATCGACTTCGACTGCCGGGATACTATAAATTCCATCGAAGCACGTCTCACTCGCGACGCGCCGGGCAAGCGGGTCGGGCTCATTCTGATCGAGACACCGGCCAATCCCACCAACGACCTGATCGACATCGCAATGGGGACCGAACTCGCCCGCAGACACTCGACAGACGATCACAAGGTCCCGGTTGCCGTCGACAACACCTTCCTGGGACCGGTGTTCCAGCGGCCACTCGACCACGGCGCAGACATCGTTATCTACTCGGCCACCAAGTTCATCGGGGGGCATTCCGATTTGATCGCCGGAGCAGCCCTCGGCTCGGAAGAGATGATGGCTCCGGTGCGGGCGATGCGCACATTCCTCGGGACTATGGTCGGCCCCTGGACTGGTTGGCTTCTCCTCCGCAGCCTCGAGACGTTGAGCCTCCGGATGACCCGCCAGGCCGCCAATGCCGCAAGGGTCGCCGAGTTCCTCCGCGACCACGACAAAGTGTTGAATCTCCACTACCTGGGTCATCTCGACGCGGGCCATCCACAGTTCGAACTTTTCAAGCGGCAGTGCCTCGGCTCTGGTTCGATGATCGCCTTCGAGATCCCCGGCGGAGAGCCGGCTGCCTTCCGATTCCTCAACGCGCTCAGAATGGTCCATCTAGCCGTTTCGCTCGGCGGGACCGAATCACTGGCAGAGCACCCGGCCAGCATGACCCATGCCGACGTGGGACGCGAGGAGAAGGACCGCCTGGGCGTCACAGACGGGCTGGTCCGGATCTCGATCGGCGTCGAGCACCCGGACGATCTGATTCTGGACATCGGCCAAGCCCTGGACGCTGTGTGAGACCGGGACCTGGTCTCGAGGTTCCAGGTTGGCGGCGGCGAGCTGCCCTGCGGGTGACAACCGTCATTGCCTGCGGACCGGGGGAACGATGACCGCCCAACCAGACGAAGCAACATACAAGAGGCGCATTCGCGCCTGGACGATGTACGACTGGGCCAACTCGGCGTTTGCCACGACGATCCTCGCCGCAGTGCTCCCGGCCTACTACAGCGAAGTCGCCGGTGCCACTCTACCGAGCGCAGCCGTCGCCACGGCCTACTGGACCACCACCCTGAGTATCTCGCTGATCATCGTTGCCCTGATTTCTCCCGTTCTCGGCACCATCGCCGATGTCATGCGCGGGAAGAAGAAGCTCCTTTCGATATTCGTCGGTGTCGGCGTGATCGGCACCGGCTTCCTGGTTCTCATCACCACCGGCGACTGGTTGCTGGCTTCCATCTTCTTTGTAGTCGGGCGGGTCGGGTTCGCAGCCGCGAATGTGTTCTACGACTCCCTCCTCCCCCACGTTGCTCGTCCCGAAGATCAGGATTCGGTGTCGGCGCGGGGCTACGCAATCGGGTACCTCGGCGGCGGCCTCTTGCTGGCGGTCAATGTTGCGATGATCTTCATCATCGGATCGGAGATGGGCGCCCGCCTGTCATTCCTGTCCGTGGCGATCTGGTGGGCCGTGTTCTCGATACCGATCTTCCGTCGCGTCCCCGAGCCGCCGGCTGCCGGCGGCGACCTGCGACCCGGTGAGACCGTCATCCGCGTCAGCTTTGCCCGCCTCGGCGAAACGCTGCAGAACCTGCGGCAGTACCGGGAACTCTTCAAGTACCTGATCGCCTTTCTCATCTACAACGACGGAATAGGGACGATCATCGGCGTAGCGGTCATCTACGGGGCGGAACTCGGCTTCGGCACGACCGAGTTGATCCTGGCGATCCTGCTCGTTCAGTTCGTCGGCATCCCCTTCAGCCTCGTCTTCGGCCGGATTCCCAGGTCCGCCGACCCAAACCGAGCGATCTACCTCGCCTTCATCGTCTTCAACATCGTGGCCCTGCCGCTGGTGGGCATCATCGGTGCGCGGGCAATGCCAGCCGACACCGTCGGGGCGGCCCCCGCTCCTTTTGTGGCGAGCGGTGAGATTGTCGGCGAAGGCGTCTATCCCATCACGGACCCGGCACTGGAACTTACAGGAGCGTGGGACTCCATCACCGCCGCCACGGTCGCCGAACAAACAGGTGGGATCAGCGACGCGGCGGTTGCGGCTACGCCGGTGGTTCTGGCCATCGCGCTCATCTGTCTGCTGGTTGCCTGGATCGTGGCACGCCGGCGCAAACGGGCCGGCTCCACATCAACACCATGGATGGCCATCGGCATTGGAACCGTTGGACTCGTCGGGTTGCTCGTCGCCGCACTCGGCCAGTTGATCGTACTTACCACTGCCGATCCCATCGCCCATGCGAGGGCCGCCGGTCCGGCCGCGGTAGCACTCGAATACAACGGCCGGAAGGTCGAGATCACCCACAGCGCAGGCCCCGACCACGGGACCTGGACGGTTGAGGTCGATGGAAGCCCACTGATCGAAGACGGCGAAGCGTTCGAGATCGATGCCGTCAACGACACACTTCGGTACGGGGTGCGCACGACCATCGACGCCGGCGCTCCCGGCGCCCACACACTGACCGTACGGAACGGCGGAGGCGTGATTGCCATTGGGGAATTCGAAGTGCTTCCGCCCGTCCGCGCCAGCAACCTGGCCACCATCCTGGCGAGCCTGCTGGTCATCGAGATCATCGGACTGGCGCTGGCTGCCCTCTTCGGCAAGCAGTTGTTCGGCGCAGCCGCAGACGCCATGACCACCAAGCGGGCCATCATCCTGGCGCTCATCGCCTATACGTTCATTGCCGTGTGGGGGTTCTTTCTCGACGCGGTCATCGAGTTCTGGTATCTCGCCTGGTTGGTGGCCGTTGTTCAAGGTGGGAGCCAGGCCCTCAGCCGCAGTCTCTACTCTTCGATGTCGCCGACGTCGATCAGCGGCGAGTTCTTCGGGTTCTTCTCAGTCATGTCGAAGTTCTCATCAATCGTCGGACCCGTGATCTTCGCCGGAGCTGTTGCCGTCTTCGGCAACAGCCGCCCTGCCGTCCTCAGTCTCGTCGCCTTCTTCGTCGTTGGTATCGTTCTGCTTCAGCGGGTCGATGTCGAAGAGGGGCGCAGGGTGGCAATCGAAGCGGATCGGCGTCTGCTCGGCAACAACAGGGAGGGCGAAACATGAGCAAGGACTCAGACAACTGGGATGACTTCACCCTGAGCGAAGAGGAACCGGTCCCCGAGGAGGTTCAAAAGGGCACAGAGCCCCCGGGTCTCGGCCAGGACAAGACGGGCGTCCGCTGGAGTTTGATTTCCAGCCTGATCCTCATTGCCGCCATCACAATTCTGGCTGCCCAAAACACCCAGAACGTACGGCTCAACTACCTCGGCTGGACCGGCCGGGCCCCGCTCGTCGCCATCATTCTGGCGACGGTTTTCATTGCCGTACTGATCGATGAGGCAGTCGGGTTCTTCTGGCGGCGCCGGCGCCGGCGCTTGGTCGCCGAACGCGAGGAGCTCAAGCGACTCCGATCCGAGCGTTCCTCCAGCTGAAAGGATCGTGATGCCCCAGCGCCTCATAGTGATCGGCGGCGACGCGGCCGGCATGTCCGCCGCCAGCCAGGCGCGCCGCCGTCGGAAACCAGAGGATCTCGAGATCATCGTGCTGGAAAAGGGTAATTATGTCAGCTACTCGGCTTGTGGTGAGCCGTACTTCGTGTCAGGCGAGGTCGAGGACTTCGACGACCTCCAGGTGCGGACCCCCGAGCAATTCTGGAAGGTGTCGATTGATGCCCGGATCCGCCACGAGGCGACCGGGATTGACATCTACAGGGGTCTGGTGACGTTTCGGAATCACGTAGACGGCTCTGAGGAGACGATCGGCTACGACCAATTGCTGTACGCGACCGGCGCACAATCTCTGCGCCCGCCCATCGACGGAATGGATCT
>JAHEDK010000006.1 GCA_024641245.1 Actinomycetes bacterium
GCGAACGTTGTCGGCGACCGAGAGCCGACGGACGCGGCTCATCGGCGAGGTCACCCACGAACTCCGGTCGCCGATCACCACCATCCGGGCGCTGATGGAAGGAGTCCTCGATGGAGTCACCGAGCCGACCAGTGAGTTGTTTGTAGCGGTAGCCGACGAAGCCTCTCGAATGCAACGCCTGGCCGACGACCTGGCGCTTCTCTCTCAGGTGGAAGAGGGGTCGCTGTCCATGTTTGTAGAAATCGCGGACCTGCGGGAGCTAGGTGCCATCGCAGCCGAGCGACTCCGGCTCCAATTCGATCATAAGAAGGTGGGGCTCGAGGTTGAGCCGGGCGTTGCCCTTCCGACCTCCGTCGACCCCCTGCGCATCGGCCAGGTTTTTGCCAACCTATTAGGCAATGCCCTCATCCATACTCCGGCCGGCGGTGTCGTCGCCGTACGATCGATCCGGGAGAGCGAGATGGCCGTGGTCGAGGTTGTGGACTCGGGATCGGGTATCCAGCGCGACGAACTCGACCACATCTTCGAGCGGTTCTACCGTCTGCCGGATTCGGCCCGCCCGGCCGGACGCGGCATCGGGCTCACCATCGCCCGCAGCATCGCCCGAGCTCACGGTGGCGACGTCACTGCCGACTCGAGGGGCGCTGGCGAGGGTTCGACCTTCAGGATCTCGATTCCTCTCCACGAACCCGACCGGGGCTAGAACGATCTCTTGCCTGCCCGGTCCCTTCGGGTCTAGCCCGTCTGGCGCAGGTCCCTCCGTTGGAAGAGGACGACCGACAGCGCGATGAGCCCGACGAAAATGCCGGTCAGGATCGCCCCGTGGCCCCATTGCATCCCGTTGATCAGCGGGTCACCCGTCAGGTAGTAGTAGAACGGCGTGGCTTTGGCGAGGCCGGCCAGGCTGTCGCTGAACGGCAGGAAGGCGTTGATCACGAAGAGCACGATGGCGATGCCGATCGATCCGAAGATGGACAGGCGCGGTTTTCCGGTGGCGGCGCTCAAGGCCAGCGCGAAGGAACCGAAGACCAGGCCCAGCAACGTCAACAGCAAGCAAGTGGCGGCAATGTTGCCCATGTCCATCCCCAGGCCACCGATGACCGATCCGAGCGCCACTCCGGCAAACGTAGCGAAGCCGATGATTACGCCTCCGACAATCATCGAGACAGTCTTCTCGTAGACGATCTTGGACCGTTTGATCGGATTGGCCAGCAGTATGCCCATCGTGCGATTGGCCTCTTCGCCCGCCAGCGCCCGTGCTCCAATGGCAATGGTCACCACCATTACGGCAATGGGAGCCATCATCCCGAAGGTCTCGACCTGATAGAAGCCCTCGGCGGTGCTGAGATCACCGCCTCCGAACAATGCCAGCATTGCCTCCGGTAGGGCATCGGCGAAATCCAGGAGAAACTCATCGATGAAGGTGTACGTCGGTCCGATCAGGATTCCCATGATGAAGAACTCGATGTAGGCAACAACGATGATTAGGCCTTGGTGTTCGGTGAGGGTTTTGATCCAGATATGGCTGACGCGTGCCGATCCGGCCAGCCGGTCGGCCACCTTCTTGGTTATCGGGTGAGTTCGCAAACGGTCGATCAACGATACGCCTGTCGTCTGGCCCCTTAGATCTCGCCGGTTCACCCCGACCACTGCGGCAACTGCCAGCACAACCATTGCCGCGATTAGGACGGCGATCCCGCCCCAGTCGACTCCGTTGAGGGCTGGTTCGCTGTTTGAGTAGTAGTACCAGGGGAAGATACGGGCCCACTCCTTCAACGCATCGATGAGCGGGAACAGGCCCACGCCGATGAACGAGATTGTCATGATCCCGGCGGTTACACCTGAAGCCAGACCGTTCTTTCCGGTCCAGGCCCCGATCGCCATGGCGAGGAAGCCGTGGAAGATAGAGATCACGAACATGTGGAAGGCAAGCGCCGTGATGTGCATGTCCCCGAGTTCGACATTCAGAAGGGCCGGGCTGAGCAGTCCGAACGCAAGCAGAACGAGCGTTCCGACGGCAGTCAAGCCCACCATCGACGTTGCCTTGGAGACCAGGATGCTGGTCCGGCTCTTGGGATTCCCGAGCAGCAGACCCAGCGTGCCATTGCGTTCCTCGCCGGCGATCGACGCGGACCCCATCGAAAGCGACAGGGCCGCTAGCGTAAGCGCCCCATACGAGGCGTAGATGGCCCCGTAGGCCAACCCTCCTACATCGGTGTCCTCTGCGATGCCAACGAGGCTCCGCATTGCGGCCGGCATGCTGGTGTAGAGACCGAGATCGACGTTGCGATACACCGACATGCCCATCAGGAGAAGGAGTCCGATGCTCCCGGCACCGATGAGGATGCCCTTCCACCGGTCGAGGACGTTCTTGGTGGCGACGTTCGCCAGCATTAGACGTTCACCTCCTCGTCGCGGTAATAGGTCAAGAAGATCTCTTCGAGGTCGGCCTCCTGTGTCGTTATGTCCATGACGTGGAACTGCTGGGTGACGACCTTGAGCAGCGTTTCCATCTGCCCGTCGAATGAGAGAGTCACGTGGTCGTTTTCAGTAGTGACTGCCCGGACCCCCGGCAGGCCCTCGAGCACCGCGCCGTCGACGGGAGCGTCGAAGTAGACACTGATCTTGCGGATGGCTTTCGATCGGAGGTCAGCTACGGCCTCGACGGCAATCAGCCTGCCGTGGCGGATGATCCCTACTCGGTCGGCGACCCGCTGCACCTCTGACAGGGTGTGGCTGGAGAGGAACACGGCGCGCCCTTCGGCCGCCACCTCTCGCAGCATCTTCTGGAATTCGCGCTGTACGAGCGGGTCGAGGCCTGAACTCGGCTCGTCCATGATCAAGACGTCCGGCCTGTTCATGAATGCCTGGATCAGTCCGACCTTCTGCCGGTTGCCCGATGACAAGTCGCCTACCTTCTTCGATAGGTCGGCGTCGAGTCGCCCGGCCAGCTGATCTATGTAAGACCAGTCGACTCCACCGCGCAGATTGGCGAAGTAGGTGAGGGTGTCCCGGCCGGTCAGGTTGGGGTACATTGCCAGATCGCCCGGCACGTATCCGATGTGTCTGCGAATCTCGACCGACTGCTGATGGGAGTCCATCCCGAGGATCGAGGCCTTCCCGGCAGTGGGCCGGATCTCGTCGAGGATCGTCCGGATCATGGTCGTCTTGCCCGCGCCGTTCGGTCCGAGGAATCCGAAAATCTCACCTCGACGAACGTCCAGGTCCAGATCCACCAGGGCCTCTACTTCCCCGTAGTGCTTGGTGAGGCCTTCTGCGCGGATGGCGATCTGATCGGTCATGGATGCTCCTCTGTCTTTTCGGTGTCGTTGACAAACGCCTCACTACTGATGGGGGTGATTCCGTCGGCGGCGAAGTGGTCGACAGCGGCATCACGGATGCGCGCCCCGTTCGTTCGATCACGGCATGCCGGTGAAGTGTTGGATTCCGTGCTGGTTGAGTGCACGTCAAGAGTCTATGCGGGCGTTCAGCTGCTCGATGCCGTCTGCCGTGCTGCCGGATCCTGCCGGTAGAAAGACCTGAGCAGTCCATACAAATCCGGTTCATCCCGCTGCAAGCGCACCGGAATGTCGAAGAATGCTTCGGTGGCAACGGCGAGCAATTCGGCGGGATTGGTTCCGCCGTACCCGTCGAGGCTCACCGCGTTGCCTTGGCGGAGTCGTTGCAGGATCGACCGGAGTGCAGGCTCCCAACGCTGCTTCAGTTCGGCAGACATCGGCGGGACTCCGTTGCCGCTTCCGTTTCGCATGTCCAGCTTGTGGGCGAACTCGTGAAAGACGACGTTGTGACCCCGATCCGGATGAAGCGCCTGGTCTGACAACCTATCCCAGGCGATGAGGACCGGTCCGTGAAGCATCGCCTGTCCGGAAAGGGCGGCGTGGTCGTCGCTGACGATTCCACCGTCGAGGTGACGCGGTCCGTTGTGGTAAACGATGGTGGGAGACACGATGACGGACGTCACGTCGTCGTAGAAGTCGTAGTTGAGGCCCAGGATGAGGAGACAGGCCTGGGCGGCGATCTGGACCTTCATTTCCTCCGATGGTTCGAAGCCCCGCGTTCCTTCGAACGACTTGTCGGCCAGGAACACCCTGATCAAGTCCTCCATGCGCTCCCGGTCGGCGTCACCGAGCATCGACCACCAGCGCAGCTTCTCACCGAGCAACATCCGCCATGAGTCGGGGAACCTGCTCTGGAGGGCCTTGTGGTGTTTGCGCTTCATGTGGTGATCCTCATCCAGCAGGCTCCTCCTGTCGATTCGCGCCCCCGATTTCGACGATGCGGCCGTTGCTGTGTCCAGTTGAACGTTGCGATGAAGCAGCGAGGCGATCATGGCTCGGGTGGTATCGCGGCTTTGTGCCACGTCCGGTGACAGGCAGGGGCAGGCCCCGACTCGACTGAATCGCCGCAGAGTCGAGAAGCGAATCAAGGGTCACGGCCGCGACCCGTCACCGTCCCGATCGCAAGGGTGCGTGTACGAGGACTGTGCTCGTCAGCTCCCAACGGCGGCCGAGAAAACGGCTGCCGCTTCTGCCTCGTCTATCCCTGCCAGTCGAGAATCTCCGTACCCGCTGAGTAGCACCCAGACCGTTCCGCTGCGGATGATCACGCCAGTGCCCACCGCGTTGCCGAAGTCGATGGTGGCCTCCCGTCCGGTCGCGATATCTACTCGAACGACGTCACCGGAGACCCGATCGACGAACCAGACGGCATCCGTCCCGATCGCCAGGCCGGGATGACCGGGGGCAGACTCCAGGCTGAGTTCGGCCACGTTGGTGACTGTGCCCGAGGCAGGGTCGATCCGAAACAGCGCGCTGGATCCCACGACGAACTCGTTTTCGGGGTTCTTGGTGTCGGCGGCGATCCACACCGACGTATCGTCGGTGGCGAGGGCTACCGGTCCGGCGGCGAAGATCGTGGTGCCTCCGTCTGATTCTTCCGCGGCAAACCCCAGTTGGTCCCAGCGATCGGTGATTTGATTTGACCCCGGATCGATCGACAGTAGCCGCCCTGCATTGGCATCGATTACCCAGACTTTGTCAAACGCTGCAACCACGTCGGCGCCGTCTCCGGCGAACAGGTTGTCGTAGTCGACCACAGTGGCGACAACCTCGCCGGTGCCGGCGTCAATGTGCACTACTTCGCCGGTGGCATCAACCGTCGCCCACAGAGTCTGCCCATCAACGGCCAGGTAACCGGCGTTCCGGTAGGAGTCCGGTTCGACCTCGGAGATCACTGCCATCGAATCCGGATTGATGAGGCGTACGAGGTTGTCGTCCCAACCGGCCGATGCCACCCAGACACCACCCGGACCAACTACGACGTCGCCTGCTCCGACGATCGAGACCCTGCCGAGTTCTGCTCCGGTATCGAGGTCGATCTCCACCAGCAGGCCTGCATCCTGGTCGGTGATCCACGCCGTAGAACCGTCGATGTCAAATGCGCCGGGTGTGATGTCGAGGGGCAGCTGTATCGCCTCCATCTCCAGGCGGCACGGTTGTCCCTCCGGGCAGGTCGACTCCTCTACGAAAGGTCCGGAAGCGAATGTGGTGTCCTCTGTCGCGAGCGTCTCCCCGGTCACGCCATCGGGGAAGGTGGTCGAGGTCGCGTCCGGTTCTGCAACTCCTTCGGACCCCCCTCCGCAGGCGACCACCATCACGGACAACACCACCAACACAATGCCGGCACGAAACATCGTCACAACCTCCCTATTGCGATAGTCAGTAACCCGAGCAATGTGTCGTACTCGGGCATACTCAGCTCCAGATAATTCCACAGGACGATCGAAATGCTTCCTGAGGTCGAACCCGCCACCGCCTGCAGCACGCCTCCTTCGATGCCGAAAGTCGGATCGGGCGGCGTTACGATGGTCAGCGCCCAGTCACCGATTCCGTCGACATCGATCGACGAGTTCCCCAGCATCTCCATGCCACTTGTGAAGAAGTCGGGGTCCGACGGCGGAAACAGTTGGAGAGACAGGGCGCCCTCAAACGTGCACTGGCGTACAAACGACGAGCCGAGCGCGTCCTCACCGCTAGGAGCCTTGGCCTCCGGGACGAGCTGGCGGACCTCGTCGATCGTGAGTAGTCCGCAGACGTCGACGATATCGGGGAGTGTCCCTGAAGGGGATCCGTCGCCGGTGTCTCCCCCGGCGGGAGAGTCAGAGCCCGATCCGGCCGGTGCTGCCGGAAGCTCAGCAGTGGAACTGATCTTCTCGAACAGGAATTCGGACCCACCGATCGGCGACTGCATGGACAAGGCGGTGCCGTTGCATACGAACCCCGTGTGACCGCCCTGTCCCCCGATCGACATGGAGTTGATGCCCGGGCCGGTCTTGAACCACCCGTCGCCGAAGTCCGAGTAGGGGATGAGCGTCATGGTTCCGCTCTCAACTGAGGTTGCGATCGATTCACCCTCGATTGTGGCCAGGGTGAAGTGAGCGGACCCGCCCAACTCGAATTTCAGTGGATAGAGGTTGACCCCGTCGGTGGTCGTCGAGTAGATGGGCGTTGCTTCGGAGAAATTGATATAGCTCTGACCTGTGGCCGCGATGATCAGCTCAATCCCGTACGCTCCCTCGGCCGGCGGGGAGGCGTGATAGCCGATTCCGCGCCAGGTGCCGACCAGGCATGCGTCGACGCCCGGGTCCGGCGGCGGAGAGGCGCAGAAGTCGCTCAGTGCCCATCCCGTGACTTCGGCGGTGCCGCCGTTTGTGTGCCCCGTGATGGCGATGTCTGCAAGACCGCCCACTGAAGGAAGAAACACGGCCCCTTCACGGGCGGATCCATCAGGGCAAGTGCAGGATGCTCCCTTCGTGCACACGGCTACGCCATGGAGGTCGTTGAGCCGCACCGAGGCTCCGTCGGGGAACATCACTTCTCCGGCCGCGGTAGAGGAGAAGGTGACCACATCGGCGTTCATGTCGAGGTACGAATATCCAACGCCGTATGCCTTGGCCGATCCGGAGTAGCTGTCACCCGGGCCGATAGCCACCATGCTGATCTTCGGATGGGCACCGGTAATGCCGGGTCCCGCCTGGTCCCAATCCGGTGCATGGTCGGCTTCCCGGAAGTAGCCGGCCGACCAGCTATCGATCAGGTTTTCGTAGCCGTCGGCGATGAGGACCTGATAGGCGGAGGACGAACCCTGATCTGAAGCCAGAATGGCGTCGGCAGCTTTGCTCCACATATCCACCCCGGTATCGGCCAGGTGCGCGTAGAAGCCGATCGCCGTATAGGACCGATCGAAGAGCGGTTGCTGCGGGAACGTCGCCAACCAGCCGGTCCATGTACCTTCGCTCAGATCGGATCCTCCGGAAACCGCCTCCCCGAACCACTCCGCCATACCTTCGACGATCCAGGGCGGTCTGTGAACGGATGCGGCAAGTACACCTTGATCGGCCTCGAAGCAGTGGAAGACTTCATGCGCGACAAGTGCTTCGAGTTCGGGACCGGTGAGCGCCGCGCCCTCGGGCGAGAATGCAATCGTGCATGAAGTCGCGTCCCCGAGGAACATTCCCTGGGCGTCTCGCGGGACCGTTACTCCGAGGTTCTTCTCAGCAGGGTCGATCTTGCCCGCGACGGTTATCGATCGATCCCAACCAAGCTTCGTTTCGTAGTAGGCGACTACCTCTGCGATCAGACCGTCCGGCGGCGACACCAGGGCAAGTGCCTGTTCCCCTTCGCGACGGGCGATTCCTTCGGGGTGGTAGCCCGTGGCGAAGGCGGTAAGCCTCCCGTTTACCGCCTGCTGTGCAACCGATGCGAACGCAGCGGTTGCACTCGGCTCCTCGCCGGTGGTCGCGGATTCGTCGGCGGGCGGAGCGGCGAGGCGGTCGATAACACTCTGTGCGATTCGTTGCTGCTCGATGGTCAGGTCGTCCCAATGGCCGAGCAGCCACCGGAGCGGGCCGCTTCCGGACTTGAAAGGTAGAACCTCGGTCTCTTGTGTATGCGATCCCGGCAGCGGGGTGAATGCAAGTGAGAATGCGTCGATAGCCGTCTGAAGATCGATCGTTTCGCCGACTCGACCTTCAACTAGATCCAAAATGGTGGGAACCGACCCACCGATCGTCTCAGGGTCGGGTTCTTCGATGGTGCCTGTGGAGGAGCATGCACCGAATACCAGCGAAACCAACAGCACCGTCACAGTTCGCCGGGACGCACCGGGTCCGTTTGTCCGGATGCATCCCTGGTGCGGCGCAGTCGGGGTTGTGCACTCAGATCCGCATTCAGGTATGAGTTGCCGAAGGCGGCGCAGTCCCATCATCAGATCACGCAAGGCGGATTGAGCTCGGAGCGGGCGAATACTGTGAACTCGCCTCGCGAGGAAGATCGATCTTGGAATAAACTGGCGAATGAACAAACCACGAACTCCTGCCTGGGGTGAGGTGCGTCCGAAGGATGGGTCGAGCCCCCGGACATTGGCTGAAGAACTAGTGGATGGGGCGAATTCGCTGGTAACGGGTCCCTCCCCGGACCCGGCGATCTCTCGTGGTTTGGCGTGTGTTCTGCTGCCGGAATTCTAGCGATAGAACGCGCACAAAGAGGCTGGAACCGGCCCCGCTTTCCCGGCCCCGTTCGACCGTGCCAGGATCAGTGAGCGGCGGTAACGAAAGCTGGGGTCTATCCCCAGGCCATACCGTCATTGAGTGCCTCAACCTCGTGCATCCGGCCGCGGCGTTCGAGAGGTCGAAACTCCTCGGAGCGCCTGGATGCGGCCACATCGCCTGTCCGTTCAGAAAACCTCCAACCTCGGTCGGGGCTTCAACTCCGCGGCGCCTCACTCAGCCCTCGAGCAACTCGGCCGCCTCTACCCAGTTTTCGCGGGCTTCGTTGGCTGCGGCGATGCCTACCAGCAAGGCTGCGAAAGGATCGGCCCACCACCAGCCGAGTACCGCGTTAAGTGCTAGTCCGACCATCGTGCCCGTGGCGAGGAGTCCATCGAGGAACGTCATCGAGGCTTCGGAGCGCAATGGGGCCGAATCCAGTCGGCTTGCGATTCGATGCTTGACCCGGGCCAGGCCGAACATGACGACGGCGGTGATGGCGAGATAGGCGATCCCCCACGGTGACTCGTCGGGCCGCCGACCCGTGGCAATGTCGCGAATGGCGACCGACACCAGAACAACGGCCAGCACCGCGAAAGCACCTGCCACGAGCCGCAGCGCCAAGGCCGTCCGTACCGGATGGTCGATTTCGTGGCCGGGAGCGAGATGCCAGACCACCACCAGAGAAGCGAACATCTCGATGATCGAGTCGGTGCCGAACCCAACGAGGGCGAGGGATGCCGCGGCGATCCCCAAACCGATCGTGAGAATCGCCTCTCCGAGGTTCCACCCGATCGTGGCGTACTCGAGTTGCAGGGCTCTTCGGTTGAGGTCGGAGCGGTCGGTCATGAAGGCCACATTGTGCCAGCCCGCCCACCCTCTCCCGTCCTGGCGTCAGAACGCGCGCAACTCTGGCGGGTTCCCGACGCCAGGACGGGGAATACCGAGCGTTCTACGGGTTCTGGAACTCTGCTTTCGGGCCCAGGTAGTACCACCAGTTCAAGAACAGGCAGATCGCATAGAAGATGGCGAATGCGTACAGCGCAATCTCGGGGGTGGTCTTGGTGATCTGCTCGCCGAATTCTTGCGGCACGACGAACGCACCGTAGGCGGCTACCGCGGAAGTCCAGCCGAGCACCGGTCCGGCCTGCTCTTGATCGAAGACCATGGCGATCGTTCGGAACGTGGACCCGTTGCCGACTCCTGTTGCCGCGAACAGAACCAGGAACAGCAGAAAGAACGGTACGAAGAACTCCTCAGGAGTGGCGGACTGGTAAGCCTGTTTCATGAAGTAGGCAACGCCGAGCGCACTGGCGATCATCGTCACCGAGACCCATTGAGTCACCCTGGCGCCACCGACCTTGTCCGCGATCCAACCGCCGACCGGTCGGATGAACGCTCCGATGAACGGGCCCATCCAGGCAAACGTCAAGGCAGAGGGCCCGTTCGAATTGACGAGATCATGCGTCATGACTCCATCCACCAGCAGGTGCTGGAACCCAAAGATGACCTTGATGGCGAGGGCGAAACCGGCCGAGTAGCCGATGAAACTCCCGAACGTCATCGTGTAGATGACGCTCATTATCCACGTGTGCTTGTTGCCGAAGATCTTGAATTGCCGTTCGAGGTTGGGTCTGATCTCACCACGCAACTGTTTGAGGAGCAGAACCGTTCCCCAGATCACGAGACCGATGATCGGGTACTTGGCCCAGGTCCATCCCAACCCTGTTGGGCTCGGCAGTATGAAGAAGAGGCCGATCGCAGCCGGTATAAAGGCGAGGCCCAGCATGCCGGCGATCTTGACGAATGAGTTGAGTGGTGATCCGATGTTCGGAGACACATGCTCTGCGCGGATGTTGTCCATCTTGAACCAGCCGAGAAAGGCGAGTGGGATCAAGAACACGAGCCATACGAATCCGGCGTTGTGGATCCATGTCTCCGTCCCTTCGGCGATCTTGCCGATCAGAGTTCCCGAAGTCGTCTCGAGGATCATGGACCCGCCACCGAAGAACCCGAACGTCATGACGAGGGGGATCAGGACCTGCATCGTCGTGACGCCTGCATTGCCCAGACCGGCGTTGAGGCCAAGAGACAACCCCTGCATCCGCTTCGGGTAGAAGAAGCTGATGTTGGACATCGACGAGGCGAAGTTGCCTCCCCCTAGACCCGACAAACCGGCGAGCAGCTGAAAGACCCAGAGAGGGGTGTCCTGAGAAAGGAGGGCGAACCCGGTCCCAACCGCCGGGATCATGAGCAATGCGGTCGTGAAGAAGATGGTGTTTCTTCCACCGGCCAGTCGGATGAAGAAACTGCTGGGGATGCGTAGGCTGGCTCCCGTCAAGCCGGCGATTGCGGACAGAGTGAAGAGCTCAGCGTTGGTGAACGGGAATCCCAGATTGAGCATCTGGACGGTGATCACACTCCAGTAGAGCCAGACGGCAAAGCCGCAGAGCAGGCTCGGAATGGATATCCAGAGGTTGCGCTTGGCGACCTTCTTCCCGGTGCTCTCCCAGAATGCCTCGTCCTCGACGTCCCACTCGTAGATGTCAGCCATTCTCATTCCTCTTCCCGCGGGCACGCCCGCAATGCCGACCAGCCATCAGTTCCTATCTAGGCCTCGAGAAGTCCTTCCGCATCGTGGACGAACTCTTCGACGAACGAGTCCTTGGGTTCCTCGAGCATGAACAGTGTGACGATGAAGCTCAATGCTGCGCCGCTCGCCAGAACAAAGAAGAAAGTCTTGGAATCGACCAGCGAGAACAGCACGAGATAAATGACGGCCCCGACGTTGCCGTAGGCACCGGCCATGCCGGCGATTTGCCCCGTCATCCGCTTGTTGATCATCGGAATGATCGCGAACGTGGCGCCCTCTGCTCCCTGTACAAACACCGAAGCGAAGATTGTGATGGCCACCGAAACGACCAGCCACCAGATTCCACCGAACATCGGAACAACGGCCTTTAGCCCGTCGGCGTCGACCCCGCCTCCCCACCGGCCGATGAAGGCCATCAGGAGGAATCCCATTGCGATGCCGACCATGTAGATGAGCATCGTTCGTTTGCGGTTGGCCATCTTGTCGGACAAGTACCCGCCGAGAGGCCTCGCTCCCAGGTTCACAAACGCGAACGATGCTGCGACCACCCCGGCGACGGTGGCTGTGACCAGGGGGCCACCGGCACTGTCTTTGAGCGGAACGAACGTGTTCTCGAAGAACTTCGGCAGCATCGATACCACAGCCAGCTCTGCCCCGAAGTTGGCGAAGTAGGTGCTGTTCAGAGCCGCAACGCTGCCCCAGTGGTACTTCTCGTCGTCGGGAACCCCTGCTCGAAGGTACGGGAGGTTGATCTGGAGCGTCTTATAAACGTGGCCGGCGTAGACCGCCAGGAGAATGCCGTAGATGACAAACAGCGTTCCATCGGAGATAACCGCCTCACCGTCGATCTTCACGTTGCTGATTCGCCAGGCGAGAACTCCGAGGGCACCGACGAGCGGAAACGACCAGACGAGATACTGGGTCAGGTCGCGGTACGACGTCACCATCATCGGCTCGGTCTTCTTGGCTTTATGGAGTTGCTCGCCCGCCGGTACGTCGCGGACCAGGAAGTAATACAGCACCCCGTAGGCACCCATGACGAAGCCGTTTACTCCGAGCGCCCAGCGCCAGGCGTTGTCGCCGAGTCCGAACCAGTTGTCCATGACTGTTATCGCAAACCAGGGCAGCGTCATGGCGGCGAAAGCTGATCCGAAGTTTCCCCAGCCTGCGTAGAACCCCTCGGCTCTGCCTATGTA
Source organism: Actinomycetes bacterium (assembly GCA_024641245.1). GTDB lineage: Bacteria > Actinomycetota > Acidimicrobiia > Spongiisociales > JAHEDJ01 > JAHEDJ01. Next base: position 12,356 of record JAHEDK010000006.1, read on the forward strand.
TTTCGGTGGGAACCATTGGGCGACCATCTTGATCCCGATGACGAACCCGGCACCGACGGAACTGAGCACGAGGCGGGCTATCAGCATCTGCATGAATGAGTCGGCGAGAACGAAGGCCAGGGCGGGAAGTGACATGACGATCATCAAACCCGAGAAGACGACGCGTGCCCCGAAGCGGTCGATTAGGGCTCCGACCACGATGCGGGCCGGAATCGTGAGGGCAACGTTGGCAATCAGCAGGATCTTGACGTGCTCGTCCGTCAACCAGCCGACAGAGTCCAGCATGGTCGTAGCCATCGGCGCCATGTTGAACCAGACGTAGAACGTCATGAAGAAGGCGATCCACGTGTAGTGGAGTGTGCGGATTCGTTCCTGACTGAAGTCGAGCAGTTTCGGCGGCACTTCGGCCGTGGACGGTGACCGATCGTCCTGACTCATGTTCCTCTCCTTTGAACTGAGCTGTTGTCGGACCGGTTTCCCCACGAATCCCCGGGTCGCTGGGGTCTGTTCCGGCACCAGTGTCGCGCCTTCGATCGACGCCCGTAGTGTGTTTGTAGCCGGAATTCTACCTAACGTCAAGTGCAATACTAAACGTTAAGTGCTACACTCGATGTTATGCAGGCGTCTCTCGGAAGAAAAGGCGACTACTCGGTGCGAGCCGTGCTCGACATCGCCCGCCACAATGGCAATCGCCGCAAGGCCCGGGAGATCGCCACGGAGATGGATATTCCGAACCGGTATCTCACTCAGATTCTCGCCAATCTCGTTCAACATGGCTTGCTCGAGGCCGTTGCCGGCCCCAGCGGCGGATACGTTCTCGCCCGGCAACCAGGTGAGGTCTCGCTTCTCGAGGTTGTCGAAGCCGCCGAGGGGCCGATTGCTCTCGACGTGTGCGTGCTGCGGGGAGGACCGTGCTCATGGGAGAACACCTGCCCGGTGCATGTTCCCTGGGCGCGCGCCCAGAACGCCATGGCCGAGCAACTCTCGACCACTTCGTTGGCGGATCTGGTAGGTATTGATGAAGAACTTGCGGCCGGCACCCATCAGATTCCGGAGGACACGCCACCTCACAAGATTTCAACTCCCCGGCTGCCGAGGAAGCCGGACAGAAGGAAGAGATAGCAAGTCGGATCGATTGGATCTCGGAAGGCATCGGGGAGAGAAGTGCACTTCAAAGATCGAGAGAGGGAAGGAAAGGGCATGAGACGGTCACTGTGCCTGGCGCTGATCGTGGGAGGTACCGCAGCCGTCATGCTGTTTCCGCCCGCAGTCGGCGCACAGGAGGAAGTCGACGGCCGAGAGGTGTTCCTCACCAACTGCTCGGCCTGTCACCAGGGCACCGGAGTAGGCGTGAGTGGATCGTTCCCTCCCTTGGTCGGAAACGACCGTGTGCAGGACACCGAATACGTCAAGACCGTTTTGGCAGAGGGCAAGTCCGGCCCACTTGATGTCCTCGGAGTCTCCTACGACGGAGAGATGCCTTCCTTCCCGGATCTCTCGGTTGCCGAGATCGATGCGGTGATCGATTACATCCAGGCGGGCGTGTTCATTCCTGCTGAGACCGGGGGACTCGAACCCGGTGACGCAGCCAGAGGGAAGGATCTTTTCACGGGAAGCGACCGTCTGGAGAACGGGGCTCCCGCGTGTGCTTCATGCCACACCGCAGCCGGTTTCCAGGCTCTGAACGGACCGGCCCTCGGGCCGGATCTCACTGATGTTGCCAACCGGTACGGCGGCGAAGAAGCTGTAGCAGCCGCATTGGTCAGCCCTCCGTCGGCAACCATGCAGCCTCTCTTCACGGACAGCCCGATCGCCGATCAGGAACGAGCCGACCTAGCCGCATACCTCGCTTCCGTCTCAAATGTGCGGCCTTCCGGAGGACCGGACGTCCTGCTTCTCGGGGGAGCGCTCGGCGCTATTGCCCTGTTCGCTTTGATGTTGCTAGCGCCGCGCAGTCGGCGGAAGGGATTCGCACGGCAGTTGAGGAGCCAACGATGAGTACCGAATGGGTCAGAGACAGAGAGGCTCCCGCCGAGCGGAAGTGGGAGGAGTTCTATCGCAACCGGTTCCAGCACGACAAGCGGGTGCGCACTACCCACGGTGTGAACTGCACCGGGTCGTGCAGTTGGGAAGTCTTCGTCAAGGACGGGATCGTCACTTGGGAACTCCAGGCCACGGACTACCCGCAACTCGAAGACGGTCTGCCTCCATATGAACCGCGCGGATGTCAACGTGGCATCAGCTTCTCCTGGTATCTCTACAGCCCGATCCGCGTGAAGTACCCGTACGGTCGCGGTGCATTGATCGACCTCTACCGGCAGGCCAAGGCGGTCCACGGCGATCCAGTTGACGCCTGGGCGTCGATCATGGGCGATCCCGAGAAACGCAAGCGCATTCAGACGGCGCGGGGCAAGGGCGGCTTTCGCCGGATGTCCTGGGACGAAGCGCTGGAGATCGCCTCAGCCTCCGTAGTACACACGACCAAGGAACACGGTCCCGACCGGGTGATCGGCTTCTCTCCGATCCCTGCCATGTCTCAGATCAGCTACGCAGCCGGCAGCCGGTTCCTTAGCCTCCTAGGTGGCGTGGTGATGAGTTTCTACGACTGGTACTGCGACCTTCCCCCTGCCTCACCGGAGATCTGGGGTGAGCAGACCGACGTTCATGAGTCGGCCGACTGGTACAACTCCCGCTTTGTGGCCGTCATGGGCGCCAACCTCAATATGACGAGGACTCCCGACTGCCACTTCATATCCGAAGTGCGACACGCCGGAGCGAAGCTCACGGTGTTCAGTCCCGACTTCAGCCAGGTCGCCAAATATGCGGATTGGTGGATCCCTTCGAACCCAGGACAGGACACTGCGTTCTGGATGGCGGTCAACCACGTGATCCTGAAGGAGAGCTACGTGGACCGTCAGGTCCCGTACTTCCAGGACTACGTGAAGCAGTACACGGACATGCCGTTCCTGGTGGAGCTCGACGGAGCGCGCCCCGGTAGTTGTTTACGAGCGAGCCGGGTCGATGAATACCGCGATTCCGAAAACTCCGAATGGAAGTTGCTCTGGTGGGATCGGACCTCCGGGCGCCCGCGCATGCCGCAGGGCACGATCGGGTACCGGTGGGCGAAAGAAGACAAGGGCAAGTGGAATCTCAGGTTGGTCGATGGACTCAACGGCGAAACACTCGATCCGGAACTGAGCTTCATCGAGTCGAACGACGGCACAGTTGAGGTCGAGTTCGACAACTTCGCGGGCGGCGGCGCCGTCAGGCGGGGCGTTCCGGTCCGGTACGTAGAGACCGATCGAGGTCGAGCGGCGGTGACAACCGTCTTCGACCTGATGGTCGCCCAGTTCGGCGTCGATCGCGATCTAGGCGGTGACTACGCCGCCGACTTCAACGATCCGGAAGCTCTCTACACGCCTGCCTGGCAGGAGCAGTTCACCGGTATCCACCGTGACACCGTGCTGCGTTTTGCCCGCGACTGGGTGGACAACGCCGAGAAGACCAACGGCAAGAACATGATCATCATCGGCGCCGGGGCCAACCACTGGTACCACAACAACCTGCTGTATCGCTCGGGCATCGTTGCCCTGATGCTGACCGGTTGCGTCGGAGTCAACGGTGGAGGCCTTGGCCACTACGTCGGACAGGAGAAACTGGTCAACCAGGCCTCCTGGGGCGCGATCGCCTTCGGTGGCGACTGGGGGATGGCGTCCCGTCAGCAGAACAGCCCGTCGTTTCACTATGTCCACTCCGACCAGTGGAGGTACGAGCGCGGCTACTCCGACTACGACACACTCCCCGAGAACGCCACGACCGACGACCACACGATCGATCACCAGGTTCGTGCGGTCCATCGGGGCTGGCTGCCGTTCTACCCGCAGTTCAAGCAGAACTCGCTGGAGCTCGTCAAGGAAGCCCAGGCGAACGGTGCCACGACCGACGAAGAGATCATCTCCTACGTCGTGGAGGGATTGAAGAGCCGTGCGGTCGAATTCGCGATCGACGACCCAGATGCTCCCGAGAACTGGCCGAGGACCTGGTTCATCTGGCGTGGCAACGCCATAGGCACCAGCGCCAAGGGCCACGAGTACTTCATGCGCCACTATCTCGGGACGCACTCGACGGCGGTGGCAGGGGAACTGGCCGGAGAGACCGTCTCAGAGCTCAAATATCGTGCAGACGCGCCTATCGGCAAGTTCGACCTGGTCGTCGATCTCAATTTTCGGATGGACACCAGCGCTCTCTATTCCGACATCGTCCTGCCCGCTGCCACCTGGTACGAGAAGGACGATCTCAACTCGACGGACATGCACTCCTACATCAATCCGATGCAGGCGGCGGTTCCTCCGTCCTGGGAGTCGAAGTCGGACTGGCTGATCTTCAAGTCGGTGGCCGCCAAAGTGGCCGAACTGTCGGCCGGCCACTTCCCGGAACCGGTCAAGGACGTGGTGATGCTGCCTCTCCAGCACGACACACCAGACGAACTCGCTCAGCCGGAGGTACTGGACTGGTTCAAGGGCGAGGTCGAAGCCATTCCGGGCAAGACGATGCCGAAGTTCAGGGTGGTCGAACGCGACTACAAGAACCTCTACGAGAAGATGGTCTCGCTTGGGCGTGGTGTCGAAAAGAACGGCGTCAACGCCCACGGTCTCACGATCCCGGTGGCCGACGCCTATGCGGAACTCGCTCAGCGTCAGCCGCGTGACATTCACGTTGCCGATTTAAACGGTCGTCCTTATCCGTCGCTCGAGCAGGATCGCGAGGTGTGCGAAGCCATCTTGTACCTCGACCCGGCCAGCAACGGTGAGCTTGCCTACCGGGCGTTCGAAGCTGAGGAGGCGAAGACCGGTCTCTCGCTCACCCATCTGTCGGACGGGCAGCGGAGTACCCGGATCCGATTCTCGGATCTCGTGTCACAGCCGCGCCGGGTGCTCACCACCCCGACGTGGAGCGCCAAGATCAACCACGGTCGGGCCTACAGCCCGTTCACTCTGAACGTCGAGGAACTGATTCCGTGGCGAACATTGACCGGGCGTCAGCACTTCTATCTCGATCACGAGAACTACCTTGACTGGGGCGAACATCTGCCCACGTACAAGCCCAGGCCTGATCACACGATGCTGTCGGAGACCGAGTTCAGTGCCAACGAGGCGCAGGGACGGCTGCTCAACTACATCACGCCGCACGGCAAATGGAGCATTCACTCGACATATTCGGAGAACATCCGGATGAAGACCCTGTCGCGGGGCGGCTATCCGGTTTGGCTCAACGACAAGGAAGCTGCCGAGATGGGAATCTCAGACAACGACTGGGTTGAGTTGTTCAACGACAACGGCGTGTTCGTGCAGCGGTGCATCACTTCGGCCCGCATTCCGAAGGGAACGGTGTTCGTTTATCACGCCACCGAGCGAACGGTCGGGATCCCGATCTCGCCGCTGCGTAAGAAGCGAGCCGGTATGAACAACTCGCTGACGAGAACCCGGCTCAAGCCAGTTCTGATGAGCGGCGGCTACGCCCAGTTCACCTACGCCTTCAACTATTGGGGACCGACTGGGGTGAACAGAGATACGTTCGTTTATGTCCGCCGTATCGACAAGCCGGGCTATTGAGAGGAGGAACCATGGACGTTAGAGCCCATATGAGCATGCTGTTCCACCTCGATAAGTGCATCGGATGTCACACGTGCAGCGTCGCCTGCAAGAACTTGTGGACCGACCGCAAGGGCGCCGAATACATGTGGTGGAACAACGTTGAGACCCGTCCCGGAACCGGATATCCAACCGGGTGGGAAGACCAGGAGCACTACCGGGGTGGATGGGAGAAGAACTGGGTCGGGGTTGAACTGAAACTCCACAGCCGGCCGCAGGGTCTCGCCAACTTGTTCTACAACCCGGCACTGCCGGAACTGGACGACTATTACGAACCGTTCACGTTCCGATACGAGGACCTGTTCAACGCACCAGAAGGGGAGCACCAACCGACCGCGATCCCAATCTCGGCCATCACCGGAGACCCGATCGACATCCAAGCCGGTCCGAACTGGGACGACGACCTCTCCGGATCCAATATCTACGCCGCCAACGATCCCAACATGGTCGATGTCGCGGCCGAGGTGAGGGAGCAGATGTCTGAGATCGAGCGGGTGGTGTTCAACTACCTGCCCCGAATCTGCAACCACTGTCTCAACCCGGCCTGCGTGGCCGCTTGTCCCAGCGGCGCCATCTACAAACGCGGCGAGGACGGCGTTGTCCTGGTCAACGAAGACAAGTGCCGTGCCTGGCGTATGTGTGTGTCGGCCTGCCCGTACAAGAAGGTCTATTACAACTGGTCGACGGGCAAGTCGGAGAAATGCATTCTGTGCTTCCCGCGCATGGAGACCGGTCAGGCCCCTGCCTGTGCCCACTCGTGCGTCGGTCGTATCCGCTACATGGGGGTGTTGCTCTACGACGCCGACCTGATTCAGTGGGCGGCCGAGGGCCCGGAAGAGGAACTGTTCGACCGGCAGAACGAGGTGATTCTCGATCCGTTCGATCCAGCCGTGATCGCGGCGGCCAAGGAGAACGGAATCGACGACGGCACAATGGCGGCGGCGCAGAAGTCACCCGCCTATAGGTTCGTCAAAGAGTGGAAGCTGGCCCTGCCGCTCCACGCCGAATATCGGACTATTGCGATGATGTTCTACATCCCGCCCCTATCGCCGGTCGTATCCACGATTGAGGAAGGTCTCGTGCGATTGGATATCTCACCGGAGCAGATCGACTTCGAACTGTTCCAGGGTCTCGAGAAAGCCAGGCTGCCTATCAAGTACCTGGCGAATCTCTTCTCGGCCGGAAACGAAGAGGTCATCGAGAAGATCCTCCGCAAGATGCTGGCGGTCCGCATCTACAAACGCCGTCAGAGCGTGGAGGGCTTCATCGACGAGGCGACCGAAGCGATGATCGAATCCGCAGGAACCACTCCGGAGGAGATCGAGGCCATCTATAGGTTGACGACTCTCCCGACAATGCAGGAACGGTTCGTTTTCCCGCCCTACCACCGGGAGATGTCGGCCGAAGCGATGTACGGCGATCCGCTTGCCCGCAAGGGGGAGACCGGACTCGGGTATACGGCTGCTCCGAAACGAGGTGCGTGATGAAGGACTTCGCGCTTCTTGCGGAAGGCTTCGGATATCCGCGACCCGGTCGTCTCGACGAACTTCGGACGGCGCTGGGCCAGATCGAGTCGGGAGGAGCGCGCAAACACTTCGGTCGATTCGTCGAGGCTGTGGCCGGGCTGACCCTCGCCGAATGGGAAGAACTCCACACACGCACTCTCGATCTCGGCCCGCTGTTCGTGCCGTACGTCGGCTACGTCATCTGGGGCGACAACTACCACCGTGGCGAGTTCATGGCGGAGCTCAAGGTTGCGCAAGAAACGTTCGGAATAGACCCGTCGGGTGAGCTCCCGGATCACCTCGATCCGGTCTTGCGACTGCTGGCAGCGGCCGATCCGCGGCCGGCATCGCTGCTCGAGTCGCTTCCCAAGGCGCTGGACACGATGCGTTCAGAGTTGAAGGAAGCCGAGCGAGACAATCCGTACCGCCACTTACTGGCGGCTATCGCCGAGATCGATGTTCCGGCGCCGGTTGGAGGTGTGCAATGAGTGATGGTGTCCTTCTGTTCGTAGTGCTCCCGTATGTCGGCCTGGCGCTGGCGATAGTCGGCACGATCTACCGGCTGAAGTACCGAAAGTTCTCGGTGTCTTCGCTATCGACCCAGTTGCTCGAGAATCGTCAACTTTTCTGGGGTTCGATTTCGTTCCACTGGGGGATCGTCTCGATACTCACCGGACATCTCCTGGTGCTGCTTGTGCCCGTCGGCTTTCAGGCCTGGAACGGTTCGCCTGTCAGGCTCTATCTCCTGGAGATCACCGGGTTCGCACTTGGTGTTTGGGCGCTTGGCGGACTGGCGGTACTCATCTATCGCCGGTTGACCTCGCGCCGGATCCAGGCGGTGACAACGCCGATGGACCTCGTCGTCCTGACACTGTTGTTTGCCCAGGTCGTTACCGGTTTGTGGATTGCCGGAGGCTACCGGTGGGGTTCGTTCTGGGGAACGGGCGTGTTCGCACCCTGGATTTGGTCCCTCTTGACCTTCCGGCCCCGTCCGGACCTGGTAGCAAACCTGCCGGTCGTGCTGCAGACGCACGTCACCCTGTTCTGGTTGTTCCTGGTGGCGTTTCCGTTCACCCGGCTGGTGCACATCATCACCGCGCCGTTCCAATACATTCTGCGCCCCTGGCAGCTCGTCGGATGGGTTCGCCGCGACCGCGTAGCTCCGAGACCGGAGATCCCGACCAGGGTCGGAACCGGCGTCTGATTGATACCTGCCACAAAGTACCTCTTGCGCATTGCCGACCGCCCGGTAAGCTGCCGTCGGCTTCAACCGTCCCGGCTCAAGATCCAGGGCGCTCATGCCGATTCCCTTCTATGAACGCCCCCACCTTCCAACCCCCCTCGCTTCGTTCGCTCGCGCGACATGCCATCCACCCTCTGCTCGAGGGCGTGGCCATTCCGCTGGCTTTGTTCTATGTCTTCCTGTGGATTGTCGGCATTTGGGGAGCGATCGGAGTTGCCCTCTTCTGGTCGTGGGGAGCGGTCGCTTATCGAGTGCACCGACGCCAGCGTGTTCCCGGGGTTCTCTTGCTGGGCGCACTTGGGATGACTGTGCGCACCGTGCTGGCAGTCTCGACCCGGTCGGTGTTCTTTTACTTCCTCCAGCCGACGCTCGGCACGGTCGTCGTGGCTGCTGCCTTCTTGCTGTCCGTTCCGGCCGGTCGACCGCTGGCCGCCCGGCTCGCCGAGGACTTTCTGCCGATGCCGGACGCCTTTCGGAGTCATCCGGCTGTGCGAAGCTACTTCCTCCGTATCACCCTCTTGTGGGCGCTGGTGCAACTCGCCAACGCCGCTCTGGGGTTCTGGCTGCTCGTCAGTCAGCCGGTTCCCGTCTTCCTGGCTGCCAAGACGGCCGGAACGCTCGCACTCACTGCGGCAGCCATCGGCCTCTCAACCTTTGTGTTCTTCCGATCGATGCGCCGCCACGGACTGCTCGCCACCGCCATCCCGGCATTGCCCGTCTGCACGCATAGCGTGGTTTGATGCAAGGTCTGCAATTCGTCACGCGCGACGGCTTCACGTTGCAGGGTCGCTGGATGCCGGCAACCTCTGATCCTCGTGGAACCGCCGTAGTCATTGCCCACGGGTTTACTGCGTCAAAGGACGATCCGGAGGTTGAAGAGTTCGCCCGCGGACTAGCCGACGCCGGCCACGACGTGCTGACGTACGACTCCCGGGGTCACAACGACTCTGAAGGCCTGTGCACTCTGGGAGACAGCGAGCAGTTCGATGTGGAGGCAGCTGTGCGAGAGGCCCGGTTGCGATCCGGCACCGTAGTGGTGTTCGGTGCGTCGATGGGAGCCATCGCTGCCTTGCGTTATGCCGCCACGGACCATGGGCTGGCCGGCGCCGTGAGCCTCAGTTCACCGGCGCGGTGGCGAATCCCGAGGAGCGCCTCGGCAGTTCTGGCGATACTCATGACCCGCACGAGACTCGGCCGCTACCTGGCCGCCCGGTTTCTGCGGGTTCGCATCCACCCGCAATGGACGAACCCACCTCCCCCCGAGGCTCTCGTTTCGAATATCCGGGTGCCTCTCGCCGTGGTCCACGGGCAGTCCGATTCTTTCATCCACACCGGCGAGGCGAGACGACTGGCTTTGGCGGCGGTCGGGCCCACCCGCCTCGAGCTTGTCCCACGCATGGGCCATGCGTTCGACAGGACGGGCATCCCCTCCATTCGTCGGGCAATCGACTGGGCACTGGCTACGGCGCCGGCCTGAAACCGGAACTCGCGATCAGGAACTCGCTACCCGCTACTACCTCTCATCCCACCACCAGGCGAGGCCTGTCAGGCCCGGTCCGGAATGCATCACCATCACGGTGCCGAAATAGCCCATGAACTCGGTTTCCGGTTCAACTTCCGACCGGACTGTGTCCAGCAGATGAGCGGCGGTCTCCACTCCCAGGGCGTGCAGGCCGGCGATGTGGAGGCGGGCGTTGCCAGGATTCGAGGACCGCCAGATATCCAGCAACCGTTCACCGGCAGACTCGTCGCTCATAGCCGGGCGGAGAGCATGCACCTTCCCGTGGCGAACCTCGACCAGAGGCTTGACCCCCACCAAGTCTCCCGCCCGGGCGGCGATATACGGGACGTGGCCGCCTCGAGCCAACCAGCTCAGATCGTCCAGTCGAGCGACGAGCCGTACCCGTCCGGCGATGTACTCAGCCTCGCCGGCTACCGCCTCGAGCGACGAGCCGCGGTTGGCGCATCGCGTCGCTCCGAGGACGGCCAGCCCCTGAGCGCCGGCTGCCGTTCGCGAGTCGACGACTCGTGCAGGGACCGATGAGAGACGCGACGCGGTGTGTGCGCTGTCGTACGTTCCGGAGGCGAGTTCACAGGAGACGGTGACTATCAGCACGCCGTCATCGGTCCCGTGCTCCTCGATCGCTTGCAGGAAGTCACCAGGTGAGGGTCCTGAAGTGGTGAAGCCTTCATCTATGCGCTCGACCACCTCCTCGAGGCTCAGTTCGCCGTCGAGGTATGACTTGTCCCCGAGCGTGAGTCGCTCGGGGACAACGATCACCCCCGTCTCATTCGCCACCCCGGAGGGGATGGTGGCGACGCTGTCGGTGATGACGGTGACGGTCATCAGCCGCTGCTTCCCGGTTTGCGACGTGCCCATTCGATCGGCGGAGGTGAATCCTGGTCGAACACGAGGCGGATGAGCCGCGTCTTCCAGAGCTTCGCACCCTCCGCCGGTTGATTACCTGCGATGCGCTTCGCCAGGATCGGGAGAACGACGGCGACGCCGGCCGTTGCCCCGCGCCGCCCGCACTTTGCTGCCAGCACCGGGATGAGAGCCAGGTAGGAAGAGAATGCGCCTACTGAAGTCAGCCGCGCCATACGGCCGACGGTGACGCCTCCGAGCAGAACTAGGCTTCCCTGCCATCCGTTCACGAGGAGGGCACCCATGGCGGGGGATATGCCCCTGCCTCCCGCCCCGCCGAGGAAGATCGACCAGTTGTGCCCGATCACCGCGGTCCCGCCTGCGAGGGCTGCCAGCATCGGGCTGGCGCTCCCCGCCACAAGCGGGCCCGTCGTTCCCTTGGCGACATCGAGGATGCCGCCGACGAGCAACGGCCCAAGGCCGGCCTCGTAGTACAGCCCCGAACCTGAAACGGTCCCGGTGCCGACCTCGCGCAAATCAACGCCCTTCGTCCGACCAGCCACAAGGTTCGAAAACGGGACGGCACCAGCCAGGTACCCGATACCGATAGCCACGATGGGCCGGGCGCAGGCTCTCAATCCCATGGACTCAGACTATGCGATCGAGCATCGGGGCATTCGAAAATGCCCGGGAGCACAGCAGGTCGACGACGTTCAAACCAGAAGGACTATTCCGATGACGATGGCGGCGATGCCCCAGATGATGAAGAAGATCACCGTGCCGGTTTCGGTCAGAGCGCTCACAAAACCCTGGATCTTCTTCATGTTCCAGATGGCCGGCGGCTTCATGAAGGCTATGGCCACCACTGCGAGACCGTAGACGATTAGGACGATGCCGAGTGCCGTCATGCTGCGAGCATACCGCCCGGTTCAACTCCATCCATGGGCCGAGAGTCCCACCTGGCCGGCGAACGACCCGGGTCTCACCAGATCTTCAAGTCGTCTTCAGCGGCCTCTTAGACCGCTGGACGACACTTCATAGAGACATACAAGGAGAACGTGATGGTGTTGGCTGATCTCGGCCGAAGAGGTTTCGCGAGTGGTCACATGGACGGCCTCGGGTACTGGTACCTCATTCCGATGCTGGTGTTTCTTGCGGCCGTTGTGACTCTCGGCGTGGTGCTCTTCAACCAACGCGGCCGGCTCGCTACCGAAGATCCCCTTCGGCGGGTGGCTGGTCGATATGCCGCCGGTAAAATCGAACGAGTCGAGTTCGAACGAGTCCAGCGTGATCTACTCGCAGGGGAGGTGGTCCGCTTGCCCGGAAACGAGCATGAAGGCGATGGAGGGGACCCACCGGCGGAGCTCGGCCAGGCGGATTAGGGTTCGGAAGGCGCCAACCATATGAGCGTGTCGCCTCCTCGAAGTCCGGACACAGCTCGCTCGGCAGTGTCTGCCGTCACCACGCTCAATCGTTCGTTGCGGACCACGAAGGCAGGACGGACCCCGCCTTCCTGCTCAATGAGATCATCGGCGCCGAAAGACTCGGACAACTGCGTCCGGCGGAGTTCAAACCCGGATTCGAACTCATGACGAAGCGTCTCATAGTCGAAGTCATCGCCGAATAACGTGCGTCCGCCGAGGTGGGCTCCGCTGGTCTCAATACCGGGCGGTAGCGCGGCGGTGGGCAGCTGATATGTTTCCGCACCGCCGAAGACATCGGTGAAGCGCTGACAGGCCAGCGTGTTGACTTCATCGTTTGGAGTCAGCGCCAGGAGCCGCCCGATTCCAGACAGCTCGAGTTCGAGATCGATGTCCTCGTCGAGAACGTTTCCATAGAAGGTTTGGAGCCCGTCCATTCTCGCCCGATACTCATCGGTGCGGTTGGTGGTCGCCATCACGACCGAAATCCCGGAGTCGTGCAACGCTCGGGCAATTGACTGCTCGACCGCTCCCGCGCCAACGATCAGGATTCCCTGTTGGTTGCTCTCGGCCAATCCGAGTCGCCTGGCGAGAGGCCCAGTTCCGAGACCGTAGAGAATGACCGTCGCCATGATCACGGCGAACGTCAGTGGCACCAGCTTCTCGGCTCCGGCATAACCTCTGGACTCCAATTCGAGAGCGAACACCGATGCGATCGAAGCCGCCACGATCCCGCGCGGTGCCACTCCGGCGAGCAGCCAGCGTTCGGCGCTCGCAAGATCAGATCTCCAGGTCGCCACGGCGACGGCGAGAGGACGTGCGACCAAGACCAGCGCGGCGATCAGACCCACGGTTCCGAATCCGAGCAGGGCGAGATCGTCGGTCGTGAGTCGGGCGCTCAGGATGATGAAGAGCACTCCGATGAGCAGAACCCGTACGATCTCCGAGAACCGGAGGATCTGTTCGGTGCGGATCGGACGGTGATTCGCCAGGATCAGCCCCAGGACGGTGGTGGCAATCAACCCGGACTCGTGGATGAACGCGTTCGAGACGGTGAAGGCGGCGAGGGCGGCGGCGATACCGAACAGCGACAGGAGTTGCTCGGGCACCCAGTGCCGTCGCAGCGGGAGGATGGTGAGGACGGCTGCGATACCGCCTGCCAGGACTCCCACGATGACGAACATCAGCACGTCGGCCCCGACCGACAACGGAGAGCTCTCTTCGAAGCCGACCAGCAAGACATCGAAGGTGAGTACAGCCACCATCGCACCGATACCGTCGATGAAGATGCTCTCCCATTTGAGGATGGAGGAGACGGAACGGCTCGGTCGAACACTGCGCAGGATGGGTCCCACGACCGTTGGCCCGGACACCACCAGGATTGACCCGAGGAGGAACGCGGCACCGGTTGGGAGGTCGGTGAACAGCAGCGCCGCACCGCTTCCGACCATCCAGGTGATCAGCACGCCCGCCGATACCAGCAGCCAGATGACACGCTGCTGACCCTGGATCTCGCGCAATCGGAGGCTCAAACCTCCCTCGAAGAGAATGATCCCGACGGCCAGGGACACGACCGGAGTCAGGATCTCGCCGAATAGAGCGTCGGGATCGATGAGTCCGAATCCGGGGCCGGCAATGAGCCCGACTGCCATGAGCAGCAGAATCGAGGGTATGTGGAGCCGCCCGGCGAGCCAGGTAGCGGCTACCGCGACGATGACCAGGAGTGCGATCTGAACTGACGGGTCTTGCACCTGTTCCTCTCGAGTGTGGGCCTAGAAGATACCCGGCGCGAGCGGATGGCGAGAACATGCTCAGCCGGGAGGGGACTCGGTGGGTTTTCTCGTCGGTTGCCGGCATGTGTCGCTATGTTGAAGCGATGTCCGGCCGGAATTTCGGACTCGAGGGAGGATCGGCAGTGTTTCGACTGCTCAGGGCCTGTGTCTGTTTGCGGGTGAGACGATGAGCAAACCGGCAATTCTCGCCGTCGATGACGATCCGCAAGTGCTTGCCGCGGTTGCTCGCGATCTGAGACGTCACTACGGCGAGGAATATCGGATTGTGCGGGCTTCGTCCGGCGGGGAAGCGCTGCAGACGGTGCGCGAACTGCAGAGCCGCGGGGATGTCGTGGCCCTGTTCCTGGTGGACCAACGGATGCCGGAGATGAGCGGCACCGAGTTCCTCGTCGGGGCAATCGGCTTCTATCCGGATGCCGGAAAGGTGCTGCTCACCGCCTACGCGGATACCGAGGCTGCGATCGCCGCCATCAATGAGGTGGGCCTGGATCACTACTTGATGAAGCCGTGGGATCCGCCGGAAGAGCATCTCTATCCGGTTCTCGACGACCTGCTCGATGACTGGCAAGCCGATAATCCGCCCCCCTATGACGGCATCCGGGTGATCGGTGCCCGATGGTCTCCGGACAGCTACGACGTCAAGGACTTCCTGTCGCGGAATCAGGTGCCCTATCGGTTCATGGATATCGAAGAGGATCCGGACGCCCGGGCTGTGGTATCCGCCGGTGAGACCGTGGCCCGGCTGCCGCTGGTCTTGTTCCCGGACGGGACGAGACTCGAGCAACCGGACCACCGCATGCTTGCCCAACACGCCGGATTGCACACGTCGCCGTCCACCACTCATTACGACCTGGTAATCATCGGGGCCGGTCCGGCCGGTCTGGGTGCCGGGGTGTACGGGGCCTCCGAAGGTCTCCACACGGCCCTGATCGAGCGACACGCGACGGGAGGTCAAGCAGGAACCTCCTCCCGGATCGAGAATTACCTGGGCTTTCCGAAGGGAATCAGCGGGGCGGATCTGGCCCGTCGGGCCACGGCGCAAGCCGAGCGCCTCGGCGCGGAGATCCTCACGGCGGTAGAAGCGACCTCGGTTCGGGTTGAAGACCCGACGAAGATCGTGACGCTCAACGACGGCACGGAACTCAGCTGCCGTGCCCTCTTGATCGCCACCGGGATGACCATTCGTACGCTCGATGTGCCCGGTGCCGGGCCCTTGATTGGTGCCGGCATCTGGTACGGCGCCGCGGTGTCGGAAGCGGTTACCTATCGCGGCGAGGACGTCTTCGTCATCGGTGGTGCCAACTCGGCCGGTCAGGCGGCGATGATGCTGTCCAAGTTCGCCGGGACCGTGACCATCATCGTCCGCGGCGACTCCCTCGAGGCCCGCATGTCGCAGTATTTGGTTGATCAGATTGCCGCCACGGAGAACATCCGGGTTCTGCTGAGCAGCGAAGTGGCCGGCGTCGAAGGTAGCGGGCGCTTGCAGGGACTTACCACTCGCAACCGGGTCGATGGGAAAGAACAAGACTATGAGGCTGCCGGCCTCTTCGTCTTCATCGGTGCCGTCCCCCACTCGGGGTTCGTGGAGGGAGTCGTGGAACGAGACGCGAGGGGTTTCATCCTGACGGGGACCGACCTGATGGTCGACGGTGCGAGACATCCGGCCTGGCCACTTGCCCGTGATCCATATCTCCTGGAAACCAGCGTTCCGGGCATCTTTGCCGCAGGGGACGTCCGCGCCAACGTGATCCGCCGGGTCGCCTCAGCCGTCGGGCAGGGGGCTATCGGGGTAAGCTTCATTCACAAGTACCTCGAGACTGCATGACCCTCGTCGAGCGCCTCCGGACCGTACCGCTCTTTTCAGACCTCCGGGACGAGGACCTCGAACGGCTCTGTGTCGGCACCGAGCAGGTCGAGTTGCCGGCCGGTGCAGTCCTGTTCGCCGAGGGCGATCCGGGCGATCGGGCATTCGTGGTCCTCGACGGTCAGATCGAGATCGTGAAGCGCACCGCCGGAGGTGAGGTGCTGCTGGCCGTCCAGTCGGATGGAGTGGTCGGCGAAATGGCCCTGCTGGAAGACGCGCCGAGAAACGCCTCCGTCCGAGCCAGGGCGGATACAACCCTGCTCGCCATTCCAAAAGCACAGCTCGATGAGCTTCTAGATTCCAGCCCGTCGGCGGCACGGGCGTTCTTCGAAGTGATGCTCGACCGGTGGCGAGCCACGCAGTCGAGCTTGCAGCAATCGGAGCGGATGGCACAGCTCGGTACGCTGACGGCCGGGCTCGCCCACGAACTCAACAATCCGGCTGCAGCAGTGAATCGGAGTGCCGGCCAGTTGATGGAGGCCATGGTGCGCTACGGGGACGCCCGGTCAGCCACTGCTGCCAGCCTCGACCCGACCGAACTCGAATTCGTTGAGGAGACTCTCAATGCGCTCCACGAGAGAAAGGGAGTTGGCTCGTCGCTCTCGGCAATGGATCGAACCGATCGCGAAGACGCGATCGAAGAGTGGCTGGCTGATCACGATGTCGATCGAAGCTGGGAACTGGCGCCCGGCCTGGCCGAGGCCGGCATCTCGGTTGAACAGTTGACGGCGCTGGCCGATCGGGTCGATGCCGACCGGGTCGCCGCCGTGATCGGTCTGCTCGACGCGGCCCAGGATCAGCTCTCGATGCTGCATCAGATCGAAGAAGGGACCCGGCGGATGTCCGCCATCGTCAAGGCTCTGAAGTCGTACGCCTATCTGGATCAAGCGCCGATTCAGAACGTGGATGTCACGGCGGGCCTCGACGACACTCTCCTGTTGCTCGCCCACAAGGCCAAGGGCGTCGACGTGCAGCGTGAGTACGCAGTGGAACTGCCTCACATCGAGGCGCTCGGCGGCGAGCTGAATCAGGTGTGGACCAACTTGATCGACAACGCGCTCTATGCCCTCGCAGGGCTGGAGGACGGGCGGCTCATCGTGCGGGCCCGGCCTTCCGAGTCTGGGGTGCTTGTAGAGATCGAAGATAACGGTCCGGGGATTCCTGGAGAGATCCAGGCGCGTGTGTTTGACTCGTTCTTCACAACCAAGCCGCCGGGGTCCGGAACGGGCCTCGGGCTCGACATCAGCCGCAACATAGTCATCCACCACCACGGGGGAAACCTCACGGTTGAGTCGGAGCCGGGCCGGACGGTATTCAGGGTGGAACTGCCGTTGACGCAGGGGAAGTAGACACTCCCGGGTTCTAGGTTTTAGGTTCTGGGTTGTGGGCGTCCGACTACAGCTCGAGTTGCATGCCTTCGTAGGCGGCGCTGGTGTTTGCGAAGTCCCCGCGTGCTCGCTGGACGAGAGCATCGATCTCGTCGTCGGTTCTGGCCGGATCGTGACTGACGAGGATGAGTCGCTTGACCCCGGCGTCATGGGCCGCCTGGGCAGCTTGCGCCCAGGTGCTGTGGCCCCATCCGACGTAGTGATCTTCGTATTCCGCCGGGCTGTACTGAGCATCGTGGACGAGCATGTCGGCGCCTGTCGCCAGCAGTCGAAGCGTTTCATCCGCCTCTTGTTCTCCGCGTTCACAATCGGTCGCCACCACCACCGAGCGCTTGGGACCGTCGATGCGGTACGCCGTCACGCCCTGTGGATGGTGCAGGGGAGCGGCAGTGATCTTGAGATCGCCGACCTCCAAGATTGTGCTCGAAATCGTTACGTAGGTCTTATGTGCGGCGGTGTCCTGGATTGAGACCGGAAACCATGGGGGTCGCAGAGCGCCTTCGATGGCCTCTCTGCTGCTCATGGTGTCCCATTGGTGACCGTAGAAGGTGAAGGTGTTGGACTCGTCGTAGAGCGGGCGGAAGAACAGCAGTCCCTGGATGTGGTCCCAGTGATAATGGGTGAGGAATACGTGATACTCGGTTGCGCCACCCGGAGCACCGTTCCGATGGAGGCGGGTAATACCCGTGCCACCATCGATCAAAACGACCGAACGATCAGCCGACGTAACCTCGATGCAGAGTGTGTGCCCGCCGTGCCGGTTTGTGTTGCTTCCGGAAACGGGCATTGAGCCGCGCACGCCTCTGAAAGTGAGGATTGGTCCAGATTCAGTCACGGGTGCCTTCCTGCTGGCTGCGGCTCGGGGATTATCGCCGTCCGGTGCCGGCCGCCCAAGTTCTTCGTCGATGCCACGGGTTTCCGGATACCCGTCCTGTCAACCCGGGAGATGCCGTCTCTGTTCCATGATGTACAGCGGCGCGTGGGTGTCCCGTCCAGATAACGGGCATGTGCGACCAGGGCGGTCTTCGGACATCGGCACCTCACCCCGGCTCGCACAGTCCCGGTTCCGTGCAACGGTCCCGACCGCACGGAGAATCAGCTGGAACAGGCAAAGGACGGAATCGCCCGGTAGGCTGCGGCCGCTGAGGAGGGACACACGATGAGTATGACGAAGCTTCGTCCGCCGCGCCTTCGCACCGTGGAGGGCGAAGCAGAGGAACGCAAGGTCACCTGGACCGAACTCTTCTACGATCTCGTGTTCGTCGTGGCGGTGGCCGGCCTCGGTCACCGGTTGCTGGAGGACTCGACGTTGTCCGGTTTCCTTTCGTTCACGGGTTTGTTCATCCCGCTGTGGTGGGCGTGGGCGGGTTTCACGTTCTATGCCGATCGATACGACACCGATGATCTCGGTCAGCGACTGCTGGCAGTTGCTCAGATGGTGGCGGTGGCCCTGATGGCGGCGAGTATCTCGGGTGGAGCGACCGAGTCGTTGACGGCCTACGCACTTGCGTTCGTAGCCGCCCGGGTGATTCTCATCGTCATGTATCTTCGGGCACGACGCCACGTTCCGGAGACCCGGAAGCTCGTGTCTGGTTACACGAGGGGGATGGCTCTGGCCGCGCTGTTCTGGTTCGTGTCGGTCTTTGTGCCGGAACCGGCCAGATTCGTGCTGTGGACCGTCGGGTTGCTGGTGGACTTTGCCACCCCGTATCTGATGCGTCGGGTCCAGGCAACCGTCCCCCTAGATGTTGCCCACCTGCCCGAGCGGTTCGGGTTGTTCACGATTCTGGTGCTGGGAGAGTCGGTCGCCGCGGTTGTTGCCGGCCTCGACCACGAGGGATGGACGACCGGTGCAACGGTGCTGTCCGTTCTGGCGGTGCTCATTACCTCGGCCCTGTGGTGGGTCTACTTCGACAACCTCGATGGAACTGTCGTCCGCCGGCGTGCCGACCAGAAAAAGGCGTGGAAGCCGACGGTGTGGATCTACAGCCACCTCTTGCTGGTGATCGCTCTGATGATGACTGCCATCGGTCTCGAGCACGCCATCACGGCGGTGGACCATGATTCGCTGCAGACCGGCGAGCGCTGGCTGCTCGTAGGGGGTCTGGCCGCCGCCTTCGCGGTCCTCGGGCTGATTCAGTTGGCCACCGACGGCAACGGTGGCGGCATCCGGCAGTCCTGGATCACCCGGTTGCGGTTCGCCGGGGCACCGCTCGTCGTGCTGGTCGGAATGGCGTTCGCAGGATCGGGGGTCATGCCCCTCGTGATCGCGCTGGCGCTGGTCTGTGCGGTCCAGGTCGCAGGCGACGTCTTGATCACCGACCAGGTCCCCGTGTGAATATCCCCGTTCTTGCGTCAGTTCTGGGCGCTCAGCGCCTCAAAGTGACGCAAGAACGGGTTTGTTTCTAGGCGGCCCGGAAGATGAATCCCCAGTACCGGTTGTAGGGCTCCTCGCGAACGACTCCGACATCTCCGAGGAGGTCCATCCCGATCGTCGGGTCGTCCACCTCGAGTTGCCCGGTCACCCGGATGCCGTTTGCGAGTTCGACGATGGCGATCCCGAGTGTCGCCACTTCGTAGGCGGCCGGAAGGTTGTAAACCTTGGTGAACGTCAGCAGTTTGCCCCGCTTCGGCAGCGGCACCGTCTTGAACTTGAACGGTTCGAGTTCGCCGCAGTTCCTGCAGCGCATCTTGAACGGATAGTGGAGCGTCCCGCACTCGGTGCACTCGTAGGCGTAGATCTCGCGGGCCATCTCAGTTCTCCCTCACGAAGGTCAGGCAGATGACGTTGTTGCCGAACCCACCGAAGTTGCAGGTGAACCCGATTCGAGCATCGGCAATCTGCCGCGCTCCGGCCTCCCCCCGCAGTTGATGCACGATTTCGTGGGCCTGGCCGACGCCGGTGGCGCCGACCGGATGGCCCTTCCCCTTCAAACCGCCTGAGGGGTTGATGGGCAGCCGACCGTCGAGGGCCGTCTCGCCTTTCTCGAGCGCGATGTGCCCCTCGCCCTTCGCGAAGAAACCGACTTCTTCGCTCTCGGCGATCTCGAGGATCGTGAAGGCGTCGTGAAGTTCGGCTACGTCCACGTCTGATGGGGTGAGGCCGGCCATTCCGAAAGACAACTCTGCTGCTCGCCGAACGGCCAGCAGGTCGGTTGGGTTCTCTCGTTCGTGGACCGCATGCGTGTCCGTAGCTTGACCGACACCAGCGATGCGGACGAGTGGCCGGTCGATACTCTTGGCGACCTCTTCGGACACCAGGATCACCGCAGCACCGCCATCGGAAACCGGGCACGCATCGAAGAAACGCAGGGGCTCGGCGACGTACGGGTTGTTCGTCATGGCCTCGGGCGAGTCCAGGATGCCTTCGATCGTGATCGGCTGGTGCAGATGGGCGAACTCGTTGAGCATCGCATTGTTCTGGTTCTTGACCGCCACCATCGCCAGATGCCGCTCGGTGACGCCGTACTTCTCCATGTAGAGGCGGGTGAACATTGCGGCATGCGACGGCAGCGTGACGCCGTAGATGTACTCGGCTAGTGGATGGGTCAGGGTGGCGATGAAGTCGGTTGCTTCCAGGTTGTTGACCTCGCGCATCCGTTCGGCGCCCGTCACCAGCACGATGTCGTGCATACCGGAGGCCACCGCCAGGAAGCCTTCCTTGATGGCGGCCGATCCCGACGCCGGGCCGTTCTCAATGGAGGCCGCGCCGGCCGGAGTCAGGCTCAGGCTATCGACCACCGCGGAGGCAAGGGCCGTTTGATGGTTGACCCGGGCGGCACCCATGTTGGCGACGTAGACCTGCTCGATACCGGTCAATCCAGAGTCCTTCATGGCGAGCATCGCCGGAAAGGCGGCTATCTCGGCCAGCGGGTATTCGAGGCGGGTGAACGACGTGATGCCGATCCCGGCGACGTAAACGTCACGCATGCTCGACCTCCTGGCGCCAGCGTTGCGCCATCAGGGCGGTGCCAGTCGAGTCGTACATCGACCGGGTGGCGGCGAGCAGGTCGGCCGGCGGGGTCGGAGGGTCGGAGGGAGGCAGTATGCCCGCCTTCGCTTTGGCGAGGAGTTCGTCGGGTACCGGCCTCCGCCCGACAACGAGGGTGTCACGGGCTCTATCGAACAGTTCCCTGGTCAGCGACCACGATGGAACACCGCCCAACTCGTGAGGAGTACCGAAGCGCTTTTCGAGTTGATACTCGATCATCCAGCGACGGAACCCGATGGGAGACTCGGCGACGATGAGGACCTCGTCGTGACCGAGAACATCCATGTGGTATTCCATCTTGGTGGCAAAGGCATGGGCCCCGATTCGAAGTCCTCGGCGCAGAGCGACCGTGTGGAGCGACATGCCGAGGTTCGGTGTGACCTGACGGCCGTTGACGACGGCTGCGATCTCCCCGTCGACCTGGGCGACGAGCACGTACTGGTCCTGATAACGGTGGCGGGAATAGGCGAGGATCTCTGAGTAGAGCCGGGCCGCCACTACGTCGTAGAAGTCGCGTTCAACGTTGACCAGGGGTGCAACGTATTGCAGGATGTCCGGGATCTCGTCGCGGTCCACCTGGCGGATCACCATTTGTTCCCCGCTCGCCAGCGTCATGTACTTCGCCGGGAACGGGGGCATAGGGTGATCCTCCGGACGGAGGATCTTCTCGAGGTCGACGGCCATCAGGCTTCTCCTTCCCAAAGGGACAGCGCCACCTTCTCCGCGGTGACGGGCATTGACGTGATCCTTATACCCAGTGCATCTTCGACCGCGTTGGCGATCATCGGCGCAGCTGGAATCATGGTGTGTTCTCCGACGCCTCGCGCCCCGAACGGACCGTCCGGTTGGGGAACCTCGACGATGATCGCAACTATCTCTTCCGGGATGTCGAGCGACGTCGGGATCTTGTAGTCGGTGAAGGTCGGGTTCAGCAACCGGCCGTCTTCGCCCCAGCGCATGTCTTCATACAAAACGGTAGCGAGGCCCTGAACGAGACCGCCGACGATCTGACCGATGACGAGGTCGGGGTTGATCGCCTTGCCGGCGTCGACGGCGAGGGCCGTCTTTCGGATGTGCATCTTGCCGGTCTGGCGGTCGATCTCGAGCACTACCCCGGCGGCTCCGACGGTGTAGTGAACGTTCGGATGTCCACCCTGGCTGGTTTCCGGGTCGCTCCTGGCCGAGGTGAACTCTGGCATGAACATGCCTGAGCCGACGATCGGGCCGCCCCTGTAGGAACCGTCGTCGGTCTCGAGCCCGGCGATCACGAAGTCGCGCAGCGGCAACTCGAAGTCGGGATCGGTCGCACAATGCACGGCCTCATTGCGGAGAAACAGTGAGTCCTCTTCGAAGCCGTGGACGCGGTGGACCACCTCGAAGATCTTCTCGCGCGCTTCGATGGCGGCGGCTTCGACTGCCTGCCCGCATCCCCACGTCACGTGGGAGGCAACCGTTTGCCATTCGTACGGGTTGCGGTCGGTGTCCGGCGTCTCGATCCTGATCTTCTCGGGAGGGACGGATAGCACCTCTGCGACGATCTGTGCCATAACGGTGAGGTAGCCCTGTCCCAGTTCCATTCCGGACACGGTCACGTTGATGGAGCCGTCCTCGTTGAACTTCAGGAACGATGACGAGGAGGCGTTCGGTGGCATGGCCGGCGCCTTCCACATCAGCGCGAAGCCCTTGCCGACGACCTTGTGGCGGTCGTCGGAGGTCTCCTTCGTTCCCCAATCGATCGCGGCGGCCACCTTGTCGATGCATTCGAGGAGGCCAGACGGATTCATCTTCTCGCCGTAGGCGAGGGTGTCTCCTTCGACGATGGCGTTCTTGCGCCGGAAGGCAACCGGGTCCATGCCGAGCCGGCGGGCTATGCGATCCATGTGCGATTCGAGACCGAAGTTGAACTCGGAATAGCCGAAGCCGCGGTACGGGCCGCCCGGCGGCAGGTTCGTGTAGACGCACAACGCATCGATCTTGATGTTCGGCACCCGGTAGGGTCCGCTCGCCGACAGCCCGGCGGCGTTGACGACGTTGGCACCGTATTCCACGTAGGCGCCGGCGTCCCAGTGCATCGTGTGTTCGACCGCCAGGATCGTGCCGTCGCTCTTCACACCGACCTTGATCCGGGCCTTGAGGCCCTGGCGCTGGTAGGTGTTGTAGAACTCTTGCTCACGGGAGAACCGCAGTTTGACGGGATGTCCCTGGACGGCCGTGGCCAGCGCGGCCCCCATGATCTCCATGGAGACTCCGGCCTTCCCGCCAAATCCACCACCGACGTACGGTGTGATGACCCTGATCTGCTGGTGGGTCAATCCGAGCGGGGCCAGCGCCTCGGCGATAACGTGCCGCTGCGTGTACGGCGATTGCGAAGCCGACCACA
Source organism: Actinomycetes bacterium (assembly GCA_024641245.1). Taxonomy (GTDB): domain Bacteria; phylum Actinomycetota; class Acidimicrobiia; order Spongiisociales; family JAHEDJ01; genus JAHEDJ01. The sequence goes on from JAHEDK010000006.1 coordinate 35,957, forward strand.
TCGTTAGACGCCCGGCCCGGTCGTACAGCGAAACCACCACATGCGGTTCGATTGCGCAATGCGCGTAGCGGGGCACCTCGTAGGTGTCTTCGAGGACGAGGTCGGCCTCAGCGAAGCCCTCTTCGACGTCGCCTTTGCGCGTCTTCCGCCAGTGAGCAATGTTCGTGCCTTCGTGCGGGAAGAACCACGGAACATGCGGGTAGTCCGCCAGGTCGGGGTGGAGAAGTGGAGCGTCGTCGGTGGCGGCAAATACCGGATCGAAGACCGGCTTGAGCACCTCGTATTCGACCTCGACGAGTTTGGCTGCTCGTTTGGCGGCTCCCTCATCGCGGGCCACGACGGCCGCCACTTGTTCGCCCACGAAGCGGACCCGGTGTTGAGCGAAGACGTAGCGGTCCTTCATATAGAGGCCGAACCCGAACGGGAAGTCGGCGCCGGTGACGACTTTCACGACACCGGGGACGGCTTCTGCCTTGGCGGTGTCGATCCGCTTGATGAGGGCGTGCGCATGAGGTGATTCCACGATTTCGGCGAATAACAGGTCGGGGCCGAAGTCGAAGTCGTCGACATATCGGGCGGCTCCACTCACCTTTTCGAGACCGTCGATGCGGGCAGGCGATTTACCGACGAAGGCGAGTTCCTCGGCGGCGGCATCGGTTTCGAACGGCCGGCGGGTGATCGTCATGATCGGGCCTCCTCGGCGGCAGCCAGCACGGCGTCGATGATCGGCTCGTACCCGGTGCACCTGCACAGGTTGCCCGCCAGCGCATGCTGGACGTCGTGGCGTGACGGATTCGGGTTGTCGCGCAGGAGTTCGTGTGCGCCGAGCACGATGCCGGGTGCACAGAATCCGCACTGGAATGAGTTGTGGCTGATGAATAGATCCTGCAGGTTGCTCAGGACACCGTTCTCGGGGATGCCCTCGACTGTGATGATCTCGTGGCCATCGGCCTCAACGGCGAGCATGAGGCAGGACCGGATGCTGCGGCCGTCGAACAGAACGGTGCAAGTTCCGCAGTCTCCTCGCTCACAACCGATCTTGGCGCCTTTGGCGCCGACCCTGGTGCGGATTACGTCGAGCAGAACGTCGTTTGGTTCGACGTCCAGCGGCCACGTTTCACCGTTGACGGTCATCGTGATGGGTAGCTTCATGTCATCCCCTCAGATCAGCCGGGTTCCGTAGGCGGGACCGGTTCCGTCGCGCCTGGCGATGGCTGCGGGGAGACCTCGCTCCAGCATCACCTCACAGATGCGAGCCCGGTATTCCTTGGTGGCCCGCATGTCGGTGATAGGGGAGATGGCGCCGGCCACCAGACCGACCGCTTCCGCGATCAGCCCATCGGTCAGGTCTTTCCCTTTGAGGGCCTCTTCGATGGCGTGGGCGCGGGCCGGGATGGGCCCGACCGCTCCGAACGCCACCCGGAAGTCGTTGTCTCCAGTCACCAGGACGGTGATGCCGGCCTGTGATAGATCCTCGCCCTGATACCGCTGCAGTTTGAGGTAGATCGCACCGTGCGGAGGCGTGGGAATCGGGATGGATAGGCCTGTGACGATCTCTCCGCTGGAGAGCGCCGTCTTGCGCGGACCAAGAAACCACTCCTCGATGGGGACGGTCCTGGCACCGGCCGGACCCAGCACCGCGATGGAGGCGTTCAGCACTAGAAGCGTGGGACCGGCGTCGCAGGACGGGACGGCAGAACAGATATTGCCGATGACCGTGGCCCGGTTGCGAATGCCGGGAGAGGCGACGGTGTCTGCCATCTCGAAGAGGATGGGGAGGTGGTCGCGTACGAGATCGGAGGTGAGGAGATCTGAGAACGTGACGAGGGGGCCGAGAAAGAGGTGGTCACCTTCCCGCGTGAGTGTGTCGAGTCCGTCGATGGCCTTGATGTCAACGACGAGATCCGGATGGATGGCGTCGTCACGCAGCCACGGAACGAGATCGGTGCCGCCGGCGAGTATTCGGACATCGGGTCCGGCGCGAGCGATGGCCTCGACCGCCTCGTCGAGCGTCGCGACCTTCTGGTAGGCGAACTGGTGGGCGATCGCCATCGCTGCCCCTCCTTGCCTTGTTGTTGCAGAACTCAACCTACCCGGCAGCTACCGATTCCATCACGCTATGACCTGAGGGATATCGGTCAACAGGGCCGAACGGCTGGATTTGCAGGCTCGTCGGTCACCGACTGGAGGGGTCTCCATTTTCTCCGCAATGCTGTGTATCGAAAACCGACCATTGCATTGCGGAGAATCTGGGTTGTGGTCAATGCGCGAGCGGGTGCGGCCAATGCCAGGGGTGTTGCTCCCGGCTGCGGCGCCGATCGACGAGATCGTGCAACTTCGCTTCGACGCGGAGATTCAGTCGCTCGATCAGTGAGTGGGTGCCAGGCTTGGCAGGCCCGTTGGTATTGACTTGCGCCGTCAGCGCGAGTCGTTCGTTCTGGATCGCTCGAGCCCCTGTGAGGTCGGGCAACATGGCAGTCCCCCTTCGAAAGTCCTTTCCCCGGAGCGAGTACGCCCCTGAGCGGGCTCCCTTACCGTCGCACATGCACCTTGAAGAGCGCTTGGTAGTCGTTTGGTGATCGCTTGGAGAATTATCGCCCCAAGGGCCGAAAGGCCCTGTCCGGCTCCGAGTGGATCTGACAGATTGTCGGTAAGGAGGCGCGAGGGGGAACCATGAGGCTTGCGCCGAAGTGCAGCCGACGGTTCAGCGTGCCGGCGGTCCGTTGCCACAGAGTTGTGGTCGCATGAACGGCCCCGGGACGGATGCCGGTCAGTTTGTCCGGGACGGTTGGTCACCGGATCACCCGGCTGTGCTGGCGCTCGGCCCTCTGGCAATCACTTTCCATGGCATGACGAGCCGCGTCGGCGGCCCCCAGCAGCAACTGGTGCTGGCGTTCCTCCTGCAGGCGTCTGGAATCAGCGTTCCAATCGAGCGGATCATCGACGGTCTCTGGGGGATCGATCCTCCGACTTCTGCGCGCGGGACGGTTCATGCGTACGTCTCGAATATCCGCCGCGCCCTCGGCGATGTCATTCAATGGGACGGGAACGGCTACACGCTGCAAGTCACCCCGGACAACTTCGACGTCCTTCGGTTTGAAGCCCTGGTGAGTTCCGCCCGTGTCCTTGTTGAGGGCGATCCGGCGCGGGCGGTCGGCATGATCCGATCGGCCCTGGCACTCTGGCGTGGAGATCCATACGCAGGTCTTCTCGACTGCCCGACCCTCCACGGCGAGGCGGTTCGACTCGAAGAACTGAGGCTCTGCGCCCTCGGAGACTGCATAGATGCCGAGCTTCGATTGGGAAAACACAGAATCCTCGTGGCGGAGCTAGAACCCCTCGCCGCCGACCACGGGTTGCGGGAACGATTCGTGGCGCAGTTGATGGTTGCGCTGTATCGATGTGGGCGCCAAGCCGACGCATTGGACGTATACCGGCGGGCGTCAGAGCTATTGGAGAACGAACTCGGGTTGGGTCCCTCGCAATCGCTCCGACGATTGCGAGAGCAGATCCTGGCACAGAGCCTCGCGCTCACCGATCCGGGCTACCCCCCGATCTGATCTCTGGCCTTGCGCTTGACTCTCGGAGCGCTCGCTGTTGGCGCATCGAGGCGAACCACACGGATGGAGCAAACGGGTCCGTGACGTATCAGCAGGACCCGGTGCTCCACAGCCTTGCTCCTGATCACTGCATCGTGTCCGCCAGCGCAACCACGGCTTCAGCGAAGCACTGCATCGGAGCCTTCACGAGACCGGCGCCGACCATGCCGATGCCCGGATCCTTGTGGGCAATGCCCGTGTTGATCTGCGGTTGCACGCCGGTTCGTACCACCAGGGTGGCGTCGATCCCGACCGGGGTTCCCCGGAACTCGAGTTGGGGGATCTGGTAGGCGGAGTGCTCGGCCAGGGTGATCTCGTACATTTCCTGCGTTCGGCGCACCGCGCCGGAGGCCGTTCCACCGACGAACCCCACGATGGCCGGCGAGGCCGCCATGGCGAATCCACCCAGGCCGACCGTCTCGGTGATTGCCGAGTCACCGATGTCCGGATTGGCGTCCGCCTTCGTGAAGGCGCCCAGGAATAGGCCGTCCACGATCGGCGCGGGAGCTGTGAACCATCTATCTCCGGTGCCCGACAGGCGAATACCGAAGTCGGTGCCGTTGCGGGCCATCGTGGTCACCAGGCTCGAACCCTCGACGCCCGCTGCCGCATCCACCGCCAGTTTTCCGGCCGCCATCACCAGATTGAGCATGAAGTGGTCGTTGCTCTCGATGAATCGGAACACAGTGCCGCGATCGGCGAGCGGCACCGACTCGTTCTCGACGAGTCCGGGCCCGAGCGACCGCAATAGCAGCGACGTGGCAGCCCGGTTGCGATTGTGGCCGTCGTCACCCATTTGCAGTGCCTGGGCGATGAGCGACTGGAGGTCGATTGGACCGACGTACTCCAGCGTGGCCGCCACGACCGGGCCCAGGATGTTTCCCATCCAGTGAAGCCGTTCGATGACCTCAGGTCCATACGCTCCATATCGGAGCACTTTGCCGAGCCCTTCGTTGAGCGTTGAGTAGGCAACGCCGTCTCCACCGGCGTCGCGCACGACTGCGACCGGCATCGAAGGCGACACGATTCCCGCCATCGGCCCGACCGTCTGATGGTGGTGACACGGTGACATTGTGATTCCACCCCCGGCGGAGATCTCCTCGGCTTCTTCGGCGGTGGCGGCCATCCCTTCGTACAACAGTGCCCCGATGATTGCGCCCTTGATGGGCCCGCTGCTGCGGTCCCAGGTCAACGGGGGTCCTGCGTGGAGGAACATCGTGTCGGTCATCCCGGGGATGATGTCGCGAGCGACGCCCACATCGACGAACTGCGGACGCACCGCCAGCATCCGCTCGATGGCTGTTGCGTTGGCCGCTTCGGTGCGGCCGGCCGCCGCCAGGGTGGCGAGCGCACCCTCGGTTCCCGCCGCCGGTGGACTCCAATCCGCAGCTGCGATCGTCGTGGCCTGGTCGATGAGCGCTTGCTCGAGGATCTCAACCCCGGCGGTGGCAACGATCAGTTCGTCCTGAAGCAGGCGTTCGAGACTCATGCTTCACCTCCCACCAGTTCAGCGGCCCGGGTTGCCGCGGCCGCGTTCGAAAGGAACACCGCCGCCCCGGCCTTCTGAAGTAGACCGGCTTGATAGTCGAGGCCTTGCGGGTCGCCTTTCGACCCGCACAGGGTTGCCACCACGGCAATGCCTGCCCCGCTGAGTATCCGAATGATCGGCGCCAGTTCCACAGCCGGATCGGGATTCGCTCCGTAGCCGAGTACTACGTCGAGCAGAACCACACCGATCGAGGTGTTGGTCACGGTTGATTCGAGGCGCTCGAGTCGCACGGTCTGGTCGATCATCGGGTGGGCCCGCCCTTCCGTGTACACATCATCTCCGTAGTCGACCAAGGACGAACCCTCAGTCGTCTCGGTGAGGGACAGGGGTCCGATGACCGGCTCGATGATGAACCGGGCCTCATCGCGCAGGGTTCCGCCGGAGAAAAGACCGCGGAGGACTCCCGGCCTGTGATCGCCACTCCCCGCCGGCCAGATCGTGAACGCGGCGGGTTCCCTACCCAGGAGTGAGAGGACCGCCCCGGCGGCCCCTTCGAGCGTCGACCCCGGCTCCATGAAGGCGATGACGACCGGTGTGGAGCAACGGGAGGCGGCGGTGCGTACGGCGGTGGCCACTGCCGTGGCCGGCGGCTTCGAGACGACCACGATCACGTCGGTCGCCGGATCGGCGTCGAGGGCTGCCAGTCCGCGCAGTGTCGACGACCCTCCCACCGCCTCGGACAGGTCCCGGCTCCCGGTGCCCCAGGCGTGGCGGATTCCCACTCCGGCGTCGTCGAGGAGGCACGTGAGCTGCTGAATGCCGGTCCCGGAAGCTCCGACCAGGCTCACCGACCCCGGCCGTACGGCGTTGGCAAACCCCAGGCCGACGCCGCCCACGATCGATGTGCCGCAATCGGGACCCATGATGAGGAGATCCCGCCTCGCCGCTTCCTCCTTGAGGAGGATCTCGTGCTCGATTGACACGTTGTCGCTGAATACCATCACATGTAGGCCGGCCCGCAGAGCTGCCATCGCTTCGACAAAGGCATAACGGCCGGGAATCGAGATCAGGGCCAGATTGGCGTCGATGGTCGCAGCCGCCGTTTCGACGAGATGCGCCGGCGGCGAGTCGGTGGGTTCGGAAGATCCCCGCTTGGCGGCGAGTGCCTCCTCGAGAATGTGATCAGTGGTGGCGAGCGCCGCTTCGTCCACCGCTCGCACCGCCACGATGAGATCGTTCGGTCCCACTCCGACCAACTGCTCAGGGTCGAAATGCAGATCTTCGAGGAGGGTCAGGTTGAGCTCGGTTCCCATCGCCACCAGGGCCTCCTCGACACCGGCCGCCGTGCGCAGGACCTGACTGGCCTGCATGAGCCGAACGGAGTCGTGATAGCGGCCCGGGTGAACGGTGATACGGTCGATCATGAGTCATTCTCCAGGGTGAGTGCAGAGCCGCCGATCCAGAGGCCGGCCGCCAGGGCGGCGCCCGACGAGTGACCGACGGCTACCAGGCGGCCGGTGGCCGACGTGAGGTCACCGCGCCCCGTCAAGGCGGACAGGACCTGTGCGAAGGGGAGGGCGACCCTGCCACGAAGAGCGTGGCGGATCAACGCGCCCGAGAAGCTGGTCGTGCGGGTTCTGGTCAGATCGTCGAGTGGACGGATGAGTAGCTCGAAGTAGGGCAGTCGGCGACCAAGTGCACCGCCGAGCAGAAGGTGCGAAGCGAGCGCCCCTGCTACAACGTCGTCGCCTTCTGGAGTCAAACCCTCTCCCTTGCCCAGCAGGATCAGAGAGCTGCTGAGCACTGCGTCTGTGTCCCCATCGGTGAGCGCCTTGAACAGGCCCGAACCGTCTACCGGGCCGATCATCTGGCGCAGCCTTTCCAGGTTCGTCCGAAGCTGTGACTTCTCACACCAACCGAGGGATGGTCGGGGATCGAACCAGCGACGAGCTTTGGCGGTGAGGCCCCCAAGGCGGATGATGCCGTCCCCCACGGAGACGTCGTCACTGTTGCTGATCCAGCGCCCGAGTTCTTCCACGGCCAGCTCGAGGGCGTTCGGCAGGCGGACGGCCGCCCGGTCGGACACAACGATCACCTCATCGCCGGTCCCGATCCAGGCAGCATGATCGGACACGCCCAGCAAGGTGGCCGACTGAACGGGACCCGTCAGCAACGGTTGCAGCGCAACACTCGCCACCGCCGCCAGCTGAACGGTCGCCGCGGGAGCCGTCGACCCGTGCACCGATCAGCCGTGATCGACGATGGCGATCATGGGGCCACCGCCGGAAGGGCCCTGATGAAGTGCTCCGACGGACACGAAGACGGCCGGGTCGCCGACCGCCGCCGAGACCACGCCACCGACCGTGCCCTTGATCTGGCGGTGATGATGCACGTCCGAGTCGTTGAGCATGACCTGGCGGCGCCCGCGGACCCGGGAGGTCGGGTCTGCCTCGCATTTGCAGAACATGTTCACAACCCGGCCGTCGAGGTCTTCTGCTTTGGCTCGCTCGGGAATATCGAGACCGGCATTGCGGATCGCCTCGTAGACGGCATCGATGTCCAGGGCGTCGTCCATGACGCTGTGGCCGATCTGATACCGTCCGCCAACCCCGCGAGCGTTTCCGACAACCACCGTCTGCGCCTGGTCGAGTTCAACACCGGACGAACACGACGCAACCGCGGAGTAGAGGCTGAGGTCGTGGCAGATCTGCTCGTTCGTCGGCATCTCGATCTCACCGAGCGCAACGGCGATACCGAGCCCGGACGTGCCGTTGGAGATGTCCATGGAGCGGAGCGTCTCCTCGGTGATGACCGTGTTGCCGCGTGCCCTGGCCTGCACGATCGTTTCCATGGTCAGCAGGGGCGTCTTGGTCTGAACGTAGTGAACGTCGGCCGGGTCGTCGATGCCGGCGTCCTTCATTGCTCTCCGTACACCTTCGGCGACCTTCTCAACCATCGCCACCCGCCCGATGTCCTCGGGAAGGATCGCATCGCTCATGGCGATTCCGACGGTGAGCCGCGGTTCGTCTGATGGGGGAGCATCGACCCGGGCGAACACGGTCGCATGCGGGCAGAGCACACCATCGACGCCGCCGGACCACACCATCGGGATCTTCCCGACGTCCTCGACCGGGCGCGTGCCCTTCTCCATGAGCACTTTGCGGAAGGCCTGATCGGCGAGGATGCGGGTGAAGTCGTTCACGCCGCCGTTCCCTTCGGTCTTGCCGACTACTGCGATGACCTCATCTGCGGCGAATACACCTTCGTCGACGAGCGCGGCTAATCCGGACGCGTCCGAGACCCCTTCGAGGATTACCTTGCGTACCTCGATCGCCATGGCGCGATACCTCCTTCTCCGACTCTGAATCTGATCTGTCCATCATCGTCCCAACTCACGACGTCGAATAGGGGCCTAGGTCACCGAATAGGTGACGGGCGTGGCATTCTGTAGGGCATGGATGCATTTCTGGAAGCCGCGATCGAAGAGGCACGCCTGGGGTTGGCCGAGGGTGGGATTCCGATCGGGTCGGTTCTCGTACTGGATGGTGAGATCGCAGGCCGGGGGCATAACCGTCGTGTTCAAGAGGGAAGCACCGTGTTGCACGCCGAGATGGACGCGCTCGAGAACGCCGGCCGGATGTCCGGCGCCGACTATCGGCGCTCTGTGCTCTATTCGACACTGTCGCCGTGTGACATGTGTTCCGGTGCGGCGCTGCTGTACGGGATCCCGCGAATCGTCGTAGGGGAGAACCGGACGTTCCGGGGTCCGGAATCGTATGTGCGATCACGGGGCGTTGAACTGGTGATCGTCGATGATTCATCTTGCGTGTCGATGATGGAATCCTTCATTCGGGAGCACCCCGAACTGTGGAACGAGGACATCGGGGCTTGAGGAGGTTCGATGAAGCGGATCGGGTTGCTCGGCGGGATGAGCTGGGAGTCGTCGGTCGAGTACGAACGGATCATCAATCAAGAGGTGCGGTCCCGGCTGGGAGGCGTGCACTCGGCCGACCTGATCGTCAGATCGTACGATTTCGCCGAGATCGAAAAGCTGCAGGAACGCGGCGCCTGGGACGAAGCAGGTGATCTACTGGCGGCGGATGCCGCCTCGCTCGAGGCGGCCGGCGCCGAGGTGATCCTCCTGTGCACGAACACCATGCACACGGTGGCTGCCTCCATCGAGGCGGCCATCACCGTTCCATTCCTGCACCTGGCGGACGCCACCGCGGAGGCCGTGCTGGCCGCCGGCGTGTCGAAGGTTGCGTTGCTGGGCACGCGTTACACGATGGAACAAGACTTCTACCGATCGCGGCTCGAACGCCACGGCTTGTTGGTGCTGGTTCCAGAAGAGCCCGACCGAACGATGATCCACGACGTGATCTTCTCGGAGTTGGTGAGGGGCGTCATCACCGAGGACTCCAGGGATCGCTACCTCGCCGCCATCGACCGGTTGCTGGATCGAGGAGCAGAGGGGGTCATTGCCGGCTGCACCGAGATCGAGTTGCTGGTGTCATCCGGGGACCTCGAATGCCCCTACTTCCCGACGACCCGGCTGCACGCTCTCGCCGCAGTTGATTTCGCGTTGTGATACCCCGTTCTTGCGTCAGAAAGGGCGGGTTTCAGGCAGGTTTCTGACGCAAGAACGGGATAGAGTGAGAGTTCCCCCGGGAAGGCCGGGGGAACTCTCTCCGGATGACTGGCCGGGGAAGGCCGGTGGCCGGGGGGCGAGCCACCAGATGTTGCCGTCATCCGGGGGAGGGGCCCGGCTCGTCCTCGGTCGAAGCGTCGTCGAGTCGGATGATCCAGAGCCCTGAGTTCATGTCACTCACGTAGATCAAGTCATCCTGCACGTCGACACCCCAGACCATCGGAAAGGCGGTGGCCCCGTTGGGAGCGACCCAGTAGCCGACAGGGTCGCGCGATCGTGGCGGAACGAACGAGCCGACCTCAGTCGGCTGGGTCGGATCGGACAGGTCCACGATCCGGACTCCGTCCGAATACCACGACGAGATTGCCACTGATCCACTCATGACGGTGTCGTGAATCGAGTAGATGCCATCGAGCCCGAGACCACCTGCCCCGTCGTCGCTGGATCGTTGAGTGGCGAATCCGGCTATCTCTACCGGGTTCCTCGGGTCGCTCACGTCGTAGATGTGTTGTGTGCCCCATCCTTCGGTGTGGGCGTCGTCTTCCGTCGGGTAGAAATCCTCCTCATTGACGATCAATAGTGCGCTGGTTTCGTCGAATACGCTCGAATGCCGGTTGCCTTCACCGTCCGGGATGAATCCGACGGCACTGACGAACTTCGGCCTGGCCGGATCCTCGAGATCGAGCAGGACGGTGCCTGCGTCCCAGTGCGACACCCATGCGGTCAGTCCGCCGGAGGACAAGCTGACCGAGTGCGCGTGAATCTCCTCTTCGTCGTATCCTCCGACCACGGGCCTGCCGTCGCGCCGGTTGTCCCAATCGGCCAACTCGACGGGGGCGGTCGGGTCGGTGGCATCGATGAATCTCGTGTCACCGAGTTCACGGTCTGTGTGGAGCAAGGACTGGCGTACGGTGGTCGCCACCAGCAGCACGCCGTCGCCACGTTGGGCGATCGACACGGAGTTGGATCCTTGTGTTCCGTCCCCGCTATCCCAGGTGGAAAGAAGGGTCGGTGCGGCCACATCGGCTACGTCGTAGAAGGCCAGTCCGCGGAAGTTGTCTCGCGCCCGTCCGGGTTCGTCGTTGTTGCACAATCGTAGTGCCACGACCGCCAGGTCTCCCGACAAGGAGGCCGTATTAACCGGGCCGACCCAGAGCGTTTCGGCGCTCGTGCCGGGGAACTCGCTTCTGTCGGCGAATGCACCGATTGATTCGGGATTCGCCGGGTCGGTCACGTCGACAACCCGGACTCCCGTTCCCGGACAAAGGCCCGGGCGCCCCCACGTTCCCAGAAACGCCGTGGTGCCCCGCACAACCACATCGGCAGTGAATCCCCCGCCGGGATCGAGGCGACCGACCAATGACGTGTTGATCTCTTCATACTCCGGTATCCATCCCGCTCCAGACACACCGGCCAGGGTGGCAGCCGGTGCGTCTATGCCTTGCGCCTCGAGGAGATGGCCGTACGGGTTGACGGCAGTGCCGTCGGGCCGGTGGAGTTCGAAGTGGAGATGTGCCGGTGTTCCTTCGGCGTTGCCACTGTCGCCGACGAAATCGAGCAAGTCGCCCGCTTCGACAACGGCTCCGACAACGATGCCGTCGACCATTGCCGCACCGAGACCATCATCGGTTCCCGGTGTGTCGTTGTTGAGATGCAGGTAGTAGGAGAGCCAGCCATCTTCGTGTTGGATCACGATGTAGCGGCCGGAGAGGTCGCCGATGGTGACCCTGACGATGGTTCCGCCGGTAGCCGCGACGACGGGCGTGAGCTTGTCGGCGAAGATGTCCGTTCCCTGATGGGTTCGGCCTCCGGACCGTGGCGCTCCGAACGTATCCACGTAGGAGTGTTCGCCGGCGACCGGGAAGACGAGCGGGTAGGCCTCGAGGACGTTGTCGTCCGGTGGTGGCGGTGTGAACTGCGCGCCACCGGTGCTGAGCATCGCGGCGATCATGACGACCGCCAGAAGCGCCTTGAGCCTATGCCCCCAGCTCACGACCTCGCTCTCGTACCCCTTCACCGTACTCCTCCTGAGGGTGTTTGGGGACCGGCCGAATGGCCGGTCCCCATTTCTCGGCTAGTTACGGTGTGGTTGTCGTCGTCGTTGTTGGCACCGGCCAGAAGATGATCCGGCGGAACCAGATGTCATTCTCGGAGGATTCCGAGGGCTTCCACGGGTAGTAACGGGTGTACTCCTCGTCCGGGTCCTCTTCCGCCGAGATCATCGAGTGCCAGATGACGTACGCTTTCGAGCCGTCCGACGTCGCCCGGAGCTGGCACTCGCCCTGCTCCTCGGGCTCGCCCTTGGCGATATAGTCGTAGCGCCACACCGTCTCTCCGAAGCCGGCGTTGCTGTTCTCACCGCCGATGACCCACGGGATCTTGACGTACGAGTCGCCGTAGTCCTCGGAGCGGGTGTAGAAGATATCCAGAGGCCCGGACTCCGCCTTCTCTCCCGTTGAGCCGGTGGACTTGGCGTTGTCCACAGTACCCCAGGCGACAAAGAACATGTTGTCCACGTACTCGTCCTCAACGAATCTCAGGGTCGGCAACGTGGCGTCTCTACCGTCGAGCGGGTACACCGGCGGGGTGGTGCCCAGCCGTGGGTCGCCCGAGGACTCCTTGTTGCTCTTGATCTCCGAGATGTTCCGAGCCGGCTCGAAAGCGCCTGCTGCGATGTACTGGGCGGGTAGACCATCGGGAGTAGCCCCCATCGGGTCCAGGTAGTTCGTCATCGCCACCCCGGCCGGCACCGGCGGTAGTTCGCCGTCCGGTACGGTGGCCGGATCGTAGATTCCGCAGTTGCCGGCTTCGGAATCCAACAATACCTGGGGCGGCAGGTTCCCCGAGCCGTCCGGATCCGGGTTGTTCGGATCCGACCTGAACTCGGGACAGACGTAGACGCCTGTTCCTCCCGGGTCCGTTGTCCAGGTTTGGCCGCCGTCGAAGGACCTCCTCACGTAGAAGTTGTAGCGGTCGTTGCCGTTGCGCCCGGCCGCCCAGTTCGGCGACAGGGAGTAGGCGACGACGAAGAAGTCGCCCCGGATGAACCCGCGGTGGCTACGGACGTTGGAGTACATCGCCGGGCAGACCTCGGGTACGCCGCCCTCAGTTGTGAGACCCAGGACATCACACGGTGTCCCGTCCTCATGCACCAATCCGTACGACTCGTCGCCCAGATTGGACACGTTCTGACTCCACAGCAGCACCTTGTTGGTCCCGTAGCGGTCGTCGGTCGGGTCATCGGGCGTCTCATCCACCGGCCCGGCGTCCACCGCCAGGTCGACGTTGGCGCTGGTCAGGTTGATGTGATCCCGGCGTACATAGCCGCCGTTCGGGTCGGCAAACGTGCCGCCGCACAACCGGTCGCCGGAAGCCTCACCCCAGACGTTGCAGTTGTAGCCGACCGCGCTGTCTTTGTCTCCGGCGCCGTTCGGACAGGCCGGCAGGGTGAACGTCTCGTCCAGGTAGGTCGTGCACTGCATGTTGGCGAACGCAAACGGGTTATCTTCCTTCGGATTGAAACCACCAGGATTTGTGGAACTCTTCTGTTCCGGTACAACGAACCTGCGTATGAACGCGTCCGCCGGGCGGCCTTGCCCCTCCTGACCTTGCTTGTAGATGATGGCGCCGGCCGTTCGGGTGTCACTCATCTTGCCGTACGACTGCACCAGGAAGCGCGCCCGGCGGGCGATCTCAGTCCGGTACTGCAGGAACAGGGTTTCATCGGGCAGCCACTGGCCGGGGTCGGTCTCTGGATCGGTACCTTCGACCCAATCGTCGAAGTACAGCGGGACCGGTTGGCCCGCCTCGCAGGTGCAAGTCGGGTTTTCCTCGTTGGTCTCGATCACGTCCGGCGTCTTGGGGTCGTCACAGTAGGTCGGGTACAAGCCGCCGCAGAGTGCCGGCAAGTTGACGATGTGGCCCGGAGCCACCAGATCGGGCTGGGCGAAGTCGAAGCTGTGGTACATCATGTTCTTACCGATGTCCTGCTTGATCGGCTTCTCCTGGCCCTTGTCGTCGGTCTGATCGCCGATGACCTCATCGACCGGGTTATCAGTGTCCAAATGCGCTTCCGCGGCCAGCGAGTGGCCTAAGCCCTTGGACTCCTCGTAGGCGAGCAGCGCCCAGGCACTCTTGGTGCCGTCGGATTTGGTGTACGGCTGCAGTTGCAGCATCGGCCGCGAGGCAAACACGTCGCCGTCGAGCAGTCGCCCGTCGGAGGCCACGCAGACCAGTTTGTCGGCACCGGCGGAGTTCGTGAAGCCGAACCACCGCTGGTGGTCATCGCCGGGCAGCGCGTCCATGAAGGAGTTTCCCCCCGATAGGTCGCACAGGTCCAGCGTGCCGCCGCTGTCGACGTAGTACTGGTAGTCGGGTGTGCCGTCGCCGCCGGCAACGTACAGGCCGGTAGCGTTGTCGATCTCGTCGATATCTCTTGCCATATAGGCGTAGCGCTTGGTGCCGTTCAGGTTGCCGAAGAACCCCTTGAGGTCCTCACAGTTGGGGTCACCCTCGTGATTGTCGGGATCGCAACAGGTGGCCGGATCGGCATCGGGATGACCGCAGAACTCTGTCGCGATTTCCTCGGGATCGATCGGCACGAACGAACCGTCTACCACTTCGGGGAAGCAGACCGGTTCCAATTCCCCGGTGCTATCAGGGAACGTCGGGCATGATGCGCTCGGCTCGACCTTCAGCGTATGGGTGTTGACCATGTCGTTGTCTGTGATCCGTACCGGCAGGCTGAAGGGCACCAGGACCTTGGGTCGACCGAGGCCGGGCTTGTCGAGATAGCCCTCGTCGCCCGTAGGTTCGGCGTCGGTACCGCCGCCGGGCCCGCTGGATTCGAAGTTCTCATCGACGATGTTGAAGTCGTCGTAGGAGATGAAGCTGTACCAGATGTCGGTCTTGTGGTTGGAGATGGCACCGCTCCAGCCCTCGCCGGGGCCCTTTCCCTTGCCGGGCCGCAGACCGCTGGGGTCTTCCTGCCAGGAGATGGCAAATCCGGCGCCGCGGGCCGAGGCGATCATCGGCAGGTAAGCGTCGCGCCGACCTGAGGTCAGACGCTCGGGCTTGAACCAGACGATGTCGCCGAGTCGCACTTCATCGGACTCATCAATGTCCGGCGTCTCCGGGTCGTCCAGCACGGTCATGGATGCAAACGTTCCCGCATCCAGTTCCTTCTGGGTGGCAATCACCCCGCGGGCCGTCCACAGGCAGGAGTAGGGAATCTCGCCGATGCCCAACTCGGCCACGTCGTCGACTTCGTCGTAGTCGACCGATCCCTGCTGACCTCGCACACCCCAGATATCGGTGACGTAGTAGTCGTCGTCACCGGGATAGTCGGGTTCGCAGACCTCGGTACCCTGCTCGGCGTTACCGCGGCAGTAGACGGCGCATTCGTTCTCCTCGGTCAGAGGATCATCAACCTCGACCTCTTCGGTCGCCGGGTCGTCGCAGGTAGTGATGGCATAGCGCGGGTTGCCGCTCTGGCAGAATTTGCTCTCCCACGCCACCAGGATCTTGTTGTCGTTGACCTTGATGTAGGGCGAGCCGGCCGTGCCGGGGAACGGCTCCTCAGTCTCGAGATCGAACGAGGACATGTCGGCCATGCGCGAGATGTTCATGCGCTTCCAGGTCGTGCCGTCGTCCCGGCTGATCGCCGTGTAGACGTCCCACGAGAAGCGGTCGGGCCAGAAGTCCTCTTTGACCTGGTCGTCGTAGATGTCGACCTTGCCCAGGTAGTTCACCAGAAGCGGCTTGGCCACGTCACGGCACTCGATGAGCGTGACCACGCACGCGTCTCCATCAAGCCGGGGGTCGCATTCCTCGCCCAACGGGTCGCCGTTCAGGCGCCACTCCTCGTACGGTACGCCGAGCTGGTCGACTCCCTCGTCGTAGATCTTGTCGCCGTCTTCGTCGTAGCACAGCGAGGGATTGTCGTTGGAGCGTACGCCGGGGAGGTAGACCGGCATCACTTCCAGCTTCTGTTTCGTCTCGCCCCAGTCCTCGGTCTTGGAGACGTTCTTGCGGAAGATACCGCTGGCGTTGAGACCGGCTTCTAGGTTGCCCTGCGCCTCTGCCGCAGAAACCATGACGAGCACGATGTCTTCGGGGTTGCCCTCGCACACCGCCTGGGTCTCGACAATGAGCGCTTCGATATCCCCGTCAAGGCTGAAATCGACTTCGATTCCCAGGTTGGCCTTGGCGGTGTCCAGGCATCCGGCCACGATGGGTCGGATGTTGATCTTGCCGTCGGCGTGGTCGTCGTCGAGGCTCTGCAACAGTCGGGCCATATTGACGACACTCGGATCGTTGATGTCCGCCCCACTGAAGATATCGAGCGGCGAGATCTTCTGGTCGGCCAGTGCGCTTCCGAGATAGACCGTGCCTACCCAGAGGTCGACCATCTCACCGGGGAAGTAGTCGAATCCACCGGATGCTTCGGTGGTTCCCCAGTTGGTCGGGGTCTCATAGGTCAAACCACCGACCGGCGAGTCGATGAAATGGCCCTTTCTGGGGTGATGGAACTTCGTGGTGAAGACCGATCCGTTCTTGTAAACGTCGGCATCGTCGAACTCAAAGGTGACACCGGCTTCTGTCTCCGTTTCGGTGATCGGCATGCCGTAGAACCCGAGTTCCTCGACGACCTCGCCGAGATCGTCGAGCACCACAAGGTCTCCGTGGAGAGAGACGAAACGAGTTTGGTCACCGCCCCAGGTGTGCTCTAACTCCTCGCTCAGGGAGCAGGAGACCATTCCGGATGCCTTCTTGTCTTCGAGGTCTCGTTTGCACGGGAACTTGCCGGGCACCAGCGAGTCCTTCTTGAGTGTTGGCGGCTCCTCGCCTGCGTAGACCTGGATGTCCGCGAACAACCAGCCCTCCGCGGCAATCGCCTCGCCGATTGTGAACTCGACGATGAAGTTGTTCCGTGTATTCCAATACTCGGCGAAGCCGACAACTCCGCCGTCTTCGCCCATCAGCAGCGCCGGTTGCCGGTTCACTTGGACACCAAACGGCGCGTCACTCTGAGCGGTGACGCCCATTGGAATCATCAAAACGAGCGCCAGGAGGGACATGAGCACCCTCCCGCGGTTGGATGAATACTTCATGATTTCCCTCCTGAGGTTGCCTCGCAGCCGATTGCTGCTGAATCAGTGCCCGAATCCGGTTCCATCCGGAACCCCCTACTGTCGCCTCCTGCCCCGGCCGGACCTCCCGGTCGGTCGGCTCGGGGCGTATGTCCAACGTATGGATCCGATCGGTCGCGCGGAATCGGGAATGTTCCCTATAAGGGTCATTCGGCCCTGAAATGACCCACTCACTCTTGATAATTTGAGCCTCGTCAAGCTGTATTAATTCATCAGAATCGCTGATATAAAGCTCAAGGCACTGCTGATATGACATCTCGGTCTGGAGCAGGCTCATAGCCCCGGGGGCGTGAGATGAGAAAGCCCGTAGAAACCTGGGAGAGCCGCCACCGGCGATTGGGGAGAACCACCCTCATATTCGCCGCAGCCTTCCTACTCGCCGCGGCCCTGGTCGTTTCGTCCTGCGCCGGCAGTGGAACCGGGACAGCGACCATTGCAGTTCCGACCACTACCACCATCGACTGTGTAGCAGCCGGCACATGCCCGGATGGCCCGGCCGGCACACAAGCCACTGCTACTACCGCGCCCGCTGAGGCCGTCGGCACCTACAACGGGCTCCCGGTCGGGTTCACCGACGACGGCTACCCCTATCTGGGTGATCCCGACGCCCCCGTGTCATTTGTCGAATTCTCGGACTACCTGTGCCCCTTCTGCGGTCGGCATGCGGCCCAAACCAATCCCCAGCTGATAGATCAATTCGCCGCCTCCGGACAGGTCAGATTCGTGTTTCGGGACTTTCCCTTGGCCGAGCTTCACCCCACCGCTCCTTCCGGACACGCGGCTGCGTTGTGCATAACCGAGCAAGGTGCCGCTCTCTTCTGGGCGATGCACGACGAGTTATTCGCCCACCAGAGCGAATGGGCATCTCTCTCCGACAACAGTGAATACCTGGCCGGAGTAGCCGGGCAAATCGGGGCCGATCTTGACGCCTACCAGGCATGTCTCGATTCAGGCAGGACCGTCTCGATTGTCGATCAACGGGTCGCGCAGGCTCGCCAGCTGGGGTTCTCCGGCACTCCCGGGTTCCAAATCGTCGACAATCGCACCGATGAGATTGTCGAAGTGGTGGGTGCTCAACCGGTCGAGACGTTCGTCACCGCCATCGAAGCCGTGATTTCTGGGGAAGCTCCGGTCGCTGCCGACCCGCCCGAGGACAAGCCCGATCTTCCATTCTGGGCAAGCGTGGACGGTCTGACCCCCGATCCCGACCGTCCCGGCTACAACCTGGCCGGGGACCCCTACAGGGGCAACCCGGATGCAGACCTGGTCGTCATCGAGATCTCTGACTTCCAGTGCCCCTTCTGCCAGCGCCACACTCTGGAGACGCAGCCGCTTCTCGAAGATCAGTACGTCGATAACGAGCTGGTGATGTGGGTTTTCAAACACATGCCTTTGCCTTTCCATCCACAGGCTCTGGCGGCGGCCACCGCCGCCGAGTGCGCCGGTGACCAGCAGGCCTTCTGGGGAATGCACGACCTGCTCTTTGAACGGGTGGATGACTGGGCGGTCGA
Organism: Actinomycetes bacterium; assembly: GCA_024641245.1. GTDB lineage: Bacteria > Actinomycetota > Acidimicrobiia > Spongiisociales > JAHEDJ01 > JAHEDJ01. The sequence goes on from JAHEDK010000006.1 coordinate 54,355, forward strand.
ACCGCCCGATACGGTGTTGGTTGACCTGGCCGGCGAACTGGGACTCGATGAAGGGGTTTTCGCCTCTTGTGTGGGAAGCCGGACGGCCCTAGAGCGGGTAGTGGATGATCTCTACGACACGTCTGAGGTCTTCGGCTCCACCCCTACCTTCGTTGTGCTGTTCGACGGCTGGGCCTCAGTGATCGACGGCGCTCAACCATTCGAGGAGTTCGTAGCCGCCTTCGAGGAGATACCGGGGGAGTAGCGCTCTCTTCGACTTCGGTTTGTGCCTCCACCCGAGCTATCGCGCTGGATTGAGCACAAGGGTCGAATCCGGCCGCGACGTGCGTAATGACCAGGGCGTCCGCCCAACGTATTGAGCGGGGACCTCGCGAGGAACCTTGAATGCGCGGGATATGGGCCTTTCGACTCTGGGGTGCTCCACCGGCGTAGGATAAGCTGCAGTCGGGTTATTCCGGGCCAAATAGAAGATCTACTGATAAGGGGCCACAAGGCCGCCTTATGAGCCGACCGCCCGATGATCCGGCAACCGAAATATCCGGGGGGGCGTGAGATGACACGACCGGAAGCGGCGCCGCCGGCCGATGGATGGCGCTTCGGTAGGGTGACTTTGGTGGTCGCCGCCCTCCTGACCGCCGTCATGTTCGGCTGGCAGGCCTGGCACCTCTACGAGTCCTCTCAAGCAGTCGCCGAGCGTGATGCCGGTGAGTGCCCGACGCGGTCCGTGGAGGCCGCCTACAGCGCCGGCGAACGACTCGACTACCTCACGGAGGAGATCGAGCACAGTCTCTTCTTGTGGGGCCCGGAGGCCTCGGCCTCGCCTCTTCCGGAACTTGGTCTCCGCTACGACGCCACCGCGACGGAACTGAACGCCGCACTCGAACAGGCGATGCGCCTGTCCAAAGGCAAGGTGCTGCTGGCCGTGGAGGACCTGGAGGCGGCAACCGGCCCTCTGAACGACCATGTGACCGAAGTCGTCCGTTTGGTTTCGGCAGGCCAACCGGAGTTGGCCTCCGCCCAGATCGCCGGAAGCCAGTTCAGCGGAGTGCGGTCCGACTACTCCGATGCCCTCGGCGAGATGTGGACTGCCAGCCGCCAGCATCTCGTCGAGCAACTCGAGAAGGAGCGCAGGAGTGAGTTGTTGTCGGTGGGCATTGCCCTACTGCTTTTCGCACTGGCCGTCGGCGCCTGGGGCCTGTTCATTCGCCAGATCCGGAGGGGCCAGGCTCGCCTGCAAGAAGAAGAACTCCAGCGGCACCGGGCGGAGGAGGAACTGCTCCAGGCGCAGAAGATGGACGCTCTGGGTCTGATGGCCGGAGGGATCGCCCACGACTTCAACAACCTGGTTACCGCCATCTGGGGATCCGCCACCTCTGCCAAGGAACGCCTCGCATCAGACCATCCCGCCCTCCCTGCTCTCGAGCGAATCGAAGATGCCTCTGAGCAGGCGAATGGAGTCGTCCGGGCACTGCTGACCTTCGGGCGGCGGTCCGAGTCCAACAAGGCGCCTGTCGAGGTCGGCACCCTGATCGACTCGACCGCTCGTATTCTCGAGCCGATGCTGCCTGCGTCGGTCGATCTCGAGATCGACCATCCGGCCGATACGTTGTTGTGGGTCTCCGGCGACGGAACGCAGTTGCAGCAGGCCCTCATGAACCTCGCCCTCAACGCCAACGAAGCGATGCCGGAGGGTGGAAGGCTGCTCATCCGGAGCTGGGTCTGCACGACGGCCGTTGACGCCGAAAAAAAAGTGATGATCGAAGTCACGGACACCGGGGAGGGGATCCCGCCCGATATCATCGATCGAGTATTCGAGCCGTTCTTCACCACTCGCGCCCCCGGGCACGGTACCGGCCTGGGACTGTCGATCATCCACGGCATCGTGACGGATCACGGTGGGAGCATCCGCGTCGATTCGACTCCGGGGGAGGGGACCTCGTTCATAATTCGCATGCCGGCGATTGACGCCCCCGGTGAAGACGGCAATGCCGTCCCGCCCCCGTCCGTTGTGGTCCACGATCGATCTGAGCTCGTCCTGCTGGTGGAAGATCATCAGCACGTACGCGAGATCATCGCTGAGACCCTGGAGACCGCAGGATTCCGGGTAGTGCAAGCCGCCTCGGGTGACCAGTTTCTGACGGAGTATCAGCGCCATCGCCAGGCGGTGCGGCTGCTGATTGCCGACGTGGACATCCCTCCGCCGAGTGGAGTCGACTGCATCCGGCGGTTGCGAGCCGACGGCGTGCAGGTCCCCGCCGTCGTGATCACCGGTACCTCGGCTCCCGGCCTGGAGGAGGAACTACGGGGAACGGCCGTTGTGCTCCGAAAGCCGTTCACGATGGCCCGGCTGGCAGATGTCGCCTCGAGCCTGGTTGAGGGAGCGACGGTGTGATGATGAACGTGTCCGTCGTTCTCGCCGATGATCACGTGCTCGTGCGGGACATGCTACGCGAGCGCCTCAGCCGCGAAGGCATGGAGATAGTGGGACTCGCCTCATCGGGCGACCATGCCGTTGAGTTGGCCGCTGCCTCCCAACCGGACGTGATTGTGCTCGACATCGACATGCCCGGCATGTCTGCGTTCGAGGCCGCCAGAGAGGTACGCAAGGCGTCTCCGTCCACAAGGGTCATATTCCTGTCTGCATTCGTCCACGATCGGTACATCGATCAAGCCCTGAGTGTCGAAGCATCCGGATACCTGACCAAATCGGAACCTCCCGAAGCCATCGTCGAAGCCATTCAGAGGGTGCATCGTGGTGCAACCAGTTTCTCGTTGGCCGTCCTCGACCGGATCGTCATCGACCCGTCTGGAGCCCGGCTCGACGATGGTTCCAGTGCCCGATCGACGACGCTCACCGACCGTGAGTGGGAAGTGCTCGGGTATGTGGCGGCGGGAATGTCTCAGAAACAGATCGCCCGGCTGATCGGAATAAGCGTCAAGACGGTTCAGCACCACATCATGCACGTGATGGACAAGCTCGACATCCACGACCGGGTTGAGCTGGCCAGATTCGCCATCCGCGAGGGGCTGATTGAGGCCTGAAGGCCCAACCACTCCCGTTCTTGCGTCAGAAATGGGCGCACCGCGCCCCAAACTGACGCAAGAACGGGTCTGAGGTGTCAGCGTTTCTCGACCGGGGCCGGTTCCGGCTCCGGCTTCTCCACCGGCACCTCCGGTTCGCTCGGCATTTCCAGCGGCTCGACGAAGATGACTCGCTTGCGTTTGCCTATATCCACGGCATTCCTCTCTCTGTCGACAAATGGGCCGCAATGTGGTCCAGGACCGGCGTTCTGAGCGGCGCGGACCTGGCACCGAGTATTGCCATAGGGTCCCCGAACGCCTCGGCGATCAACTCCCGGTCGGTCGTGTAGACCTCCCGGTCGTCCCCGATCAACGCCAGGGCCACCACTTCTGCTTGTGTGGCCCTGTAGCCGTCCTCGTGCTCGACGACCTTGCCCGTCATCGCCACCAACCCGGCCGCGTAGCTACGGTCGGACTCACGTACGTGAAGTTCCAGAAGTGAATCGAACTCCTTGGTCGCGTAAACGCCGCAGCCGAGACGCCCGCACCGCTCATCCGTATGAGGGATTTCGTCCGGATCCGGATAGGCCGCGCAGGTAGCCACGAAGGACGGGGTTTCCCACACTTGGCGTGCACCGACCAGCTTGTTGTCGTTGAGCATCCAGAGCCGGAAACCAAGCACAGGGGTCGGCGACCATGCTTCGGGGAACGACCGCTCGTATTCGACGATCTCTTCGCGGGCCAGAGCGGCTACCCCCCGGCCGAAGCCGCGCAGCTCGGACTCGATCACCTCGGCCCTTCTTTCGAGCTCGGCGATCTCCTTGCGGATTTCGGCGAGCATGAACCGGCGACGATTGGCGGCCAGCTCGAGTCGATTCGCAGGTGACGTGAAGCGCGCTCGTCCGTATCTCGTTCGCAGGGTGCGGAGACGTTGCCGGACCTCGACCGGGATGCCGTCGGAGAGCTCCGACGGGACCGATGGAGTTGTTGACATACCGACCCCTCGTTTCGGGGCGCGACCTTACGTCAATCGAACATACGTTCGCAACTGCCCTGCATGGTCGGTTTTCGCGACCTCAGGGTTTGGTGGTCGTTTCATGGTCGAGGAGCCATTGCTTGGTGGCGAGGCCGCCGGCGAAGCCGGTCAGTGCCCCACCGGCCGCCACCACCCGGTGACACGGCACAACAATCGAAATGGGGTTGCGACCGTTCGCTGCTCCTACGGCACGGAAAGCCTTCGGGCGTCCAATCATTCGGGCTTGCTCGCCGTAGCTGACGGTGGATCCGTACGGGATCTCGGTGAGCGCTTGCCAGCAAGCCGTCTGGAATTCGGTTCCATTCGCGTCAAGAGGGAGATCGAACCCGGTGCGAGCTCCCTCGAAATACTCGGTGAGTTGTGCCACGGTTCTCATCACGATCGGATGGTCTGCCCCCTCTGCGGTCGGCTCGTCGATGATCGTGTGCGATCGGTCGTCGTCCGGCCAGAGCACCGCGCGGAGACCTCGGTCCGAGGCGATGATGCGAAGCGGTCCAACGGGACTTGTCATGGTCGTTTCGTACAGCATCACAGCTCCTCATCGTGCAGGGATGTCCATAGGTACTGGGCCGCCAGGGCTCGATGCGGGCGCCACCGGTCGGCGTACGCCGCAACGACTGCACCGGGCGGGCGGTCTTCCCCGATGAGTCGGCCGACCGCGATACGAAGGCCGAGATCCGATGCCGGGAATGCATCGGGGTGCCGCAGCACCCGCAGCGCGATCAGTTGGGCCGTCCACGGTCCGATGCCGGGAAGTGCCTGGAGGGCGGATGTAACGTCACCGAGAGAACCCGCCGCGTATAGGTCGATAGAACCGTCCGCAACGGCTGCTGCGAACCCCCGGATCATGGCGAGGCGAGCCGCCGGCATGCCGATACCATCGAACGACGCGCCGGCCAACGTGTCCGGCGGTGGGAACAGGCGGGAAAGCCCGAACGGTTCGACATCGAACGACTCCCCATATCGGTGGACGATCCTGGCGGCGAGGGTCGTGGCGGCCGCCACGGAGACCTGCTGGCCGAGCAGCACCCGGACGGCGGTCTCGAACCGATTCCAGGCTCCGGGCACCCTGAGGCCCGGCCGGCGCTGGATGTGCGGCTGCAACACGGGATCGGCCCGGAGTGCTTCAGCTGCCGGTGGGGAATCGAGCCCGAATAGCTGCCGAACCCGTGCGACATCGTCGACGATTGAATTGAACGTCGGCAGATGGGCGACGATTTCGAGGTGACGGCCGTCCCCGTGATCAGCGACTTCGATGACGCCCGGATAGCCGCAAGTCGTCGTCAGCCGCCGGTATACACCGTCGCGGATCTGTTCGACGCCCGGCAGCGCTCGTTGCTCCAGGAATCCGAGTGTTGTCTCCCATTCGATCGGGCCGTCGTACGGAACTCGCAGGCAAAGGCCGCCGTCGGTGATGAGCCGGTCGCCTGTTCGGCGCCGTGCGCGCAGTTCGGTAGGCGTGAAGTGGAATATCTCTCTGATGATTCTGTTCATCTGGCGGGTGCTCGAGAACCCGGCCGCCCGACTGATCGCCGAAACCGGTAGATCCGACTCGTCAAGCAACCGCCTGGCGAAGTGGGCCCGGCGTGAACGAGCGACGAAGCTCGGACTGGCTCCCAGCGAGTTGTGGAAGATTCGACTCAGTTGCCTGGTCGAGTATCCAACCCGGGCGGCGAGTTCGTCCTCCGTGTGGCGGTCGAGAAATCCCTCGCTGATCAGCAAGATGGCATGCTCAACAACCGGCCGGCCGGCCGGGTTCAAGCGATCGGGAACGCGCTCGGGGCGACAGCGCAGGCACGGGCGGAACCCGGCGGCCTCGGCGGCCACGGCATTGGGAAATGGCTCTACGTTCTTATCGTGTGGCCTCGCCGAACAATCGGCCCGGCAGTAGATGCCGGTGGTGTGAACCGCTTGAAACTGCATGATGTGATTCTCGACGATTGTATGCGACATATTCAGACATGACTGCCGTATTCCCAAGATGTCCGAATATGGCCGGGGTCACGTCGAAGCGGATGCGAGCCGGGGCGCGTCTATTGGGAGGGTGATGGCGAACAGACTCATGCCGTCCACATACTGGTAGGTGAGGTCGCCGTCCATTGCTCTGGCGAGGCGACGCGAGATCGTGAGACCGAGTCCGATCGACTCGGGATGCTGACTGCCGAGGTCGGAGCCCTGCCACTCCTCGAACACCGCCTCTCGCTCGCTCGGCGGCACTCCCGGACCATCGTCGCTCACCGTGATGACTGCTTCATCGCCAATCCGGGCGGATCGGATCTCCACGTGGGGGCCCCCGTAGCGTTCAGCATTCGTGAGGAGATTGCGAAGGATTTGTCGAAAGCGGGTCGGGTCGGCGTACGCAGTGAGGCCCGACCCGTCGATGACCATAACCGGCTTCGATATTGCCGGCTTCACCATGGCGACGACCGTCGCGATTTCCTCGTCCAGCCTCACGGGGGCCCGATCCAAACGCATGTGCTCGGTAGGTCGCACCGAGGTGAGAAGATCCTCGACGAGGGCGGTCGCTTCGGCGCTCTCCAGCACGAGCAGATCGACCAGTTCGGCAATTTCGGATTCCGAGAGGTCTTTGTAGTTGTCCTGTAGGACGGTGGCCAGGCCGTGGAGGCCGGTCAACGGAGAACGGAGTTCGTGGCTCACGCTGCTGATGATGCGACTCCGCAGTCGGTCCAGGAGGTCGAGTCGACGAGTGAGCGCAATGACGAACACGAGGCTCACCGCCCCGAACGCAGCAATCGAGACTGCGTTGGCGAGGAACGACGGAACCCCGCCATCTCTCGACATCAGCAATCCGGCCAGAGTCCAGGCGGCCGAGTATGCGATGATCGCGATGGCCTGAGGGAAGGTAGTGATGACAGTGGCGGTGATGATGATGAAGACGAGGGATGAACCGATGAATACCGGCACCCCGAGAATGATGCCGAGGAGCCCGAACATCGAGGCGAGCGCGATGAGCGAGATGATGGCTCTCGGGTGCGATCGCCTGCGTTCGTAGCTGTTGATTACTAGATCGGCACCGACGACGGCGACGCAGATCCATCGCCCGGTCGTGGACCCGGAGAACGCGACGGCGAGAATCACAATCAGCGAAGCAAGGCCCACCCGGACCCGAATCGTCAAGTAGGTCGCGGTGAGTTGGAGGCGGTATCCAACCACCGCCTTCGGTGCTCCCATCCCATTCCTCTATTCACCGAGTCAACCAGGAGTTCGCGTCTGCGAAACGGTGACGAGACGTCCTGCCGCACGTTGTCCACACTTCGTTCGTGTAGCCCTTGCACGGCTCGTTCAGCGGAGGTCCGATCCAGCTGCTAGTTGTCGCTGCAATCACTATATGCGCTTAATGCATGGAATCCAATGGGCAAAGGGAGAAACGTCTGTAGGGGGCGCGACCGCCATCTGCGACGCCGGCCGTGTACGTTTGGGGGTAGAGAGACCCCGGCGGTCATCCGCCGCCGGAATCCCAGCCCGGAAAGGGGTTGCCATGCTCGAGAAAGATGTCACCTGCGACCTCCATCTGAGCGAGGACGACAGCGATACGATCGCTTATGCCGTCCTCAACCTTCGCGGCGATCACTTCGAAGCGGTCGGCAAGGCCCGTCGAAATCCGACGGATCCACCCATGCCCGTCATCGGTGAAGAGCTCGCCATCGCCCGTGCCCTCCAGAAACTCACAGTTGAGGTGATGGAGGCGGCGCAGTCCAAGGTTGAGCTGTTCCTCGTCAGCTAGGTGAACAGCGCGACCGCGTGAACCCGCGCGCTGGTCGCGAAAGGTCAGACTTCGGGCCGCCCGGCTGCTCGTAGCCTGTCGACGATCTTCTTTACGTCCTGGGCGCGCTCTTTCGTCGCGACGAGCACTGCGTCGTCCGTCTCGATGACGATGGCGTCCTCGAGGCCCATCACCACCACCAAACGGTCCTTTCCCCGGACGATTGAACGCTTGGCGCCCTCGAGCATCACGTCACCGGATGTTGAGTTGCCGTCGGCGTCTTTCTCGCTGAGTTCCCACAGGGCATCCCATGATCCGACATCGCTCCAGCCGGCGTCCAATGGCACGACGATGCCGTTGTCGGCGCGCTCCATGACGGCATAATCGATGGAGTCGGAAGGACAGGCGGCAAACGCGTCGGGGTCGAGTCTGAGCACGTTCTCTTGCACGGAAGAGGCGTTGATCGTCGACGCCAGCGCCTTCGCCATCTCCGGGGCATGCCGTTCGAGGGCTTCGAGGTAGGCATCGGCCCTGAACAGGAACATCCCGCTGTTCCACAGGTAGTCGCCTTGTTCGAGGTAGGTCTCGGCCGTTTCGGCGTCCGGCTTTTCCACGAATCGGTCGATGTGAAAGGCCAGGCCGACCTCCGCGCCCTTCCGGATGTATCCGTAGCCCGTCTCCGGACGATCTGGTACGACTCCGAAGGTGACCAGATGGCCGCTTGCTGCGAACTCTGCTGCGATGCCGATCGCCCTGAACAATGCGGAGGTGTCGGCGATGATGTGGTCGGAAGGCAGTATGAGCAGGAGGGCGGCGCGGCCGGCGGCGAGTGCGGCTGCGGCGGCGGCCGGGGCGGTGTTCCGGCCGACGGGCTCGACGATGAAGCGCGGGGACACGCCGAGCGGTGCAAGTTGCTCACCGATCTCTTGAACATGCTGCTCGTTGCAGACGACGATCGGGTTGTCGACGTCCTCGAGTTCTGAAACACGCCGGGCGGTCGCCTGAATGAGCGTCTCGGTGCCGATGAGCGAGGCGAGTTGCTTCGGGGAGCGCAGGCGCGAGATAGGCCAAAGACGCGTTCCCGCTCCTCCTGACAGGATCACTGGAACGATCATCGGAACACCTTCATCTCGATTTCGATGCGAAACGATAGCGAACGGAGGTTCAACTGATCCGCTCCGCGCTGCGGACACCATCTTCGTTCTCGAAGAGCGCCACCAGCGCGTCGGCTCGCTTCGGATCGATATCGAGGGTGATGATGCCGCCCTCGTCGTGACCTCTGTTGAAGGCGACGTTCTCGACGGTCGGGTCGATCTTGGCCGCCATCTTCCACAGCTTCCCGAAGTGAGTGGAGTCGGAGAGTCTGACCTCGATCGTCGACTTGCTCGCGCCGAGACGGCGGTCCATCCACGAGTCGAGCGTTCGTAACCCCAGGAGGATGAGCAGAACGATCGTGGCGGAGACGGTGGCAAGCGCCGTCAGCCCCGCTCCGGCGGCCATGCCGATGGCGGCGACGGCCCAGAGCCCGGCGGCGGTGGTGAGTCCCTTGACGGTCGCACCTTCCCTGAAGATGGCGCCGGCGCCTAGGAAGCCGATGCCGGTCACGATCTGGGCAGCCACCCGGGCCGGATCACCATTGCCCCCGAAACCTTCGATGGAGAGCAGGGTGAAGAGAGCAGCACCGAGGCCGACCAGCATGTGGGTTCGAAAACCGGCTGCTTTGCGCATGACCTCCCGCTCGAGGCCCACCGCGCCGGCCAGCAGAGCGGCCAGTAGGAGGCGGAGGGCAGCGTCTGCGAGGGGAATGCCCACGCTATTCCCCGGTGAATTCAGGCGAGCGCTTCTCGAAGAACGCCGAGGTCGCCTCGATGATGTCGTGCGACTCTATGAACGCCGCGTTGTAGATGGCAATGTGATCTAGAGCCTCGTCGACCGTCATGTCGGCCTCTGCGGCGAGGACCCGTTTGGCCCCTTGTACGGCGAGCGGCGAGTTGTTGGCGATCTCGGCCGCCATCTTCCTGGCGGCCTCGACGGTTGCGTCCTGATCGGGGAAGACGTCGTTGACCAGGCCGATCTCCCCGGCGCGACCGGCGTCGATGTCCTTGCCCGTGTAGAGCAGCTCGGCAACGTGACCTGCGCCGATGAGCCGGGGAAGGCGCTGGACCGTTCCGACGTCGGCCACCATCGCCATCTTCGTTTCCCGGATCGAGAACACGGAGTCCTCTGAGGCGAGGCGGATGTCGCAGGCTGTGATCAGATCGATCCCGGCGCCGAGGCAGTATCCGTGCACTGCGGCGATGACCGGCTTCGGGCACCCGGCGATGGACGTCATCGTGTGTTGCATTGCTTTGATCTCGTCGTAGCGGGCGAGCTTGCGGGTGGCGTCAGAGCCTTCCGAGCCTCCTGCCACCTGGGCGAGGAGCGAGAGGTCTATCCCGACCGTGAACGCCCTGCCGCGGCCGGCAATGACGACCGCCCGGACGGTTCCGTCATTCGACAGTTCTTCCATCGCCTTCGGGATGTCCTCCCAGAACGGGAGGTTCATCGCGTTCAGCTTGTCCGGGCGATCGAGCCAGAGGGTGGCGACGTGTTCGTCGTGTTCGATGGTGAGGACTTCGGATGAGAACGCCATGCCGGGAAGCCTAGAGGCGCGGTGGTCGTGGTGACTAACCCGACCATGAGCGCGAAAGGTAGGTTCCATCGGCGCTGCCACCACTGATAGCGTTCGCTAGTTTGGGGCGCGTGCCGGTCAAATGCGTCGGCGAGGAGGAACCGCGAAGGTTCCGTGATGGGCGATCTCCGCTGGGTGTTTCTGTCCTTTGCCGTCGCTACGTTCTTGCCGGTCGAGGTTTCCAATATCGGAGGACGAAATGAGAAGAAGGAAGACGCGTTCAAGCCTGGCCGTAGTAACGGTACTGGCGATGTTGATGGCGTTGCTGCCGGTGACGGCTGCGTCGGCGGCTGCAGTGGATCTGTTTATCTCGGAGTACATCGAGGGGAGCAGTTTCAACAAGGCGATTGAGATCTACAACGGCACCGGTGGTGCCGTTGACCTTGCTGCGGGTTCGTATACCCTCGAGCTGTATAGCAATGGCAGCCCGACGGTCAGTCAATCAGTCGCGTTGTCCGGCTCGATTGCCGACGGCGATGTCTTTGTGTTGGCGCACGCCAGTGCTGATGCCGCCATTCTTGCCGAAGTCGACTTGATCAATAGTTCGGTCATCAATTTCAACGGTGACGACGCGGTTGTGCTGCGCAAGGACGGTGGCGTCATTGATGCGTTTGGTCAGATTGGCTTCGACCCTGGTTCGCAGTGGCCTGGTGGCGGGCAGGACGACACGCTGCGGCGAGCTGAAACAATCTGTGCCGGCGACACCAACGCCGATGATGCCTTCGATGCCTCCGCTGAGTGGGTTACCTTTGCCATCAACACCTTCAACGGTCTAGGCAGCCACACCGCCAACTGCGGTGGTGGCACCGGCCCGACAGGTCCGGTCATCAACGAGTTCTCTGCGAGCACCACGGGCGCAGATGTGGAGTATGTCGAGATCTACGGGGCACCCGATACCGATTACTCCACTCTCAGAATCCTCGAGGTCGAGGGTGATACGACCGGAGCAGGCGTGATCGACGAGGTCATCAGCGTCGGGACTACGGATGCTTCCGGCTTCTGGCTGGCTGATCTGCCGGCGAACGCCTTGGAGAACGGTACTCTCACCCTGTTGCTCGTCGACGGCTTCACCGGGACACTCGCGGACGACCTCGACACCGACAATGACGGAACGTTCGATGTCACTCCCTGGGGTGAAGTCGTTGATGCCGTAGCAGTGAACGATGGAGGTACCGGCGACCTCACGTATGGTGTGCCCGCCCTGGGCCCGAACTACGACGGCGTGAGCAGCTTCGCTCCCGGAGGGGCGTCGCGATTCCCTGATGGGATGGATACGGATTCGGCCTCCGACTGGGTCCGCAATGACTTCGACCTGGCTGGCATCCCGGGGTTCGCGGGGACCATCGTTCTTGGCGAGGCCTACAACACGCCGAAAGCGCCGAACGAAATCTACGTCGCTCCGCCTGAGGCGTGCGGAGACCCCTTCACGGCGATCTACGCCGTACAGGGCAATGGTGCCGCCAGTCCGTTGGTGGGCACTGAGGTCGCAGTGGAAGGTGTGGTCGTCGGTGATTTCCAGAACAACGCATCTCTCGACAACGGTGATCTAAACGGATTCCACGTTCAGGATCCCGCCGGTGACGGAGACACGGCCACTTCGGACGGAGTCTTTGTCTATGCCCCTGGCGGCATGGACGTGGCTTTCGGCGACGCGGTACGGGTGCGTGGTTCGGTCTCTGAGTACAACGGTATGACCGAGATCACGGCCGGCCAGATCTGGCAGTGTTCGACGGGCAACAGTGTTGCTCCTACCACCTTGTCGCTCCCTGTAGGAGACGTCGATGATTTCGAATCCTACGAGGGCATGTCGATCACCTTCCCGCAGGCCCTGGTCATTTCGGAATACTTCAACTTCGACCGCTTCGGTGAAATCGTGTTGACTTCTGAGCGGCATCTGACGCCGACGGCCGAGTATGAACCCGGACCGGGCGCGATCCAGGCTGCCCAGGACTTCTTGCTGGACAGGATCACACTCGACGACGGGCGTACGAATCAGAACCCCGACCCCGCTATCCATCCAAACGGAGATGTGTTCGACCTGACGAACCTGTTCCGAGGCGGCGACACGGTTGCGAACGTGACCGGGGTGATGGATTACGCGTTCGGCCTGTATCGAATCCAGCCCACGCAGGGAGCCGACTACACCAATACGAATCCAAGGACGGCAACGCCCGATGATGTGGGTGGCAACCTCCAGGTGGCCAGCTTCAACGTGTTGAACTACTTCACGACGTTGGACAACAGCGGACCAATCTGTGGCCCACTCAGCAACCAGGATTGTCGCGGCGCTGACAACGCAACCGAGTTCACTCGTCAGCGGGACAAGATCGTCGCCGCTTTGACGGCGATGGACGCAGACGTCGTTGGTCTGATCGAGATCGAGAACCATCCGGGCGACGTGCCCACGGCAGATCTTGTGAGCGGTCTGAATGATGAGATGGGTGCAGGGACGTACGACTACATCGTCACTGGGGCGATCGGCGGCGATGCCATCCGCCAGGCGATGATCTACAAGCCCGAGTTTGTCACGCCGGTCGGGGGCTACGCGGTGCTCGACACGTCGGTCGACCCGAGGTTCCTCGACGACTACAACCGTCCGGTGCTCGCCCAGACCTTCATGGACAACACGACGGGCGGGATATTCACGGTGGCGGTCAACCACCTGAAGTCGAAAGGCTCGGACTGCAATGCGATAGGCGACCTCGACCTTGGGGATGGCGCAGGCAACTGCAACCTGACCCGCAAGGCGGCTGCCGAGGCACTGGTCGATTGGCTGGCCACCGACCCGACGGGCAGCGGCGACGAGGACTTCCTTATCATCGGAGATCTGAACTCCTACGACAAGGAAGATCCGATCGATGCGATCGTAGCCGGTGGTTACACCGACCTGATCTACGACTTCCTTGGCGAGGATGCCTACTCGTACGTCTTCGACGGGCAGATCGGCTATCTCGACCACGCGCTGGCAAACGCGGGGCTCCTGGATGAGGTGACCGGGGTGACCGTGTGGCACATCAATGCCGACGAACCCGATCTGATCGACTATGACACGTCGTTCAAGCAGGCAGCCCAAGATGCGATCTACGCGCCGGACGCCTACAGATCGTCGGATCATGATCCGGTGATCGTCGGGCTGGATGTTTGCGACGAGATCGCGCCGACCTTCGAGGAGTTGTCGGTCACGCCGGACACCCTGTGGCCGGCGAACCACAAATATGTGGAGGTGACCGCCACGGTGGTGGTCGCCGACAACTTCGACCTGAGTCCGACGATCACGCTCGTGTCGGTTGAGTCGAATGAACCGGACAACGGAGATGACGACGGCGACACGATCAACGACATCGTCGTCGTCGACGACTTCACGTTCATGTTGCGAGCGGAGCGGTCGGGCATCGGTACCGGCCGGGTGTACACCATCACATATCAGGTGACAGACGCTTGCGGCAACAGCACTATCGACACGGTCCCCGTGTACGTGCCGCTGAGCAAGGGGAAGTAGACCAGGTCATCTAGTTCCGAGTTGGGAGGCTGGGAGCAAACGAGAAGCGGGCCCTTCGGGGCCCGCTTCCCTGTCTCACAAATCCCGTTTTCGCGCGGGAATCCCACCTCATAGGGTGCGATTCCCGCGCGAAAACGGAGAATCGGCTACTTGACGGCGAAGGCCAGTTTGAGGGTTGCGTGATACTGCACGACTTTGCCCTCGTAGACCCGGGCGGTCTGGTTGGTGACCTCAACGCCCGTGATCCCCTTGACTGTCTCCGCGGCTTTGGCGACGCCTTGTGAGACGGCGTCTTCGAAGCTGCGATCCGAGATTCCGATGATCTCGATGACCTTGACCGCTCCGCGATCGATGAACTCGGACATCCTTATTCCTCCTGCTCAGCGTTCTCCGATGCTAGGCCGACGCTGAACCTGCCTACGTTCGAGGAGATTCGCAGTTCTCAGACCCATTCGATCGACACCAGGAATGCCCGGAAAGCGGTTATGGAGGCGGTATTTGGAGCCGACACTGTAGTTATGGCGCAAGTGGCAAGTATGCAGAGGCCGCGTCGAAGTGAGTCGGTGGTCAAGTTCTCCGACATCGCTCCGACCTACCACATGGTGCGGGCGTTTACCGCAGCATCAAGTGCCGGTGCCTTGGCGATCTTCGCCTCCTCGTGGGACTTCCGTAGTGGCGCCTGGCTGGCGGTCGCACTTGCCGTGGCGGCGACCGCGGACGCTTTGTGGCAACGAACGCGGAGTTCTGCCGTTGTGCCGATGCTCCGAATGGTGTTTGACGGAGCAGTGCTGACGTTGGCTGTGATTGTGATCGGGGGCCCGGCCCTGATCGCCGGCCCGTTCGCGTATCTGCTGGCCGCGGCACTTCTCATTCTTCCCCTCAATCGCGCGCTACTGATGATCGGCTACTTCGCGGCGTGGACCGTCGCCGTCTACTTCTCGGCGATCACGTCGGTTGGAGGGTCGACCCGGATGTATCTGGGAATGGGAGCAGCCTTTGTGTTCCTGGTCGCGTTGGGAGTCCTGCTGGTAGCCGTCGGTGATTCGGTTCGCCGCACTCGAGCCCGCCAGAAGGCCATGCTCGAGGACGCCATCGAAGAGAACAGGGCTCGAACGCAACTGCTCGCCAGCGTCGGGCATGAACTCCGTACGCCACTCACCGCGGTAGTGGGTTTCTCACAGATTCTGCGTGAAGGCAACCTACCCAAGCACGAGATCGATGATTTGATCGCATCGCTCGCCCGTGAAGCGTTCGATCTGGCAGGCATCGTCGACGACCTCCTCGTGGCCGCGCGCGACCAGATCGGGGAGTTGTCGGTTATCGCCGTGACCGTGAATACCCGGGCGCAGGTGGCGCAGGTCCTGGAAGGCTGGGAGCAAAGCATCGGGAGCGAGATCCAGGTCGCCTCCTCGTCGGAGGCCAAGGCCCTGGCCGACCCTGCCCGTCTGCGACAGATCGTGCGCAATCTACTCACCAATGCCCTCCGGTACGGCGGGGATCAGGTGCGGGTGGAGATCGACGATGGACCGGAGTGCGTCAATGTTCGGGTGTGTGACGACGGTCCGGGCGTCCCTCAGGATCGATGGCAACGCATCTTCGAACCGTACGAACGAGAGACCGGCAAGGATCAGCAACCTGCCTCGGTCGGGCTCGGTCTCGCCGTCTCACGGCAACTGGCCCGCCGAATGGGCGGAGATCTAACCTACCGGCACACCGGCGAGAGCGTCTTCGAGCTGACGCTGCCCCGGGCTCCAGCCATTGAAGGCGCCGGCGCGTAGGATCCCACCCGATCTGGACGCTCCGATCGACCCGCCCGACCGGTACGCTGTCTGGATGGACCTATCCGAAGCCCTCTACACCACCCGCGCGATGCGCCGGGTGAAGCCGGACCCGGTGCCCGAGGCGGTAGTCAGACAAATGCTCGACGCCGCCATCCGGGCACCATCGGGCGGCAATTCCCAGACCTGGCGTTTCATTACGATCACCGAACCCGGGGTGAAGTCCCGGCTCGGCGATTTGTACCGCCAGGCCTTCGCCACACTTCAGGGAACTGTTTACAAGGAGGCGAACGAGCGGGCTCGCGCCGCCGGTGACGAGCAAGCCGCACGGATTCTGCGTTCGTCGCGATGGCTGGCCGACCACTTTGAGGAAGTGCCGCTCTGGTTCTTCGTCTACACGCGGAACGACCCCGATGGGGCGAACATCTTTCCAGCAGTCTGGAACCTGATGCTCGCCGGGCGCGGCTGCGGGATCGGTACGTGTCTCACCACCATCCTCGGCCACTTCAAGCCGGCCGAGGTGGCAGCAGTTCTGGAGGTTCCGAGCGAGCGTGGGTGGGAACTCAAAGCTGCCGTCTCTGCGGGCTATCCAACCGGTAGGTGGGGTACAGCCAAACGAAATCCGGTCCATCCCATTGTCTATGCGGAGAGTTGGGGAACACCCGTGCCCTGGACCGTCGACGAGCCGATGTGGGTAGAGCCTGAGGCTTACGGCACCTGAACGTCTCGCCCGGTGGCGGGGGCTTTGGTTGGGTCATGTGTTTGAGGGTTGCGGGTTGCGTTGGCCCCCGTTGCCGAGAGGACTAGGCATCTCTCCCAGTGCCGTGGGGGAGAAACGCGTATCGGCAACTAGGCGATTCCCTCCGGGCGGAACAGCGAATCGTGGAGGCGAAGGGCGAAGCGGTCGGTCATCCCCGAGACGTAATCGATGGCCCGGGCGGTGGAGTCGGCATCGTCGACCCGGTACGTTTCCGGCACCTCCTCGGGATGATCGACGAAGTAGTCGACGAGATCGCGGATGACCCAGATGGCGGCGTGTTTCTGCCGTTCGCCGTGGGCGCCGAGATAAACCCGTTCGAACATGAATTCTCTGAAGCGGTGCATCACGCTCAGCACCTCCGGGCGCATGGCCACACGGCCCTGTTCGAGCGACTCTTCGATCACCGCCCGTACCATCGTGTCGATCCACTCAGAACCCGGTTCTCCGAACGTGTCCATGGCCTCCCTGGGAAAGTCGTCGGGTGCGATTACACCCGCCCGCACTGCATCCTCGACGTCGTGCGTGAGATAGGCGATCCGATCGGCAAACCGGCAGAGGAAACCCTCAGGGGTGCTCGGCGGAGGGTCCACCTTCCACGAGTGGGCACGAATACCGTCGAGGGTCTCCCACGTCAGGTTCAAGGGTTCCAGCACACTCAGCAATCGCACACTCTGCTGAGAGTGCATCCACTCCCCATCCACGTAAGGTGAGAGGGCATCTTCGCCTGTATGACCGAACGGTGAATGACCGGTGTCGTGACCGAGACAGATCGCCTCGGTCAAGGCCTCATTGAGGCCGAGCGGCACGGCCATCGCTCGACCGATCTGAGTCACCTGGAGCGTGTGCGTCAGTCGGGTGACGAAATGGTCGCCCTCTGGGTTGAGAAATACCTGGGTCTTGTGCTTCAGGCGCCGGAAGGCCTTGGAGTGGAGAATCCGATCCCGATCTCGTTCAAAGGCCGTCCGGTACTCATCGGGAGCTTCTGCAACCGCACGACCTTTGGACTCGGCAGATAGCGTGGCTTCAGGCGAGAGCACCTCCCGTTCCCGTTGCTCACGCTCTTCACGCTTGATCAATCGCATCATTGACCTAGAACCTAGAACCTAGAACTTCGGGTGCCGCCGGCGGCACCCTCTCACACCAGGCGCTCACGTAACCGTGCCGATATGTAGTCCATGGACGCCACGACGATGGCGATCGCCAGCATTTGGGCGGCGGCGGCCCGATACTGCAGCAGGTTGATGTTCTGCTGGAGCAAGAAGCCGATGCCACCACCTCCGACGAACCCGATGATCGTCGACATGCGGACGTTGATATCCCACCGATACATAGTGAACGAGATGTACGGCGGAACAATCTGCGGCACCACGGCATAGACCACCGTTTGCAGTCTGGTTGCTCCGGTAGCACGCACCGCTTCGAGGGGTCCGGCGGAGATGCTCTCGACCTGCTCGGAGTAGAGCTTGGCGAGTGCAGCCGTCGTATGGAGCGCGAGGGCCAGCGAGCCGGCGAAGGGTCCGAACCCAACCCAAACAACGAATACGATTCCCATCACGAGCGGTTCAATCGACCTGAGTGTGTTGAACAGCGTGCGAGCCGCGTAGTAGATCACGAGGCCGACGCTGACGGACTCCTTGCGGTAGGCACGGATCGCCAGTGCGAGTCCAATCAGAGCGCCAATAATCAGCGGAATCCAGAAGGTTCGCGTCGGGTTTCCGATCTCGTAGAACCACTCGATTACCGCTCCAATGATCACCGCGACGACGCCACCTGCTGCCGAAGCCAGGGGCAGGTTGATGGTTCTAACGACAGCGGCCGGGAGTCGGGTGCGCAGCGAGTAGCCGAGCTTGCCTGCCAGATTGGCGAATACGCCGGCGCCCAGCAGGGCGGCGACCACCACGAGGAAGGCAGTCAGGAGTTCGCCGATCGTTGCGATGAATCTGCCGAGGAAGGCGAAAACGCCAAGACGTTCAGCCAGCCATCCGCCGACGTCCCTCGACAATTCCGAGAGGAGATACATCACGACGGTGCCGGCGAAGGCCGCAACTCCCAGGACTCCGCCTCGTATTGCCTTGAGCCGGCCGGACGGCGGCTCATCTTCTACCTCGGGAATCGCCCACCGGAACGCGTACAGGATGGCAACAGGGATCACGATGATTCCCGCAAGCAGCATGAGCCAATTGTCGACGAATAGTTCTGAGATATCACTCGCCCACCCGGCCAGGACCGCACCCGCCACCAGGCCGGCCGGAATGGCCAGGAGGTTGAGCGCCAGGTTCGTCACGGGGGTGCTGATATCTCGCATCAGGTTCCTGGCCGCCATGAAGCTCAGCGGAATTGCCAGCAACGTGCCGACGGTTGTGGCCAGGAACGCCAGGGCAACCGTCTCGATGATCTTGTCCCAAGTGTTGAGTGCGTTCTCGGACAGTCGCGGCGAGAGTGCAAAAAGGTCACCGACGGCCGTCCGGTCGAACCGGTTGAGTTCCGTCGTGTCGTAGACGACCACCTCCCATTCGCTGAGATCAATTCCCGGTTTGCCCGAGATGGTCACTTGTGGTGGCTCGGCTGCCAGGTCGGTCGAGCTGATGACGACCTCGGAGCCGTTGCCGGTCACATCGCCGCTGAATGTCTGGTCGAGACTCGGCCCGACATCGAGCGGGATCTCCCCTTGAGCTGGTCCCGATCGCGGGATGTTCTCGTTCCCGAAGGCAACAAACTGAACAAGGTCGTTCGGACTGACCAGAGCAACCGCTCCGATGTTGACCACCCGACCGGTGTCCACTTCGATGACCAATTCGCCGCTATCGGGCATGATGCCGGTGTCTTCGATGCCGTTGGCATTCGCATCGGTCCACACGGATACGCGGTTGGTCCACGTTCCGACTTCGGTCTTGGTTCTAGCCTGGATCTGCTGCGGGTTCTCGGACTCCCGCGCAGGCAATTCCGCCTCAACCGAGAATCGGCCGTCGGCATCGGTTTCGAATCGTGCGAGCAGCAAGGTGATGGCAAACTCCGAGTCGGGTACGAAGTCGATGCCTGCCGAAGTTGCCGGCTGGAAACCGAATCCCTCGATCGTGACCAGGTCACCCGGATTGCCGCACGACGGACTGACGATGATGTAGGGCTCGGTCAGGTCGGCTTCGGGGATGACGCCGGAGCAGGGCACATAGAGGTCCACCGTCACAGTGATCTCCTCGATGTCGAACTGAACCAGATCGGGATGAGCGAGGGCGCGGAGGATGCGGAAGAGCTGTTCCCTGCGCGTTTCGTCCTTGATTTGCGACAAATCGACGTCGGTTGCCTGAACCGAGAAGGCATAGACGACGAACCCGAGCGCAAGACTGAGAACGATGATCATCCACCGTCTGGCTGATCTTTTCTCCGGGGCTGGGACGAGGTTCGTTGGTCTATCCGACACGTTCGGCCTCCTTCCCGTAGATCTCCTTGAACTTCTTGTCGTCGATCGCCGATGGTGGGCCCTCGAAGACGAGCTTTCCTTCGTTGAGGGCGATAGCCCGGTCGGCGTAGCGGTGTACAAGGTCGAGGAAGTGAAGGGAGCAGAGCACCGTAACGCTGTCTTCGTCGTTGATCGTCTCGAGGTATTGCATGATGCTGTGGGCCAGCACCGGATCGAGGCTCGCAACCGGTTCGTCGGCCAGTATCAGGTCCGGCGACTGAATCATCGCCCGGGCGATCCCCACCCGCTGCTGCTGACCACCGGAGAGTTCATCTGCCCGGTTCTTGGCCTTCTCTCGTAACCCGACCCTGTCGAGTTGCGCATAGGCGCGCTCGAGATCTTCATGTGAGAACCGGTTGATGAGGCTCATGGCCGGGTTGGTGTAGCCGAGGCGTCCGGAGAGAACGTTGGTCAGGACTTTCGACCGCTCGACGAGGTTGAAGTGTTGGAAGACCATGCCGATGCGGCGGCGGATCCGGCGCAGGTCCTCCTGGGAGGCGCTCGTGATGTCCTCCCCGTTCCATGTGATCCGGCCATCGGTGGGTTCGATGAGCCGGTTGATGCAGCGAAGCAATGTGGACTTTCCCGATCCGGACAAACCGATCACGGCCAGGAATTGACCGTCGGGAACTTCGAAACTCACGTCCTCCAACGCAAGGACGCCCCCGTCGTAGATCTTGGTCAGATGCTCGACCTTCAGCATGTCCGCGCCGCCACTTCACCTCCTGGGCTTCGGCACATTCTGGTCGGCCTTTGCCCCACAATGCGATTCGGGCGGGGAAGACCCCGCCCGAATCAACATCTCGATCGAAGGCTTCGTTTAGAAGTCGTCGAGGGAGTAGTTGAGGGCTTGCAGCAACGCACGAATGGAGTCGAACTCGGAATCGTTGGTCGGGAGCACGTTGTCCCAGCTGTAAGCATCGAATGCGGTTGCGAACCCATCCGGGTCGGTAGCCGCGTAGTCCACCATCGCTGCAACGATCTCGTCCTTGAGGTCTTGTGGGAAATCCGGACCAAAGGCCATGCCGTCGTTCGGGATGGGATCCGACAGTGCGATGATCTTCACCTTGGCGACGACATCCGGAGCCTCAGCGCGGATG
The DNA here is from genome assembly GCA_024641245.1 of Actinomycetes bacterium. GTDB lineage: Bacteria > Actinomycetota > Acidimicrobiia > Spongiisociales > JAHEDJ01 > JAHEDJ01. Next base: position 75,401 of record JAHEDK010000006.1, read on the forward strand.
TCGCGACGGGCATCGCGGACTTCTAAGTCGCCGCAGACGAGGTCACCCTCGCCAAACTTGCCCGTCACCTGATCGGCCGTCACGATGGAACACTCGTCGAAGTTGGTGACGTCTGCGTTGGCCGGATCGCCGTCCCACTGGCTGACGCCGTCGACGTCGATGTAGGGGCTGTAATAGGTGGTTCCGAAGTCGGCCTCACCGTTGTAGATCGCACGAGCGACCTCTGGGTGACCACCCGCCGCGAACGACTCACCGACCTCTATGCCGAGTGAGGCGAACAAGCCGGACGGCAGCAGGTACCCCGAAGTCGACGTGGCATCTGGATATGCCCACTTCTTTCCGGCCAGATCTTCGACCGATGCGATGTCGCTGTCACGAGCGACGATGAACTGCGTCCAGTAGACGTCGTACCCGTACCGCTCGGACTTGAGCACCATGTCCACGCCGCAGAGTTCGTTGGCCAGGACATAGCCGTTGGCGGGAATGAATCCGATGGTGTTCTCCGGTGATGCGCACATCTCTTCGATCGTTGCTGCATATGAGGATCCAACGCTCACCTCGAACTCGAGACCGGTGGCGGCCGTGAGCGTCTCGTCGAGCAACTCGCCACCGGCGATGATCTCTTCTGCACTCACCGACGGCACGAACAGCACCTTGATGGGGTTGTCGGCCGAGCCGACGGTGACCATCGCTTCGGTCGTCGTCGTTGCCATTACGGCTTCGGTTGTCGTTGTGGCAACCGAAGCCACCGTGGTGTCGGTTGTCTCAGCTTCGGTGGTGTCGGACGTACCGTCGCCACAGGCGGCCAGCACCAGCGTCATCGCCAGGGCAAGCGCGATCCAAATGCGGAATCTCATGGTGGAAAATCTCCCTTTCGTGTCGCGAGCAATCTCGGAGATCGCCCGTCGGCTCACAATCTAGCTATGTCGAACCTGGCTAGCTACCTGAGGCAATCCCGTTGACCTGGTCAACGAAGGTAGGCCAGTCGATGATGTCGCGGGTCCCGGGGACCGGTCCGTTCCACGGTCTGACGAAGCGGCACATGAGAGATTCGGGCCGAGCCCGGTGGATTGAGACAACTTGATGGGGAGCGTCGTCGAGGTAGACGTCGCAGGAAACGCGCCACTTGTCGTCCAGCATGTGGACTTCCCTGGTGGGAATGGCGTGCTCGGCGATCCACGCGAATGTGTCGTGGACCGCCCAGTCGGGTTTCTGGGTGAGGATGACGATATCGTGGCCGGCCCTGACCAGCTTTCGTAGTGCTTCCACTGCTCCCGGATAGGTTTCGAGGTGCCGGAACATCGTGGCTCCGCCGTGATCCTTGGCCCAGGTCCAGAACTCGCCCATGTGGCGGAAGTGCGTCAACGATGGAATGCCGTCCCAGGCCTCCACGGCATCGAACGGGATGTCGGCGCCGAAGTCCGAGTTGTAGCGGCTGATCCAACCACTGTTGAAGTCGGCAACGACGCCGTCGAGATCGATACCAAGTCGTAGGTGCATGTCCGCAGGCTAGACAAACTGCATTCTCATTCGTCGACGGAGTCGACGAATCAAACCTCGACCCACGCCAGGATCTCGGGCAAGCGCCGGCGGATCACCCACATTGCTACTACCAGTCCGAGGCCGTAGAGCAGCAGTCCCCACACAACCGACAACCAGGCAATCAGTTGCGGTGATAGGACGTCGGTGAAGAAAAGGGCGATGGTCATCGCCGACGCCGGTATCACGAGTGTCAGGCCGATCACGAAGAAGGCGATCAACTGTGATCCGATGGCCAGGCACCCTTGCTCGCTCGATTGGGAGAAGATGTCGGTGCCCGCGTCCGGGAGTCGTAGTGGCGTTACCGCCGAGACGACGTTCCCGATGGCCATCTGTGCCAGGACAGCGCTGAGGATGAGCGGAGGCATGAGGGGCAGGTACCGGGCCGACCCAACGAAGAGCGAAAACGCGATCGAAACGGCGGTTGCTTCGAGCATCAGCCCGAGGCCGGTCGCCAGGTTCTTGCCGACCACGACCTGGATAGGCCTGGCCGGAAGGGCAAAGAGGAAACTGGCGGCCCTGCGTTCCCATCCGAATTGATTGAGGGCGATTGGCAGGCCGACGAACAAGACGACGATCGGCGCGAGCAGCGGCATCCACTCCTGCTCCTTGACGCGTTGGAGTTGGGCGTCGCCGAACAACGCGGCCGCAACCAGGAACCCGAGGAAGATGACGGCTCCGGTCCACACCATGCGCATGCGCGGCTCCCTGAGGTAGTACCGGAGTTCCTTGCGGGCCACGACGGAAATCGTGGACCAGCCGAATCGCTCTGCGAGCCCACGCTCGGCGGCCCGCCTCGAAACGGTGGTGATCTCCGGGGTGGTCAGAAGTCGTTGGACGATCCAGTACCAGAACGCCAGAAGGACGCCGAGCCAGGCAATCGAGAGGATCAGCCCTGAGATCGTGCCCCACAGATCACCCTCACCGGCCGAGACGATTGCGTACTGCGCGCCGGCAGGTGGGAGCAACATCCGTAGCGGTGACAGCGGGTATCTCTCCACCGCGCCGCCGAGACCGTACTCGCCGATGGCCGTGGCGATCGAACGCTGAAGAAGGAATCCGGTCAGTCCCAGACCGGCGACGATCAGCATGATCACATCACGGCCGCGTTTGCCCCGGATGAGCGCGCTGACGACTGCCGTGAATGCCTGACCACTCACGATGAGCATGGCCAGGGTCAGCGCACCGGCCACGATGGCGACGGGAGTCACCACCCAGCCGGCGAAGATGACGACCGTGACCGTCAGGATCATGAGGGGAATGATGATCGGGGGGGTTACGAAACCGGCGGACAGGAGACCCGTCAGTAGTTGGCCGCGACTGAACGGCAACAGCGAAAAGCGGCCGGGGTCGAGAGTCTCGTCGAGCGGGAACACCACGACGGGCACCGTCGTCCATAAGATCCACATGAGCACGGCGACCCAGATGGTGAACTCACCGTGGGCGGTTCCACCTAGATCACCTGCGGAAGACCAGTAGCGCTGCGCCAGCGTCCAGCCGCCTCCGACAATCAAGATCACTACGAGGGGGAGTCCGATGGCGCGCTGCCGATCGTGTTTGACGCCGTTGATCAACAGGCGCCATTTCAGCCAGACGAGGCGTTGAGCCAATCCAGACCTCCAGGCGTTTCTTCGGCGCCGACCGCAGCCAGAAAGGCGTCTTCGACGCTGGTTACCTCGTAGTGGTCGAGGAGGTGCTGGGGTGGACCTTCGATGATGAGCTTGCCGTCCACCATGATGCCGATCCTTGTGCACAGCCGTTCGACGAGTTCCATGACGTGAGACGAGAACACAACGGTCGAGCCGCGTTCGGTGTAGCCCTGGAGCAAGTTGCGAATCAGTCGAGCGCTGACGGCGTCGACACCCTCGAAAGGTTCGTCGAGAAATAGGACCGGGGGAGCGTGGATCACCGCAGCCGCCAGCGCTACTTTCTTGCGCATTCCCCGGGAGTAGTCGTTGATGAGGCTGTGTGCCGCACTCTTGAGGTCGAGCGCTTCGAGCAGCTCGTTCCGGCGTCTGGCCGCCTCGTGCCTGGGGAGTCCGTGGGTGGCGGCGGTGAAATCCAGCAATTCGGCGCCCGTCAACCGCTCATAGAGATTGAACTCCTCAGGCAATACGCCGATTCGTCGCTTCACTTCGATCGGTTGCGACCAAGTCTCGAACTCCCCGACCCCGGCCCGCCCGGCATCCGGGCGGAGCAAACCGACGATCATTTTGATCGTGGTTGTCTTCCCCGCACCGTTCGGCCCGAGCAGCCCGTAGAACTCCCCGGGTTGGATGGCGAAGTCGACGCCGTTGACCGCCGTCTTCTTGCCGAAGTGGCGAACGAGCCCTTCTGCCCACACGGCGGGCTTGCCGCTATCTGTCATTCCGTTTCCGCTTTCCGTACGAGCATGAATCGATATCGCACAGTGGTGACATCGGTTGACCAGTCTGCCACCTGAAGAACTGTATGGCAGATGACGGAGGCCGGGTCGTAGTCGACCCCGGGCACCTATTCGGTCCCGGCTACCATCGCTGTGTGGAATACCAGGCGCTCTATCGCAAGTATCGGCCCCAGAGTTTCTCCGAAATCATCGGACAAGGTCATGTCACGGAGACGCTCGCTCGCGAGGTTGTCGATGACAAGGTTGCTCACGCGTATCTCTTTGCCGGACCTCGTGGAACCGGCAAAACCACTGCCGCGCGCATCCTCGCCAAGACACTGAATTGCACCAATCGCCAACCGGCAGGCGAACCGTGCAACGAGTGTGGCTCGTGTGTTGCCATCACCGAGGGGTCTTCCCTCGATGTGGTCGAACTCGACGCCGCATCACACAACAGCGTCGATGACATCCGCGATATGCGGGTGAGTGTTTCGACGGTCGCCTCAGCCGGCGGTGCCAAGCGAATCTTCATTCTGGACGAGGCGCACATGCTGTCGAAGGCGGCCGGGAATGCGCTCCTCAAGACGCTCGAGGAGCCGCCGGATCACGTCCATTTCGTCTTGGCGACGACCGAGCCGTACAAGCTGCTCGACACGATCCGGAGTAGGGCGCAACGCTTCGATTTTCATTCCGTGTCCATCGCTGCCCTCGTCAAGCATCTCGACTCCATCAGTGACAAAGAGGGCTATCAGCGATCTGAGGAGGCGCTCGTTTCAGTCGCCCGGCATGCACGGGGGTCGGTGAGAGATTCGATGAGCCTGCTCGAACAGGTGGCAGCACTTGGCGAGTCCACAGTCGAAGTTGCCGGAGTGAATCGTGCATTGGGGCTGGCGGACAGGGAAGTCTACGGCCGGCTCGGCTCGGCGGTTGCAGATCTAGATGCTCGCTCGGCTCTCGAAATGGTGGCAACCCTCGCAGCAGAGGGTGTCGACCTTCGCCGTTTCGTGGCTGAGGCGATCGCCTTCTTTCGCGGCGTGTTTCTGGTCAAGTACGCGCCGAACCTTCCCGACATCGTCGAAGAGCCGCAGGATGTGATTGACGACTGGCGCCGCATTGCCGATGAGTTGTCGGCGTCCGATGTACTGCGCGTACTCGACGTTATGTCGGAGGCGCTCATCCAACTCCGGGAAGGCCGCGAGGAGCGCCTGATGATCGAACTGGCGCTGCTGAAGATCACCAGGCCTGAGGTCGCCTCCGACCCCTCCTCTCTCGCCGCACGGATCGAACATCTCGAGCAGCGAGTGAAACGGCTTGGAGCAGGTTCAGTAGCGGTGATCCCGACGACCGCTTCCCAGCCCGCCCCGGTTGAGCCGACCCCCTCATCGACGCCTCCGACACCCGTCGGGTCCCCGGAGCCGGTCGTGGAGGAAGCTCTGCCGGCCGACGGGCCATTCGAAGACGTTGCGGCCGAACCAGAGGAGCTGGTGTCGGACGCGCCGCCGCCCGCCGCCGCCACTCCTATCGACCCCGGCCGCGCCTTGGGGTTCCTGGACCTTCAATCCATCTGGCCCGAACTGGTCGCTGGTGTGCGGGACACCCTGGGCTCTCGACGGTATGCACTTTTTCGAGAGGCCAGCCCGGGAGCTGTTGAGGGTTCGATACTGGTGATGCACCTTCCCGAACATCGCACGTTCCACTTGCAGCAGCTCAAATCGGACGGGTCGGTCGCGGCATTGGTGGCCGCCAAGGCTGCGGAGTTACTCGGCGCACAAGTCACGGTCGAGTTCAGGGCCTTTGGTGATCCCCAATCGGCAGAGGTGACGGAACTGCCGCTTATTCCCGACAAGGACGATCTAGCTGAGGCGCCGGCGGAGGGAACCGATCCGACCAGCTTGATGACCGAGTTCCTCGGGGCAGAAGTGGTTGAAGAGGTCGAGAACCCCTAGACCTGCCCTGAGCCTCCCAGATCGGGAATGCGCGACTGTTGGCCCGAAGGGTCATCCTGAACGTCGTGTAGTGATACTCTCTCCGCCATGGGTATGCGACCGCAAGACATGCGCAAGCTGATGGAGCAGGCGCAGCAGATGCAGGAACAACTCGCCGCCGCGCAGAATGAGCTGGCCGCCGCCAGGTTTGACGGAAGCGCAGGAGGCGGCGTGGTAAAGGCAACGGTGACGGGCTCGAACGAGGTCGTCTCCGTTGAGATCGACCCGGCTGTGATCGACCCGGACGACGCCGAGATTCTCGGCGATCTGGTCGTGGCCGCCGTCAATCAGGCGATGAAAAATGCTGCCGATGCTGCGCAGCAATCGCTGGGTGGGTTGACCGGCGGACTCGACCTCGGCGGTCTTCTCGGTTGATGTTCGAAGGGCCGATTCAGCGGCTCATCGACGAGTTGGCGCGACTTCCCGGGATTGGTCAGAAGTCGGCCCAGCGGCTCGCGTTCCATCTGCTCAACACAGAGCGGGCCGATGCTCAGCGTCTGGCCGGTGCCATTATCGACATGCGGGATCAGGTTCGGTTGTGTGGCCGGTGTTTCAACGTCACCGGTGCGGAGGAATGCACGATTTGTCGCGATCTCAGGCGCGACCCAACCATTGTGTGCGTCGTCGAGCGGGCTCAGGAGATCGTCGTCATTGAGAAGACACAGGAGTTTCGCGGGCGCTACCACGTGCTGGGAGGAGCCCTCTCTCCGATCGACGGGATCGGTCCCGGCCAGCTGCGGATCACCGAGTTACGAACTCGGATCGGCAACGAGGGAATCGAGGAACTGATCGTGGCGACAAACCCGACGATCGAGGGCGACACGACTGCCATGTATCTCGCTCGAGAGCTGAAACCCCTCGGCGTGAAGGTAACGAGACTCGCAAGCGGCCTCCCCGTTGGGGGAGACCTCGACTACGCCGACGAGTTGACCCTCGGGCGGGCGCTGGTGGGCCGGCGGGAGATCTGAGGGTCGCAGCTTCGCTCCCGCAGTGCCCGGCCCGGGGCGGCCGGATAGGCTGCCCGGTAGATGCGCATTCTCCTTGTTGAGCCGTACTTCGGTGGATCACACCGGGCCTGGGCGGAGGGGTATGCCCGCAACAGCGACCACGACATTCATCTTCTGACCTTGCCGGCCAGGTTCTGGACCTGGCGGATGCGGGGAGGGGCTGTGACACTCGCTGAGGAGACGGAGCGATGGGCACGGCAGCACGGCCGGCCGGATCTTGTCCTGGCAACCGACATGCTGGATCTTCCGGCCTATCTCGGAGCTGCCAGGAGGGGCCTCGGCGATGCGCCCGTTGCGTACTACCTCCACGAGAGCCAGTTCACCTACCCGTGGTCGCCGCAGCTGCGCTCAGACTTTCAGTATGCCTATGTCAACTGGGCCTCTATGCAGTCTGCTGATCTTGTTCTCTTCAACTCGGCCTTTCACCGTGATGTCGCGTTCGAGCAACTGCCGGGATTCCTGCGTCAGTTTCCGGACTTCACGCACGAGCACCTGATCGATGCGGTTCGAATCAAGTCTGCGGTGCTGCATGTCGGTGTCGACTTGCGCCGTCTCGATGAAGTCTCCGCGTTGAGAGGGGGCGATCCGCCGCTGATTCTGTGGAACCAACGCTGGGAGCATGACAAGGATCCGGCCGCGTTCTTCCGGGCCCTGTTCGGCGTCGCCGACGATGGCGTCGAGTTCCGCCTGGCCGTATGCGGCGAGAACTTCCGACAGGTGCCTGAGGAGTTCGCCGAAGCCGAGCACCGATTTTCGGACCATCTGATCCACTTCGGGTTTGCAGATGAGGAGGCGTATGTGCGATTGCTTCGGAGTGCCGACGTGGTTGTGAGCACGGCACTTCATGAGTTCTTCGGCATCGCGGTTGTGGAAGCTGCCTACGCCGGGGCGTTTCCGGTGCTTCCAGACCGCCTGTCGTATCCGGAGATCATGCCCGGATCGGTCCACGACCGGTCGCTCTATCAGGAAGGTGAACTACAAGAGCGACTCCGCTGGGCGCTCGGGCACCCAGCCGAGCGTCGAGCGGCGGCGGCTTCGCTCAGAGATCCGCTCGGGCGATTCGATTGGTCCGCAATGGCGCCAACCTACGACCGGGTGCTCGAGGCGCTCACCTAGCGCTACCGTCATACGCTCATGCAGCACGTCGTATGGGACTGGAACGGGACACTCCTCAACGATCTCGAGCAGGTCGTGCAGTCCGTAAATGTTGCGTTGGCGTCATTCAATGCCGGCCCCATTACGGCCGACGACTATCGAGCCGGATATACGCGCCCGGTCGTCTTGTTCTATGAACACCTTTTGAGCCGCCCGGTCAGTCACGAGGAGTGGGAGCAACTCGACATAATGTTCCACGACGCCTACCGGGAAGCATTGGCTGAGGCGCAACTGGCACCTGATGCATTGGCGGCCATGGAGGCAGTCGACGACGCCGGTTGGACCCAGTCGCTTCTGTCGATGTTTCCTCACGATGAGTTGCTCGAGACGCTGGCAGGGCGGGGAATCGGGGACATGTTGATCGCGATCGACGGTTTGCGGGCGGGGAGGGGGGAACGCAAGTACGGCAGCCTCGTCCGGCACCTGGAGCACGTCGCTCAGAAGATCGGGGGACCGCTCGATCCCACCACGGTCGTGATGATTGGAGATGCACTCGACGATGCCGACGCGGCCGAGGGTCTCGGCATAAAATGCGTCCTCTACGCCAGCGGATCGCACCCGCGGGCGAAGCTCGAGGCTACGGGACATCCAGTTTCGGATTCGTTGATCGAAGCGTTGGCCGTGGCAGGGGTGACCGCGTAATCATTCGTCCGGGTCCCGGCGTAGCTCCATCCCGTGGAGGGGGGCGCCGGAACGGGGGCGATCAGGGCTGCAGTTGAGTGAAGATCCCCTGGCATTGCGCCATCGCCGCTTGGAACACTGGGTCGTCCTGATCGATCCCAGCACCCAACTCGAAGAATCCGCTCATGCCGGCCGAGAAGTCGGGATCGGGCATGTCGTAGCCGTTCTCACGCATGCACGTCGTGAACTCGAGGAAGGTGTCCTGCAACTCGACGAGGTCCGGCATTTGCCCTCCTCCAAATGAAACGCCTTCCAGGTACTCCGAACAAGCGGCCATCGCCGTCTCGAGTGTGGCCTGGATCTCCTCGGGAGTCGAGCCGAATGCCATCATGTCGAGCTCATCCATGGTCAGGTTGCCTTCAGCATCAAGTGTCGGGTCGGGGAAGTCCAGACCCTGATCTCGCATGCATTGCGAAAACTCGAGTGCCTGTTCCTCGCTGAACTCAGTTTGCGTCGTGGTGTAGGTGGTGACCGAGGCAGGGGTAGTTGTCGAACTCTCGAGGGTGGCGATTCCTTCGCCCGTGTCATCGCTCCCACAGGCGGCGATGAGAACGGCAACGGTGATGAGGAGCAGAATGTTGGAACGTCGTGTCATCTCGATCAAGTCTCCTGCCGATATTCTCGCACGGGTGCGGGGTATCGGTACTTCCGACGATACGAATGACCTTCAAATGAACGGACGAGCCGCGCGGGCCTGGATCGATGAGAGAGCTCTCGCTAGAACTCAGAACCTTGAACTCAGAACCTATTGGCTCAGAACCTAGAACTCAGAACCCGCAGGTCTCAGTCGTAGACGAGGGCGCTGATCTCGCGCAGTCTGTTGAAGTTGTGGCGAGCGTGTACCCATCGGACGGACCCCGTCTTCGAGCGCATCACGACCGAATGTGTGCGAGCCCCATCGGCGAAGAACTCAACGCCGCGGAGGAACTCGCCACCGGTCACACCGGTGGCGGCAAAAAACACATTGTCCGATCTGACCAGGTCTCGATGGGTGAGCACGGAGTCGATGTCAAGGCCATTCTCACGTGCGTAGATACGCTCTGACTCGTCGCGCGGCCAGAGGCGAGCCTGAATCTCGCCACCCATGCAAGTCAGCGCCGCGGCAGCAATCACGGCCTCGGGGGAACCACCAATACCGAGGAGGATGTCAATCCCCGTGTCTTCGTCTGCGGTGGCGATGGCGCCCGAGATGTCACCATCACGGATCAGGCGGATACGGGCGCCGACGCGGCGCACGGCGTCGATGTACCGCTCATTGCGTGGACGGTCGAGGATGATGGCCGTGATGTCGTTGACGTCCTTGCCCTCGGCCGCCGCGACCGCATGGAGGTTGTCCTCGACCGGGGCATCCAGATCGATCTTCCCAGCTGCCGCCGGACCGACCGCGATCTTGTCCATGTAGACCACCGAACCAGGCGAATACATCGATCCACGATCCGAAACGGCGATGACCGCCAGGGCGCCCGGCATCCCTTGGGCGGAGAGAGTTGTTCCATCGACGGGATCCACGGCGACGTCGACCATTGGACCGTTGCCGTTACCGACTGCCTCGCCGTTGTACAGCATCGGAGCTTCGTCCTTCTCGCCCTCACCGATAACGACGATGCCATCCATGTCGACCGACCGGAGAATGGCCCGCATGCCGTCGACCGCCGCCTGATCGACGCCCTCTTTGTCTCCGCGACCCTGCCAGCGGGCCGCGGCCATGGCGGCGGTCTCAGTTACCCGGGCGAGGTCGAAAGCGAGGTTCCGGTCGGGTGTTTCGGTCATATCAGGCCACCTTCACTATGAGCGCGTCGCCCTGTCCACCGCCGCCGCACAGGGTGGCTGCTCCGATGCCACCTCCCCGCTGCCGGAGGGCATTGATCAGTGTTACGACGAGCCGGGCGCCGGTTGCACCGATCGGATGACCCAGCGCAACCGCGCCGCCGTGGACGTTGACCTTCTCAACCGGGATGTCCAGCATCCGGGCCGACCAGAGCGCGACCGCCGCAAACGCTTCGTTGATCTCGACGAGATCGAGATCCGAGGCGTTCATGCCGGCTTTCTTGAGTGCAACCTGGAGCGCTTCGGCCGGTCGCTCGTGCAGGGTGGCGTCCCTCCCTCCGATCTGGCCGTAGGCGATAACGTCGGCGAGGATCGGGAGGCCGGCGGCCTCAGCTGCCTTGCGATCGGCGGCGATGACTGCGGCTCCGCCGTCCGATATCTGTGACGCGTTTCCGGCGGTGATCGTGCCATCTTCCACGAACGCCGGTCGGAGGTTACCCAGTGACTCGACGGTGGTCCCTGCCCTGACCCCTTCGTCGACGTCAAACAGGATGGGGTCGCCCTTTCGCTGTGGGATCGAGAGTTGGACGATCTCGTCCGCGAAGGCACCGCTGTCGGCCGCGGCGATTGTGCGGGCATGGCTTTCAGCAGACCACTCGTCCTGTTCCTCACGACTGATCCCGAGCTGGCGATTCTTGTGATCTGAGCTCTCGCCCATCGTGCACTGGTCGAAGGCGCAGTAGAGCCCGTCATGCAACATGACGTCGACAAGGGTTGCGTCGCCGAGCCGGTTTCCATTGCGCAGTTCGCGGAGGATGTGCGGTGCGTTCGTCATCGACTCCATTCCGCCGGCAACGACGAACGACGCCTCACCGAGCCGGATCGAACGGTCGGCGAGCCCGATGGCGGCTAGGCCGGACAGGCAGACCTTGTTGATCGTGATCGCCGGAACGGTCATGGGGATGCCGGCTCTGGTGGCGGCAACCCGGGAGGTGATCTGACCTTCTCCTGCCTGAAGTACCTGTCCGAAGATCACTTCGTCGATCTTGTCGGCATCCAGTCCCGAGCGCTCAAGTGCTCCCTCGATCGCTCTGCCGCCGAGATCCACGGCGCGAAGCGGCGAAAGGCTCCCTCCGAACTTTCCGATCGCTGTGCGGGCGATCCCGCTGATGACTGCACCCATTGATCGCTACCTCCTGATCGGGAGCCTACCTGAGGTAACGCAACGTCTTTCCCGGTAGTCTCAGAATCCGTGAAGCTCCTCAACCTCGATCATGTCGCCATCGCCGTCGCAGATCTCGACGAAGCTGTTGCCGGTTATCGAAGGCAGTACGGCGTTGAGCCGCTCTCTCGAGAGGTTGTCGAAGAGCAAGGGGTCGAGGAAGCAATGATTCCCGTTGGGGGCTCGTTCGTGCAGTTGCTTCGTCCTCTCTCAGACGAGTCTCCCGTCGGCCGGTTCCTGGCGAAGAACGGTCCGGGCCTCCACCATGTCGCATATGCAGTTCCCTCCATCGACGACGCGCTGGCCCACCTCAAAGCCGAGGGAGTACGTCTAATCGACCAGTCGCCTCGTACGGGTGGGAGGGGAGCGAGAATCGCGTTCGTGCATCCCAAGGAACTGGCGGGAACACTGATCGAGTTGGTGGAACTCCATGAGTAGCGAGATCCGGATTCGTGGTGGAATCGGGCCGTCTGAGACGGCGGCGATCATGGCGGCGATTCATCAACTCATCGAAGAGGAGCTGGCTTCCCGGGCGATGATGACGCCCCGGAACATCCCGACTGCCTGGGTTCGTTCGGGTCAGCGCAGGGTCGTGAGATCGCCCCGCCACACGACGACCGAACTGAGTATCTACGGAGTCACCGACGGGCAGATGGGATGAAAAGGCGGTTCTAGGTTCTAGGTTGTGGGTTCTATCGCCTATCGCTGGCGGCGGCGCAGTCCGGCTAGTTCCGGAGCTCTCAACAGGCGCGCCACCCCGATGAACACCGACCCGACTACCAGCGCTCCGACCGCCAGCGATCCGAGAGATCGCCAGAAACCCGCGGCGGTGATGGCACCGGTGACCGACGACACCGCCCACCATCCTGCTGCCGCGGCCATACCGGCCGCAATAGCGCTCCGAACCGTGGAGATCAGCAGCGGCCGGAGCTCACCGGTACCGGTCCGGTGATACCAGACGGTGGCCATGAGGACGGTGTAAACGACCATTGCCAGCGTGCTGGCCAGTGCCATACCCGGCGTGCCCATTAGGTCGAAGAGCCAGAGGTATAGGCCGATTCCGACCACAGTTCCGATGGTGCCGGTGGTGACCGGTACCCACATTTCTCGTCGTGCATAGAAGCCGCGGGCATACAGCTGATGGGCCCCCCAGACGGGGATACTGAAGGCGTACGGAACGAGTGCGGCGGCCGTTCCCACCGTGGCGGCGGTAGTGAACTCACCCCTTTCGAAGACCACTCTGACGGCCGGTTGCGAAGCTGCGAGGACGGCTGCGGTGGCGGCCGCTCCCGCGAAGACCGTGTACTGGAGGGCCTTGCGCAGGGTGGCGGCCAGTTCTGTGTGGCGGCCCTCCGCAAAGAGCCTGGTGAGGAACGGATAGGCAGCCACACCGGCCGCCTGGGCGATCATCCCGACCGGCAGCATGTTGAGGCGCCGCGCGAGGCCAAGTTGTGTAATCGACCCTTCGCCCGCCCATTGGCCGAAGATGCGCACGAACTGTTCATCGAGGACCGCAATCGATTGACCCAGCATGAGAGGAAGGGCCAGCACGGCATACTCCCAAACCGAAGGGTGCCGCCATGGTGTACCCGGCATCCAGCGGAGCCCGGCTCGTCTGGCTCCGTAGACCTGGAGTGAGAAGTTGCCGATGATTGCTCCGGCCAGAGCTCCGTAAACGAACCCGGTCGGGGAGGGCTTACCGATGGCCCAGCTGATCAGTCCTCCGGCGATGATGCTCAGGTTGTAGACAAGGGGGGCCAGAGCCGGAATGAGGAACTGCCGTTTGGCGTACTGCACGGCCATGAGCAGCGAACCCAGCAGGAAGAAGAGCTGGGCAGGAGCAACGATCCTGGTTAGTGAAGCGACCTCAGCAAGCTGCATCTCGGTGAGTCGTTTGGCTGCATCTGAAACGGGCAGCCAGTCGGACAACCTGACGAAGAGCAGATCAACGAGCGGCCTGGCAAAGATGATGGTCAGTGCGGTGAGGGCCGTCATCGCCAGCGTGACCGGGCGAAGGACGGCTGCAAACGACCGCCACGCCCCTTCCTCGTCGTCATCGACGAAGTAGCGGGAGAGGATCGGAATGAACGTGATGGTCATGTACCCGCCCGCCATGAGGTAGAAGAGCAGATCGGGAATGAAGAAGGCGGCGAAGTAGATATCGCCGGCGGCAGTAGCTCCGAGGAGGTTGGCGATGAGCAGATCGCGGAGTAGACCTAGGACCCTGGACAGCACGATCCCACCGGAAACGACGAGTGCCGCAGCGCCGATGGTCGTTCGGCGGCTCATCGCGGCAGAGCGGCTTGCGCCGCTTTCAGTTCCTCGAGCACCTCGTCGGCGACGACGAGGTCGCCCCAACCGGTTCCCAGCTGGAGACCGCTCTTGTACGTTCCGTGGTAGTCGGAACCGCCGGAAGGAATCATCCCGAACGATCTGGTCAACTCGGCCAGCGCGATCCGCTCCTCAATCGAGTATTCGGGGTAGTAGCAGTCGATTCCGGCGAGGCCGATTCCGGCGAGGTGGGAGAATGCCTCACGGAATTGCGTTTCCGAATCGAGTCCCATCGTGTAGGGGTGTGAGAGGATCGGCAAAGCACGAGACCGGAGCGCCAGCTCGATCGACTCCTCGGGGGTGAGTCGCTCGCGACCAACGTACGCAGGCCGGCCGTTGCCGAGGTACTCGTCGAACGCCGCTCGCATATCCTCGACGACTCCTTTGCGGACGAGCAGGGCGGCCACGTGCGGCCTTCCCGCCACGCCGACGTCCGCCTCCCGGGCGACCTCGTCTGTGGTTATCTCGATTCCGAGGTCGTTGAGTCTTTCCACGATGCGATCGTTGCGCTCGGCCCGCCCTCTCTGCAGGCGGTTCAGGCGGTCCTGGAGCGGTCCCGACCCGGGTTCGAGAAACAACACGACCAGGTGGAGCGTTCCGGGTTCCCATTCACATGAGATCTCCACTCCGGGTATGAGTTCGATGTCGAGATTCCGGGCAGCCGATCGGGCTTCCGGAATGCCGTCCTGTGTGTCGTGATCCGTGAGGGCAAATGCGGTGAGGCCGATGGAGTGAGCCGCCTCGACGAGATCGCCCGGCAAGTCGGAGCCGTCTGAATAGCGGCTGTGGGTGTGGAGATCGACGGGCATGTCCGCCCGGCAGGGTAGCGACACGCGCCGCTCGTCCCGGCCATCATGGGCGGATACCATCACCTGAACGTGGAGCCCCACACGAGCACCGATCGCCTGCCATACGCGCGATTCGACGACCTGAGACCGCACCGCCGTCGCTCATTCGAGCTGTCGGATGCGGACCACCTGCTCGTCGCCGGTTCTGCCGGCGAGGTGGCAGATGTGCTTTACGCCGCTGAGGCGGCAGTTGAGCGTGGGAACTGGGTGGCCGGATTCGTGTCGTATGAAGCCGCTCCCGGTTTGGATCCGACACTTCAGGTGGTGTCCTCACCGGCCACCGAATTCGACGGGCTTCCGGCTGCCTGGTTCGCCGTTTTCCCGCACCGGTCTCCAACGAGGGTCGCGCCCACGGCCGGCTACACGCTGGGTGCCTGGACCGCCGCGGTCGACGAAAGCGGTCACGGCGACGCCGTCGATCAGATCAGGGAACTCATCCGGTTGGGCGAGACGTATCAGGTGAACTACACCTTCGGGTTGTCGTCACCATTCTCCGGTAGCGCCCGGTCGTTGTACCTCGACCTCACGGCGTCGCAAGCCTGTGGCTATGGAGCCTTCATCGACGCGGGCCGCTGGCAGATTGCGTCGGCTTCGCCCGAGTTGTTCTTCGAGTGGATCGATGGTCGGATCACGTGCCGTCCCATGAAGGGCACTGCTCGGCGCGGACTGGTGACCCCCGACGACGAAAGGCGCCGTCTTGCTCTTCTCGCCTCCGAGAAGGATCGGGCCGAGAACGTCATGATCGTGGACATGGTCCGCAACGATCTGGGCAGGTTCGCCGCGGTCGGATCGGTCGATACCCCCTCCCTCTTCACCGCCGAGAAGTACGACACTCTGTGGCAGCTCACCTCAACCGTCACGGCGGCGACGGAACCCGGCACCTCGCTCCTCGCAGTGTTTCGAGCTCTGTTCCCGAGTGCCTCCATCACCGGGGCTCCGAAAGTGGCGGCGATGGGCATCATCCGGACACTTGAACACCGGCCGCGCGGGGTGTATTGCGGGACCATTGGTTTCGGTGGTCCCGGTGTCGATGGTCGGCCGGAATGGGCTTTCAATGTGGCCATTCGGACCGTCGTCGTCGACGTTGAGGATGGAATCGCACACTATGGGACCGGCGGTGGTATCACGATCGATTCGACCGCCGGGGGTGAGTATCGTGAGGCGCTCCTCAAAGCTGAGATTCTTGCCAGACGGACCGCAGACTTCCGACTTCTCGAGACGATGGTGTGGCGACCGGGGTCTGGGGTCTGGTTGCTGGATCGTCATCTCGATCGTGTGATGGAGTCCGCCCGGTATTTCGACATTCCGGTCGACGCCTCGACCGTGGAGACGGCGATCAAAGCGACCACCGAGAGGTTGACGGCGGCGTCGATCGTACGCCTCTTCGTTGATCGGACCGGGGGGACGGTGGTCGAGGTTGGCCCGCTGCCGCCCTCAGACGTTGTGGTGCGGTTGGTGCTGGACGACCGTTCTGTTGATCGTTTGGATCCACTTCTCTATCACAAGACCACGAATCGCCGAGTGTACGAGGCCGCCCTCGACCGAAATCCGGAGGCGCCCGACGTCGTCTTGTGGAACGAAGCGGGCGAGATCACAGAGACGACGGTCGGCAACCTGGCGGTATTGCTCGACGGTGAGTGGTGGACGCCGCCGATCACGTCCGGCTGCCTGCCGGGTACCTATCGGGCCGAGCTGCTCGACAAACGTCGGATTCGCGAGCGAGCGATCCTGGTCGATGAGTTGCGCGCCGCCGACTCGATTGCCCGGATCAACTCGGTACGCGGCTGGGAAGCGGCAGTTCTGATGTAAGACGCCCATGAGTCCGTTCGCTCAGTTGCCCCCTCTGCCTCGTGGACTCGGCATCTCCCCCACCTGCGGTGGTGCAGAAACGCGACCAGCGACCAGCGACTCGCGACTAGCAACTCGCGACTAGCAACTCGAGACTACGACCCCGGCGAGATCTCGATCTCGATCCGCTCGATGAACAGGCCTTGCATCGGAACGCTCATCTCACTGCCGCGCAGGGCCTTCGGGACTGACTCGATGGCGGCCATCGTCTCGTCCGAGTCGACCGTCGCGCCGAAGACCGAATAGCTCGGACTCAGCGGGTAGTCATCGAACATGATGAAGAACTGGCTTCCCGAGGTCCCGGGTGCTCCTGAGTTGGCCATCGCCAGTGTCCCCTTTGGATAAGGCGATACAGCAGCATTCAGCTCGTCGGGCAGAGAGTATCCGGGGTCGCCCGTGCCGGTGGCGGTCTGATCGCCGCCCTGCAACATGAACCCCTCGGCGATCCGGTGAAAGGCCGTCCCGTCGTAGTAGCCCTGGCGGGCCAGGAACACGAATGAGTTGACCGTTTCTGGTGCCGACGCCGGATCGAGGTCGAGGACAATGTCACCGCACGAGGTGACGATGGTGGCGACTACCTGATCATCCGGACCGATGCCCTGGTCTTCCGGTGCTGCGAAGGTCATCGGCGCGGCGGGATCGGGGAGGGTACCTCCGCAGGCGACGGGGAGGGTCCGGTAGTCATCGTATGAAGCTGGGACCGACGCGCTCTCAACCGTGGTGCTCGTGGCGTCCGGCGCTTGGGTGGTCGGTGTCGTGTCGTCTGCCGGAGCCACCGTCGTGTCGGTGGTCGTTTCGTCGTTGCCGCCCCGGAGCAGCGTGTTGACACCGAGGGCGACGATCACGATGACAAAGAGGACTACAACCTGGATGATGCGGCGGCGCAGCGCCTTGGCACGAGCCGCCTTCCGCTCTGCTTCGAGCTTCCTCTGACGGTTCTCTCTCTGGCGATTGCGTTTGTCCTGACTCACGGACCGGAACTATAGGCGCGTCGGAAGACGTTGAAGTCACCGGTACACTCGTTGTTCGACATCAACCAGGAGTGGCCGTATGGCCTTGATAGTCCAGAAATATGGAGGCACGTCGGTAGCCGACGCAGATCGGCTCAAACGAGTAGCCCACCGCATTGCGGATACGCGACGCGAGGGTAACCAGGTGCTCGTTGTCGTGTCAGCGATGGGAAAGACGACGGATGATCTCATCGCGCTGGCCGACCAGGTGAGTTCCAATCCACCCGCCCGTGAGATGGACATGCTGCTCACGGCCGGTGAGCGCATCTCGATGGCACTGCTGGCCATGGCGATCCACGCGGAGGGCCTGGAGGCGGTCAGCTTCACGGGCTCGCAGGCCGGTATCTTGACCAGTGAGGCGCATGGCGAGGCGAAGATCGAAGAGATTCGCGGATTCCGCGTTCAGGAGTCTCTCGACGAAGGCAAAGTGGTCATCGTGGCCGGGTTCCAGGGCGTGTCACCCAGAACCAAGGAGGTGACAACCCTGGGTCGTGGTGGTTCAGACGCCTCTGCGGTGGCACTGGCCGCGGCGTTCGGCGCCGACGTCTGCGAAATCTGTACCGATGTGGATGGTGTCTTCACTGCCGACCCCAGAATCGTTCCCAACGCTAGAAAACTCGATGAAATCTCAACCGAGGAGATGCTCGAACTCGCCGCGGCCGGAGCAGGCGTGCTCATGGCCAGGTCTGTGGAGTTCGGCCGTCGCTTCAACATCCCGATCCACGTCAGGTCGTCGTTCCACGACGCTCCCGGGACGTGGGTGAAGGAGAAAACCATGGAAGAAGCCATTATCAGCGGGATCGCCCACGACACGTCCGAGGCAAAGATCACCGTTCACGGAGTTCCGGATCGACCGGGGATCGCCGCCACCCTCTTCGAGCAGATGGCCGGTCATCAGGTCAACGTCGACATGATCGTGCAAAACGTGTCCATCGATGGTTCCACCGATATCAGCTTCACGGTCCCCCGGTCGACATCGGCGACGGCCCTCGAGGTCACGGAGCAGCTTGCTTCTGAGATAGGTGCCGCCGGGGTCGATATCGACACCGATATTGCCAAGGTCTCGCTGGTGGGGGCCGGAATGAAGTCGCACCCCGGCGTAGCCGCCCGGGTATTTCGGGCACTCAGCGATTCGGACATCAACATCGAAATGATCTCGACCTCGACTATCCGCATTTCTTGTGTAGTCCGGTCGGATCGCGTTGAAGACGCCGTTCGCTCGCTGCACGCGGCCTTCGAAGCCGAGTTGGTCGGGGAGGAAGCGGATGTCTAGCAAGAACGTTGCAGTTGCAGGGGCCACCGGAGCAGTCGGTAGGGCGATGCTCTCGATTCTCACCGAGAGGAGTTTCCCGGTAGGGGAGTTGCGTCTGCTGGCGTCGGCGCGTTCTGCCGGGCAGAAAATCGAAACTGCTTGGGGCGAGGTCGAGGTTGAGGACCTCGCTCTTGCCGATCCGACCGGCATCGACATCGCCTTGTTCTCGGCCGGTGGAGGCCGGTCGCGCCAGTTCGCTCCTACCTTTGCTGCGGCAGGGGCGGTGGTGATCGACAACTCGTCGGCCTTTCGGATGGACGAGCAGGTGCCGCTGGTCGTGGCCGGTGTCAACGATCACGCTGCGATCACTCACCATGGGATCATCGCCAACCCCAACTGCACCACCATGACCATGCTGATGGGCGTTGCTCCGTTGCACCGTGCCGCAGGTCTCAAACGTTTGGTTGCCTCTTCCTATCAGGCCGTCTCGGGCTCGGGAAAGACGGGTATCGACGAGTTGTCACGGCAGACCCGACAACTCCAGGAAAACGAAGCGGCGCTCAACGACGGCACATGGATCGACCCCGGTGGGGCCGTATACGCGCGCCCGATCGCCTTCAACGTCCTGCCCCTGATCGGCGAAGCCGATCCGCACGGGTATACGGATGAAGAGTTGAAACTTCTCAACGAGACCCGGAAGATTCTCGAGGCGCCCTCGATCCAGGCCGAATCGACGTGCGTGCGGGTTCCGGTCATGACCGGTCACGGCACTTCGGTCGCGTTGTGGTTCGATCGCCCGGTGGCGCCCCAGGAGGCTGCGGAGATCATCAACGCCGCGCCGGGCGTTCAGGTGTGGCTGGACAAGGTGCCGACGCCACTCGACGCGGCGGGGATCGACGACGTGCTGGTTGGGCGAATCCGCCCAACGCTCGATGGGACCGGTGGCCTCAACCTCTGGACGGTCGGTGACAATCTCCGCAAGGGCGCTGCTCTGAACGCAGTCCAGATCGCCGAACTTCTTTAGAAGAGGGATGCGCTTTCGTCGGGGACGGTCTCCGCGGCGAGGAGGTTCTGAGTTGTAGGTTCTGGGTCTTAGGGGCGCACGGCCGCCCGGTTTGTGCAGCCGGTGGGTTACCCAGACCTTAGAACCTAGGACCTCTTCAAATGATGCAGAAGCCTTCGCTCATGTCACCTTCGGGTGATTCGCCCGTGATGAGCGGGCACAACTCCCGATCGACGGGGTCGAGTTCCAACCATGTCAGAGCGGGGATTGGCTCGACCGGGGTGGCGGTCGCCGGCGTCGGGACAGGTTGCGGTGGGGTCGTCACTGTTGTCGTTGTCACGGGAACCGCAGTCGTAGGAGTGGGGGCGGGCGGGACACCGCCTTCGCAGAAGACGACCGAGACATAGAGGTAACCGTCGGCACCGCGCGTCTGGCCGGTTCCCATCGAGGTCCAGCTGCCGGCGGTGATGAGCGACCAGTGGGAACCGCTGGCGGCGAACTCCTCGAAGATCCGACCGACGTTGGGACCCACGCCGACCACCTCTCCAACGGAGTCGCAGATTCCGAGAAGTGGGTTGAGATCCGCATGGAACGGGTTCTCGGCGGCGGCCTGCGCTCGGGCGGAGGCGACGGCTATTGATTCGGCCTCGCTGAGTATCGAAAGGGCACTGCCGCGTGCCGAAGTGACCGCTGAGTCGAGATCATCGGCGACCGCCGGGAGAGCAATCGAGAAGATGAGAATAGCCGCGATGAAGGAAATAAATGGATACCGGGGTTTCACGCCGGGAGCCTAAGAGCACCGTCCTGTGACCGCCAACTCACGCACAGTGGCAAGGCACCGAGGTGCATTTTGGGCAGCCATGGGAATACCGGTCGAGCGCGGTCTCCAGGTCGACTCCGGCCTGGTTCGCCAGCGAGAAGGTCCAGGCCAGCACATCCGCGAACTCGTGCTGCTGATCCGCTTGGCTCCCTTTGCGAAGCGACTGAGCGAGTTCGCCCACTTCTTCGGTCAACCAGGCGAGCGAAGCTGGAACACCACGGGCGCGATCTCGCCCGCCGTATGTGTCTTCCATGATCTGTTGGAACTCGCTGATCTGCATGTCGCGGCCTCGGCACTTGGTGGATGGCCGGATGGTAACCAGCTGGTCCGCCGTCGTCCCGGAGTGCTGAACTCGAGAACCCGGGCCGACTCGCCTCAATGACGGATATCAGCTCGACGTACGCACACCCGGCGTGGTCGACGCTCTGACGAACCTGCGTAGGGCCGACTTCTCCGAGTTGAGCCGGGAGCAGGGATCAGGTCACGTACCGGAACGACCGGCGGCCATCGACATGGTCGGGGTACCCCATGCTGGGAAACGCGAAGTGACCGCCCGCCAGAAGTGCGTTCTCTTGGTCGGCACGATCGAAGATCATGTGACGGCTCTTCGTCGACTCGATTGGGTCCATATCGAAGCTGGGATACCAATCCGGCTCCGTGAGCTGCACGGGTTTGTTGGCGGCGTCACCGAGGATGTAGGCACTCCGGCCGGCGCTGACCACGGCGAACGACACGTGCCCGGGCGTGTGGCCCGGCGTCGGCACGGCCACCACTTCGGTGGTGGCGGTGTACTCGCCACTCACGAGTTCCAACCGATCAGCTGCAACGATCGGCGCCAGCACCCGCTCGAAAGCCGGTCCGTTGCTTGGCTTGTCGCCGGGACCGGTCCAGAAGTCGTACTCCTTCTGCTGGACTACATATCGAGCGTTCGGGAAGGTCAGCTCGGGGGCGTTCTCCTCGCCTCGAGTGTTCCAACCGGTGTGGTCCCAATGCAAGTGCGTGAAGAGTACGAGATCGATGTCATCCGGGGAAACGCCGGCCCCCTGCATTGCTTCGAGCAGGGATGGGGGTTGCTGGAGATCCAACGGATTGGGCCATTGGCCGAGCCCGGTGTCGACGAGCAGGTGCTGCCCCTCGCTGCGGATGAGGAAGCAACCGAAGTTGTGGGTCAACAACCCTTCGTCATCGAGCCACTCGCGATAGGGTCGCCATGCGTCGGTCTCAACGCCTACAAAGAACCCGCCGGGCCGGCGTCCCGTCCACGAATCTTGGAGCGCAATCAGCTCCGCATCGCCCACCGCTATCTTGTGGAAACGGCTCAACTTCGCCTCCGGAGAGCGCAGCCACCCGACCTTCGAGCGATAGGCTCTCAGCGGTCAGCGTAGTGACGTAAACCCGGTCAATACCACTGTGCTGGGATCCATCACCACCGCTCACTACCGTAGAATCTTTCGATGAATCGTGAGGATCTGTTGCTGTTGAGCATGGTGACGGAGACGCGCCGGCCGAAGTTAACTCCGTCCGGTTGCTACTGGTGACCACGTCGGGTGCCATTCGCACCTCCGTCAAACGTCTATTCGGACGTTCGGACCCACTCAGTTCGGATCCCGACCAAGGAGTGTCACTGTGACGACTGATGTTCATGCCCACTGCATCCCAGAAGAGGTCATGGCGAACCTGGAGAGCCGGGGCGATCAGTTCGGGATGGAGTTTGTACGCGATGGTGAGCGGCGCCAGGTTGTGGTGGCGGGACGGGTTACCACCGCGCCGCTTCGAGCCGATCTCGTGGATGTCGACCAACGGCTCGCAACAATGGACAGGGCAGGCATTGATGTACAGATGATCTCGGCCTGGATAGACCTCACTGCCTACGCGCTCGGCGCGGCAGAAGGTTCCCGATTCTCGAGGATGTACAACGAGGGATTGGCGGGTGTCGCGAAAGAGCATCCGGGCCGGTTCCTTCCTTTGTGCACGGTCCCGCTGCAGGCACCGCGGGCCGCCGCCGCCGAATTGCGATTTGCAGTCGGTCACCTGGGAATGGCGGGAGTCGAAATCGCGGCGACGGTGGACGGAGCAGAGCTCGACGATCGAGATCTCGACACGTTTTGGGAAGTTGCCGCTGAACTGCGTTGCCTCGTGCTCATCCATCCGTACGATCCGTTGGCCGGTCGGAACGTCAAGCGCTATTTCCTCGATAACGCGATCGGTCGTCCCGCAGAAACGTCCATCGGCGTTGGCCACATGGTGATGGGAGGCGTTTTCGAGAGATTCCCGGATCTTCGAGTCTGTGTTGTCCACGGAGGGGGCTTCCTTCCTTACCAGGCGGGTCGTCTCGATCGCGCATATCACTCCAAGCCGGGCCTCGCCGCCGCCAACCTCTCCCGGCCACCCAGCGAGTGGCTCAAGAACCTCTACTACGACACCATCACCCATTCCCCGGAAGTGCTGGCTTTCCTGGTCGAGTTTGCCGGCATCGAGCATGTTCTCCTCGGTACCGACTACCCCTTTGAGATGGGAGACGACGACCCGGTTGCGACCGTTCAGTCCATTCCCGGGCTCACGGAGTCCGATCGAGACCTCATCCTGAGCGGGAACGTTCGAGGACTCGTCGAGGGCATACGGCGGACAAGCTAGCCCCATGTGCCTCGCCAACGAGACTCCCCTTCTGCTCTCCTGGATGCACCTAGGTAGCATCTTCTCCAATCGTTTGGAGATACGCTGAACAGAGAATTCGTGGTGGAGGTAGTTGTGTCATGACGCTCCCGTCGAAAATGCGAGCGCTCGTCCTGCACGAGTTCGAAGGACCCCTCGTCCTGGAGGAGGTGCCCGTTCCGGTTCCCGGGCCCCATGATGTCCTGCTCCGGGTTCGGGCGTGTGCGGTCGATCAATTCGATCTCACCATCCGGGCGGGAAAGCGCGCGAATGCGACGGTACCTCTGGTGCTCGGGCATGAGATTGCCGGCGAGGTAGCCGCGCTGGGGTCTTCCGTGGACGGATGGCAGGTGGGCGATCGGGTGGTCTCCACTCTGTACCTGACGTGTGGGCGTTGCAGGAAGTGTCTAGGCGGGCGGGAAACGATCTGCGAAGACTTCCAAGGGTATGTCGGAATCGAGACACCAGGCGGATATGCCGAGTACACAACGGTGCCGGCAGTCAACCTCGTTTTATTGCCCGACTCCATCGGATTCCCGGAAGGTTCGGTGTTGGCGAATGCTGTGGGCACCCCCTACCACGCCTTCACCGAACGGATGCGGTTGGGTCCTTCCCAGCACGTCATCATCACCGGGGCCGGCGGAGGGGTTGGCATCCATGCGATTCAGGTAGCGAGAGCCATGGGAGCGTTCGTGATGGCGGTTGATCTCGGGCAACAGAAACTCGAGGCAGCGTTGCGCTACGGGGCCCATGTCGCCGTCGATCCCGGGGAACAGGAGTTCTCCGAGGTTGCCCTCGAGTGGACTGGCGGCCTCGGAGTGGACGGTGTGCTCGAGTTGGTCGGCCCCTCCACTATGCCGCAGAGCCTGAAAGCGCTCGCCAAGGGCGGCAGGATGGTCATCGTTGGATCTCACACCGGGCGAGAGTTTCCGCTCGACACGCTCACCATCTATGCCAACGAGTGGGAGATCCTCGGCTCACGGAACGTCTCGAAGAGTGAACTCAGGGACGTCGTGGCGCTTACCGCCGATGGGCGTGTCTCGCCGGTCGTGGTCACCGGGTACGGGCTGGAGGATGCCGAGGAGCTGCACCGGCAAGTCGCCGCTCGGGAGGTAATCGGAAGAGCGGTCATCGAGCCGTAGCGCCGGCGCGGTGGCTGGTCGGGGCTCACTTGACATCGGACCTGTGCGTGACAACAATCGTTTGCAGTGGTTCCGCAGGCGAAAGCGACGCGGCGCCGCCGGAAGGGACGATATGACAACGCTTGGATGGATCGGCACTGGAAGAATGGGCTTCGCGCTGGCTGAGCGATTGCTCCGCGCAGGTCACGACGTATCGGTCTTCAATCGAACCCGTTCGAAAGCAGAACCGCTTGCCGACCTCGGTGCCAAGGTCGTTGACTCACCGGCCGATCTGGCCGACCGCGATATCGTATTCGTGATGGTGGCCGGTCCGTCCGATCTGATTGAAGTCGTGAACGGATCGAGCGGCCTCCTCTCGCGAACAGACGTAACTCCCCGGGTGGTGGTCGATTCCTCGACGGTGTCGGCTGCGGCGTCTGCGGAAGTACAAAAGGCCGTCGAGGCGAGAGGAGCGTCATTACTGGCCGCTCCGGTTAGCGGCAATCCGCACGTTGTTCGCTCAGGCAAGTTGACGTCTGTGGTTTCAGGCCCTCGCCACGCCTTCGAAGAAGCAGAGCCCTATCTCGCTCTGTACGGCTCGAAGGTGACCTATGTCGGCGAAGGCGATTCGGCCCGACTCGTGAAGATCTGTCACAACCTACTACTCGGGATCTACACCCAGACACTCGCCGAGATCACGGTGCTCGCAGAGAGGGCGGGCGTGGCCCGGGCGGACTTCCTCGAGTTCATCAACGGCAGCGTCATGGGGTCGTTATTCAGCCAGTACAAGACTCCGGCCTTTGTCAACCTCGACATGACGCCGACGTTCACCGGTCATCTGCTCCGCAAGGATTTCGAACTCGGCCTCGAGGCCGCCCGGCAATACGACGTGCCGATGCCCACCTCGGCGCTGGTCCATCAAATCGTCGTTGAGTTGATCGCGCGAGGTCTCGGAGAGGGCGACTTCGCCGCGCTGCTTCAGATGGAGGCAGATGCCGCCGGGATGGACTTGAAGTCTGAGAACAGGCCGGTTTCAGACGGCCTGGAGCCCGAACATCCCGAGACGGCCGGCGGGTGAACCTAAGAGATCCGGGCGATGAGAAGCGCGAAGTCTCTTGACGCTTTGACAGATGAGAAACAGCAGAGACACAGTTCGAACGCCCGCCCCAGGACGTTCAACGTCGCGAGAGAGGATTTTGCCGTGACCGAATTCCCCGTAGCAACGACACCGTCGCCGGGAATCATGGGAGTTGATTGGGAGGAGCGAGTCGAATTCGGCCGGCTGCGCGACTACCGCCTGGCCCGGGTACGGGAGCAACTCGAAGTCTTTGGACTCGGCGCACTTCTGCTTTTCGAAACGTCGAACATCCGCTACACCACCAGCACCAACATTGGGTACTGGGCGTTCAACAAGGGCGAGCGATGGGCCCTGATCACGCGCAACGGCCGACCCCGCATCTGGGACTTCGGCTCGGCGGCCAAGGCTCATCGCCTGCAGCTGCCCTCCCTCTACGACACGGAGAATTCGATCGGTGGAAACGCCGGCCTCCAAGGGGCGATCGGGCCGGCTACCGGGCTGGACAAGCGCGTCGCAGAGGAGATCGCCGCCGCCCTGCGCGAAGAAGGAGTGGTCAATGAGCCGTTGGGTGTAGACATGGCTGAGGCCTCAGTCTTCCTGGCGCTTCAGAAGGCCGGACTCAACGTTGTCGATGGGCAGCAGGCGATGGTGATGGCTCGGGAGATCAAGAGCCGGGACGAGATCATGCTGCTTACGCAGGCCTGTGCCATGGTCGATGGCGTATACCAGGACATTCTCGAGTACCTCAAGCCTGGAGTCCGTGAGAGCGATGTGGTCGCCCTCGCCCACGGCCGGCTGTTCGAGATGGGCTCTGAGTTCGTCGAGGCCATCAACTCGATTTCCGGCGAGCGTTGCAGCCCCCATCCTCATGTGTTCTCCGACCGCCTCATCCGGCCGGGCGACCAGGCGTACTTCGACATCATCCATGTATTCAACGGCTACCGAACCTGTTACTACCGGACGTTCGCAGTGGGCCGGGCCACCCAGGCGCAGCGGGATGCATTCAAGCAATCTCGCGAGTGGATGGACGCCGCCCTCGACCTCGTCAAACCCGGCAACACAACCGATCAGATCGCCAGGGTCTGGCCGAAGGCGGAGGAATTTGGCTTCGTCGACGAGATGGACGCCTTCGGGCTTCAGTTCGGTCATGGAGTCGGAGTCGGGCTCCATGAACGCCCGATCATCTCCCGGCTGAACTCGCTCGACGATCCCGTCGAGATCAAGGAGGGCATGGTGTTCGCCCTCGAGACCTACGCACCGGCCGCAGATGGTCGGTCCGCGGCCAGGATCGAGGAAGAAGTCGTCGTTACCGCAGACGGCCCGAAGGTGATCACGCTGTTCCCCTGCGAGGAACTGCCGGTGGCCAATGAGTACTGAGATCGAAGAGCCGGGCCTCTACGACTACGGTCGGCGGGCGGCCAGACTGCCGGCTCCGTTGAACCGGGCCAATGCGGATCTTGACATCCCGGTCGTCGTCCGCCTCGAGATGTACGAACTGCAGCAATCGCTGCGGCAGTTCGAGAAACGCGCTTACGACCTCTTCATGGAGAACCTGGTGAAAGGCACGAGCCACCTGTCGTTGGGGATGGAGGCCGTGGCTACCGGTTTTGCCAGAGCGATGCACTCCGACGACTACACGTTTGCCACCTACCGCGGTCACGCCCATACGATCGCCCGCGGGGCGCCCCTCGGACCGGTCATGGCGGAGTTGCTCGGCCGGGAGAACGGCATTCTCAAAGGCAAGGGCGGCTCGATGCACCTCACCTCGGTCGAGCACGGAATGATGGGGTCGTATGCAATAATCGGCGCCCATCTCTGCATCGCCAACGGAGCCGC
>JAHEDK010000022.1 GCA_024641245.1 Actinomycetes bacterium
GCCGCCGAAAGGGCTGTGGCAGTCGCCAGTCCCCCGGCGAACGCGAAGGTATAGACACCCATGAACACGGTTGACATCGGGTAGCCGCCGTAGAAGGTAGACGTCATGCCGGCTAGGTCACTGCTGAAGAGCGACCAGACCGTGACGCCGACGTCGGCGACGAGCCACCACCAACTCCGCAATGAGTTGGGGCGACTCCCGTGCAACCACCCGGTGAGGAGCGCCCACGCCCCAATGCCCAGCATCGTGGCAACAACAACGCCAGGTCGGTCCGGTCGGGTCGAGCCTGCCAGCGTGATGACTCCGAGAACGCCTAGCCATGCCGCACCTACGATCCGATACCCCACCACCACGCGTCCGAGCACGCGCTCGATCTCTGGCGTAACGGCGGTATCGCTCATGCGGCGCAGGCTAACCGTCGCCCCGAGCGCGGTGGCGCCTTGACGGTACGGTTATGACTAGCGTGGTGCCGATGACCGAGCGTCTATCCCCCGCCGCCATCATCTTCGCCGTTGTCGGAGCCGGTATTCACCTCGTGATGGGCTTCTTTGTGGCCTTCAGCGGCCTGCTCGCTCCGCTCTGGGGCGTAGCGGTACTGGTCGCCGCGTGGTTGGGCTTGACCGTGTGGGGCATACGACGGTGGCGGCAGGGACCGAGGATCACGATGGGATTGCCGCTGTTGATGGTCGCCTTCTGGTTCGTGTTCCTCACATTCGGCGACCTCGTGCTGGGTTGGACCGCCTGACTTTCCCTTTTCTCCGCAATGCAATGGTGCGAAAACAGGTCACAGCATTGCCGAGAAAGACCGCGCAACATTCTCCGCAATGCAATGGTGCGAAAACAGGTCACAGCATTGCCGAGAAAAGTCAGGTCAGGCGCGTTCGACGATCTCGTACAACGTCGTCCGTTGCCTGGCCGGGCGGCCGGCGTCCCGGATCGCCGCCTCGAATGCGTCGGGGGTCATCTCCTCACCGTGCGAAGCGCCGGCCGATCGGGTGATGATCTCCCCCATCAGGGTCCCACCCAGGTCGTTGGCGCCGGCGTCGAGCAACCGGCCGACGCCGTCCAGGCCGAGCTTCACCCATGACGCCTGGATATTTGGAATCAGCCCGTCGAAAGCGATCCGCGCAATCGAGTGAATCAACACCACCTCGTCCCAAGTTGGTCCGGGTCGAGCGCGGCCGCGCAACCAGATCGGCGAACCCATATGCACGAACGGCAGCGGTACGAACTCGGTGAAGCCGCCCGTCCGGCGCTGGATCTGCCGCACGACCTCGTAGTGATTGGCCCACGACGATGGTCCGTCGATGTGACCGAACATAACTGTGGCGGTGGCGCGTAGGCCCACTTGGTGGGCGGTCAGCATGACCTCCGCCCACTCGGCCGTCCTGATCTTGTCCGGACAGAGATGCTCTCTCACGCGGTCGTCGAGAATCTCTGCGGCCGTGCCGGGAAGGGTCCCGAGTCCCGCTTCTCGAAGCCGCAACAGATAGTCCCTCAGGTCGACACCGAGCGTCTCGGCCCCTTGCCACACCTCGAGCGGCGTGAAACCGTGAATGTGCATGTCCGGCATCCGTGCTTTGATGGCTTCCACCACCTCGACGTAGAAATCGCCGGTGTAATCCGGGTGAATGCCGCCCTGCAACGTCACCTCGGTGGCCCCGCGCTCGGTCGCCAATTCGGCCAGGTGCACAATCTGCTCCACCGACATCAGGTATGGATCGCCGCGCAGATTCAAGCTGCGCGGACCTTTCGAGAAAGCGCAGAAACCGCACCGGAAGTAGCAGAGGTTCGTGTAGTTGATGTTGCGGTTGACTACATAGGTAACCGTGTCACCCACTGCCCGCCTCCGAAGCGTGTCGGCCACGCCGGCGACGGCATCAACCTGACCACTCCGTGCAAGAAACAGCATCTCGATTTCGTCGCGCGAGGGAGGGCGGCCCTCCAGCGACCCTTCGAGGATCGGCCGCAAGTGACCGGCCTCCTCCAATCCCTCCGCCGCCGCCGAACCAACCCAGGTCGCGTCCGGCCACTGCGCAGAGAATCGGTTGTCCGGCGCCGGTACACCTTCCCCTTTCCCCGGCGACCAGGAATACCGGGGTCGTATGGCTCCCCGCCCGTCGACCTGGTTCAGCCAGGCGGTAAGGACCTCTTCCGGCAGTTGCCGGCGTGCCTCCTCGAGTTCGGTGTCGATCGGGAATGACCCGCGCTCGATGGCTTCTCCCACAGCATCTCGCAGCTCGCCGATCCGCTCCGCACCCCAGTCCCGCAACAAGAGATCGGTGGCGCCGTCCGCAATCGCCTTGACGGCTTCCTCGACACTGTCGACAAACACCGAGACTGCCGCCTGGACACCCGGCAAGCCGGTCAGGGAAGCGGCGGCACGAACCGACGAGCGCGCGGTCCTCAGGAAGGCCGCTCGGCTCCTGGCGAGGCCGTCGAGCACCTCGGATCGAGATCCATCGTCGAGCACGGTGATGCGCCACCCGGCTACCCCGAGTTCCGCCAGGCGAATGGCCTGCGCTGGAGTGGCGATCCAGGCGGCTGGAGCTCCGTCGGTCCCACCGGTCTCGACGGGAAGGATCCCTCCTTCGAGGCAGGCCGCCCGATCATCATCGCGGATGGCCTTGATTTCCAGAGTGGTGGTTCCTTCGCGACGCCGGGTGCCGGCAAACAAAGCAGAGACCGACTCGGCTGGGCGAACCCGGCAGAACGAGATGGTCATGACCCGACACCTTCGGGAATCGCCACGTAGCCTGCCCCGTCGGACGCCCTGGAAACCTTCGCCAGCATGGCAGGATCGAGCCACTCATCGTCGACGAACTCCGGGTATACCGGCAACCGGGGCCTGAGCTCAAAACCGGCTTCCTCCGTGCGGCGCCTCAAATCTGTTAGATGCGGCCACGGTTGTTCGGGATTGACCCAGTCGATAGTCAACGGCGAAACACCACCCCAGTCGTTGATTCCGGCAGCCAGATACGTTTCGTAGTTCTCCGTCAGATTCGGGGGTACTTGCACATTCATCTCCGGACCAAACAACCAGCGGGTGACGGCGACGACCCTGGCGAAGTAGGCGGGAACAGGCTCCGGGCTGCCCTTCATGCGGGTATCTGCCTTCGCCCGGAAGTTCTGGACGATGATCTCTTGAATGTGTCCGAACCGCCGATGCAGCTCATCGAGAGCGACCAGCGAGCCGACGACTTCGCGATTCGTCTCACCGATTCCCACCAGGATTCCCGAAGTGAAAGGAACCTTCGCCAGGCCGGCTGATTCGATCGTCGCCACTCGCCGGGTCGGATCCTTGTCCGGGCAGTCGAAGTGCGGCATGCCGGGCTCCATCAACCGAGGCGAGATATTCTCGAGCATGAGGCCCATCGAAGGATTGGATGGACGAAGCATGCGGATCGCAGCTTCATCCATGAGGCCGGGGTTGGCATGGGGAAACAGTGCGGTGTCAGAGGCGACGAGCTCGGTCATCTCGCGCACGTAGTCGAGTGTCGAATCGAGCCCACGCCCATCGAGAAACTGGCGCGCTTGACTCCATCGGTCCTCCGGTCGGTCGCCGAGGGTGAACAACGCTTCGGTGCACCCGTGCCGCTCGCCTGCCATCGCTACCGCCAGCACCTCATCCGGTTCGAGATACTCGCCGCCGGCTCCAGGTGGTTTGGCAAACGTGCAGTAGGTGCAGCGGTCCCTACACAGAGTCGTCAAAGGTATAAATACCTTGCGGCTGTAGGTGATGGTCCGGCCATGCCCTTCGTCGCGAAGCCGGCCAGCTTCGCGGTACAAGGGCGCCGCGTCGACGGAACCGTCGAGATAGGCAGTGGCGAGTTCCGGATCGAAACGCGGATGAGGCATGAAGCGCAACGCTAGCGGGCAGAGTCAGCAATGGCGTCTCGTCGCCTCCGACCATGCTCGGGCGGCGGCTACCCTCACCTCGATGCGTCTTCGACACCTCGCGCTGCTGATCTCGATCTTCTCCACCGCTTGCGGAGGCGCGACAACGGTTGCACCTTCGACGGCACCGGCCACCACGGTCCAGGCCGGGTCATCGACCACGACGGTCAACAGCGCTCCGTGCCTGGAGGGAGCAGGAGGCTTCATCGGCGATGGCCCCTTGGGATCGCGGGCCCGGGACACGGCGGATGCCGCAACCGTGACCGGGCTCACGCTCACTCCCTACGAAGGATGCGAACAGTTGATCGTGGAACTGGCCGCCGCCTCGGGAGCCCCGGCGACGTCCCTCGGTACCACCAGTGCCGAGTTCATCCGGCGCTTCGGTGTGGTGCGGGTACACCTGGATCCGACGGTCACAGACACCGGTCTGTCGGACATCGTGCTCGGCGGCACCCTCGCCGAACGCGTTTACGTCGTCCGCGATTTCGACGATTCCTTGTTTGTCGATATTCATCTCACCGATGCTGCCGTAGCGCGGTTCTCGGAGATCTCCAATCCGGCTCGCCTCGTGGTCGACCTGGCACCAGGCGGTTCAGTCGTCCGAACTCCCGAGCGGTCCGAC
The DNA here is from genome assembly GCA_024641245.1 of Actinomycetes bacterium. Classification (GTDB taxonomy): domain Bacteria; phylum Actinomycetota; class Acidimicrobiia; order Spongiisociales; family JAHEDJ01; genus JAHEDJ01. The sequence continues at coordinate 4,520 of JAHEDK010000022.1, forward strand.
TTCGTGGTCGTCATGCCCCTGCCGGATCCTCTCGCGGCACCCGTCACGATCGAAGGGTACGGACGAACCTTCGAAGCGAACGTGATTCTGCGTGCCCGACAAGCAGGGGAAATTGTCGCTGAGGAGTTCACGACGTCCACGGACTACCTGGAGACCTGGGGCCGGTTCGAGCTCGCTCTGCCGCCTCAGCTCACTGGTGACCTCGAGCTCTTCATCGGAGAGGACTCGGCAAGAGACGGATCAGAGCAAGGCGTGCGATTGGCCGTAGCGGTAGACGAGTAGCACCCGATCTCTCAGATGAGGCCCTCGATGGGTCTGATGCGGATGAATCCTTCTTCAGGCACAACATCGGGAACCAGTTCGTCCACAAAAGGAACTTCAAAAGTCCGGCCGGCCGGCGTCCTGACGATGAGCCTGTCCTGGGCTTCCCCTCCGACAACACCGACGACCTCACCCAACGGCCCATCATCGCCGTGAACGGCAAGACCGATGAGATCGTCCGGCCAGAACTCCCCGGCCTCCAGCTCGGGACGCCCATCGAATGGAACCACCAGCTCGAGGCCGCGCAGGTCTTCGGCGTCGTTGCGAGTGACCACACCTTCGAAGCCGACCAGCAACGTATTCTTGTGAGGTCGCGCGTGCGCAACGACCAGTTGTCGATTTCCGGCGCACATGCCGGAACCTGGTTCGAAGTGGCGCGCGTCGCCGAGCACATGCACCGAGACCTCGCCCCTGATGCCGTGAGCCCGGCCGATGCGGCCGATGACAGAATCAGTCGACGAATTCAACGCCGGCGCGCAGGCCCTCTTCGTCTGCGGCCGCCTGGGCAAGCGTGCGGATTGCACGAGCTACCCGACCGCGACGGCCGATAACGCGACCCATGTCCGACTTGGCCGTGCGTACTTCGAGAGTGACCTCTTCGGGCCCCTCTTCGATGACCGTGACCTCTACCTGTTCGGCATCGTCCACGATCTCGGACACGACATAACGGACGACCCGCTCAACGATTTCTCCCTTGCTCACTCGGAGTCCTTCCCGGTTTCAGCATCGGGTTCCGCCGGTGCTTGCTCAGCCTCAGCGGATTCCTCGGCGGCAGGTTCGATGGTTTCATCGGCAGCTGCACCGGCCACAACTTCGGCGACGTCCATTTCGGACGCATCCGCTTCTGCGACCTCTTCGGTCACGTCTGCGTCGGCATCGGCTTCCTCGACAGTCGGAGCGGCTTTGACGCCGACCGTGTAGATCTCGCCCTTCGCCACCTTGAAACGGGCCCAGGCACCCGAAACTTCGAGCAACTTCTGTGCGGTTTCAGTGGGCTGTGCGCCCTTCATCAACCAGTCGAGCGCCCGATCATTGTCGATCTCGATCAACGACGGATCTTGACGTGGTTCGTAGCGGCCGATGGCCTCGATGTAGCGCCCGTCCCGCGGCTTCCGGCCGTCCATGACGACAACCCTATAGACAGGCTGCTTCTTTTTCCCGAACCGCTGAAGGCGGATCTTCACCGCCATCTCGTCACCTCTTCCCTTTTCGTCCCGGCATCAGCCCTCCAAGACCCGGTATTCCCGGGACGCCTCGGCCGCCGGCCATCATCTTCATCATCTTCTGTGTTTCACCGAACTGCTTCAGCAAACCGTTAACTTCCTGAGGGGTGGTGCCCGATCCTGCTGCAATTCGTCGCTTGCGGCTCCCGTCGATGCTTTTCGGGTTCTGCCGCTCTTTGGGAGTCATCGAACGGATGATTGCTTCGACTCGACCCAGATCCTTGTCGGACACCTGGACATCTCGAAGCGCCGACGAGGCGCCCGGGATCATAGCAAGCAACCCGTCAAGAGGCCCCATCTTCTTCAGTTGCTGGAATTGGCTGAGGAAGTCCTCGAGGGTGAACGAGGCAGTCCGCAGCTTGTCGGCCATGGCCTGAGCTTCTTGCTCATCCCATGCGGTTTCTGCCTTCTCGATGAGCGTGAGCACATCGCCCATCCCGAGAATCCGGGATGCCATCCGGTCTGGATAAAACGGCTCGAACTCATGGAGGCTCTCACCGAGCCCGGCAAACTTGATCGGACGATCCGTGACCTCGCGTACCGATATGGCTGCGCCGCCCCGTGCATCACCATCGAGCTTGGAGAGAACGATGCCCGTAACATCGGTGTACTCCAGAAACCCCTTGGCAACATTGACGGCGTCCTGGCCGGTCATAGCATCGACGACCAGAAGCACTTCATTGGGGCTGGAAGCCTTCCGTACATCGGCGAGCTCGTTCATCAAATCCTTGTCGATTTGGAGACGACCGGCGGTATCGATGATCACTACGTCATTCCCGAGCCGTTTCGCCTCCTTCATGGCCGCTTTGACCAGGCGCTCGGGCTTGGTGGCTCGCTCGGCGTAAACGGGAACGTCGATCTGGCGGCCCAGCGTTTCGAGCTGGTCGATGGCGGCGGGCCTCTGGAGGTCGGCAGCCACGAGCATCGGGCGTTTGCCCTGTTTGCGCAGGTGCAGGGCGAGCTTGCCGGCAGATGTCGTCTTCCCCGATCCTTGGAGACCCACCATCAGAATCGTCAGGGGCGGAGTCGACGATGAATTGAGGCGCGCAACGTCGGTTCCGAGAGTTGTGATGAGCTCTTCATGGACGATCTTTATGACCTGTTGCCCGGGGGTCAGACTCTTCGAAATCTCAACCCCGAGGGCCCGCTCCCTGATCCTCGCTTGCAGGCTCTTGGCGACAGAGACGTTGACGTCGGCTTCTAGAAGGGCCAGCCGCACCTCACGCAGCGCCGCGTCGACATCTGCCTCATTGAGGCGACCCTTGCCACGCAGTTTCGTAAAGATGCCGTTGAAACGGTCGGAAAGCGATTCGAACATGGAGACAGCATTGTAGGGAGTCGCCGGTCACTGCTCGCGAGTACCCTGCCTGCGTGGACCAGGGATCAAGAGACGCTGCCCTTCGGGCCGACATACGCCGACTCGGAAACGAACTCGGCAACGCGCTGATTCGACAGCACGGCCCGGAGCTACTGGAGCTCGTCGAACAAGTCCGCGCTCTGACCAAGACGGCCAGAGATCCGGAATCCCGGTCGGACGGCGGGCAACTCGAGGCCTTGCTGGACGAACTCGATACGACAACGACCATCCGCCTGGTTCGAGCTTTCACCACATATTTCCACCTGGCCAACGTGGCGGAACAAACGCATCGAGTCGACCAGCTCACCGACAGGACCGATCGCGAGCGCGAGTGGTTCGAAGCCGCGGTAGACGCGCTCGAGACATCGCCCGGCGCAGTCGCCGGCCTGGCCACGCTGGTCGACCGACTCGAACTCCGCCCGGTCTTCACCGCCCACCCTACGGAGGCTGCCCGCCGATCCATCCTGACGAAGCTGGGAGATCTCGCCGGGCTTCTCGAAGAACGATTGGACCCGCGCTCGGGCGCCGGAGACCTCCGGCGGATCGACCGCCGCACCAGAGAACTCATCGACCTCCTTTGGCAGACCGACGAACTTCGCCGTGAGCGACCGGAGCCCATCGATGAAGCCCGCTCGGTGATCTTCTACTTCGATCAGCTCTTTGACCAAGTCGTGCCGGATCTACTCGACGAAATCTCCGTCCAGCTTTTACGGCTCGGAGTCGACCTCCCAACCACGGCCCACCCCCTTCGTTTCGGAACCTGGGTTGGCGGTGACCGGGACGGTAACCCCAGTGTCTCTCCGGCGGTCACGACGGCCGTGCTGGAGATGCAGCACGAGCACGCCCTGCGCCATCTGATTGCCGCAGTTGAGGAGATCGCAGAAAGCCTCAGCACATCGACTCGCATCCGCTCCATTTCATCCGCCCTGAGTTCCTCACTTCAAGAGGATGCCGGTTTCCTCCCGGACGTCTACCGGCGGTTCGGCATGATGAATGCCGAGGAGCCCTACCGGCTGAAATGTGCGTTCATCCATCAACGCTTGCTCAACACGCGGCGACGTGTTGAGGAGAACAGCCGCCACGTCGCCGGCCAGGACTACGCCAACGCCGACCAACTGCTCGATGACCTCGAGATCATGCGACGTTCGCTGCTGGAACACCATGGGGAACTCCTCGCCGGCGGAATCGTGACCCGGCTGATGAGAAACGTCTCGGTGTTTGGTTTCCAGCTGGCCACGATGGACGTGCGTGAGCACTCAGACAAACATGAACAAGCGCTGACGGCCATGTTCTCGGGGATAGGAATCAACTACCCGGGACTCGATCGACTCGCTCGCCTGTCCCTCCTCGATACCGAGCTGGCCGGCACTCGACCGCTGTCGGCGCCGGCCAGCAGCTTCGATCCGGACGTGACGGCGACAATCGAAATCTTCGCCACTATCCGCCGGTCTCTGGACCGGTTCGGAGAAGGCGTCATCGAGAGCTACATCATCTCGATGACGCGCGACGCGTCGGATGTGTTGGCTGCTGCCGTCCTCGGACGTGAATCGGGACTCGTAGATGTACCCAGCCATGTCGCTCGAGTCGGGTTTGTTCCGCTCCTGGAAACGACTGATGAGCTGCGACAAGCGGGACAGATCCTCGACGACCTTCTCACCAGCCCCTCCTATCGGGAGTTGGTGCGACTCCGCGGCGATCTCCAGGAGGTCATGCTCGGGTATTCCGACTCGAATAAACACGGTGGGATCACGACGTCGCAGTGGGAGATCTACAAGGCGCAACGAGACCTCCGTGACGTCGCCCATCGACACGGTGTCGTACTCCGGCTCTTCCATGGCCGGGGCGGCACGATCGGACGGGGTGGAGGTCCCACGCACGAGGCAATCATGGCCCAACCGTTCGGAACCCTCGACGGCCCCGTCAAAATCACCGAACAAGGAGAAGTCATCTCGGACAAGTACGGGCTGCCCGTACTTGCCCGGCGCAACCTCGAGCTGACCCTCGCCGCGGTACTCGAGGCCTCCGTCCTGCACAGAGAGCCCCGCCAGTCCGAATCGGTCCTCGCCGAGTGGGATCGGACAATGGACCAGATTTCCGAGTTTGCCTTCACCGCATACCGGTCACTCGTCGATGATCCCGGTCTCGTCGAGTACTTCCTCAGCTCCACACCGGTCGAGGAGCTCGGTGCCATGAACATCGGCAGCCGGCCGTCCCGGCGGCCCGGAGGGTTTGGAGGTCTCACCGATCTGCGCGCTATCCCGTGGGTGTTCGGATGGACTCAAACTCGCCAGATTGTCCCAGGTTGGTTCGGCGTTGGTTCGGGGCTGGCTGCCGCCAGGCAGAACGGTCTCGGTGAGGTCGTAGAGGAGATGTACCGAAGCTGGTCGTTCTTCCGAACGTTCATCTCCAACGTGGAGATGACACTGACGAAGACCGACCTGGGCATCGCTCAGCGGTATGTAGATCTGCTGGTTGACCCACGGCTACATCCGCTGTTCGACCGAATCCGTTCCGAGTACGAACGCACCGTGACCGAGGTGTTGAGGATCACCGGTGATGAGCACATCCTCGACGGATCCCCACTGCTCCAGCGCACCCTGGAAGTCCGGGACCGCTATCTCGATCCGCTGCACTACCTCCAGATGTCCCTCCTGGCCCGATCGCGTCGGACCGGGGAACCCGATCCTGCTTTGCAGCGGGCTTTGCTGCTCTCCGTCAATGGGATCGCGACGGGGTTGCGGAACACGGGCTAGCAAACCGAGAGCCGTCAACCAGGCAGATGGACTGGTCTATTGCCCGGAATCGTGCGGGCTGCGCCCGGATGTGCCTCTCCGCCGCCAACATGTCGATCGGCATGATGCAAGTGGCGCCGGCTCACTGAGCGCCTCCACTTCCGGCTTCCACGGTCTCTAGTTTCTGTCCCGACAGTCGGGTAGAATCGAACATATGTTCTGAACGATTAGAAGAGGGAACCGAAGTTGACGTCATTCCACATGGCCTGGACCAAGTGGAACCAGGTCCAGTCCTGGCGGCATTCTTGTCCTCGATCGACGTGACTCGGTTGTCTGGGTTTGATCGGATAGTGGTGTTGCGAGCCCGCCAGAGGATGGTGTCGCACTATCAGGCTCAGTTGTATGGAGATATGGCAGCCGTATCAGACGCTATTGAGGATCTCGACGGTCCTGATGATCCGGAGGCGATATGGGATGGTGCAGCGGCCGAGATTCGCGCAGCACTACGTTTGACCCGTCGGACAGCCGACACAGAACTAGGTGTGGCTTTGGAGCTGCGGGAGCGGCTCCCACACCTGTTTGAAGCGTTTGAATCGGGCATGGTGGATGTGCGACGGGCCCGCACCATCCTGCGTGGCACCGCCCACCTCGACACCCATGTAGCCCGTCGGGTCGTCACACAGGTACTGGATCGGGCCCCGCAGTTGACCACCGGCCAACTCAAGGCCGCCCTCGCCCGACTTTGTATTGACGTGGATCCTGCCGATGCCAAGACCCGGTTCGACCACGCAGTCGCAGGACGACGGATAGTGGCCGAGCTGTCTGAAGACGGTACCGCCCAGCTATCGGGCCTGGACCTGCCTCCGGATCGGGTAGCAGCCATCACAGCCCACATCAACCGCCTGGCCAAGAGCCTCCGCCGAGACGGCGAATCGCGCAGCATGGATCAACTGAGGGCGGACGTCTACCTCGACCTCCTCGAAGGTCACCACCGACGTGGCAACAACACCCGCAACGGCGGGATAGAACTGCGTGTCGACCTGCAAACACTGACCCGATTATCGGAAGAACCGGGGGAACTGGCCGGATACGGCCCCGTGATCGCGGATATCGCCCGCCAAATCACCGAACAACAAACACATGGAACTCCATGGCGATTCGTGGTGACCGACCCTGCCACCGGGATGCCCGTCACGCATGGCATCACCCGACGGCGACCAACAGCCACCCAACAACGGCACGTCAATGCGCATCATCAGACTTGCGTATTTCCAGGATGTTGCATGACCGCCACAAACTGCGACCTAGACCACCGCATTCCCTGGGCTCACAGCCGCACCACCCGCACCACCGACCTGGCCCCGGGATGCCGGCACGATCACATCCGGATCCGTCACCGCCACGGCTGGACCTACCAGCCGCTCCCCGGCGGAGATTGGCTCTGGACCAGCAGACTCGGACACCAATACACGACCAGCGGCAGATCACCGTAGGGCCGGCCGTTCGCCACGGCATCGACGGTTCCCACCAGCCAACCCGTTGACCAGAGACCAATTGCCAATTGCCAACTGACGATCGCTGCTCATGCGGCATCGCGCTCGCGACGAAACGACCAGCGGCTTGCTCCCAATCAGAATCCCTTGCCGTCGAAGGTGCGCAGTAGATTGCAGGCACCACATCTACAGGAGCCGAGCATGAGCCTCACGGTCGTCGATCATCCACTCACCCGCCACTACCTCTCGACACTTCGTGATGAGACCACGCCACCCGAGAAGTTCCGGGAGACCACTCGGCGGCTCGCCTACACACTGCTGATGGAAGCAACGTCGGATCTAGATTTGACGGAAGTACCGATCACTACACCGCTCGAACGCACGACTGGCTACAAGATCGGAAGGAATCTGGTCGCCGTGGCAGTCCTGCGCGCCGGACTCGGCTTGCTCGACGCCGTTATCGACCTGCTGCCGGATGTCACCGTGGGATACGCCGGCGTCCAACGTGACGAAGAGACCGCTCTGCCCCAGGAGTACTACACCAAGTTCCCAAATCTGAACGACGCTCGCGTCGTCATCCTCGAACCGATGCTGGCAACCGGAGGTTCACTGTCTTGGGCGGTCGAGAAGGTGAAGGCGAATGGCGCCCACGAGATTCTCGCACTTTGCGTAGTCGCCGCCCCACAGGGCGTGGCGCGGATGGAGAAGGACCATCCCGACGTCCGGGTGGTCACCGCCGGCCTGGACCGAGACCTCAACGACAAGTACTACATCCAACCTGGTCTCGGCGACATGGGCGATCGCCTCTTCGGAACCCTCTAGGAAGGCAATCGCCGTCAGCCTCCACATGCTGCATATCGAATCTGGACGAGTTCTCGCTGATCGCTGCATACCTCGGGGATCTCGGTCCCGTCACCGGTCAAACGGATTAGCTTCAAATCGTGACTTTCGAAGACAGCATCCGTGAAATCGTCCTCGGACTCGAACCCGGCGAGGTCGTAACGTACGGCGAAGTAGCCGCTCAGGCAGGACGGCCGGGCGCAGCACGTGCCGTCGGCAACTACCTCCGCAAGAGCACCGGGCTTCCCTGGTGGCGGGTGGTCGCCTCGTCGGGGCGTCTGGTTCCCGGCCTCGAGGATCGGCACGCGAACCTGCTCAAGGGCGAGGGCGTCGAACTCCGCAATGGGAAGGTCGCCCGAGCCCACTGAGTTCATGGGTCGTTCGGCCATCGAACCATCGACATTCGTCGGTCGATTGGTTCGGCAACTTCGGCCATACTGATATGGATTGGAAGGAGTGCCGTGCTTGATCGAGCGGTCGTCATTGTTATGGACTCGTGCGGGGCAGGAGAAGCGCCCGACGCCGCCGAATACGGCGACGAGGGTTCCGACACACTCGGCCACACCGCGATGGCGGTCGGCGGCCTCGACCTCCCCAACTTTCAAGCGGCCGGGCTCGGCAATCTTCATCCCGCCCTGCTGGGCGTTCCGGCGGTCGAGCACCCGGCCATGGCCTACGGGCGTCTTGCGGAAGCGAGCGCCGGAAAGGACTCCACCACCGGCCACTGGGAGATCGCCGGCGTCATCACCGAAGAGGCAGATGCCACCTTCACCGACACGGGCTTTCCCGCAGCCCTGGTGTCTGCCGTAGAGCAGGAATCCGGGCACCATTTCTTTGGAAACTTTGCGGCATCCGGAACCGTCATCATCGAGGATCTCGGCACGCGCCACCTCGAAACCGGCGAGTTGATCCTCTACACCTCGGCCGACTCCGTGTTCCAAATCGCCGCCCACAAAGACGTGGTTCCGCTCGAGGAGCTCTACCGGGTCTGCCGGATTGCCAGGAAGCACTGCAACGACTACCGCATCGGTCGCGTCATCGCCCGCCCATTCGAAGGGCAACCGGGGGCGTTTCGGCGCACCTATGAACGCCAGGACTTCGCCCTCCCACCGCACGCACCGACGATGCTCGACATTGCGCAGCAGAACGGCGTCCCCACCTTCGGGGTCGGAAAGATCGAAGATCTCTTCACCGGTCGAGGCCTTGATCGAGCCGTACACACCGAGGGCGACCTCGACGGCCTGAACCACACTCTGCGGGCGCTCGCAGAGATGGACAGGGGCCTGATCATGGTCAACCTCGTCGACCTCGATATGGTCTACGGTCACCGTGAAAACCCGGTTGGCTACGCCCAGGGCCTCACCCTGATCGATAGTCATCTCCCCCGGCTCACTGCCGCCCTCGGACCCAACGATCTCCTGTTCTTCGCCGCCGACCACGGCAACGACCCCACAGATGGCAGCACCGACCACACCCGTGAGTACGTTCCGCTTCTCGTTTCCGGCCGCCGAGCCGCCGGAGTCGACCTCGGTGCCAGGTCGACCTATGCCGACATCGCCGCCACTATCTGCGAAGGTTTCGGACTGCCCTCCCCTTCCGCCGGCAGCTCATTCCTCGAGAACATCTCGTGACCGCCGTCGAGCTGATCGAGCGGAAGCGGGACGGAGGAACGCTCACCGGCAATGAAATCAGATGGCTCATCGAGGCCTACACACAGGGCACCGTCACCGACTACCAGATGTCCGCGATGCTGATGGCCGTGTTCATCAGGGGTCTCAACCCCGAGGAGCTCACGGTCTGGACGGAGGCGATGCTGACCTCCGGAGAGGTTCTCGAACTCTCCGGAATACCGGGACACAAGATCGACAAACACTCCACCGGTGGAGTGGGCGACAAGATCTCGATCCCACTTGCCCCGATGGTCGGCGCCTGCGGTGTGAAGATCCCCATGATGAGCGGCCGGGGCCTCGGTCACACCGGCGGTACGCTCGACAAGCTGGAAACCATCCCGGGCTTCACGACCAGCTTCAGTGCCGACGAATTCGAGAAGCTGCTGGCCGAGCACGGTGTGGTGCTCGGCGGCCAGTCGGAGCATCTCGTCCCGGCCGACCGTAAGCTATATGCGCTCAGGGATGCGACGGGGACCGTTCCTGCTTTGCCCCTGATCGCCTCCTCAATCATGTCAAAGAAGCTGGCGGAAGATCTCGACGGCCTCGTACTCGACGTGAAGTTCGGGAGCGGCGCCTTCATGACCGACATTGATGACGCCCGTCGGCTGGCTGAAACGATGGTCGAAATCGGCAGCCTCCGTGGGACCGGTGTGGTGGCGCTTCTGACGGACATGAGCCAGCCGCTCGGTCGGGAAGTGGGCAACGCCTCCGAGATCCGGGAATCCGTCGAAACACTCAGGGGGGAAGGTCCGGCCGACATCACCGAACTCACCTATGCGCTCGGCGCCGAAATGCTGATGATGGGTGATGCAGCCTCCTCAGCCGAGGAAGCCCGGGCGATGCTGGCCGAATCCGTTTCCTCCGGCCGGGCACTCGACAAGTTCGCCGAGATCATCACCGCTCAGGGTGGAGACGCATCAGTCCTCGATGACCTCGACATGCTGCCGATCGCCGACAACGAGGACCTGATCACCGCCCATGCCTCGGGCTGGGTTCGGCGGTGTGATGCCCTCTCGGTAGGCGTTGGGGCGATGCGGTTGGGCGCAGGGCGTGAGCGAAAAGAGGACGACATCGACCCTGGCGTCGGTGTCACCATCGAAGCGAGAATCGGCGATCGAGTCGAGCAGGGTGATGTGCTCGGACGGGTTCGCTGGAACGACCCGTACGCGCGCGGTATCGCCGTCCCGCTCATTACTTCCGCCTGGGAACTCTCAGACAATCCGGTCGAATCACCCCAACTTATCGTCGAGCGGATCAGCAGGAACACGTGAACTTCGATTCCATCCAAAGAGCGGCCGATGCCATCACCACGCGCAGCAGCGGTCGCCGGCATCGAGTTGCTGCCGTGCTGGGCTCGGGGTTGAGCAGCTATGCCGAACACCTGCCCAACGCGATTGCCATCCCGTATGAAGAGATCCCGGGTTTTCCGATGCCCGGTGTGCAGGGGCACGCCGGAACGGCCTACTCCGTTGAACTGGAAGGAGTACCCATCTTGATACTGGCGGGTCGAGCCCATTTCTACGAGGGACACGGCCTCGAGCAGGTCGTCTTTGCTGTGCGGGCTTCTATTGCGGCAGGTGCAGCCACCATCCTGCTGACCAATGCCAGTGGGGCGTGCGGCGACGGGCTCCAACCCGGCGACCTCGTGCTCTTGCGGGACCACCTCAACCTGACCGGCCAGAACCCGCTGTTCGGGCCGAACGACGACCGCCTCGGTGCACGTTTTCCGGATCTCACCAACGCCTATGACCCGAACCTTCGCGCGATAGCCCAGGAAGTGGCCCGCCGCGTCGAGATCGATCTCAGGGAAGGCGTATATGCCTGGTTCACGGGACCGACCTATGAAACTCCGGCCGAGGTCCAAATGGCCAAGCGGATGGGCGCCGACATGGTGGGTATGTCGACCGTTCCTGAAACGATTGCGGCTCGGCACATGGGCGCCAGGGTCATCGCCATCTCGCTGGTCACCAATCTGGCCGCCGGAATCTCCGGCGGCCCGCTCTCTCACGAAGAGGTACAGGAAACGGCGGAAGCTGCCCGTGATCGTTTCACGCGCCTCGTCGATTTGCTGCTACCTCAACTCGCCTGAATCACAGGTTCGGGCAAATTGCTGGTCGCGTCCCAGCAATTGTTAGCATCGGTTCACAAGTCACAAACGCGAAGGAGCGTCGAATGAGAGTCGCCGTCTGCGTCAAGCAGATTCCCGACCCGGCCTCCCCCTACGATCTCGACCCTGAGACGCATTTCGTGGTCCGTCCCACCGACCAGGTACTGGACGACACCGACCGCTACGGCGTCGAGATGGGCCTGCAACTCGCAGAGCAGACGGAGGGGACGGTCACGCTGGTTTCAATGGGTCCCAGCGGGAACCTTCAAGGGATCCGCCAGGCACTCGCCATGGGAGCCGATAAGGCAGTCGTCGTCGACGACCCCGCCCTTCGAGGGTCCGACGCCTTGGCAACGGCCAGAGTGCTGGCGGCCGCCATCGCCCGCGAAGGATTCGATCTGGTGATCGCCGGAACGGAGTCCACCGACGGGTACGCCGGTATCTTGCCCCAGCAACTCGCCGAACTGCTCGACGTACCTGCCCTGACGTTCGCCAAGAAGGTTTCAGTCGACGGCGAGATGGTTCGCATCGAACGACAGACCCAGACCGGATACGACGAGGTCGAGGCAAGTGCGCCGGCTCTCGTGAGTGTCACCGCCGGTGCTGTCGAGCCGCGCTACCCGACTTTCAAGGGGATCATGCAAGCCAAGTCCAAGCCGGTCGATTCGCTGACGATGGCAGATCTCGGCGTCGAGACGGCCGCCCAGCAGAGAATCATGTCCATCCGCCCGGCGCCTGAACGCCCCTCCGGCGAAGTCATCGAAGACGACGGCGAGGCCCACCTCAAGATCGTCGCGCTGCTCGAACAGGCAAAGGTGATCTGATATGACGAGAATCTGGGTCTTTGTAGAAGAAACCGACGAGGGACCCGCAACCGTCGGACTCGAACTCCTGACCAAAGCCAGAAGTCTCGGTGGTGAACTCGCCGCTGTGTACCTCGGCCGGGATTCGGACGAGAACTTCGCGGCACTTGGGGACCACGGGGCAGCCAAGGTCTTTCATCTGACACCGGGGGATGCGCTCCCAACTGCGGCCGCAGCAGCAGCCGTTGCCGTTCTAGCGGGCCAGCACTCCCCGGATCTCATCCTGTTCGGCCTCACCTACACAGGTCGTGACGTGGCCGGCCGCCTGAGTGCCCGGATGGGCAAGACGGTGCTGTCGAACGCCACCGACATTTCGATCGAAGGCGACACGGTGACCGTTACCAACGAGATCTTCGGCGGCACGACGCTGGTCGACACCGTTTTCGAGGACGATGCGCCGTATCTAGTGATCGCACGCCCGAAATCGTTCCCGGCAGAGCCGTCCGGCGGAGGGACGCCCGAGATCGAAGAGGTCTCGTTGCCGGACGTCGGCCACGCCGGTAGCGCCATGGTGACGGCCAGCCACACCGAGGTACTCGAAGGGCCGAAACTCGAGGAGGCCGCGATCGTGGTCGCTGCGGGACGCGGCATCGGCACCGAAGAGGGGTTCAAGGTCATCGAAGAACTCGCCGCCCAGCTCGGCGCCGCCACCGGAGCCACCAGGGCAATTGTCGATGCCGGATGGGTTCCATATTCCAAGCAGGTCGGCCAGACCGGCAAGACGGTGAAGCCCGACGTCTACATCGCAGCCGGCGTGTCTGGTGCGATGCAGCACCTGGTGGGGATGAAGGATTCGAAGGTCATCATTGCCATCAACAAGGACGAAGAGGCACCAATCTTCGGTATCTCCGACCTCGGGATCGTCGGCGACCTCCACAAGGTGCTACCGAGACTGATCGAAGCACTGGGCAACCGCTAGTCGACGTAGAGCCGGGCCCTTCAAGCGAAGGAGCCCGGCTCTCATCCTTCGTAGCGCAGACGCGGGCTTCCGTCGTCACTTCAGCCGGAAACCGTGTGGCAGCAATTCTGCGAGTGCGTGCTGTCGCACCTCGCCGGAACCAGCCGTTACCAGCACCGTCTCGACGCCGAATTCGGTCATTCGCTGCCTGCATTGTCCGCAGGGATAGGCATCCTCCACCGATTCGGCGTCGATACAAGCCACCGCCACAGTGGTCAACCGGCGCGCACCGGACGACACCGCGTAAGCGATAGCGGTCGATTCCGCACAAATCGTCGACCCGTAGGCCGCGTTCTCGACGTTCGCCCCGGCATATGTGGTCCCATCGTCGGCTACGACAACAGACCCGACCCGGAAGCCGCTGTAGGGGGCGTAGGCCCTCACAGCAGCCTCACGGGCTCGCTGAGCGAGTTCTGCGGCGGTCATGCGTCCGCCAGCAGCGCGTCGACGAAGGCGCGCGGCTCGAAGGGGATCAGGTCTTCCACGCCTTCTCCTACACCGATGAACTTGACCGGCACACCGTAGTCCTGCTCGATTGCCACCGTGATGCCACCCTTCGCAGTGCCGTCGAGCTTCGTGAGTACGATCCCCGTTACGCCCACGACATCGGTGAACTGTTTGATTTGTGCCGTACCGTTCTGGCCCGTCGTAGCGTCGAGCACCAGCAGCACTTCGTCGATGGAGCCGGCCTCTCGCTCCAACACCCGGACGATCTTGCCGAGTTCCTGCATCAGATTGTGCTTCGAGTGCAGTCGGCCGGCTGTATCGACGATCACGACATCCCGTTCTCGAGCCCTGGCCGCCTGATATGCGTCGAACGCTACCGCCGCCGGATCGGCTCCCGACTGACCGGAGACGATCTCCACCCCGACCCGCTCGGCCCAGGTTCGTAGCTGGGCGTCTGCGGCAGCTCGGAACGTATCGGCCGCTCCCAGCAGGGCGGAGGATCCGGACGACTGCAATCGGGCTGCCAGCTTGGCAATGCTCGTCGTTTTTCCGACCCCGTTGACCCCGACCACGACCACGACGGCCGGTGATCCGTCGAGGTGGAGGTCGCGATCTCTACCGCTCAGGATGGCGAGTAGCTCGTCGTGGATCGCCGATCTCGCCTCATCGGCGCCGGTGGGACTCGCCAGGCGCACACGATCCACCACCTGCGCCGTGGCTCCCACTCCGAGATCGGCGGCAATCAGCGCTTCCTCGAGCCCGGTCCAGAAGTCATCGTCGACGGCCCCCCGGCTGAGGAGACCTTTGAGACGTCCCCCGAGGGCAGCCCTGGTTTTCTCGAGACGCTCGGCCAGTGCACCAACGGACGGCGTCGCCGGTGCGGCCGTCGGAGATGGCTGCTGCCGGCCGCGCAGGACGACCACGAGGATGACAATCGCCACCGCCAGCACGGCGACAGCCAGAGCAATTATCAACACGGGATCCATGGCGGAGGATTCTACGACGCAGAAACGGGGACGGGTGCTTCCACCAACCGCTTGGCAACGACTTTGGTTGACCCGCCGGGCTCCATGGTCACTCCGTACAGGATGTTGGCGGCTTCCATAGTTTGTTGCTGATGAGTAACGATCACCAACTGCGCAGTACGGCGGAAATCCTCGACCAATCGTAGGAAGCGCCGCAAGTTGGCGTCGTCGAGGGCGGCCTCCACCTCATCCACGATGTAGAACGGGCTGGGCCTCGCCTTGAACACGGCGAACAAGAAAGCCAGTGCCGCCAACGATCGCTCACCTCCGGACAACAACGAAAGCTGGCCAACTTTCTTGCCGAGCGGTTGCGCTTCGATGTCGACCCCGGTTGTGAGCAGGTCGTCGGGATCTGTGAGCACGAGCCGGCCCCGGCCGCCGGGGAAGAGAACCGAGAAATGCTGCTCATAGGCCGCCGCCACCTCGTCGAAGGCGGTCCTGAATAGGCCGACGATCTCCTCGTCCAGTGCAGACATGACCTTGCGAAGCTCATTCCGGCTGCTCTCGAGGTCATCCAGCTGCTCCTGAAGATGAGACCTCCGTGCCTCGAGTTCCTGATACTCCTCGGCGGCGAGGGGGTTGATCGTCCCCATCCGGCGCATTTCGGCCTCGAGCGAGGCGAGCCGCCCCCGGAGGTCTGTACCCTCATCCATCTCCGGAGCAGGGGCCGCCAGCGCCTGCTCCTCTGAAGCGTCGACATCTCGTCGCAGGCCCTCAGCCACCGACTCGAGGCGAACCTTCAGCTCCGCCGACTCGACGTCGAGCCTCGCTCGCTGATCCTTCTTCGCCGCGATGGAGACACGGATCTCATCGAGACGGCTGCGGGCACTCGCCAGCCGTTCCCCTGCTTCACCGGTAGCCTGCCGGAGATCGACTTGACGTGCCCTGAGTGTGCCGATGTGCGCCCGGACAGCTTCAAGCGATCGACGGGCGCCGTCCTCCACGGTCTCCAGTTCTTCGAGCCGCTGCGGGTCACCGGGGCGGTCCGTGAGATCCTGGAGATCTCCCTGAATAGACACCAACCGCACCTCGAGCAAGCGGCGGCGCTCAATGACGCCACCCAGACCGGCCGCGGCGAGCTGCCGGACCTCTCGCGCCTCGTCGCGTCGATCGGCCACGATTCGCCGTTTGGCGGCCAGTTCCTCCCACGCATGCTGGCGCTCGGCCTCTTCACCCTCGAGCGCGCCAAGCAGCGCCCGCAACTCGCCGATCCTCGTCTCACGGTCGGCGGCAGACTCGAGCAGCATCGAGCGGCGCTCTTCCAGCCGGTCGATCTCGTGTTCGGCAGCACTCCGGGTGCGTTCGAGTCGCGCCAACGCTTCCGTCGCGCCCGCCAGGTTCGTTTCGATGAGTTCGAGGGCCTCGAGGGCGTCCCGTTCCACACCTCGCGCATGCTCAAAATCCCGTCGGGCCGAAACATGGCGGCTCTCGGCGCGAGCGAGCAGACGCTCGGCTTCCTCGAGCGCCACCCTGGCGCGCTCCAGCACGGCAGGAGTTGCCCCGTCGGGATGGGCAACGCGGATGCCATCGGCGGTGATGAGGTCACCCTCGGGGGTGACGACGCGAATCGCCGGGTGCTTCGAGACAACCTGCCATCCTGCGGACCAACCTTCGGCCACGACCACATCGCCGAACAGGGCGGCGGCCAACTCACGATCGGCCCGACCGCCCAGCACCTCGACCAAAGCCTCCAGCCCGAAGGCTTCCGCCACCGGCCGGGCCGGAAGCTCGCCGCTGGTGAAGCGAGCAGTGACCAGCGGAACTCCGCCGAGACCGTGGGCCTTGAGATCACCAACCACCTGCTCGATTACGGTCGGATTCTGCACTGCGAGGGCATCGCTCCACG
Organism: Actinomycetes bacterium; assembly: GCA_024641245.1. GTDB lineage: Bacteria > Actinomycetota > Acidimicrobiia > Spongiisociales > JAHEDJ01 > JAHEDJ01. Next base: position 21,402 of record JAHEDK010000022.1, read on the forward strand.
GGCCGAGCGCGGCGTCGACTGCGGCGGCGAACCGGTCGGGAACGTCCAACACCGTCGCCAGATTCCCCCGCACGCCGGCCGCAGCCAATGCCCTGTCGCGAGCTTGCGGGTCGGCCAGACCGGCCGCAGCGGCTTCCAGGGCCTCGATCCTGGCTCCGGCAGCCGACTCCTCTACCCGCGCCGATTGCAGGTCGGACTCCGCCGCCTCCCAGATCTCTTGCCGTGCACGTCGATCGGACCGAGCCGAGTCATGGGCCCGTTGGGCGGCAGTAGCTTCGATGTCGGAACGCTCGATATCTTCTTTCAGTCGATCTGTTTCGATCGACTCGGCCTCCGACTGCCCGTGCAGTGACTCGAGGCGTCGCCCGATCTGATCGGCTTCTCGCTCGTCTCTGCCCACCGCCGCTTCGAGCGAGCGCAGGTCGCCACGAACCGCCGCCACCGCGCCTTCGGTCGGCATCTGCTCCTGTTCGGCCAGAGACCGCTCTTCATCTTCGAGATCGCGCAGCGCACGTTCGGCACGCTCCGCCCCGATCCGCGCCCGGCGCTCTTCTTCGGAGCTCTGCGCCAGTTCCGCCTGTATCTGCCGCGCCTCCTCGTGCATGTCTCTGCGCCGCTCGCCTGCTCCCTGGATGCGCTGGGAAAGAGCTCGATGCCGCTCATGAGCGACCTGGGCGATACGCTTGAACCGCTCGGCAGCCGTCTCGAGCCGGGCAGCGGAGGCGGTATCGCGCTCCAGCGAGAGACCGGCCTCACCGGCCGCCAAGGTCAACGGCTCTATCGAAGCTGCCAACACCGTCTCTTCATCCGCGGCCGCAACCAGCAACTGATCGAGCTCGGCACGCTGGCGAGTGACTGCTCCGAGCCGCGTCCGATTGGAACGAAGATCCTCTCCACCCAGATACAGACGCAATGCCCGAGCCTCGTCGCGTACCACCAGATACCGCTCGGCGGCGCGAGCCTGCCGACGGAGAGGGCGGATTTGACGTTCCATCTCGCCCAGGATGTCTTTGAGGCGGAGCAGGTCGGCGTCGGTGCTTTCGAGGCGGCGGATGGCCCGGTCCTTCCGCAAGCGGTGCTTCAGCACTCCGGCCGCCTCTTCGATCACGGCGCGATGATCTTCGGGTTTGGCGTTGAGGATCTGATCGAGTTGCCCTTGACCAACAATGACATGCTGATGCCGGCCGACGCCGCTGTCCGACAGCAGTTCCTGTACGTCGAGCAATCGCACGTCGACGCCGTTGATCTCGTAGTCGGACGAGCCATCACGGTAGAGGCGACGAGTAATGGAAACTTCATCCAGGTCGAGCGGAAGCGAACGGGAGAGATTGTCGAAGGTGAGCGTGACCTCGGCCCGGCCGAGGGGGGGCCGGGTCGCCGTTCCGGCGAATATGACATCTTCCATCTTCTGCGTCCGCAGCGTACGCGTCGACTGGGTACCCATTACCCAGGCGATTGCATCGACGATATTCGACTTCCCGGATCCGTTGGGTCCGACGACCACAGTGACACCCGGCTCGAGTTCGAGGCGCGTTCGATCCGCGAACGACTTGAATCCAACGAGTTTCAGCGTTTTGAGATACAAGAACTACACCTTTGTGATTCGGCAGGCTATCACAATTCGGAACCCACTCCCGGGTCTTCAGGCACCGGGAAAAGGTGAGAACCGGCATCATCTCTGGCAGGTCGGACACCAGAAACTGCTCCGTCCTCCGATCACCGTTCTTTCGATAGCCGTCCCGTCTCGTCGACACGGCTCTCCGGCCCTTCCATAGACCTGGAGACGCTGGAAATACTCCCCCGCCCGACCATCCGGGAGGAGATAGGTGAGATCGTTGAGGCTCGTTCCACCCCAGCGCAATCCGGCCCGAAGCACCGGCCCGATCGCACCTCTCAACATGCGTACCTCGTCGACACTCAAGGTCCCGGCCGCCCTGTCGGGACGGATACCGGAGCGGTGGAGTACCTCATCCGCGTAGATGTTGCCCAGTCCGGCCACGAAATACTGATCGAGTAGCAGGGACTTGATGGCGACCGCCCGACCCTCCAAACGCGGAAGCAGACGCCGGAATCGAGGCAGGGCGTTTAACGCGTCGGGGCCCAGATGGGCAAACGACTGACCTTCGAACTCGTCGGGAGTGAACACGGCCATGAACCCGAAGGTGCGGGGATCGACGAAGTGCACCTCCTGGTGGCGGTCGGTTTCGACGACCACGTGGGTGTGGGGAGAACGTTCCCCTCCCGGTGCCTCGAGGCGGATCCGGCCGGACATTCCGAGGTGGATGACCCATGTGAAATCGCCTTCGAGGTCGATCATCAGGAACTTGCCGTGTCGTCCAACTGAGGCAACACGCCGGCGGAGGAGCCGATCCTGGAAATCGCGAGGCCGTGGTTGACGGCGAACCACCCTCGGGTGGCCGACCTCAACCGCGACGATCATCGCTCCTTCGAGCGCCGGCGCAAGGGAACGACGTACGGTCTCAACTTCCGGGAGTTCAGGCATACAGAGGTTCTAGGTCTTCGATTCGGAGTTGTGGCTCTTGCTTTGCAGGCTCGCCAGCGCCTCGCTGGCCGCCGCCTGCTGGGCTTCCTTTTTCGAACGCCCTACACCCCGTCCGATAACATGTCCGTCGACCGACACTGCTGCCGCGAACACCCGGTCATGGTCGGGACCATCGCCGCTCACTTCGTACGTCGGCACCCTGGCCCGAACCGCCAGCACCTCTTGGAGACGGGTCTTGTAATCGAGCAGACCCGGCCTCGTAGCCTTCTCCCGAATCAACGGTTCCCAATGCTGTAGAACCACATCCCGCGCCGCCTCGAGACCTCCATCCAGGTAGACGGCAGCCAGTACGGCCTCCAGCGCGTCGGCCAGGATCGACGATTTCTCGCCTCCCCCCGTTGCCGCCTCCCCCCTGCCGAGACGGATATCGGGGCCGAGTTCGATGTGCCGGGCGATGCGCGCGAGTTCAGATCTGTTGACGCAAGCCGCGCGCACTTTGGCCATCTGTCCCTCCGGCAGGTCCGGAAACGCCTCGAAGAGGAAGTCGGTAACGGCGAGCTGGAGCACAGCATCACCGAGAAACTCGAGTCTTTCATTCGAGGCTTCATCCGGGCGCTCGGACTCGAACGAGCGGTGTGTTAGTGCGTGCACCAGTAACCCGGGCGTCCTGAACGAGTGCCCGAGTCGCTTTTCGAGTCCGCTCACGGTTCAAGCCGTCTGGCGACGTGTCCGGCGAGATCCCGGTCGGCTCCAGTCGCCGCCATGGCGACGGCATTGGCGATGGCAACGCGCGACGACGAACCATGAGCGATCACTACTACTCCGTTGGTGCCGAGGAGATGCCCTCCGCCGTATTCCTCGTGATCGACCCGCCTGCGGACCTCCGCCAGGACCGGACTAATCACTGCCAGGTCCTGAGGAGGCAGGTTGACAACCGCCACCTGGATGAGCTCGGCGATGAACTGCACCGCACCTTCGGTGGTCTTGAGGAGGACGTTGCCCGTGAAGCCGTCTGTGACGAACACGTCCGCCCGATCGGAGGCTAGGTCACGGCCCTCGACGTTCCCGATGAAGTGCAGGCTGGTGGCGCGGAGCAACTCGAATGCGGCCTTCTCCAAATCCCGACCCTTGCCCTCTTCCTCCCCGATGTTCAGCAGACCCACCCGCGGATTGCGCACGCCGAGATACAACTCGGCTACAAGAGAGCCCATCACTGCGAATTGGACCAGGTGCTCGGGTTTGCACTCCGGATTCGCTCCGGAGTCCAGGACGACGGTATGGCTGCCGGGGGTCGGGAAGATGGAAGCGACGGCGGGGCGGAGCACCCCCGGCACTCGCCGGAGAATGACCGCGGCGGCGGCGAGCGTTGCACCGGTCGATCCGGCGGAGACCAGGGCATCGGCCTCGCCGGCCTTGACCAGTCGGGCCGCGACCGCGATCGAGCTGTCCGGTTTCTCTCGGATTGCTCTGGCGGGATCCTCATCCATCCCGATTACGTGCGCGGCGGAAACTACCGGGAGCTTTGCCCCGAGCGCGGCCAACCGATCGGCCATGAGCGACGGTTCCCCGACGAGAATGACGTCGTGGCCTGCGCGGGCAGCAACAACACCACCGGCAATGATCTCGTCGGGTGCGCGATCGCCCCCCATCGCATCGAGGGCTACACGGGCCATGGCGGGATGTCTATTCGGTGACGGTGATCTCGCGACCGCGGTACGTACCGCAGTTCGGGCAGGCGCGATGAGGCAGCTTGGGGCTGTGGCACTGCGGGCACGTCGACGTGCCCGACCGGCTCAGCTTCCATTCGGCTTTCCGGCGCCGCGTCCGTGAGCGCGACATCTTCTTCTTAGGCACCGCCATGGGCGCACTCCTTAGGTGTCCTGAGGGTCCAGCAGCTGCTTCAAAGCAGCAAGTGGGTGATCCGACTCGTCAGTATGGCCGGAACACGGATCGCTATTCAAGTCGGTTCCGCACACAGAGCAAAGTCCTCGGCAATCCAGGCGACATAGCGGCGCAAGCGGGATGTCGAGCACGACCTCGTCGCGTACCACCGGCTCGAGGTCGATGGCTCCGTCATCCTCGATGCGACGACCATCCTCATCCGGTACGACCTGGTACACCTGCAAGATCTCAACCGACCGGTCTTCCTCCCATTCGGCGAGGCACCTGTGGCAAACGAGGGAAACACGGAAGGCTCCGATTCCGGTCGCCACGACGCCGTCAGGCAAGGCGGAAACCCGCACCGACACCTCGACATCGCCGTCGATGCTTCCACTGTCGAGCGAGACCTCCATCGGCCCGGTCATCGAATAATCGCGATGGTCTCCAGGGCTGAGAGAGCCAACGCTGATCAGGAAAGGAGATCGTTCTGGGCGCATGGAGTTGCCGATCACTCCGGAACTTCAGGCGGTGCGGGGCGCACACGGTGGAACTCTGCCCTGGCTTCACGGATCTGCTTGAGCAGGTTGGCAAAGAGAATCTCGAGGTTCTGGAGCCGCTCCTCGGCATCATCCTCTGCTTCGAGCCGTATCCGTCGCGCATCGCCTTCGGCGTGCCGCACCAGAGTGTTGGCTTCCTCGACCGCTTCCGCCAGGATGTGCGAATCGCTGACCAGTTCGCGCGCCTGCTCGGAAGCCGCCCTCCGGATCTGTTGTGCCTTCTCCCGCGTACGGGCAATGAAGGCTTCTCGTTCGCGGATCATCCAGCGGGCCGTGCGCAGCTCCTCGGGAAGCTCCAGCTTGATTTGCTCGAGAGCCCGAATCATCGCCTCGCGATCCAATCTCACCTGGTCGGACAGCGGAACCGACTTCGCTGATTCGACGCCGTGGATGAGTCCGTCGAGGAGCTCAATCACGCCCGCCGAGTCGGGAAGGTCGACGTCTCTACGATCTTCAGGAACATCGCTCACTTGGACCCCTTCGCATCGAGGGCCTTCTGGACTTCGACCGGGACGAGCCGATCGGTCGATCCCCCCAATCTTGCCACTTCCTTGACGAGAGAGGAGGAGATGTAACCGTGTGATGGATTCGTGGCGACGAAGCACGTCTCGATCCCAGACAGATGGTGATTCATCTGCGCCATCTGGAGTTCGCTGTCGAAGTCCGCAACACCACGCAGTCCCTTGACGATCACGTCGACGTGCCGCCGGCCGGCGTACTCGACCAGCAGTCCATCGAAACTCTCGACGCTGACCCGGTCGACATCACGAAACACCTCCTGAAGCAGACTCACCCGCTCCTCGGAACTGAACATCGAGTTCTTCGAAGGGTTGCCGATGACACCGACAACGACCTCGTCGAAGATGGCGAGCGCACGGCGGATGACGTCGACATGCCCGTTCGTCGGCGGATCGAAACTGCCAGGGCAGAGTGCGGTGGTCACGGCATAATCCTCTCATATCGCCAGAGACGGGTGCCTCCATAACGGCGCTCATCGACCGTCACCAGGCCGGGCGGTGCTTTCGGCGGTTGTTCACCATCCGGTCGGTGGAGCACAACGGTGCCGCCGACCGCGACCTTGTCAACGATGAGCTTCAGTATCTCATGTACTGAAGCTAGCTCCAGTACATACGGAGGGTCAACGAACACGAGATCGAATGGCCCGTCTGCCACTTCCAGGAACCTGCCGACGTCGGTGGCGACAACCGACCCCCCGAGCGCCAGCGTGTCCACGTTCTCACGGAGGCATTTCAAGGCCGCCGGGCCTTGTTCGACGAAGACGGCAGAAGCTGCCCCTCTGCTGAGAGCCTCCAGGCCGAGCGAGCCAGAACCTGCGTAGAGGTCGAGCACCCGGCTGGCGGGGATCCTGGTCCCCAGCGACGAGAACAGCGCTTCTCTGGCGCGATCCATCATCGGTCTAGTCGACTTGCCCGGTGGGCTGAGAAGCCTTCTGCCTCTCGCGCGCCCGGCGATGATTCTCATGAGACGAACAGCCAGTCAACTGCATCGCCTAGTAGTTCCCGGATCTCGTCCTTGATATCGGGATGCGCAGTGAGCTCAGGATCGCTCGCGACCAGATCGAAAGCCTCTCGCCTGGCCGAGATCAGCGTGTCGGTGTCTCGCAGAATGTCGGCGAGGCGGAGGTCTGCCAAACCGGATTGGCGGGTCCCGAACACCGTTCCCTGACCACGAATGCGAAGGTCCTCTTCGGCCAGTCTGAAACCGTCGTTCGTCGCAACCATCGCCGCGATCCGCGCCTCGCCTTCTTCGGTGGTCGGATCGGTGACCAGGATGCACGAGGATGCGTGCCCGCCTCGACCGACCCGGCCACGAAGTTGGTGGAGCTGGCTGAGGCCAAACCGATCGGCGTCCTGAATTATCATCAACGTGGCGTTGGGGATGTCGATTCCGACCTCGATCACGGTGGTTGCCACCAGAATGTCGATCATTCCGTCACGGAACGATCGCATAACCCCCTCTTTGTCCCTGGGTGGCATCTGGCCGTGAAGGAGCCCAACGCGTAGGTCGGGAAACACACCTCGAAGACGTTCATACTCCGCAGTCGCCGAGGCGGCTTCGATCTTGACACTGTCCTCGACGAGTGGACACACATAAAACACCTGGCGACCAGCAGCCACCTGCTCGTGTACCTCCACATACACGGCAGCGAGAGCAGCCGGGTCGACTGCCCGCGTTGCCACCGGAGTCCGACCGGGTGGCATCTCGTCGAGCACGGAGACGTCGAGATCCCCGTACAGCGTCATCGACAAGGTACGTGGAATCGGAGTCGCAGTCATGATCAACAAGTCCGGATCGACCTGGATGGCCTTCTCCTTCAAGAGAACGCGTTGGTGCACACCGAACCGATGCTGCTCGTCGACGACCGCCAGTCCGAGCCGGTCGAAACGAACGCCTTCCTGGATCAGGGCGTGGGTTCCGACGGTGACGTCGATGCCGCCGGCCGCGATCCATCCGATGACATCGTCACGCTTGGTCGTTCCCCGCGGCCGGAAGTTGACCTCGGCATGGTTGGCGGTGAGCAAAGCCACGGACACCTGATGATCGCCCGGTGTCTCGGTGAAAAGAGATTCCATTCCGAGGTCGGTCCCCCCGGAATGGGACGGCGTCATCCCGGCTGTGTCGATCAGGCCGGCGATCCCCAGGAAATGCTGCTCCGCCAGGACCTCGGTCGGTGCCATGACCGCAGTCTGATATCCGCTTCCGACCGAGGTCAGCAGCGCGAACACGGCCACGAGTGTCTTCCCGGACCCGACCTCGCCCTGGAGGAGCCGGTGCATGGGATGTGGAGCAGCCAGGTCGCTGAGTATGTCGGAGATCGCCTGGATCTGGGCATTGGTAGGCGGGAACGGAAGGGTTCGAGTGAACGCCGACGACATAGGGTTTGCCTCGGCACCGACCAGACGGGACCAACCCGCGTCGGCGCCGGTTCCGACCAGCAGGTCGCGGATCTCCGGCGGGTAGATACCCTTGGTCTCGGCCAGTTCCGTCATCGTCGCCATCGTCTGCACGAGTTCACTGCTCCCGTCGGCCAGACGCTCCGGCGACTCGAGCAGCGAGGACAGGGCCTTCCCGATCTGGCGTACCGCATCCGCATCCTGCCGCTCGTCGCCTGCTATCGCCAGCAGAGCCTCTGCCAGGTCGGGAACCTGACCGGCGAGGGCCTCAATCCGTGCCGCATCCTCGATTTCACCGGCCGCAGAGGCGAGCAGCGTGGCGACGTTGCCGCCGAGCGAAGCGATGATTTCCTCGCCGGTACCGGCCGGGAGGTCGACCCGCGCCAACCATTCGAGCTTCATGCGGGTGGCAACGAGCGCAAGGTACCGACGCACGAGGTGCGGATTGACCATGTGACTGAAGCCCTGGGCCTGGTCGATCATGCGCCGTTTGTTCAACGCCAGCGCAACTTCGAGTCTGAACAACTCGTCGAAGACCAACCGGCGGCGGGCCGCCGGGATATCGTTCATCGAGTCGGGGAAGTGCATGTCGGCTATTGCCCGGTCGCGCTCCAACAGACCCAGTCGCGTCACCAGCTCACCGGGGAGCGGATCGAGCACAGGGCGCGATCGCAGGAGCGCATTGTGAATCGCTCGCCGCATGTGACCCGGCCCCACCTCACCGACGGATGAGTGAATAGGGACGACGCGGCCGGTGACCAATGATTCGAGATCGCCGGTCAGGACGTCGACGGCCGGGCTGTTCATCTGCCGCCTGCCTTTGCGGGTCTCCAATTTCCCGCTGACCGCTACTTCAACCCCCTCCGTGAGTTGCCTGGCTCGAAATGCTTGGTTGAACCACACGCAGCGCAGGCTTCCCGATTCGTCGGCGATGTCTGCCTCGACGATCGTCAGGTTTCGACGCGGGCGCCGCGAGGACACCTTGTGAACGCGTCCCATCACCGTCACCTCCTCGCCGGACGGGAGGTTGACGATCGGTGCAACGGTGCTGCGATCGAGATAACGGCGCGGGGTGTGAAGGATGAGGTCGGCAACCGAAGTGATGTCGGCCTTGCGCAAGGCTTGACCACGCTTCCCCGTCAGGCCTTTGACCTGCTCGATGGGGACTGTGTTCAGATAGGCAAGGCTCCGACCGCTCACTCCACTGAGAGATAGTAGGGGTAGAGCGGTTGATCACCGACGACTACCTCGAACTCAGTTTCGGAACGCTGCTCTGCGATCCAGCGTGCGGCGGCCTCGGTGACCTCTTCGGTTGCCCCTTCGCCTGTGATGAGGGTGACCAATTCGCGTTCGGGATCGACCAGGTGCTCGAGCAGGCCCAGCAGTGATGTTTCGAGCGATACGGACGCCGAGGTGATTTCGCCATCGGCCAACCCGAACCAATCGCCTCGCCGGATCGGCCCGAAGTCGACCACGGCATCGCGGACCGCTCGGGTCACCTCGCCGGTGATGATCGACTCCGCGGCCTCTCGCATCGCCTCAATCAGGAGTTCGACTTCCGCGGCGAACGGCGTGAACGCCATCATCGCCGCCAATCCCTGCGGGACGGACCGGGTCGGGACTACGTATACGCGCTTGGTGCTATGGGCATCGACCTGGTCGGCCACAGAAATGATGTTCTTGTTATTCGGAAGCAATATGACGGTGGGAGCAGGCAGCGACTCCACGACCTCGAGCAAGTCGGATGTCGATGGATTCATCGTCTGCCCACCGCGAACGATGCCGGACGCACCGGCCGAGCGGAACAACTCAACTATGCCGTGTCCGGCCGCCACCGGCACCACTCCTATGGGGGCGTTGAAGAACTCGGCGATTGGTTCGAAGCCGGCCACAAAGACGTGTTCGCCGGCCTGGTCGACGAGATCGGTCACCCGTATGTCACGAACGCGGCCGGCATCGATGCCGGCTTGGATGGCAGATCCGATGTGATCGGTATGGATATGGCAGTTGAACATCCCGTCGCCCCCCACCACCACGATTGAATCTCCGATCTCTCCCCACCGGTTGCGAAGATCATCGGCAGAGTCGCACTCCAAGAAGAACATGACCTCGTAGCGTGGGCCTGAGGCCGTTTGATCGGCTTCACCGGTCGTGAGTGCTTCGACGAAGAAGCGATCGGGAACAACGACCTCTTTGCCGGTGACTTCTTCGAGGAACGCACCAATCAGAAGCAGGAACCCGGCCCCGCCGGCGTCGACGACGCCGGCCTGCTTGAGGACCGGGAGGAGTTCGGGGGTCTCCTCGAGAGCAAGTTCGGCGTGTTCATAGACACGGGTGAGTAGCGTTCCCAGATCCTCCCCAACCGTGGTTCCTGCCTCAGCCGCTGCTTCGGCAGCAACCCGCAGCACGGTCAGGATGGTTCCCTCCACCGGACGCAGCACGGCTTGATAGGCGGCCGCCGAGGCGAGATCGAGAGCCTCGACGAGATCGGCCGTCCCGACGTCGGTCAGAGAACGAAACGTATCGGACAAACCTCGCAAGATCTGCGACAGGATCACTCCGCTGTTGCCGCGGGCGCCCATCAACGACCCGTGCGCGATCGCCTGCGAGATCTCAGCCATGGTCTCGGCTTCGCCGAATGCCTCGATCACCGCGCCGACGGTCAGCGCCATGTTCGTGCCCGTATCGCCATCGGGCACCGGGTACACATTGAGCAGGTTGAGGGCATCACGATGTTCACCGAGACGCTCGTAATACCGTTCGATGATCCGTTTGAGGCGTCCGGCACTGAGCCGCATTGAAGATCCTCCTCGGATCGGGTCGACCGAGTATACGGATTTCGGCCCAACTGCTCCGGTGCTAAGCTTCGGCGCCGTTCCCCAAAGGTTTATCGATGTCCTATCGCTGCGAAGTCTGCAACAAAGAACCGAGCTTCGGCAAGAAGGTTTCCTTCTCGCACAAGCGCGCCAATCGTCGCTGGACGCCCAATATCCAGCGTGTCCGCGTGAAGCATGGTTCCAACACCAGGCGAGTGCGTGTCTGCACCTCGTGCCTCAAAGCCGGCAAGGTCGAAAAGGCCTAGACGGCTGTGATCCAGGGCGTCGTCAAAACGTACGACACCGGCACTCAGACGGGCGTCGTCATTGTCGATCCGGGTCACGACGAGGTCTTCCTTCGCCCCGGTTCCCTGGAAGGCAGCATGTTTCGTTTCCTCCGTCAGGGCCAGCGCATCACCTTCGAGCTCCTCGAAGAGAACGACCAGAGCTTCGTGACGAACGTTCGAATCGGCCACGACGGATACTGAACTAGTCGCGGGTCGCTAGTCGCCAGTCGCCAGTCGCCAGTCGCTAGTCGCTAGTCGCTAGTCGCTAGTCGCTAGTCGCTCAGCGGCGCAGCTTGCGGGCTCGCTTGGCCATCATCTTGTAGACGCGGTCGTATGAAGGGGGCGGGCCCTTCTGAACCGTCCTCCCGTCGACCAATACGCAGTCTGATCGCCCGCACTTGATCATTACCGACTGCTCGCTCGTATTGATAGTCTCGAACACGACGTCATCACCAAGCGCGGCGGCAGCCCTCCTGGCTCGCTCGTAGACGATGTTGCTCGCCGGGCACCAACCGTTGACGAACGCCGTCACAGCCACCTTGCCTTCCAACCGCGCCGGAGTCGGGCCCTCCTCGATCCAGTGCGGGGCCGTCGCGTCCCCGGTGAACGGCTTCCACATCAGCGCGCGCAACCCGATCCGGTCGACCCGGCGATAGCCGTGCTTCTTGAACCACCCGGCTTTCATCCAATACGGAAGCACGACGCCCCAGCCGACGATCCCCTTCGCCCCGAGCTCCCGGGTGTCACGTTCGGCGGCCGCCAGCAGCGCCGAGCCCACCCCCCGGCCCTGTCGATTACCCACCCCACCCTCGTAGCCGTGGACCCAGACGCACATGATCATATAGAGATCGATTCCAACGGCCGGCGAGTGCTCGATCGGCAGGTACTGGATCATTCCGATCGGCCGGCCATCGTCACCCAGCGCCAGCTTGACCCGCAGGCCACGGTCCCGCATCGTGCGATACCAGCGCGCCTTGTGGTCCCCTGCCTCCGCCATCTCGTCGGACCAGTCCTCCAGGCAGACCAGGTAGGAATCCTCGTACTCATCGGTCAGATCCACGATCTCCACCTGAGCTTCCCGCATACTCAGAACCTACACGTAAGGTGTGAATGCGGCCGTGCTCAGATGGATGGCGAATCCGATGTGACCGGGCCACGTCCTAATTGACATCGCCGAGGTACCGCGAACCGCCAAATTCTTCGCCGGACGCGCCAACGAGATGCCGAACAAGCGCGGCCGGGAATAGACGAAGACCCGGCAGATCCTCGAGCCGTATCCAATCGACCGACAGCTGCCAGGCGTCGACTTCCATCGGCTCGATTCGAGCCTGCGACCTGTCGACGGAACAGGAAAACATCACTTCGACCTGGTGCACGTCCGGTTCTAAGGCTGCGAAGGCGTGGCTGGCTCCGATGTAATCCCTGACCCAGAGCACATCTTCAACCTCGACCGAGTAGCCCGTCTCTTCGCACACCTCGCGTCGAAGGCACTCGTCCAGACGCTCTCCGTGGTGTTGCCCGCCTCCCGGCAGGAGGAAGAACTCGCCGTCCGGATCGTCCGGATGGAGGTTCCGGGTCAACAGGATCTCGCCATCCTCGATGATCACCGCCTTGGCCGCGACACGAATCGACAGACCGACTTCATCCACGACGGACACCGGTCTCGACTCCCAACCAGTCCCGCACTTGCTTCTGGACGATGGGATCGTGGAGCAGATCGAAGTGGCGCCGCCGACCGACAATCCGTATGTCGGTCGCTTCGATCCGACGGCGACCGCGCCCGATGCCGCTTCCCACTCGAACAACGAGATCGCCCAGGAGAACACCGATCGGGTGGGTGGGCTCGGTGGTGACCACCCCAGCGATGAAATGCTGTTCCGCTCTCCCCAATCGTGATGGTTCCCCGACCGTGTCGACCAGAAGGGCATCCGGATCTTCTCCGCGCCAATCATCTTCCCTGATGGCGCCGAATCGAAGGTCCTTGATGCCTGCGCTCCGCTGATTGATGAACTCGCGCAGAGGGCGGCTCTCCGGAGCGAAGCCGAGCGCCCAGGCGATCAGGTTGGCTCCCTTCTCGAGCGGCGCACCGAGGTGCGGCGAGCCGAGGGTTACAACGTGCTCGACCAGTCCGGTCCAGTGATGATCGGCAGCGAGCCCGGCGTACAAGGTACTGCGTGCCAGCAGGCCACCCATTGAATTCCCAACGAAGCCAATCTCTTCAACCCCCACCGGCCAGGACCGAACTGTCTCCTCGAGCAGGGATGACAGCGCGGCCCCGTTGTCGGACACGTGCCTTCCCGTGTTGTAGCGGACGAGCAACGGGGTGAAGGAGTCGGCCGCCAGGATTTCGCTCATACCGGCCGTGATCCCGTCGTCTTCGACCCGTCCCTGGAAGCAGCGCTCGGTCTCCCCCAAGCCGTGGAGCAAGACGACCAGCCGGGGTGTTGGCTCTGGAAAGGCGAGGGCCAGCGCGGTGGGATCAGTGCGGATCGGGTCGCCGTCGGTGTCGCGCAGACTCAGCTCGATGGACAGATTGCTGTTCCTACGTTCGAGCTCGTCCCCCCAGACTGCGTTGGCAGTCGATTGGATGCCGCTGCCCAGAGTGGAACGCCACAGCGGACGCGTCCGATTCAGGCTTCCGGCCATCGCCGCCCCGAATCCCAGGGCTGCCCCCAGAACAGACCCGGTAAAGCGCACCGATTGGTACATAGTCGCCGTGAGGGCGCCGTACGCCTTTCGACCGGAGGCCGCTCCCGGACCGGCAATGCCGAACCATCGGTCGGCGATCGCGTCGTGAATGCCCTCAACGGGTGCAGTCAGCCGCTCTGTCGCCAGTGCGACAAGATCCCCCAAGCCCTGCCAGTCACCGACGGCCCGGCGGTCGCCGGACGGCTCATCGGTCACGCTGGTATTTAGATTCGTTAGAGGTTCACCACCGGACAGGTGAGCGTCCGGGTGATCCCTTCAATAGCCTGGATGCGCGCCACGACTAGCTTGCCGAGCTGGTCGACATCTCCGGCCGACGCCTTCACGACAACGTCGTACGGACCGGTTACGTCGTCGGCTGCTTCGACGCCGGGAATCTTGCGCGCTTCTTCGACTACCGAGGCAGCCTTGCCGACCTCGGTTTGGATCAGCACGTACGCTTGGACCACGGGCCCTCCTTCTGTCTGGGTTGTTTCGGACAATACCACTCCACGTCAGCCGAGCTTCGCTGCAATGGAAGATGCGCTGCGCAGTGCCGCGCCGTCGGCACCGGCCGTCGTGTAGGCATCGGGCTGAGACTGCTCGGCCTCCGCCACCATATCTCTTAGTAGCTGGATCCTGGTGACCCCTGCCTCCGCCCACAGGTATGCAGACAGGCTGCCGGGGATCGTGTTGATCTCGTTCACATACAGGTCGTCGCCGTTTTGGAGAAAGTCGATTCTGGCCACGGACCGGGTTCGAACGAGGCCGGCGATAGTTGTCGACATCGAGCGAATCGATTCGGTCCAGGCAGCAGGGATGTCGGCTGGGATTTCCCTGGCCGAACCATCGAGACCACCGCCTGCGAGGTACTTTTGCCGGTAGTCGTATATGCGGGCGGCGTCGTCGGCCCGGATCGGCGCCTCGATCGGCGACAGCTCCAGCTGCGGGAACGTTCGAACGGAGATATTCAAGTCCCGGCTCTTCGGAAGGTACGGCTCGACCACAGCCCCACGGCGCATATGGGGCGAACGTGACACGAGCGCCACTGCGGTGTCCCAGTCCTCTACCACTTCGATGCCGATCGACGACCCTCCAAACCGCGGCTTGACGATGAACGGCCCATCGAAGGCCGGCGCCTGGTCCGGCGCAACGAGCACTCTCGGGAGCGTCGGGAGTCCGGCAGCCGCTACAACGGAACCGAACGCGTACTTATCCATTCCAAGGAGAGATCCCGCCGCGTCCGGCCCTGTATACCGCATCCCGGCCAGGCTGAGGGCCGCCTGGAGGGTTCCATCCTCACCCGGGCCGCCGTGACAACAGATGACGACGGCGGATGGCGACAGCGCCTTCTTCTTGAGGAAGAATCCGCGGCCGGGAGCAGCTTCGAAACGAAGCTGCCGTGCCTTGGCCGGCACCCCGTCTGCAAAATCTGCCGCCTCCATGGTGGCCTCGACGAGAAACCAATCCCCGGTCTTCGACCAGTAGACGACATCAACACTCGTGCCTGCCTCGGTCAACGTCCTGGCTGCCTGGAGGCCCGTCAGAATGCTGATGTCGTGTTCCGGGGATGGCCCGCCGAACAGAACCGCCGGTCGACTCATCGCACGCTCCTCATTACGGGTAGTGATCCGGTAGGTCATTCTCGTAGAGAACGACGTCTCCCCGACCGAGATTGGCACGCACCCATTCGACGGCCTCCGGCCGGGAGTCGACCACCATAACGGACGCTCCGCCGCCTTCCGTTCCCTTCAACAGGGCGCGCCGGTTGGTCAGACCGACGATCAGGATATCGGTGGCAACTTCAACCGCTTGCGCCGCCAGGCGAGCGTTCTCGGCCGCTTGGTCCGCTCCGAGTTCGACCATGCCGGGGGTAACGAGCACCCGCCTGGCGCCCGACCCGACTTCCCCGAGCATCTGCAAACCGGCTGCAGCTCCTGCCGGGTTGGAATTGTACGTGTCGTCGATGATCGTAAAGCCGAGATCGCTCTGCGTCAGCGTCTGCCGGTGCGCCGGCCGATCGGCGCCGGCCAGCGCAGATCGGATTGAGCCGGGATCGACGCCGAAGGCGAGTGCAGCGCCGATCGCACAGGCGACATTCGTCGCGAACGCAACCGGTGGATCCAACCGGGCAAGCAGCGCTCCCCCTGCCCACACCTCCTGAATGCCGTCATGGTCGAGCACACAGACGTCCGCCGAAGTGTTGATCGCCGAGCACCTGATCACCCGGTGGAGGCCGGCATGACTATCGGCCAATCCGACCAGACGCTGGTCATCTACGTTGAGCACGGCGACGCTGGCCCCCTCGAGAATCTCGGATTTCGCCTGGAGCGTCCGCTCCAGCGAGCCGAATCGTTCGAGGTGCACGGGGCCGATCGCGGTGATGATCGCCACCTCGGGCGGGATCCACGAACACAGAGCGGCGATTTCGCCCGGCCCGTAGGCCCCCATCTCGGCGATGAACACCTCTGAACCCGGCGTGAGGTGTTCGTTGATCGCACGAGCCAATCCCATGGCGTTGTTGAAACTGGCGGGACTCGCCACCACCTGCATTTCGGCGGCCAGGAGCAGACGCGCATACTCCTTGGTGGTGGTCTTCCCATACGATCCGGTGATTGCGAGGATCCTGGGCTCGACGGCGTTGAGCTTGTCACGAGCCCTGTCGATCCAGCCCCGTCCGATCCTGGCTTCGAGGGGAGCCGCCAGTACCAATCCGAGGTCGATCAACAGGGGCATCCCGAGGGCAATGACGACTGCGGCGACGGCGACGGAATCGAGGAGGACGCTCGCCGCGATCACCAGTGCGGCCAAACCGGAGACGAAGGCCGCTAACCGACGCAGGCGATTCGTCCAGCTGAGAGGCGATGAAACCCCACGCACTCCCAACCCGAGGGGCCCGAGGGCGGCAACTCCGATGGGGACTAGTGCCGTCCACCGCCACCACGGGGTAGCGGCAAGACCGACGATTCCCGCGACGAAGAGCCAGACGTTACGCGACCCCGTCCACCAGCGAAGGGCGAACCGCATCGTTGATCCCCCCAGGTAATGCTCCCGTTGCGCAACGCGCAGGAATCGGAGCGCGGCAGGAGCGGCTGCCGCCACACCGAGCGCCAGAACGACCCACGTCATGCCAACAACCCATCGACGGCGGCACAGAGTCGATCCGGATGGGAGAGGTGGACGTCATGGCCGGCGCCCGCGACCACATCGAGAGTGCCGTCAGCCAGGAAGGCGAGGGCGGCGGCGGCCACCGCGGTTGACACAGCCGCGTCCCGCTCCCCCCACACGAGGCGGACGGGACACTCAACGTCCTGTAGTTCGGTTTCGTAGCTTTCGTTCACTACTTTCACGAGGACATCGCGCATCACGCCGACGGCATCTCGATAGTCGGCCGAACCGAACCGGCGCCGAGCCCGTTCGAGCCGGGCCTCAGATACGAGTCCCATCGACCCGGCCCGGCGGACCAACCGGTATCGCCACGGCGGCTTGCCGGCCGGACCACTCAGACGGATGAGCGGCACACCGGCCAGAACCAGGCCGGACACCGCCTCCGGGCGTGCGGCGGCAAGGGCGACTGCTACCCGGCCTCCAAACGAGTGGCCGACGATCACCGGTGGCATTTCGAATTCACCCAGCACCGACCCGACCAACTCTGCATATCCTGCTGCACCCATGGGTTCATCCGGGGGAGGTGAGGCGCCAAAGCCGGGCAGATCGAGCGCAATCGCCTCATATCCCGACAACCACCCCTCGAAATCCGTGCGACTGCGACCCCAACCATGCAGTGCCAACACGCGGGGTTGAGCACTCCCATAGCGCACCCCGAAGAGATTTCCATAGGAACGCAACGTCATCGGAGGATCGACGATCCAAGATCCAACATGGCGGGGAGATTACCCTGACCACTGTGACCATCCCTTCAATCAGCGCTCAGCGCTCCACCAGAGCAGCTATGGCGGCTTCCCGAGCGAGAGTCGTTGCCCTGGCGCTCCGGGCCGGGTGGCTGATGCTGGCATCCTTCGTGTTCGCCACATGGCGGATCGGCGAAGCCGGCAACCTCCGGGTGTGGGCCCCGCAAGTTGCCATCGCCGCGGTACTCGGCGCATTGTCTCTGCCTAATTGGGAATTGACGCTACGACGCGGCTCCGGCGATCTCCTGTTGCTGCTCGGAGTCATCACCATCGGTTCGGCGATGAGCATCATGGCGACCGTTCCCGCCTTCGCCTCGTTCGTGCTCATCGGCTACTTCGGGGTGGTGGCGCTCATGGCGGCGCTGGCCCACTGGATCGTTCCCCTCGTCACGGCCCTGGTACTGGTGGCAACGAACGTCATCGCTCAAACCGCCTTCGGGACCACTCCAAGTCCGGAAGATATCGTCGTTCCGGCCATCACACTGGTAGTCGTCGGCATCGCAACGGCCGCCATCACCAACGAGTTGCGAAGGGAGATCCGCAACGGCATCCGCAGACAGCGGGAGCTCGAGGCGCGGGAGCGGGATCTCGAACGCCTCTACGAAGTGTCCAGAACCCTGGCCGCCGGTGACTCGCTCACCCGCGTGCTCCCAGAACTGGTCGGCAAGATCGCCACCTACCTCAAGGCCGAGGTCGGCGTCGTCCTCCTCCACGACCCGACGCGCAGCGCGCTCGAAGTCGTCAGTCCGATCTGGGCTGCCGGACATACGCTCGATGTAGCCGGGTATCTGCTCCCTCTCCGCCGCCGTGGCAACATCGAGCAGACGTTCGTGTCGGGCCAGGCACGCCGTTTCAGCCAGACAGACGGGAAACACTCCAACCACCTGCTCACCGAACTCGGAGTGCAGCACGCCGTGGCGGTGCCGCTCAAAGTCGAACACCGCACCATGGGCGTCATGATGGTGGCGGATCGGACGGACGGAACCCCGTTCACCGACGACGACCTCGACGTCCTGGCTTCCCTGTCGGCACCGGCGGCACTGGTGCTTGCCCATCTCGGGCGCTTTGAGGAGGCTGCAGAAGCCGGCCGCCGGATGGAGGAGCTCGCCCAACTCAAATCGGATTTCGTCTCCGTCGTGTCGCACGAATTACGGACGCCGCTGACCAGCATCATCGGCTCTCTAGATACGATCGCCAGGCCGGAGCTGGCGCCGACTCACGCAAGTGCCCTGAGCCTGCTCGAATCGGCCAGAAACCAGGCAGGGCGACTCCGGCAGCTGATCGAGAACCTGCTGATGACCTCACGCATCGACAATCAAGCGCTGCCGCAACACCCCACCGAGATCTATCTCGAAGAATTCCTTCGTTCCGTGATAGACGAGATCCCGGGAGCCGCTGCGCAGGTCAACATCCGGGCGACGGAACCGGCTACGGTTCGCGTCGACCCCGATCACCTGGGCCGGGTCCTCATCAATCTCATCCAGAATGCGTTGAAGTACGCGCCCGGCTCTCCTGCAGAGATCGTGGTGAACGTGCAGGATGAGCGGGTCGAGATCAGCGTCGTCGACCGCGGTCCCGGTATCAACTCAGAGATGAGAGATAAGGTGTTTGAACCCTTCACACAGCTCGAACCGGCCGCGACTCGCTCCCGCAGCGGCACAGGATTGGGGCTGGCCATCGTCAAGGGCCTGGTCGAGTCGATGGGCGGAACCGTGCGACTCGAAGACACACCGGGGGGTGGAGCTACCTTCGTGGTCGACCTACCGGCGCGACCACGGGATTTGCCACGCTCGCCGGGCGCGGACGGCACCCCCTCCGGCTACTCGCGCCATCCGGCCGCGACTGCGTGGAACCCTCCGTCGACATGAACGACCTCGCCGGTAGTCATCGCAGTCCAGTCGGAGAGGAGGAGCGCGACCATCTGCGCAACCGGTGTCGGGTCGGACGAATCCCACTCGATCGGCGACCTCTGCAACCACGCCCGCTCGAGAGACTGGAACCCCGGGATCGACTTGGCCGCGATTGTCGACAGCGGGCCGGCCGAGACGGCGTTGACCCGAATGTGGTCGGCACCGAGATCACGGGCTAGATAGCGCGTCACTGCCTGGAGCGCCGCCTTAGCCACACCCATCCAGTCGTAGATCGGCCACGCTTGCGTGTTATCAAAATCAAGTGTGACCAACGATCCACCGCCGGCAGCTCGAATGAGTGGCAACAGACCAACTGCCAAGGTCTTGTATGAGAAGGCGGACGTCTCGAATGCGATCTTGGCACTTTCCGACGGGGTGTTGAGGAAGTTCCCGCCCAGGGCGTCCTGCGGCGCATAGGCGATAGCGTGCAACGCTCCGTCGACCGCTCCCCACCGGGACGCCAGGTCGGCCACCACCGCTTCCATGTGCGCCGGTTCGTTGATATCGAGTTCGAGAACATCGACGGACTCAGGAAGGCGTTTGGCCGCACGCTCGGTCAAACGCAGGCCACGCCCGAAACTCGTCAACACGATCTCGGCACCCTGTTCCTGCGCAATGCGAGCGACATGCCATGCGATCGAGTCGTCGGTGACGACACCTGTGATCACCAGTCTCTTTCCCTCGAGCAACATGACGCTCCTCATCCGCCCAGGTCGGTTCCGATGTTGGCAATGGCACGGAACCCCGACCCCATCAGGAAGAGAAGGAACAAGCCCCAGGCCAGTGCAACCCGCCTGCCAATCTGCGAACGATAGATGTATCCGAACGCGACCGAAGCGGCGATGACCATCCCGTAGAACAGGTGGCCCGATCCCGGCTCACCGCCATCGGCATACAGAATGAGACCGAGAGCGCCTTGCGCGAGCATCGCTCCGACGGCCACCAGTGCCGACCAGATGAAGGCCCGTCCGGGTTGGCGCTTGAGGACGGCCAGTCCAAGACCCCAGATCCCCGTGGCGCCGGTCAGGCTGATTGCAACCCAGGCACCGATACCGTGGACGTCGGTCACCCTCTTCCTCTCTGTGGTCGGGAAAAGACCTTACCTGCCCTCGACAGATTGAGCGCGGTTCGTGCAACCGACGATGGTTCGAATCAGTCGATTTCCACGAGTTGGCCGGTGCGCAGATCGAGCATGAACTCCTGGTCATTCGAGGAGTCAGCGATCCAGTTGGCCAGTTGCGCGCCCTGGCTGCGGACGACCCACCACGCGTATTCGGAGCGATCGGCGGCGTGGAAGGCGGCTTTGGCGGCCCGGCCGGCGGCGATGGCCCCCGACTCCTCTTCGTAGGTCCCGATCAAGCGCTCGAGTGGTGTTGGATTGGGACGGCCTGAAGTGCCCTCAACCTCAATGAACTCAACCGCCTCGAACATTGTTCCCCTCCAATGAACCTGTTGGAAACCAATGCTACCGGCTGGTTGCGGGTTTTGAAACAACTTCTGCGGCCTTGGTCACATCCGCCACCACCGCGCCGGTCACCCGGATGAGATCGATGCTCCGCAGATGAATCGCAAGGCCCGAGACACCACCCCCGACCGAGACCTCGGCCTTCGACTCGAGCGAGATGTCGGCAACAACCGGCCAGTTGCCGGCCGCGCCGAACGGGGTGATAGTGCCTCGCCGGTATCCGGTGGCTGCGAAAGCCTCGTCGGCATCGGGGAGAGACAGGCGCGACACACCACGACATCCCCGCAGCTTTGCCCAGTCGATGACCCGATCACCCGGAACCAGGATCAACAGATACCGGCCCTCCGACTCACGCACGACAATCGTCTTGATGAGCTGGTTCAGATCGATACTTCGCGCCGCCGCTGCTTCTTCCACAGAAGAAACCCTCCCGAACGGGACCAATCGGTGCTCGACGCCTGAGGAAGCCACGGCAATGGTGGCCGGCGTTTCGGGCATGGCCGTCAATTAGATCTCGTCGAGGAGCTTCTGTTTCTTGGCCGCAAACTCCTCATCCGTCAGCACGCCGTCGCGATGGAGGCGAGCCAGCGACTCGAGTTGCCCCGCTGCTCCCCCCTGGTTGCCCCCTTCGAGCGAAACCGTTCGTTTCTCTCTCAGTTGGTAAATCTGCGATTGGACATCCTCGGGACGGGGAATATCGGTGAAACGGCTCTGCCCATGTTCGCCGGCGGACTCGATCAGGAGATCGCCCGAATGAACCATCCGCTCCAAAACCGACTGCGAGAAGGCAACGTCGTTGATCACCTCGAGTGGGATCTCCTTGCCGTGCCGAGCCAGTACCCCCGCCCGGACGATGAGGCGTTCGTTCGTGATGACATATCGGGTGAACCACCAATCGAGATAGCGCGGAACGGCGGTGACGAGCCACACGAGAGCAACGACGGCCAGCGAGATCCACATGGCGCCTTCGTCGAGGAGCGCGGCCACCGCAACCATCGCGGCGATGGCGACGATCGTGATGGCGGTCGGAACCATGATTCTCTGCCAATGCGGGCGGAACTCGACTTCGACGGCTTCACCGGGACTGAGGAGACGTTCTGGGTAGGGCATGAGCGTATGGTACGCGAGTCGCGCGTCGCGCGAGTGGTGGGCACCCCCGGAACGCGGAAAACCCCGAGAAAGCTCCGACCGAAGTCGTTACCCTCTCGGGGCTCCCGAACCCCGCTCCGGTTCGAGTCCCGAAAGACAAGATCCGAGGCGAGTCCCGAAGTAGCGTTTCCACTACCCCGGACCCACAGCCTTTCAGCTCCGGGCTCGTTCTCCACCAATCCCGAAAGACCGGCATCGAACACGGCCCCTCGTTTCCAAGAGACCTGGTCTCCCCCGAAGGAGAAACCAACTCACTCCGGCCGGACGCCCGATCGACCCGAAGGCCTCCCGGGACGGACAACCCTTACGAGTTGCCTCTCCCTTTCAGGAGCCACCGAAGTGGTTGTCCCATCCAAAGCCGCTCAGTTTCCCAAATGGCCCCTTCCGGGACGGTGCCGCCTCAGAGTTTCCTCCGAACCAGCAGGGAGGAACCTATCGGCAACCCCCACCCAACGCAAGGCAGAAACCAACCCAGATTTCGCGACCCAAACACAAAAGTCGCGAGTCGCGAGTCGCAAGTACCTCGTCGCCG
>JAHEDK010000060.1 GCA_024641245.1 Actinomycetes bacterium
TGGCTTGCTGCGACTTCGGGACGAGTTGGAGGTGAAGGTCGATGCCTGATCTGAAACAGCAGTTGCAGGAGTATGTGGAAGCCAACATCGAGCGGATCGACGCCGACGACGTCCGAGAAACGGTCTCCCAGCCGGGCACAGGTTCGCCGTCACGTCCATCGCTTCGACCGGCGTGGGCGTTTGTTCTCGGGGCCGCCGTCGTTCTGTTTCTTGGAGGCGTAACCTGGCTGCTTAGAGCCGAGCCGAGCCTCAACGATGCCGCCTCTCATCCGGAGACGCGGGTTATTGGCGACGAATGGAATCCGATCCTGTCCACTGCGAGAGCCGGGCAACCTTCCCCCGCGGCGACCTGCCCGCCCGGGTCCGACCCGAATGCTCTTGGTGTGGTCGATCAGTCGAGGCCGTGGGGAGCGACCTGGAGCAATCAGGTCGCTGTTTTCGACCAACACGCCGGCCGGATTGTCTACATCGACGAAGCCGCCGCCACGTGGACATTCGACGTGTGTACCAATACCTGGAGCGAAATGAACCCGAGGTTCATTCCAGAGGACTCTTCCTATTGGCCAGACCCCAACGGCTGGTCGGGTCAACTCGTATACGACGTCGACTCCGACCGGACCATCAGCTTCACCAGGGGCTACCTGGCTGTCTACGACGCCAATACCAACACCTGGAGACAACGATCACAGCCTCCCGAATACGACTCGGCGTCGCCAGGAAGAGGCGTCATCTACGACCCAACATCAGGCCTGGTTGTCGTTCAAACCCAATCATCAGGGCTGGTTGCCTACGACGTCGACACCGACACCTGGACGCCCATCGGAAAGGCCGGAGACGGGCAGAATTCGCCATTCCTGGTCGGGTACACGCCAGAGACCGACCGGCTCATCCTTCTCGACGGATTCAACGCCGAAGGAACGATCATGGACCCCCGCACCGGGCACACAGAAGACCTGAGAGCACCTGACGGAGGTATCTTCGCTGGATTCGGACGCCTCAAATACGCCACAAGCACCGGTGGTCCATACGTCCTCGACGACAAGGGCGACATCTGCCGACTCCACCCGACCGCCCTCGAATGGGACTGCATCAACCTGGCCGGTGGCCCCGAATCCGACCCCGGCCGAGCAGGTTTACTCGGAGCAGTCGTTGGTGACTCGATCAACAACCGGATCGTTCTGATTTACGGATACGGTCCCGGATTCAACGGTGAAAGGTTCTATGACGTCAACGCCATCTGGGCGATCGACTTCCAAACCAAAGAATGGACCCAGCTGCTATCCGCCACAGGAACAATGACCCACGAGGAACAATGACCCACGAGGAACACTGACCCACGAGTTGCATCCGCCACAGCGAAACAACACAGACGCCGTCTGGGCAATCGACTTCAACTCGGGGGACTGGATCCAACTTCTCGCACCATCAGACAAGTAGAAGGAGGAGTCATCTATGACGGCTCTACAAGCACCTCCCGCCGAGTCAGACACTCGGGTAGCGCAGTTGCAGCGAACCAAGAGGCGCCTGATCGGTGCCACGGTGGTGCTGGCAGCGGCTCTCATCGCTCTGGGCGCCTGGTTCTTCGTGGCCTCCAACGACACGGAGGCTACCGATCTACCCCGGGGGGCGTTGGAAACGCTCAGCGCGACACGATATTTGACCAATGCGCCCTACGACACCGAAGCAATGCGGGATTATGTGACCGAGGACTTCACGTTCCAGTCGTACGGCGAGGTCGCCTCCCTCGCCCAATACCAGGCATACATAAACCAGTACTACGAGAACCTGAACTTCAACATAGAGTCGACAGGGGACCCGGTAGCCGTCGGAGAAGGAGACACCTACATCGTCGCGGAACCAGGGTTGGTGACTTGGAACGGAAACCCCGGCGTTCGAGGATTCTCGGTCGTTACGTTGGTCGAATCCGACGGCACCTGGCTGGTCAAGCAGATTCGGTGGATTGGGGAAGACCCTTCCTAACCGCATCCACGTCACCGCCGGAGAGGTCAACGCCGCGCCTGGGTGAGGTCACAGCTGGCCCCGCCAGACCCACGCAGATCACCCAATTTCGATCAAGAACGCACATCTGCCGAAACCACGCATAGCGAGGCCTGTTTGGTTGTCAAGGGGTGTTTTGGGCGCGTGGGGGCGTCTCGCTGGGTGGGCGAGCTGAGTGGTGTGGGCGTAGGCTGGGGGGTGGCCCGGGGTGGCTATGTGGAAGAGCCGGCGCTTCAGGATGCAACGCCGGTCACGCACGCGACAGAGACGTTCCTGGGTGCCCCCCGGGCCCTAACGCGGCTGCTGGTCGGCTTTGAGGTGGCGGTAGACGACGTCGGAGAGGCGCCGTTTCAGGGATCGGATGGCTTCCTTTTTGGTTTTGCCTTCTTCGAGTTTGCGTTCGTAGAAGAGGCGTCCTTCGGTGTTGGGGTAGCGGAGTTGGGTGATGGCGATCAGGTGCAAAGCATGGTTCAACATGCGGTTGCCTCTCGGGTTGAGGCGATGCCGTTTCTTGGCTCCGGAGGAAGCCTCGATGGGGGCGGTCCCGGTGTAGGCGGCGTAGTGATGCCGGGTGGGGAAGCGTGCGATGTCGCCGCTGTAGCCGATCAGTAGGCCGGCTACTACTGGGCCGACTCCGTAGATGTCGGTTAGTGAGGTCCCGGAGGCTTCCACGGCGACCGCCAGGCTCGCTTTGGAGGCTTTGAGTTCCTTCTCGAGGCGGCGCACCTCAGCAAGGTGCTGGTGGGCGAGGCGTTTACGTTCGGCCTCGACCATCGACGCCGGCCGCACCCGGCGCAGCAGCCCAGCGGCTTGGCGAACCACCATCTCTTTGCCCAGCCCACCAGGGATCAGGGCAGCCAACACGGTGTGGAGCCGCGCCGCGGCCTGCGTCTTGAGCGAGGCGAGTTGCTTGTGGCGTTTCGCCAACATCCGCAGCACCGCCACGTGATCCTCGGCGGTGACTAGTCGCAGGTTGGGTTGGCGCAGTGCCACGATCGCCACCGAACGGGCATCGTTGGCGTCGTTCTTCTGCGAGCGGGTCGAGTCGAGCACTCGTACCCGCGCCGAGAGCGTCGAGGGCACATCCACGACGTGTTCTCCCGCCGCGGTCAGGTGCTGGGCCAGCAGATAGCCGTGCCCATTGGCGGACTCGATCGCCCACCGCCGCAGAGGGAACCGCTCCGCCCAGGCCAACAACTCGCTGATCTGACGACGGCTGGCGCGGACCTCGAGCTCGGCGAGCACCTCCTCGCCACCGTTCACCGCCGCTGCGGCATGGGAACCCTTTGCTGGGTCGATTCCGATCATCACCGACATGACACACCTCCTCATGGTTGGGGTCGGTGGATCTGACGGTGGGCACTCCTGATACGGTCCTGCGTGCTACGCCTGTTTCGAGCCACACCGCCAGCAGAGATCCCGGCAGGCCGACAGCTCGCTCGAAAGCCAACCCACATGGGGTGGCAGGCACGTCGAGAGCGACACCCACCGAGACCCCTGCAACGCTACGGAACCAAACCCCGCAGCGCCCCTACAGACCTATCAGAGGCACGTCGGCGGGCGGGTTCGCGACCGTACTCCGTGGCGACTCGGGTGCTCATGCCTAGTGTTGCTGCATGACGATCGGCATGCTGGCTGGTGTGGACTTCTCGTCGTGGGAGCAACCGGATCCGAACTCGGAGCCGCGTGAGCTG
>JAHEDK010000061.1 GCA_024641245.1 Actinomycetes bacterium
ACTGTGAACCGTCTACCCATCAGTCGATCGCACATCGAGGGTCACCGAGAAGGTGGAACGGATCTCATGGCTTGACCTCGATGCCGTTGATCGCACCCCACACGCGATGTGGGAGCGCCGGCATGTCGATGTTCGTGACTCCGTACGACGAGACCGCATCCACCACGGCGTTGATGTACGCCGCCGGTGAACCGACCGTGGCCGACTCGCCGACGCCCTTGGCGCCGATCGGATGGTGCGGTGACGGGGTGACCGTCTCGCCCATCTTGTATTTGGGCGTCTCGTAGGCCGTCGGCACCAGGTAGTCCATGAAGTTCGAGCCGATGCAGTTGCCGTTGTCGTCGAACGTGATCCACTGCATGTTCGACATGGCGAAACCCTCGGTGAGCCCGCCATGGATCTGGCCCTCGACGATCATCGGGTTGATGCGAACGCCGCAGTCGTCGACCGCCGCCATGTCCACGACCTTCCAGCTGCCGTCACCCGTGTCGACCTCGACCACCACGATGTAGGTACCGAACGGATAGGTCATGTTCGGTGGGTCGTAGTAGTGGACGCCCTCCAGCCCGGCTTCCATCCCCTCGGGGTGGTTGGTGTAGGCGGCGAAGGCGATGTCCTGGATCGTGGCCGAGACGTCGGTGCCCTTCACCGTGAACTTGCCCGGCTCCCATTCGAGGTCGTCTTCCGATGCCTCCAGCAGGTGGGCGGCCAGCTTCCTGGCCTTCTCACGCAGTTTGCGCGAGATCACGGCCGTCGCCGCGCCGCCGACCGGAGTCGACCGCGACGCGTACGTGCCGAGCCCGTATGGGGTGTTGTCGGTGTCGCCGTACATCACCTTGATGTCGGTGTAGGGGATCCCGAGTTCCTGGGCGACGATCTGGGCGAACGTCGTCTCGTGCCCCTGACCCTGGGTCTGGACGCCGAGTTTCAGGATCGCCTTGCCGGTCGGGTGGATGCGGAGTTCGGCAGAGTCGAACATCTTCAGCCCGAGGATGTCGTAGTCCTTCGAGTTGCCGGCGCCGACCACCTCGGTGAACGAGGCGACTCCGATCCCGATCTTGGTCCGACCATTCGGTTCGGCGTTGTGTTCGGCCTGCTTGGCCCGCCAGCCGTCGTAGTCGATCAGTTCCTTCGCCACGTCCATGGCGGCGTGATAGTCGCCCGAGTCGTAGACGAAGCCGGTCGGCGACAGGTAGGGGAACTGGTCCTTCTTGATGAAGTTCAGCTCCCGGAACTCGGTCGGGTCCATCTCGACCTCGATCGCGGCGAGGTCGGCGAGCCGTTCGATCAGATACGAAGCCTCGGTCACCCGGAACGAGCAGCGATAGGCGACACCGCCTGGGGCCTTGTTGGTGTAGGCGCCCTTCGTCGTGACATGCGCGGCGCCGAAGTCGTAACTGCCGGTGCAGATGTGGAACAGCCCGGCCCGGAACTTGGTGGGCTGAGCATCTGCGTAGAACGCACCCTGATCCGAGAGGATGCCGGCCCGCATCCCGATGATCCGGTTGTTCTCGTCGATTGCCAGCTCGCCGTGCATGTAGTAGTCGCGGGCGAACCCGGTGGAGATCAGGTTCTCGGTGCGGGTCTCCACCCATTTCACCGGCTTGCCGATGAGCAGCGAGGCTGCCGTGGCCACGACGTAGCCGGGATAGACCGGGACCTTGTTGCCGAACCCGCCTCCGATGTCGTGGGTCTTGATCCGGATCTTCTCCTCCGGCAACCCGGTCACCAGCGCGAACACGGTGCGGATGGCGTGCGGCGCCTGGCTGGTCATGTGGATGTCGACCTGACCCGTGATCGGGTCGACATCGGCGACGACACCGCAGGTCTCCAACGGCGACGGGTGTGAACGGGGGTAGTGAGTGTCCAGGCTCACGACCTTCGCCGCCCTGGCGAAGGCGGCGTCGGTCAGGTCCTTGTCGCCCGCCTCCCATTCGTAGGCGACGTTGTCGGTCTTGCCTTCCTTGTCGGTCCGGATGACCGTGTCGGTCGCCAGCGACTGCTGTGGCGTCGTGATCGGCTCCAACTCGTCGTAGTCGACCCAGATCGCCGAGAGGGCGTCCCGAGCCAGATACGGGTCGGTGGCGATGACGGCGGCGACCTCCTGGCCCTGGAAACGCACCTTGTCGGTGGCCAGGACGGCCTGGGTGTCGCCGGAGAGCGTCGGCATCCAGGCGAGCCCGTGCTCGGCGAGGAGAGCCCCGGTGACCACTGCTACGACACCTTCCATCGCCTCGGCCTCGGACGTGTCGATGTTGGTGATCGTCGCGTGGGCGACGGGCGAGCGGAGGATCGCCATGTGGAGCATCCCGGGCAGTACCACGTCGTCCAGGTATTCGCCATGTCCCTGGATGAAGCGGTCGTCCTCCTTGCGCTTCACCGAGTGGCCGATCCCGCCGACCTCCGCCGTGGTGGGCAGGTGGTCGATGTCGGTGTGTTCAGTCAAAGCCATGTCAGTTCTCTCCCATCGCCGCGGCGGCGGTCTGGATCGATTTCACGATGTTCATGTAACCGGTGCAGCGGCACAGGTTTCCCGAGATCGCCCACCGGACCTCGTCGTCGGTCGGACTGGGGTTCTCTTCGAGGAGCACGGAACCGACCAGCATCATCCCGGGAGTGCAGAACCCGCACTGCAGGCCGTGCTCTTCCTTGAACGCAGCCTGGATCGGGTGCAGGGTGCCGTTCTGTTTCAGCCCTTCGACGGTCGTGATGTCCTTGCCGTTGGCCTGGACCGCGAACATCGTGCAGGATTTCATCGGCACCCCGTCCACGAGGACGGTGCAGGCTCCACACGACGTGGTGTCACACCCGATGTGGGTGCCCGTGAGGTCGAGATCGGATCGGATGAAGTCGACGAGGAGCTTGCGGTTCTCGACGGTCCGCGTCTCGCTCTTCCCGTTGATCGTGACGTTGATCTCCATGTTCACGCTCCCTGTGCCTGCACTGCGGCCGATGTGAACGCCCGCTTGGTGTACTCCGCCACGACCGCACGCTTGTAGTCGGCCGGCCCTCTCACATTGTCTTCCGGCTCGCATGTCCTGGCGGCGATCGCCCCCGCCTCGGCGAACAACTCGGCAGAGGGTTTCTGACCGATCATCATCTGCTCCGCCTCGGTCACCTTCAGGTTGTGCTGATACACCGCGGTGAGCGCCAGCCCGGCGTCGGTGATGGTTCCCGAAGCGTCGAGTTGAAGGTGGGTGGCGACGCCGACCGTGGCGTAGTCGCCGATCTTCCGCTCGAGTTTGAGATAGCTGCCGCCGCCGCGTCCCGTGTACTTGGGGATGCGCACCTCGGTGACCATCTCGCCGGGTCGGAGCGAGTTGGTGAAGAAGTCGACGAGGAAGTCGGTGATGTGGATGACTCGCTCGCCGCCGTCTACCGAGTTCGCAACAACCGAGGCTCCGATCGCCAGCATCACGGAGTTCCAGTCACCCTCGGGGTCGCAGTGGGCGATCGACCCGGCCATCGTGCCGCGGTTGCGGACCAGCGGGTCGGCCACCCATGGCGCGCACGCGGCCAATGTGTGGTTCGTTGCAGACAATAGATCTGACGAGGCCACCTTGGCGTGGCGGGTGAGCGCGCCGACCGCCACGTGGCCGTTGACGTCGCGGATGTAGTCGAGCTCGCTCACCCCGTTGATGTCGACG
>JAHEDK010000007.1 GCA_024641245.1 Actinomycetes bacterium
CGGTTGATCCGGTTGATCCGGTTGATCCGGTTGGCCCGGTTGGCCCGGTTGGCCCGGTTGGCCCGGTTGGCCCGGTTGGCCCGGTTGATCCGGTTGGCCCGGTTGGCCCGGTTGATCCGGTTGGCCCGGTTGGCCCGGTTGATCCGGTTGATCCGGTTGGCCCGGTTGATCCGGTTGATCCGGTTGATCCGGTTGGCCCGGTTGATCCGGTTGGCCCGGTTGATCCGGGAGAAACGACCGAACCATCGACTCAGACTGGAGCCAACCCTGCCCAACCGGCCGACCCGGGTGGGCCCGGTGTGCCTGCGGTACCCGCCGATCCTGCTGTGCCCACCCGTCCGCCCGGTCCGGACGATTCGGATCCTGCCGGGCCAACGCACCCTGCCGACGCAGGTGATCTACCTGCTCTTCCGGACCCGGCTGAGCCATCCGCTGCGTCCAACCCGCCGCCGGAGCCGACGCCACCCGACGCCTCCGATCGGGTTCGCGCCGAGCCTCGGGTAGCTGAGGCGGCGGTGCCTCCGCCACTTGTTGGCGCCGGGCTGGTGGATGATGGCGCCCGCGTGGAGGAAGATGGGGTGACCACGATCGATGTGCTCGACAACGACACCAACGTAGTGCCCGGCACCCTGGAACTGAATGCACACCCGGATCACGGCACTGTGTTACTCACTATCGATGGATCCTTCGTGTATGAGCCCCTCCCTGACTACGCGGGCCGGGATGATTTCACATACTCCGCATCCGGCCCCGACGGAGTCGTCAGGCTGGCGTCGGTCGAGGTATTGGTGCTGGCGGTCAATGACGCCCCGATCGTGAGCGGCGCACATGTTTCCATCACAGAGGATGACTCGTTCGTCATCGATCTGCGGCGGCTGGTGACGGATGCCGACGGCGACGCGCTTGTTCTGGCCTGGGTCACGGATGGCGCATCCGGAAGTACCGCACACCTCGGCGACGGTCGGGTTCGGTACCGACCCGACCCCAATTACTTTGGTTCCGACTCGTTCAGCTTCGAGTGGTGCGACCCGTCGGGTTCCTGCGCGGCAGGGACCATTTCGGTTACGGTCGGCCCCGCCAATGATGTGGTGCTGGCCGCTCCCACAATCGCGGATACCGGGTCCGTCATCTGGTTCGTCCCCGAGTCCACAACCGAGGCTGGTACCGCCCTGGTGGCAGGGCTGGTGGCCAGGGTCATGGGTGCGGCAGCCATCCCTGCAGCCGCTCTTGCCGTCGTACTGGCGGGATCGCTCGGCTTGGGAATCGAGCCGGGTTTCGGCACCTTGATCGAACGCCTGCTGGCAAGGCGCGGCTAGCGCTTCAACCCCTCGTCGCAGAACGTCTTCCGCGCTGCACTGCATCCACTTCACCGTCCCTGAGATCGAGGGAGCCACGCAGGCGTTGTCAACGTGGCTGGGGTTGGGGCGGCTCGTTCGTGGCGACGGATATGCAACGATTCGAGTCACGAAGGGGGAAACGTAGGCCCGCGACGACAATCCCTCGACTCGAACTCAGGTACAGAGCATTGGGCACGGTATGATCGAGGGTCGAAGGAGGATGACCGAATTTCCCTGCCAGACTTATTGGCCCTTGCCCGAATCGTGATGACCCCCGTCATCATGGCGCTCGTGACTTCGAGCGGCGAGCACGCGTTCGGTGTGGCAGCAGGATTGTTCGTGGCAGCCGCGGCAACCGATTTCTTCGATGGATATCTCGCCCGGCGCTGGGATATCACAACGGTGCTCGGAGGATTCCTCGATTCGACCGCCGACAAGCTACTCGTTTCGGGGAGCCTGATCGCACTGGTGGCGATCGATCGCGCCTCGATCTGGCCGGTGCTGATAATCATCATGCGTGAGTTTGCTGTGATGGCCCTGCGAGGTATAACGGCGATGGAGGGCCACATCGTCACGCCATCGATCTGGGGCAAGATCAAAGCGAATGTTCAGTTCGGCGCGATCTTCTTCGCCATGATGCGATTCGCGGAGACGTGGGGTCCGTTGTTCTTCGATGAATGGCTCATGTGGCTGGCGGCCGGAGTGGCGGTTGCTTCCGGATGGCAGTATGCGTCAGGCTTCTGGCATATCGTTCGAAAGGTCGATGCCAAGGCGTGACGCTCTTCATCACCGGCGGATCTGGCATCATCGGTCGGGCTCTGATTCAGCGGCTTGTTTCGGAAGGAAACACGGTTCGAGCGCTGGCCCGGTCCTCCGAAGCCGCCTCCATGCTCCGTCTGCTGGGAGCGGAACCCGTCGAAGGTGACCTTGACGATGTTTCTGCACTCATTGAAGGCATGCGCGGAGCCGTCGGCGTCTTTCATGTGGCAGGCGTGAATGCGATGTGTCTGGCCGATCCGACGCCCATGTATCGGGCAAACGTGGATGGGACCAGGAACGTTGTCCGCGCCGCCAACGCAGCCGGAGTCCCCCGTCTCTTGTACACCTCATCGGCAGTCGTTTTGGGTGAGCAGCAGGGCGAAGCCGCCGATGAGCGAAGCATGCATCGCGGTTTCGTTCTGTCTCATTACGAACGATCAAAGGCACTTGCGGAGCAGGTGGCTTTCTCAGAAGCCGGCGCGGTTGAGGTAATTGCAGTCAACCCGTCTTCGGTACAGGGGCCCGGCCGCGCCACCGGCACCGGCAAGCTGATCCTGGACGTACTCAATGGTGATCTTCGAGTCCTGGTGGATGCGACCGTGAGCATCGTTGATATAGATGACTGCGTGGAAGGGCATTTGCTGGGGTGGCGTCGCGGTGTGGCAGGGGAGCGGTACATTCTGAGCGGCTTCACGATGAGCACCCGGGCGGCCGTGTCGTTGCTCGAGCGCGTGACCGATCGCAGTTTCTCCGTCCGGTTTGTGCCCGCCGTCGCCGCGTCGATCGGGGGAGGCATCGTCGGGATCGGTTCGCGGCTGCGCCGGCAGCAAGCACCCCTGTGTCGCGAGATGGTACGGGTTCTACGGCACGGACACATCTACGACGGTTCAAGGGCAACGAGGGAACTCGGACTCGGATACCGATCGGCCGTCGACACCTTGCGCCGTACGACTGAATGGTTTCGATCAGAAGGCCTGTTGCGCGAATGACTCCGAGCCGCGATGCCATCAATCGTTTCCTGGCAGAGCAGTTCCCGGCGGCCTCCGGTATCGAATGCCTGGAGGTAGGCGAACGCCACGCAGTTGCCCGCTGGGCGTACGACCCATCGAACCTGCGCCCGGGAGGGCTGATCTCGGGCCCGACGCAGTTCGCGCTATGCCGAACCCAGTGTCTCGGATGCCACCGGGACCTACGCCCGCTCCGGCAAATGACTTGACTCTCACGATACGTGAGGGTCTATCGTGGAGGTCATGACCTACACGGTGAGCGAAGTGGCGAAGGCCACGGGGATAACGGTGCGGACGCTGCACCACTACGACGAGATCGGCGTACTGCATCCGGCCCGGCGGAGCCGTTCGGGATATCGGATGTATGACGATGCAGACCTCGAGCGTCTCCAGGAGATCTTGTTCTTCCGCGCCCTTGGCTTTGGTCTGAACGACGTTCGCCGGTCACTCGCCGATCCGGATCGTCGTGAAACGTTGCTTAGGCAGCGGGCACTCATGGTGGATCAGGCAGCCCGATTCCACCAAATGGTGGATGCAATCGATAGGGCGCTCGAGGCAATCGATGAAGGGACAACGATGAGCAAGGATGACATGTTCGAGGTGTTCGGGGATTTCGATCCCGCAGAACACGCAGAGGAAGCCCGGGAGCGCTGGGGTGAGACCGACGCCTACCGGGAGTCGCAACGACGGACGAAATCCTACGGCAAGGGGCAGTGGAAGGAAGCGAGCGCGGAAGGCAAAGCGATCGCTGAGGAACTCGCCGCCCTGATGGCCGATGGCGATGCTGCCACGAGCGCGACCGCGATGGATCTGGCCGAACGACACCGTCAGCACATTTCCCGGTGGTTCTATTCATGCCCGTATGAGATGCATGTAGGCCTGGGCGAGATGTACACCACCGACGCCCGCTTCACTGCCTATTGGGATAAGTTCCGGCCGGGGTTGGCGATTTTCGTCCGCGATGCGTTCCGGGCCAACGCAGAGCGTGTCCGCTAGCTCGCGGCCGTTGGCGCCGTGGTCCGTAGTGCCGTCGTTTCCTCCACTTGTGCGGACGGACGCGCGTCGTGGTTGAATTAGGACATGGACGGTAACGGCTGGCTCATTGGCTTGCTCGTGGCCGCCTTCGTGCTGGCGGTCTTTGTGGCGGCCGGCGAAACCGCCCTTCTCCGCATGTCTCCGGTGCGGGCCGCCTCCCTTGCCTCTGGAGGTGACCGGCGTGCACGTCGAATCGTGGCGCTTCTCGACGATTTGCCGCGTGTCTTGAATGCGGTCCTACTCACGGCGCTACTCAGTCAGATCGGCGCGGCGACCGTCACAGGAATCCTTGCGCAACGATGGTTTGGCAACCTCGGCGTGACCGTCGCTTCGATCGTGCTCACCATCCTGCTGTTCGTGTACGCAGAGGCGATTCCGAAGACCTTCGCCGTGCGGCACTCCGATCGAGTGGCTTTGATGCTGGCGTCTCCGCTTGCATGGCTGGAGGTCCTCTTCCGACCGCTGGTACGGGCGCTGGTTTGGTTCGCCGATATCCAGATGCCCGGCAAAGGTATCACGACGTCACCGACGGTTACCGAGGATGAGCTCCGTCGATTGGCTTCCCGGGCAGCCCGGGAGGGGGAGATCACGCCCGAGGATCTGGTGCTCATCGAGAGAGCCTTCAGGCTCGGTGACCGGCGCGTCGACGACATCATGGTTCCGCGCGCAGACATCGTCTCCGTCCCGGCCGATGCGACGGTCGACGTCGCACTCGCCATCGCGCTCGACTCCGGACATCGGCGGATTCCGGTCTACGCAGGGTCCCCAGAGAACATCACAGGCACGGTGGGTCTGCGCGAGCTTCTGAGGCTGCCCGAGACAAGGCGTGACCTCCTCCAAGTCTCTGCATTGGCCAATGATCCGCTGGTGGTTCCCGACTCGAAGCGGGTCCTGGACCTGCTGCGGGAGATGCAGACAACCGGGATGCATATGGCGGTGGTCGTCGATGAGTACGGAGGTACTGCCGGGCTCCTCACCATTGAAGACATCGCCGAGGAACTGCTCGGATCGATGAGTGAGGAACCCGATGGGGTGATCGCAGTCGGAGATGGAAGGTGGTCCGTAGATGCCGCGCTTCCGGTTGAGGATCTCGCGGATCTCATTGAACGGAGCCTCCCGGATGGCGAGTGGAATACTGTTGCCGGCCTCGTCTACGCGCTGTGCGGCCGGGTTCCGGAAGTTGGTGACGAAGTCCTGGTCGCCGGACACACTCTCAAGGTGGCGAGCACGCGGCGCCGCCGGATCACCAGAATCGAAGTGACCCGCCCGGGGGGCTGAGGCCCCTTTGCATTGGCCCGGATGGCACTCGAGACACCCGATTCCTACCGAGGGGTTCGTCCGCCGGCGCTCACCGTTCCGGTCGCCCAATCGGCGTGCAACGAGGCGTACACGCCGCCGGCAGCGAGGAGATCCTGGTGCCGGCCACGTTCCGCCAGCATCCCCCGGTCGAACACCAGCACCTCGTCGGCTGCTTCTGCAGTGGCTAGACGGTGGGCAATAGTGATTGCCGTCCTTCCCTGGGTGAGACGTTCCATCGCCCGGCGCAGCTGCACGTCGAGCGCCGGATCGACGGCCGACGTCGCTTCGTCGAGCACGAGAACGTCCGGCACGGAAATCCAAGCCCGCACCAGCGCCACCAGTTGCCGCTCGCCTGCCGAGAGATCTCCGCCCCGTTCGCCAACCGATGAGCCGAGGCCATCCACGAGACGGTCGAGCCAACCGTCGAGCCCGAGCTCGACAAAGGCCGTGCGGATCTCACGTTCCGTCGCTTCCGGCTTTCCGTACCGGATGTTGTCCGCCACCGTTCCCTCGAACAGGAAGCCTTCCTGTGGCACGAACGCCACCCGGTGGCGCAGCGAGGCGAACGAGATGCGATTCAGTGGAACGCCTCCGATTGCGATGGATCCGGAGGTCGGCTCGAGCAGGCGCACGGCCAGCTTGGCGAAGGTCGTTTTGCCCGATCCCGTCTCGCCGACGATGGCCACCCGCGCCCCCGCCACGACTTCAACACTCACCTCGTGGAGAGCTTCTGGGCCGTCACCGTATCGAAACGAAACGTCGGTGAAGCGTACTTCGAGGGCTCCGGGCGGTAGCGGCGGCCCATCGACGGGGTCGGGAATCTCGACTTCCGAGTGGATCTCACCGAGGATCCGTCGCATTCCTGATGCGGCCGATTGGGCCGTCTCCAGCACCTCGACCATCATTTGCACCGGTTCGGTCAGGAGGTTGACCAGGAAGAGAAACGCCAGCAAGCGACCGGGTGTCGTCCCGATCGCCAGGCCCGCTGCCACGACCGCGGCCATCAAGATGCCCGCGAACAGTTCGGCCGAGCTGAACAGGATGTTGCCGAAGCGCATCGTCTTGTACTCAGACTGGAATCGATCCTCGAGGGCCTGGGCGACTCTGTCCTGCGTGGCTCGCTCGACTCCATAGGCGCGGACCACGGGAATCGCCGAGATCGCTTCGGACAGGACGGCCAGGCTGTTGGCGACTCGGCGCCGGACCCGGTCGTAGCTGCGCTGGAGAATACGCTGGAACCAGATCATGAGCACCGCGTAGAGAATGATCCCGACCGTTACGAGGAGTGCTATCCGCCACTCGTAGGCGTACATCGCTCCCAGCGCCAGGAACACCTGTGATCCGGAGGTGAGCAACCCGACCCCACCCCAATCCATGAAGCCTTGGAGCGTTGCGATGTCGGTGGTGACCCGCGAGACGAGGGACCCACGGCGCTCGGCATCGACGTGGAGGACCGATCGACGCATGAGGTGAGCGAAGGTCATCTGGCGGAGGTCGGAGAGGCCGGTGGAGGAGGCCTTCACCAGTCGTATCAGGGCGGCGCGCCCCACCCAGGTTCCGAGCACGAGCGCGGTGGCGGCAATTGCCACTTTGGCTCCCACGCTGCTGAGGTCGATCTCGATGGGCGTCAGCAGTTCGTCGTCGATGATCTGTTGCATTGCGACCGGGACGATGATCTGAATGGCTGTTCCGGCCGCGGCCATCAGCACGGTCAGCCCGAGTCCGCGCCGGAGAACGGGCGCTTCCTTGAGGGCCTGTCGCAGAACCCTGAGGGTTCGTTCGTCCTTCACGATCGGCGTCTTTCGTCGGTCGACATGTGTCGGTGGTCATCGGTTGCGACGCGCCGAGCGTCCTCCTCGTAGGCTCTGACTAGGGCGGCATATCCGGGAGACCTGCTGAGGAGTTGCTCGTGGGTTCCGTGGTCTGAGACCGTCTTGTCGTCGACGAACATGACCTCGTCGGCGAGGCGAATCGTGGCCGGACGATACGCAACCATGACAATCGTGGAAGGAAGGTCGGCTCTCTTCAGGGAGCGCAGGATTTCGGCCTCCACCGAAGGGTCGACTGCGGAAGTTGCATCGTCGAGGATCATTAGTCGGGGTTGCCGGATCAACGCACGGGCCAACGCAATGCGTTGACGCTGCCCTCCTGAGAGCGAGGTGCCGCGCTCGCCGAGGCGCGTCGCATAGCCGTTCGGCAACTCGGAGACGAACACGTCGGCTCCGGCCAGGCGGGCGGCCGAGGTGACTTCCTCGTCGGTGAATGCGTCACCGAGTGTGATGTTGCCGGTGATGGTGTCATCGAAGAGAAACGCCTCCTGCGACACGTAGGCCACTTCGCGCGGCAGTTCGGATCGAGCGAAGGATCGAAGATCCCGGTCGTCGATGTGGATAGCCCCGTCGGCGGGGTCCCACAGTCTCGCCAGCAGCAGGGCAAGGGTTGACTTGCCGGAGGCGGTCGGTCCGACGACGGCCAGCGTGGTGCCGGCTGCCAGGTCCATCTCAACGCCGACCAGCACGGGTTCTTCCGGCCGGTATTTGAAATCGACTCCGTGTCCGGCGACTGAGGCTGCTCGGCCGGGTTCCTGTGCGGAGTTGGCCCCGTAGCCCATGAATCGATCGGCTTCAAAGACGCTCTGAACCCGTTGCCAGCCGGCGATGCTGGCAGATAGGTCGAACAGTACGAAGCCGATCAGCTGGACGGGGAAGGCGAGCAACGAGAGCAAGTAGGTGACGGTGACGAGGTCGCCTGCCGTGATCGCTCCGGCACGGATGCGGGCCGCACCAGCATAAATCAGTACCAGAATCAGGGCGGGAGGAAGCGCCCTGATGATTGCCTGATACGACACCCATCGGGTGTTCACGTCGATGATGCCGTCGCGGACACCGTCGGAGGTGACGCCGAAGCGATCCGCCACCTTCGCCTCACGGCCAAGTGATTTGATCGTCAGCGCCCCGTCGAAGGCTTCGTGGGCGAGCGACCACAAGCGGCCGCGCTGTTCCTGAACTTCCTCCCAGAGGGGATAGACGGTCCAGGCGCCCTTGACGTCGACCGCCACGATGATTACCAGGCCGGCCAGTGACCAGAAGCCAAGCCACAGGTCGATTCGTGCGACCATCGCCACAGAACCGAACAGGAGCAGCATCACGCCGGTCGCGTACGGAAGCGGGGCCAGCACGCCGGTTCCGCGATCGGTATCCGAATCAGCGACTGCCAGCAAGTCGCCGATCGACTGCTGCGAGAACCAGGCCAGCTCGAGGTCGAGTTGGTGATCCAGCAGCCGGTTTCGGACATCCTGGCGGGTCCGAAACTGGAGCCAACCGGCGGCGGTGCGCCGCAGCACGATTCCGGATGCTTTCCACAATGAAACGCCGACCAGGGCCGCGACTGCTAGCCAGACCTTCGCCCGGAAGTCCGCTCCGTTGGTGAGCACCGGGATTATCACTTGATCGGTTAGCCATCCCACCACCTGAGCGGAGGCGACGATGGCTGCGGCGTACAGGGCCGCGCCGAACACCGCCAGGGCAAATGCCCATGGATGCGTCTTCACAAAGCGTGCAATCAGACGCAGGCCGTCGCGCAGCACGCTCCAGGGGGATGGAAGGGAGGTCGGGTTGGCCATGAATGGGAAAGCCTAGGACGAGGTTGGCGAGGGCGAACCTGATTATCCGGAGACAGGCGATGCCCGCCTGTCGAGTTGGGTCGGGGCGGCGCCCACGACCCGGCCGGGAAGTTCAATCGAGAAGCATGCCCCGCCGAGTCGTTCTGATCGGCGGTAGCCGGCCGATCCTCCGTACGCTTGCGCGATCATCTTGACGATTGCCAGACCGATTCCCGATCCCGGGGTTGCGGCGTCGAGTCGGTGCGACCCGCGCTCGAAGCGTTCCCAGATGAGGTACTGATACTTCGTCGGTACGCCGGCACCGTCGTCGTGAACCTCGATGCAGAGACTGTCGTGTTCGGCCCGAGCGACGACGAGGCGACGGTCTCCTCCATAGCGGACCGCGTTGCCGATCAGGTTGTCGATGATTTGCTGGAGTCTGTCTCGATCGACGAGAGCTCGAAGATCCATGTCGACCTCGGCAGAGATGATGGTGTCTGCATCGTGACCGTCGGCGATTGTGTGCGTTGTTAGATCGATCAACTCCCCAACGTCGACCATGCTGTCGTGGAGTTGGAGGCCGGCCACACTGTCGCGGGCCAGCGCCACGAGATCCGAGACGATCCTGGCTACATGGCGTGTCTGTTCGTATGCGATGCTCAAGAGCTCGGCTTGTTCCTCCTCTTCGGTCATCTCCGACCGGACGAGATCGAGGAA
Source organism: Actinomycetes bacterium (assembly GCA_024641245.1). Lineage (GTDB taxonomy): Bacteria > Actinomycetota > Acidimicrobiia > Spongiisociales > JAHEDJ01 > JAHEDJ01. Next base: position 9,756 of record JAHEDK010000007.1, read on the forward strand.
GCCGACGACCGCGGTCAGAGGAGTACGAAGCTCATGCGAAATCGATGATACGAGCGCTCTGCGCTCTTGTTCGACGAGATTCCGGTTCTCCCGGATGGCTGCCGTCTGACGAATGACCACGAGGCCAACGACCGTCAGGACCGAGTAGGAGAGGACGCGGCTATCTGCATCGAATCCTCCTGTCTCGAGACTGATGAGCAGAACAACGGAGAGGGCGACGACCAGTGCGTAGGGGATCGCAGACGTCCACCACTGAGGCTGTTGGTCGGCGTATTCACGGGCTCTGGGGCGGACGGGCACCATGACGGCCGCGCTCAGATAGGCGAATGTCGGGATGATGAATAATACGAAGTTCGGCTGCGATTCCTCGAAAGTATTGCCGAGTCCGGTGAAGAGGAAAGACAAATCAGCCAGCGATTGTATGGCGATGCCGACTCCGAGCAGCATCAGCCTGGCATCGAAGCGCATGTTCGAGCGGCGCATGAACAACGTTGCGACGGCGATGAGCGCTGCCACATCGAGGATCGGATACGCCGATCCGACGGCGCGTTCCCAGCCGCCGGTGCTTTCCAAATCGCTCAGCATGTCGAAGAGGAATGCCACCCAGAAGATCGACGTCAAAGCGATGGCGCCGATCAGGCCGTCAACGAGGAGCCTCGCCCTGTGCAGCCCTCCTCCACCGGCCTGCGGCAGTAACGCAACACCGGTCAATACGAGCATGTAGGAGATGATGAACGCCAGGTCGATTGCGCTGAATGCTGGGACAGGGGGGGCAACCACACTCTGGCCGACCGTCGCTAATACACCCATCGAGCCCAACCCCAGGCCGGATCCGATCAGTTGCCAAGCGGTCCTCTCGCGGCGAGAAGGGATCGCTCGAGCGTTGCGAAGGAAGACGACGGCTGCGGCGCCGAAGCCGAGCGCCACTCCGGCTGCACCTGCTCCGTCTGCCCATTCCCCTTCGAACATGGAAGCAGCGCCCAACGCGACAAGCGCCGGGAACACCCAACGAATCTTCGAAACTCTTATGTTGGCAAGCTGATGTCGCGCGCTCGGCCGCGTCCCCGGTATGGCGGGCTGCATTCCGCAATTGTCGGCGCATGTGCCCTGACACCTGAGGGATTCGGCGGATCGTCAAAGGGAGGGCGGAACCTCAACAAGCCGGCCATCCTTGTCGGCGAAGTCCCAAACGTCGATAGCGGGAGGCTCAACGCCGATGGTCGTGAGGGCGGTGCAGACCTGGCTTCGATGGTCGGTCCCGTGGTGCAGGGCCTGGGCGAGCCGGATGCCCATTGGAGCATGGCCCTCGGATCCGTCGTCACGGTGCCTGACCACCACGAAATCCGGGTCGAGGTCCTGCGTAAGAAGCGAGGCCCACGCGGCAGCGTTGCCTTCCATCGCGACGCTGAGCTCCGGAAGTCCCATCCGTCCGTCGTCGATCACGGCGACACGCCCGCCGGTCAGGGCATACAGGTAGGCGCAGTCGGCGCCGACGAGATGGCGGATTGTGTCGATGATCGAGCCGAAGGTCCCGGGAACGGCGGTCCCGAGTTGATCGGAGCTGAGGGGGATACACGCATCGATCAAGCGCAGCGTCGCCCAAACGTGGTGCGCAAAGGCGTCGCCCAACAGGGGATTGCTCATCCCGGCACCCTAGCGGTCTGTGGACTGATGCGGTTGTCCTCCCGATTCAGCCGTGCGGGAGTCAACTAGCATGATCGATCCCGATGTCTGCTCCTCTTGCTCCCCTCGTCGATCGGTGGCGTGCCGACCTTCTGCCGAAATCGAGTGGTCGTCTGGTTGTTGCGCCGGGAGCGCGCGCGTATCTGACGGCCGGTATGGCCGCGAAGGCGGACCGTCCGTTGCTGGTCATCGTTCCAGGCGAGCGGGAGGCGGAAGATCTCGTCGACGACCTCGAATTGTTCACCAGCCGAGGCGCGTTGCTGCCGGCTTGGGAGACGCTGCCATTCGAACATGTCTCACCCAATGTAACGACTATGGCGGCCAGAGCCAGGGCGAGGAATCTGCTCACCGTTGGTGAGCCGGGTACGGTCGTCGTTGCGTCGGTGCGGGCGATCACCCAGCGGGTAAGTCCCTCGTCCGTGCGGCCATTGATCGCGGCGGCGGGGAAGGAGGCAGGTTACGACCTTCTCATCCAGCGCCTGGCTGAATATGGATACCACCGCACAGATCGGGTGGAGAGCCGCGGAGAATTCGGCGTGCGCGGTGGGCTCATTGATGTATTCCCGGCCCAGGGGGGTGATCCGGTCCGATTGGAGTTCTGGGGAGACGAGGTGGAGTCGGCCCGAAATTTCTCGATCAACACTCAGCGGTCGACCGACGCTGCGGAAGGGCTGATTGCCTATCCGGCCAGGGAACTCCGGCCCGATGCAGCTTCGAGGGAGGCGGCGCGTGTTCTGGTCCATCAGGAGCCGTGGGCGGCTGCCACCTGGGAGCGGCTGAGCGAAGGTCACTTGTTCGCGGGAATGGAATCATGGCTCCCGTGGATTGCTCCTGAAGCGACCGCTCTGACCCAACTGCCCGGCGGTGCTCCGGTGATTGTGTTCGATCCAGTCCGCGCTGCAGACCGAAGCCGCGATCTTGTCAAGGAAGAAGCGGAAATGGCGGCCGCCCTGGCTCCGACGTGGGGCCATGGAGCACCTTCGGCAGGAGAGCATCCGGCGTTGTATCTCGACTTGAACGAAGGCCTCACCGGACGGGACGTGCTCGAGGCGCCTCCGATCGCGACCAGCCCAACGGACAACGCACTCGAAATGCGTGGGCTCGATGCCACACCGGGAGACGCCGAATCGGTAGCCAACGCCCTCAACCGGTGGATTGCCGCCGGGATCAACGTGGTGGTCGCAATGGATGGTGAAGCGGCGGCGGATCGGGTTGCTCGCTTGCTGGGCGAAGCAGGTCTCGATTTGACCAGGAGATCGCAGCTCGATCGGATCGAAACGGCCGCAATCGGGGTTGGTATACATCACGGGTTCATGCTGCCCGCGTTGAAGGTGGCGGTGCTCGGCGAGCATTCAATTGCCGGTCGCCGGCGCGCTCATCGCCGGGTGGCGCCACGCCGGGAAGATGCCGATGGGGCCCGGTACCGCGATCTGGCCGAAGGCGACTACGTTGTGCACTTCCGGCACGGCATCGGACGATTCGAAGGGCTGGCCACTCGCTCCATCGCCGGCATCGAGCGTGATTACCTCGTGGTCGCATACGCGGCGGAAGACAAGCTCTACGTACCGACCGATCAACTGGCGGCCGTGAAGAAATACACCGGTGGCGAGACGCCACGCCTATCTCGCATGGGCGGCTCGGACTGGTCGAAAACCAAAGGCCGTATCCGCAAAGCGGTGGCGGCGGTCGCCGAACAGGTTGTGGCACTGCACCGGGCGCGGGCGCTCGCCACCGGTCACGGATATGCGCCGGATACACCCTGGCAACGCGAGATGGAGGCGTTGTTCCCATTTGAGGAAACGGCCGATCAGCTCAGTGCCATCAACGACGTCAAGGTCGACATGGAAGCCGACGGACCGATGGACCGTCTCATCTTCGGGGACGTCGGCTTCGGCAAGACCGAGGTCGGTATCCGGGCCGCATTCAAGGCGGTGATGGACGGCAAGCAGGTGGCGATCCTGTGCCCGACGACACTCCTTGCTCAACAACACTTCCAGGTATTCTCCGAGCGCTTCAATCCGTATCCCACCAGGGTCGAGATGCTCAGCCGGTTTCTCACCACCCGCCAGCAGCGTGACGTGGTCGCCAAGCTGGCCACCGGCGAAGTGGACGTCGTGATCGCTACTCACCGGCTGCTCTCGCAGGACATCCAGTTCAAGAACCTCGGACTCCTGATCATCGACGAGGAGCAACGGTTCGGGGTCAAGGCGAAAGATCAGATAAAGCGGTTCCGGGTTGGAGTCGACGTGTTGACCCTCACCGCCACCCCTATTCCCCGCACCTTGGAGATGGCACTCACGGGAATCCGAGATGTGAGTCACATTCGGACTGCACCCGAGGATCGGCACCCGATTCTCACCTATGTCGGACCGTTCGATGAACAGGCGGTCTCGGCTGCTATTCGGCGCGAGATGTTGCGAGAGGGTCAGGTCTTTTACGTTCATAACCGGGTGCAGTCGATCGACCGGGCAGTTGCCCGACTCCAACAACTCGTGCCGAACGCCCGCTATGCAATCGCACACGGCCAGATGTCGGAAGGCCGACTGGAGCAGGTGATGCTCGACTTCTGGAACGGCAACTTCGACGTTCTGGTCGCCACGACGATCATTGAGTCCGGTCTCGACCTGCCCCAGGTCAACACCCTCATCGTGGAACGGGCCGACTTGCTTGGTCTTGCTCAGTTGTATCAACTGCGTGGACGGGTTGGTCGCTCCAGTCAGCGGGCCTACGCCTATTTGTTCCATCCCCAGGAGCAATCACTGTCGGAAGACGCCTACCGGCGCCTCGAAGCGATCGGCGAGCACTCCGACCTGGGCAGCGGCTTCCACCTCGCCCTTCGCGATCTCGAAATCAGGGGAGCCGGATCCATGCTTGGAGAGGTGCAGTCGGGACACATCAGCGCGGTCGGGTTCGACTTGTACACGCAATTGGTGGCCGAGGCGGTGGGGGAGTTGGAGGGGACGCCTGTCGAAACGGCAGGCGAGTTGGAGATCAGGATCGATCTCCCGGTCAATGCCCACTTGCCGGACGACTATATCGAAGATCAGCTGGCCCGCATCGAGGCGTACCGGCGGTTGGCGGCGGCCACCACCTATGCCGATGTCGACGATGTGACCGCCGAGTGGGCGGATCGCTACGGACCCCTTCCGGATTCCGCCACTGCCTTGATCGAAATCGCCGGGCTGCGGTGCGAGGCGATTCGCGTTGGCCTGACGGAGATCGTGAAGCTGCGTCGGGAGGTGCGTCTAGGACAGGTTGATCTGTCGACCAGCCAGGAGGTCAGGCTGCAGCGGGTTGCTCCGAAGTCGGTCCTCAAGGCGGACGAAGGGCTGCTTTTCCTCCCCGCTCCGGCGGACCACACGATCGTCGCCGATCTCGTTACCTTCATGCGGAAGATGTGGCCGATCGAGGATTGAGTCGAACACCGCCCGTACGCCGGACCGCCACTGTGACGGCTGGCTACCCTTTCCCGGTGAAGCGCCTTCCCGCCTCCGTTCTGTTGAGTGCTGCCTCCGCTTTCTGGGGCGGCAACTTCATCGTCGGCCGCGCGGTCTCGTCGTCGTTGCCTCCACTCACTCTCAGTTTCTACCGGTGGCTCGTCGCTCTGATCGTCCTGCTTCCGCTGGCGGGGAAAGAGGTCTGGGCCAAACGGCGTCAGATCCGAGATAACGCCGGTTGGTTTGCACTCGTCACCGTCACGGGCACTGTGCTGTTCCATGTGTTTGTGTACGTCGGTCTCGGTACCACGACCGCCATCAATGCAACGCTCCTCGTCGCCACATCACCGGTGATCATCCCCGTGGTGGCGGTCATCGTGCATCGTGACCGGATCACCGGTATGCAGGGTGTAGGCATTGCCACTTCGATAGTGGGGGTTTTGATCATTTTGACCCGGGCCGACCTCGATGTGCTGGCGTCGTTCGCGTTCTCGTCCGGTGATCTGTTGATCCTGGCGGCGGTGGTGGCCTGGGCCGTGTACTCGGTAGTCCTGCGAGATCGCCGTGACGACCTGAGCCCGCTCGGGTTTGTGCTTGCCATCACCGTGCTCGGGATACCGATTCTCTTCGTCCTATACCTGATCGAGCTGGCGGGGCAGGGTGGCTTCGACCCGACGCCGGGGCATCTGCTGACGATCGTCTACGTCGGTCTCTTCGCCTCCGTGCTGGCCTACCTGGCCTGGAACAAGGGAGTGGACCTGATCGGCGCGGTGCGCGCCGGGCCATATATGAGCCTGATGCCTGTCTTTGCTGCGTTGTTGGCGGTGGTGTTCCTGGGTGAGTCGTTGGAGCTCTTTCACATGGTGGGAACCGTCGTCATCGCGCTCGGTCTTGTCCTCAGCGGCCGCCGACCCGTTGCGAGGCTGCCGGCCGGATAGCGCCGGGAATGCAACGGGATGGACCGGGACTAGACCCGGCGGCGGACGATTGGTCGTCCGCCCCGGCGTGCCGTCTCCCGGAATCCGGCTTGCTCAAACAGGTCGAGTGTTCCGGTGAACAGGTCGGCGGCTCCGCGAGCCCGGACGGACGTGTCGATCGGGTAGCCCTCGATGAGGAGGTAGCCACTCGATCTCGCCCGTTCGACGGCACTCTCGAGCAAGGCCGACGCCACACCCGTATGCCGGTGATTGCGGTCGATGAAGAAGCAGACAACCGAACAGACGGGTTGGTCGTCAATCGGCTTGAGTTTTGGGGAGCGATTGAGCCGTCCGAACTCATCTCGGGCACCAATGGACACCCATCCGACCGGCTCGTCGTCCAGGTAGGCGAGCAGACCGGGCTCTTGCCCCGAGTCGACCAAGTCGCGCAGACGGGCTTTCAGGGCTGGTCCGGATTCATTGTCGAAATCGGATGACGTCACCCTCCACCACATGCACCAGCAACCTGAGGTGGCGCCGTTGGGCCCGAAGAGCCGCTCGAGGTCAGGCCAACGATCGGGAGTTGCGGGATGGATGTTGGTCATCGAATCAACGATATATGTATCCGGCGGTCTTGGCCTTCCCAATCCACCTTTCTGGCGTCGGAGAGGGCGCGGCAGTTTTGTCGTGTTTTTGACGCCAGAACCGCGCGGAGCGCTCAACTGCCGGTGCGGGCCGCCAGGTCGTCAACCGTCAACGACCGCCAATCGCTCTGGACTGTGGGCCGAGCCAGCCAACCTTGCAGCAGGGCACGATCGATCGGGTCCGGCACAGAATCGACCCTAGCCTCCAACGTCGGAACTGCTCCCGGTCCGAGGTCGACGAGGTAGCCGACATCGAGATCGTTCCCCGCCGACGCGCGGTCAAGGTTCACATCTACGATCAGCGCGGCCGGATGGGCGAGGTTGAGGCCGACCGCGAGGACGAAGGCTGAAGCGACCGTCCCCAGCACGAAGTGTCCTCTCTTTCCTCTCAACACGGTGAAGGCAAGCCAGATCAACACGAAGCCCACCCAGAGGAGGAACGTAGTGGTGTAGACGCGCAACTGGGTGAGGCCGAACTCGTCTACGTACAACAGCATGCGACGTACGGCTGCCGTTCCGATTGCCAGCGTCAGAGCGATCAGCATGTGCGAAGCTGCCACGATTGGACGGCGGCGGGTGAGGTGCCGGGACGCCCAGTCGACGAGCAGGACCACACCGACGATCAAGGCGGCCACCGTCACGAGTTCGAAGAAACCTCTGCGGGCATACTCGGCAAAGGTGAGACCGGTTCTCGCCACGGTGTCCGCTCCGCCGAACAAGTAGGCAAACTGGATCGCGACGAATACTGAGAACATCACGTTCATCGTCAAGAGAGGTATCAGAACAACGGGCGCCTGCAGGTTCATCTCAACCGGGGTTGCTGCGGTCGGCAGTCGTGGTTGGCGCAATCGGGCGATGGCGCCGAGGGTCAACCAGGCCACCACGCCGGCGGCGAGTAGGCGACCGGCCAGTTCTGGCAGATCCCCGGTCCATTGGAATAGCCGCTCGGTCAACCCCTCGAACACTGCATCTGCAGAGGCGAGTAGGCCGCCGAATACCAGTACGAGAACGGCCGAGAGTCCGAGACCGATGATGACCGGCCCTGCCCGGTGCCGAGCTGCACGGGTGGTATCACCCGCTTCCGGCAATCCGGCTTTCAGGTAGCGCCGCGCTTCGACGAGCGGACCGAGCGTGTTGACCGTCATCTCTTCGAGAAGCGTTGAAACGGTCCACCGGTGCAAGCCGGGTCGTCGTCGGAGTCCCATCGCGATCGAGACCAGCGAGACGAAAGCCACGACGTTGAGTGCCACGAGGGCCGGCAACTCTCGGACTGCGAGTAGGGCCGCCGGGACGGCGGCGGCCCCCAGGAGCAAGAGGATCTGGCGGTCGGCCTGCTTGCTCGCCATCCAGATCAGTGTGCCGACGAATGACAGGAAGACAACGGACCATCCGAGCCCGGGTCCGACGTCGTGCGCGAGGGCTGCATAGATGACCCCGGTCAGCCCGGCAGCACCGAGAGCCCGATAGATGAGCGGATCGGGCGGCGCAGTTGAATGGTCCGCCCGCGCGGCATCAGAGTGTTCAGGCATGAGGTTCAAACGGTGAGGCACCCGCTGCAGTTCCCGGAGCATCCGCTCGAGCGATGGGCCGCCCCCAGGCGGCCCATCAGAACCCAAAACCTACAACCTAGAACCTACAACCTCTTCACATCGTCAACGCCATCACGGCTTTCTGCGCGTGCAGTCGGTTCTCGGCCTGGTCGTAGACGCGGCTCCAGCGACCGTCGATGACGGCGTCGGCTACCTCGACGTTGCGATCCGCCGGCAGCGGGTGCATGTAGATCGCGTCTTCGTCGGCCATCTCCATACGACGGGGGTCGACGATCCAGTCTGTGTAGTTCTCCGAGATCTTTGCCGACTCCTCATGATCCGAGGTGGTCAGCATCGATCCCCACGCTTTGGCGTAGACGACATCGGCGCCGCGCATGCCCTCTTCGAAGTCCTCGATGATCTCGAAACTTCCGTGAGCTGCCCTAGCGTTGTCCTCGGCCTGAGCAATTATCTCCGGCATCAGCTTGAACTCCGGCGGCCGGGTGAGTCGGACATTGGCGCCGTAGCGGGTCATCAGCAGGATGACGCTCTGAGGGACACTGATCGGCTTCTGATAGCTCGATGCGTACGCGTAGCTCATGTTGATCGTGAGCTTGCGAGGGTCGCCTTTCTGTTCGATGATCGTGAGCAGGTCGGCGAGGGCCTGGAACGGGTGGTACCAGTCGCATTGCATATTGAGGACCGGCGTTCGGCTGGCTTCGGCGACTGCCCGGATGTACTGGTTACCGATCCCCCAGTCGACGTTGCGGATGGCGATACCGTCGTCGTAGCGGCCGAGGATCTCACCGATCTCCCGCCACGTGTCGCCGTGTCCGATTTGGGTGGTGGTGCTATCGAGGAACATGGCGTGCCCACCGAGTTGTGCCATGCCGGCCTCGAAGCTGGCCCTGGTCCTCGTGCTCGAGAAGAAGAACAACATGGCGAGCACCTTGTTGTCCAGCAGCGCATGCTGCTCGCCGAGCGCACGGCGTCGCTTGAGGTCGAGCGCCACGTCGATGATCGTGTCTAGCTCGTCCTTGGTCCACTCCTGGGTGGTGATCATGTCTCGCCCGTGCAGATGGGTTTGCATCGATGCTCCTTTGGTCTGGTCAGGCTCCGGCTTTTCGCCTAATCAGGCGAAAGCGGAGCAAATCGTCACGGAAGAATGAGGTCGATTGCACGACCGGTTCGTTTTCTTGATCGTATCCAACCTCTTCGAAACTGAGTGCAGGTGTCCGGCGCGGAATGCCGAGTTCGTCCGCTTCGTGGGAAGGCAGTGCGACGGGAACGATCTCAGAGAGGTAGTAGCTGAGGGGTCGGTTGCAGTACCGGTCGAGGAGGTCGTAGAGGGGGAGCGCTCCGGCCTTCCTCGTGATCTCGACTTTGATGTGCCGGGTCGGGATCCGGTTGTACGTGAGCACCACCGGACGGTCGTCTTCCAGGAAGACCTTCTCGACGACCAGTACCGCTTCGCCGGATTCGATACCTAGATCCTCCGCCAGGGATTCTGATGCGGGCCGTGTAGAGAGCCCGACGACTCGCACAGATGGGGCATAGCCATGATCCTGGAGTACTTCCTCGTACGACCATATCTCCTCGAGGCGAGACTTGATCTGGAGGCCCGGCTGGTTGACGAAAGTCCCGGCTCCCTGCTTGCGATAGATCGACCCCTCGTTCTCAAGCCTGCTTAGTGCGTCTCGAATGGTGGTCCTGCTCACCCCGAGCTCAGCCGCAAGCTCGGTCTCCGACGGAATGCGACCCTCCTCGAACGCGCCGGAAACGATGCGCTCCTTGAGGTTCGCTTTCACCTGGTCGGTGAGTGATGGGCTTCGGGTGATCATCTGGGTAGCACGTCCGGTGATACTGTTGTATGATTGTATGACAAATCGTACAGGAGGCTACCCCGCCTGTCCAGCCCCATCCGGGCGCGACACGAGGAGCCTCGAGTAACCCGTACCGCTACACGAGGAGAACAGCACATGCGCAGCTTCGCCGGAAGGGACATCCTTTCGCTCAAGGGTTTCGAACGGAACGAGTTCGAACACATCTTCCAGATCGCCGATGAACTCGAACCGATCGCCAGGGAACGCCGCAACGTCGATCTGCTGGCCGAGAAGACGATGGTCACGGCTTTCTACCAGCCGTCGACGCGCACCCGCCTCGCCCACGAAGCAGCTATGCACCGCCTCGGGGGCCACGTCACCGGGTTTTCGGATGCCAAGATGACCCGCGCCGGCGACTTCTACCAGGAGTCGATCAAGGACACCGTGCACATGCTCGAGTACTACGGCGACGTGCTCGTCATGCGCCACTTTCAGCAAGGTGCTCCGCACGAAGCCGCCAGGTGGGCATCGATTCCGGTCATCAATGCCGGTGATGGATGGGGCGAACATCCCACCCAGGTCCTCACCGACCTCTACACAGTGCTGAACGAAAAAGGCACTATCGACGGTCTCACGTTCGTGGCCATCGGTGATCACCGGATGCGCACGATGCATTCACTCGGCTACGCGTTGTCGCAGTTCGATGCCGAGATGGTGGTCCTCGCTCCGGAAGAGATGTCGCCGCTGCCTGAGTTCCTGGCCGAACTAGACGAGATGGGAACGAATTACCGGATCGTCGAGCATATCGACCAGGTGATTCACGAAGCGGACGTCATCTACATGGAACCCGTCGTTCAGCCCGACTACACCCAGTCGCGGCAGGAAAAGCAGGACGAGTACGGTCGGACGCCGGCCAACTACCAGATCACCAGAGAGGTCATGAAGCGGGCCAAGGGCGACTCGATCATCCTCCACTCGCTGCCCCGGATGGATGAGCTGTTGCCCGAGGTCGACCAGCTCAAGCACGCCCGCTACTGGCAAGAGGCCTACAACGGGGTCGTGATGCGGATGGCGCTGATTGCGTCCGTGCTCGGAGTGATGGAGTAATGCCCAGAGTCGTCATTGCCATCGGCGGTAATTCGCTCATTGCCGACAAGGACCACCAGACGGTGGAGGATCAGTACAACGCGGCCGCCGAGACCGACCAGCACATCGCCCAGCTCGTGAACGATGGTTGGGACGTCGCCATCTCTCACGGCAACGGTCCGCAGGTGGGGTTCATCATGCGGCGCTCCGAGCTGGCGCGTGGAGAACTGCACGAGATCCCGATGGACGTTGCCGGAGCCGACACGCAGGGGGCGATCGGATATGCACTGCAGCAGAATCTGATCAACGACTTCCGGGCGATGGGGATTCAGAAACCCGTCGTCACGGTTGTCACCCAGGTCGAGGTGAGCGCCACCGACCCGGCGATGCTCGACCCGTCCAAGCCGATCGGAACCTTTCTCGACGAAGACGAAGCCAAACGGCGTCGCGAGGAGGAAGGTTGGGCGATCAAGGAAGATGCGGGTCGCGGGTGGCGACGGGTGGTCGCCTCACCTCAGCCGCAGCGCATCGTCGAGATCGACGTGATCCGCCAGCTCATCGCCTCCGGTGTGGTGGTGATCTGCGTCGGTGGCGGTGGTATCCCGGTAGTCGCCGATGAGAGCGGCGACCTGCACGGCGTCGCGGCTGTGATCGATAAGGATCTCGCTTCGGCCTTGCTGGCGAACCTGATCGACGCCGACATGCTGCTGATCTCGACTGCGGTCGAGAAGGTTGCACTCAACTTCGGCACACCGGATCAACGCTGGGTCGACCGGTTGACGCTGTCAGAGGTCAAGACGTACCTCGAGGAGGGCGGCCACTTCGGCGAAGGGTCGATGGCTCCGAAGATGCGAGCCGTCGTGCAGTTCCTCGAGGGCGGTGGAAAAGAAGCTTTGATCACCAACCCGGCGAACCTCGAGCATGCCGTTGCCGGTGCAACAGGAACCCGTATCGTTCATGACTGACGGTCGTCTTGAGCAGGTCACAGGCCTCGTCTGCGTAATTTGCGAGCAGTCGTACCCGGCGGAAGAGGCCGGGTACGTCTGCCGCCAATGCGGCAATGAGGGCATCCTCGATGTTCGATACGACTACGAGCGGGTCGGATCGCGCCTCTCTAGGGAGTCACTAGCCGATGACCGCGAGATGAGCATGTGGCGCTATCGGCCACTCATGCCGGTCGCAGCCGATGCGGAGGTTCCTCCGCTCACGGTCGGGTGGACTCCAACTTACGACGCGCCCCGGCTGGCCGCCGCGCTGGGTCTGGCCGGGGTGTGGGTCAAGGATGAAGGCAGGCAGCCGACTGCCTCTCTCAAGGATCGCGCCAGTGCCATGGCGCTCGTCAAGGCGCGAGAGGTCGGCGCGGACGTCGTGACGACCGCCAGCACCGGCAATGCGGCCGCGGCGCTGAGCGGATTGTCGGCTTCGATGGGTCAGAAGAACGTGATCTTCGTCCCCGAGTCCGCGCCACAAGCGAAGATTGCCCAGCTTCTCGCCTACGGATCGACCGTTGTCCTCGTCAAGGGGAACTACGGGGATGCTTTCGATCTATGTATGGCCGCTTCGGCCGAATACGGGTGGTACAACCGCAACACGGGCTTCAACCCGTACATGACGGAAGGTAAGAAGACGGCCGGTCTCGAGATACTCGAACAACTCGAGTGGAACGCACCCGACGCCATCTTTGTGAGTGTGGGTGATGGATCGATCATCGGCGGCCTACACAAGGCGATGAAGGATGCGCTGGCCCTCGGCTGGATCGATCACTCACCGCGCCTCTTCGGCATCCAGGCCGCCGGCAGCGACTACCTGGTGCAGGCGTTCGAAAACAACGAAGACGTTCTCACCAAGGCGCCGATCTCCGCCGATACGCTGGCAGACTCGATCAGCGCCGACCTGCCGCGCGACCGGATCAAGGCGATGGCGGCCGTACGTGAAACCGGCGGCGCCTACCTGCGCGTCTCCGACGAAGCAATTCTGGCGGCGGTGCCGGTCCTGGCGCGCGGCTCGGGCGTGTTTGCCGAACCCGCCGGCGCGGCTGCGTATGCAGGTCTTGTTGTCGCCGCCAAGCGCGGACTCGTCGGCTCATCCGATCGGGTGGCCGTCCTCTCGACCGGCAGCGGGCTCAAGGACGTAGCTTCGGCGATGAAAGCAGTGATGGCCGCCGGCTCTGAGCCGATGGTGATCGAACCGACGCTCGCCGCATTGAAGGAAGCCCTTGCCACCAGGGGCTGATGACCAACCACGAAGGACTACGCATGATCGATCTCACCATCCACGAGGCAACCCTGGAATCGGCCGTTACCCAGGCCCATGAACGTTCGATTCGCATCCCGACCTTCAAGCAGATGCGCGATCCATCCTTGATCCCCGACTCGATCAAGCAAGAACTGACGTCGGTCGGCTTGTGGGATCTCGACCCTCGCAACCTGTATCGGATCACCTGGCACAACGAGCCGACCCCGAGCGGTGGCGGATACGGGCCGGTCAACTATCTAGAGCTTCCCTCGGAACTGACCGGCACGCCGGCCAGGATTCTCCTCCTCGAAGGGAAGTGGTTCCCGACCGGTGCCCACAAAGTGGGAGCAGCCTTCGGATGCCTGGTACCCCGCCTGGTCACGGGCCAGTTCGATCCGGCTACTCAGAAAGCGGTCTGGCCCTCAACGGGCAACTACTGCCGGGGAGGCGCCTACGACTCGCATCTTCTGGCGTGCGAATCCGTCGCCATCCTTCCGGAGGGGATGAGCCGGGAGCGGTTCGACTGGTTGAGGACTGTGGCAGGCGAGATCATCGCCACGCCGGGGACGGAGTCGAACGTCAAGGAGATCTTCGACAAGTGCAACGAGCTGCGCGCCTCGGGTGAGGACCTGGTGATCTTCAACCAGTTCGACGAGTTCGGAAACTACCTGTGGCATTACGCCGTAACGGGCCCCGCCATGGTCGAGGTGCTCGAGGCAGCCATGCGGCCCGGAGACGAGTTCCGCGGTGTGACCCTGACCACCGGCTCGGCCGGCACGATCGCGTCGGGCGACTACCTCAAGCAGGTCTACCCCAACTCCAAGATCGCAGCAGGCGAAGCCGTCCAGTGCCCGACCATTCTCTACAACGGCTTCGGCGAGCATCGGATCGAGGGAATCGGCGACAAGCACATCCCCTGGATCCATAACGCCAAGAACACAGATATGGCGATCGGTTTGGATGATGAGGCGACGATTTCCCTGACTCGCTTGTTCAACGAACCGGCCGGAACCGCGTATCTGGCCGACCAGGGAGTGGCACCCGGTCTGATCGAAAAGCTGCCCCTGCTCGGGATTTCGGGAATCGGCAACATGCTCATGGCGATCAAGATGGCGAAGTACTACGAGATGGGCTCCCAGGATGTCATCGTCACGGTCGGGACCGACTCGATGGAGATGTACGGAAGCCGCTTGCGGGAACTGAACGAAGAGCGTGGTGAGTTCACCACACTCGACGCGGCCGCCGCCTACCATCGCTACCTGCTCGGGCAGGGAATCGACCATGTGCAGGAACTCGGGTACTACGACCGCAAGCGGGTCCACAACTTGAAGTACTACACGTGGGTCGAACAGCAGGGCAAGACCTACGAGGAGATCCAGGCGCAGTGGTACGACCCCGACTATTGGACGAACATCCAGTCGATGGTCGACCCGATCGATGACCTCATCGAAGCCTTCAACACCAGGGTTGACCTATAGCGACGGCCGATCCTGGCCGGCGCGATATTGAGGGTCAACACGCCCGGGATTTCGCGCCAAAGGTGACAGGGATCATCAGACGGGCGCACTGCTCCCTCGATCGCGCAACTGCGAGTCTTCCGGCCTAGTCTCACTTCGTAACTGGACCCGAGGGAAGGGTGTCTATGAGATACAAGTCCTGGTTTGCTCTGTTCGTGGTGTTTGCCCTCATGTTTGCCGCGTGTGGCGACTCCACAGATGAGACAACCCCCGATGATGGTGGAACCGACGCCACGGCTGCGCCGGGCACGGTCACAACCATCGATATTTGGATTGCGTTCGCAGACGGACCCCGTCTCAACTACACGGAAGCGCGGGCAGACGAGTTCAATGCTGCGCACTCGGACTACAACGTCGTGGTTACCGCGTTCGATTCGTACAACACCGTGTTCGAGCAGGCGCAGTTGGCCCTCGAGGGCGGCAACCCGCCCGAGATCATCCACTTCTTCGAGGCCGCCACCCAGGAGGCTCTCGATACGGTGGATGCCGACGGGAATCCGATCTTCAAGTCGGTGACCGAGGCGATCGGTGGCCGCACCGAGATTCTCGGTGAACCTGTCATCCTCGATGACGTGGTTTCGGCCGCCCGGAACTACTACACCGTCGACGGCGAGTTCTACTCGATGCCGTGGAACACCTCCTCGGCGATCATGTTCGTCAATCAGGACATCCTCGACGCCGCAGGCGTCGGCGAGATCCCGAAGACCTGGGCAGACGTCGACGCCGCCTGCGAGAAGATCATGGCGATGGCCGATGCGCCCAAGGGCTGCATCACGTGGCCGAACCATTCGTGGTTCGTCGAGCAGACGCTGGGTCAAGAAGGCGTGCTCCTCGCCAACAACGACAACGGCCGTTCGGGTCGGGCCACCGAAGTTGATCTCGACTCGCAGGGCATGATCGACTATTTCGAGTGGTGGAAGAGCCTCGACGATCTGGGGTACTACATCTACACCGGCGTTCAGCGTGACTGGGACGGCACCAACACTGCCTTCCAGGCACAAGAGGTCGGCATGTTGATCTACTCGTCGTCGGATACGACGGTCATCACCGAGACCGGCACCGAGAACGGATTCAACGTCGTTGCTGCCCCGATGCCCTACAACGGCGATATGCCGTACGAAGGCAACCTGATCGGTGGAGCGACGTTGTGGTTGCGCAACGGACTGGATTCTGTCACGGAAGATGGCGCCCTGGCGTTCATGAACTTCTTCTCGAATCCTGCCAATGCAGCCGAGTGGCACAAGATCACCGGTTACATCCCGATCACAGAGGCTGCCGTGCAACTGCTGAAGGACGAGGGCTTCTACGACGAGAGCCCCAACAGCCTGGTCGCTTCAGACCAACTGGCTGCTGCGGCAGACACGCCCGCCGCCAGGGGTGCGTTGCTGGGCAACTTCGTTGCCATCCGCGACGTCATCACCGCGGCCGCGGAGGACATGCTCGTCAACGACATAGATCCGAAGCAACGGCTGGCAGAAGCAGATGCAGAAGCCCAACAGCTTCTCGACGAGTACAACTCCCTCTTCGGTGGCTAATCGTTAGCCGATGAGTGCGTTACTCGCACTACTAGCGGGGGCCGGGGCCGGCGCGTACGGATTTCGTACGGCGCGCCGGCTCAGCCCCGCCCGGCGATACCTCGTGGGTGCCCTGCTGGGTACCGTCGGGGCTGTCGTTGTTTCCGTCTTGACGGGTGGTTGCGCCTACAGCCCAGAAGTCGACGCCGCCCAACACGTACTTGGTATCGCGGTTGCCGGCGGCATCGGCCTGGCCGTTGCGTCCGGCACGTCGGTTGTTCTCGCGTCAGCGAAGGGTGGAAGAGACGCCGGCAGTATCGGGAGCGACATTCGGACCGGCACCTACCGGCTCGGTTGGTGGTGGCCGTGGGCGTTGCTGCTGCCCACGATCGTCATCCTGGTCGTCTTCCTCTACATCCCGGCCGTCCAAACCTTTACGCTCTCCACGAAATTGGTCCGGTTGGGGGCACCCCGTCAGATCGAGGTGTGTCTCGCCAACTTCTCAGAACTCCTAACGCCCAACCCGTGGATTCTGGTCATTCTGCCTCTGGTTGCGGTCGGGGTCATGTGGGGGCTCGCGCTCTGGAAACGACAAGCGAGATTGGGCTCGATGAGCCTGACCGCCGCCACTGCACTTCAGCCTTTCGGGATCGTGGTGCTGCTGCTGGCCCTCTACTACATGTTCAACGGGGGTCCGAGGGGATATCGCGGCATCTACGTCAACACGCTGGTTGTGTCGGCAGGGACCGTTGCCGGTGGCATGATCCTCGGCCTGGCCGTGGCGTACCTCGCCTTCCAGAAAGTTCGTGGGATGACCGTCTACCGGACTTTGCTCATCTGGCCGTATGCGGTCTCTCCTCCGGTCGCCGGCATCCTGTTCTTCATGATGTTCGACCCGACGGCCGGCATCATCCAGCATCTGTTTGAACTGGTCGGGATTACCTTCCCCAACTACCGGGAGGATGTGTTCCTGGCCCGGTTCGCCGTCATCGCCGCCTCGACTTGGAAGATCCTCGGCTACAACGTGCTCTTTTACCTGGCCGGCCTTCAAAACGTTCCGGGTGATCAGATCGAAGCCTCGGTCCTCGATGGAGCCTCGGCCTGGCAGCGCTTTCGGTACGTGGTGATGCCTTCGCTCGCTCCGATCACCTTCTTCCTCCTGATCACCAACCTGACCTATGCGTTCTTCGAGGTGTACGGCACCATCGATTACCTGACCAGGGGCGCCCCGGCCGGCAAAACCTCTGTGGCCATCTACGAGATCATTCGCGTCGGCGTCGAGAACCGGGATATCGGTCGGGGTGCCGCCCAGTCGGTGCTGCTCTTCCTGGCGGTGATCGGTTTGACCGTATGGCAGTTCAAACAGTCGGAGAGTCGCATCACCTATGGAGGCGGGGGATGACCGGGCTCGCAGTAGGTGTACGAAAGAAGACCTGGTTCCGGGGTCGGTCCTGGCCGGTCCACGGAGCCCTCATCCTCACAACCTTCATGATCGGGTTCCCGCTCGCCTACGCGGCGCTCATCGCCACCCAGTCGAATCCCGATGTGTTCGCTTTCCAGCTGACTCCGGGTGACTCGCTGGCTCAGAACTTCCAGGACGTTTGGTTCGGACGGGATCTCGGTCGCTACATGTGGAACTCAACGGTTCAGTCTGTGCTGATCACCGTCGCCAAGACGGTCCTGTCACTGGCCGCCGGACTGGCCTTTGTCTACTTCCGATTCAAAGCGAAATGGATCGTGTTCTTCTTCGTGCTGATCACGTTGATGATGCCGACCGAGGTCATGATCCTGGCCCTCTTCCGATTGGTATCTGCCTTCGATTGGAAGGACACGATGGCGGCGCTGGTCGTTCCGTTCGCAGCCTCGGCCACCGGCGCCTTCCTGTTCAGGCAGCACTTCGCCAACCTGCCGAACGATCTAGCTGAGGCATCTCAGGTCGACGGGGCCAGTCCGCTTCAGTTCCTCACCAAGGTCCTGATTCCGTTGTCATGGAACACCATCGGGGCCCTGGCCGTGATCCAGTTCGTGTACGGCTGGAACATGTATTTGTGGCCGGTGCTGATCATCTCCAAGCAGGAGGCCCAGGTCATACAGGTCGGTCTGCAGAACCTGCAGGGCATCGACGTCGGGTTGACGTACGGACCGTTGATGCTCGCCGCCCTGCTGGCATCGATTCCACCGACGATCGTATTCATTCTGCTTCAGAAGCCGTTCATGTCGGGCTTCTCGATCACCGCCGACAAGTGATCCGTCGACCGACCGACTCGGGGATGCCGGGGATCTGTGCAGGCCGGCCAACCCGGTCGGGCTGTAGAATCCCTCAACGACAAAAGGGGAGAACCGAGTGGCTGTTGGTTTGGTGGGTCTCATCTTCGGGATACTCGGCTTGGGCGCGCTCGCGCTTCATCTGTGGGCGATCATCGACGTTGTTCGCACGCCGGCTCCGGTGTGGGCTCGAGCCAACCAGAATCAGATTGTCTGGGCGCTGGTCGTGCTGTTGTTCTCACTGCTCGGGCCGATCCTTTACCTCGTGATAGCCCGTCCGGCGTTGCTCGCAGCAAGCGGAGACGCAATCGCCTGAGATGTACCGGGCGAATGGCCTAATGCCCATTGCCCATCGCCAGGTTCACCCATTCATCGACCATCCGGGCGAGGGTCTCCATCGGAACATCCCCATGTCCGAGAACCACGTCGTGGAAATCCTTGATGTCGAATCGATCGGCCAGGCGCGCTTCCGCGTTGGAGCGGATCTTCTCGATTTCGAGTCGGCCCATCATGTATCCGAGGGCCTGGCCCGGCACGCCAACATATCGGTCGACCTCGCCCTCGACCTGTGTTCGTGTCATGGGACTATGGTCGAGCATGTAGCGAATCGCTTGTTCGCGTGACCACCCGAGGGCATGGAGGCCGGTGTCCACGACCAACCGGCAGGCACGCATGGAGTCGGCCGCCAGCATGCCGACCCGGTCGAGGTCGGACGAATACAACCCCATCTCGTCCGCGACCCGCTCCGTATAGAGGGCCCAGCCTTCAAGGTATGCAACCGAGAGCGGTTCGTGGTGAAGCGGATGAAGATCCTCGTTCTCCAGCGCCAGGGCCACCTGCAGGTGGTGGCCGGGAATCCCTTCGTGGTACGTCGTTGCTTCGACCTGGAAGGTCCCCCACATCGATGGGTCGGCGGTGTTGAAGAAGAACGTCCCCGGCTTGGAACCGTCCATGGCAGGTTGCGAATAGAACGCAAGGGGCCCCTGCTCGATCGATTTGGCTATGCACGGCGCCTTCGGCACGACACCGAACCAGTCGCCCATGGCCGCCGCAGCTCCGGCGAGTGCACGGGTGGCATCGGCCACGAGCGTCGCGGCATCTGAGTAGTGAAGAGCGGGATCGCTGCGTAGCCGATCGTAGATCTCGGCGACTTCCGTTGTGCCGAGGAGCGGGCCGGCAATCTGCCGGTATTCGTCTTCGAGTTGCCCTACCTGCTGGAGGCCGATGTCGTGGACCCGGTGAGACGGCACCTCTCTCGTGACATTTGCCCATACCAACCGCTCGTAGCTCTCCGCTCCGCCGTCTAGATACACCAGACCGGGTTGATCATCGGGGCGGGCCGCCGGAAGGGCCACCTCGCGGACCACCTTCCGAAGATCGGATAGTGCCGGTCGGACCTGATCGATCAGGATGGAGTTCAGACGGTCCCTCCAGCGCCCAGCTTCGGTCACCGCCAGTTCAGTTGGCGCTGGTTGGGCCAGGAGCGGGTCGGTCGGTGCCTCGAGATGACGATCGAGGCCGGCCAATGTTTGCTCACCGATGGTGCGGTTGGCGACCCGACCTCTGGAAACGGCCGACGCAATGCGGGCTGCGAATTCCGTGAGGGTGCCCGGGAGATTGGCCATCCTCGCCAGGTAGCGCTCGCCGTGCTCGGCGGTGACCAGGGGAAACCGCGGACCGAAGGTCAGGAGCATCGGGTGGAATCCCATATTCGGGTTGAAGAGTTGGAGATCGTGATACCACTCAAGTTGCTCGTCGGACGACCGTGCGGCAAAAGCGATCAGATCGAGCGTCGGATGGGGTCCGAACTCGAGCGTGGCGGCTTCCGCCGTGGAAGCGAAGCGCCGTAGCTCCGACCGTCGATGTTCGACGCCATCCGGCGTGAAGTCCTCCCATAGTTCGAGGGTGTCGAGGCTGCCCTTCCAGAGGGCACCCATTCGGTCGGCTTGCTGATGGAACGCGTGGAACTCGTCGGCGAGGGCGGTGATGGTGGCCATGCACTCACGCTAGCGGCGTTCTGGTCGGGTGACGATGGGGAGACTGAATCTCCAATGATTACCGAGGATTCTGCCTTCACTTGCCTCTCCGGGGGACCGATATATGCAGAGATGATTGCGCCGACTCGCGCGGTGCGTCAGAAGGACTGAAGATAAATGGACAGGCCGAGGATCCTGGTGGTAGAGGATGAGCGCGTCGTCGCGTTCCTGCTGACGCGCACGCTCGAAGCGGCCGGATACTCGGTGACCCCCTGTGCCGACGGCCTCGATGCCCTCGAGATCGGTCTGAAGGAGGACTTCGACCTGGTCCTGCTTGACCAGCGCATGCCCGGTTTGCTCGGCCTCGAGGTGCTCCAGCGGTGGAACGCAGCCGGGCGTTCGTTCCCGGTGATCATGGTGTCCGGCATCACCGGTGAGTCAGACGTGATCCAGGCCCTGGAACTCGGAGCGGTCGACTACATCCGGAAGCCGTTCAGCATTCAGGAGGTCATCGCCCGGGTCAAGGTTCGATTGCGCCGGGTCGATCCATGAACAGACTCGTTTTCTATCTGTTGATCGGGTTGATCGTTCTATTTGTCGTGGCGGCCGCGTCGCTCTTTGTGATCAAGGCGGTGCGTCGCCGGATTCGCGGGCGAGAGCAACGACGAAAGAACCGATTCATCGACATGATCGGTGAACTGGTCGTGCAGGGGGAGTGGAAGGCTCGGGTGTTCCGGCGGTATGCATCGGACCCGGTGTTTCGCGGGGTCCTGTTGGAGTATCTCCGCATGATGGCCGGATCCGACCGGCAGCATCTAATGGAAGTAGCTCGCCAGATGGGGATGGTCGCCGAATACACAGGCGAGCTGCGGTCGGGAGATCGCAACCGTCGGGTGCGCGCCGCGGAGGCACTGGCCGAGATCGCAGATCCCGAAACGCTGACCGATCTAGTATTTGCGCTGACCGATCCGGTCCCGGAAGTCCGGGTTCAGGCCGCGGCAGCTCTCGCCCACATCGGGGACGGCCGGGCCGTCAAGAGCCTGCTCGCCACGCTCGATCAAGAGGATGCCGGCAACGCACAGCGGCTCGCCGATGCTCTTTATGGTTTTGGCTCTACGGCGGTCGACGAGGCCGCCCGCTATCTCAGTAGCCCCGGGAACCACCGTCCGCTCGTCGCTAGGACCCTGGGCCTCATTGGTGATATCAGGGCCGAGGAGGCGCTGATGCAGGCGCTCGATTCAACCGACCAGGCCCTGCGAATCCGTGCTGCCGCCGCGCTCGGCCGGGCAGGCACACCGAGGTCGGTGCCTTACCTGCTTCAGCTGCTGAGCGACGAGCAGTGGGAGGTCCGGGCCCAGGCCGCCACGGCGGTTGGTAGCCGGATGGATCAGCGGGCGGTGCCGTGGCTCAAGCGGGCTCTCACGGATGACGCCTGGTGGGTCCGGCACAACGCGGCGGCCAGCCTCGTCGAGATTCCCGGCGGAGCCGATGCTTTGCGCCTCGCCCTCGACCATCCCGACGCCTACGCTCGTGACGCGGCGGCTGCCGTGCTCCTGTCGTCCGGTCTGGCCGGTGAGGCCGTCGGTGACCTGACCTCCGATGACCCGCTCGTGCGTAATCCGGCGATGGACCTCGTCATGAAACTCATCAGGGCTGGCAAGGGGGCTTTCTTCATCAACGAAGGCGTTCCGCCTGAACTGGTCAGCCAGCTCCATCATGGAGGGCAGTAGCGGTGTCGGTTGGATCACCCATGCTCGACGGTGCCGTCCGGTGGATCAACTATCTCGTGCTTGCCTATGTGATCCTGATGGAGGTGCAGATCCTGGTTGTGGCGGCGGCTTCGTATCTGGCGTTGCGTCGAGATCAGTTCACCAAGCGCCACGGGCGAATTCGCGATCTGGCGACGTCTGACACCACCCCGCCGATCTCCATCATCATCCCGGCTTACAACGAAGCCGCCGGAATCGTCGAGTCGGTGCGATCTACCGCCATGCTGCACTACCCCCGTCTCGAGATCATCGTGGTCAACGACGGGAGCAATGATCTCACCGTGCAGCGACTAGTCGAAGCATTCGACATGGTGCCGATCGATTTCCCGTTCCGTCCTGCCATCGAAACCCAGAAGATTGTTCGCATCTACAGAAGCCGGATGCCGCTGCCGGTGGTGCTCGTTGACAAGGAGAACGGTGGTAAATCCGACGCCATCAACGCCGGCGTCAATGTCTCGCAGTATCCGTACTTCATGGCAACGGACGCCGACATGATCATCGAGAGCGAGGCGCTGATCCACGCCGCCCGCCATTTTGTTGAAGATCGCGCCCACACCGTGGCGGTCGGAGGCAATGTGCGGCCCCTCAACGGATCGAAGGTGAGAAGTGGTTCTGTCTCTGAGGTGAAACTGCCGCGGCGACCTATTGAGATGGTCCAGGTTGTTGAATACATCAGGTCCTTCCTGGCCGCTCGTCCCGGTTGGTCGGCCATGCGGTCGCTTCTCATCGTCTCCGGAGCCTTCGGCATCTTTCAGAAGCTGGCAGTTGTCGAGGTCGGTGGTTTCAGGAACGATCACCTCGGCGAAGACATGGAAATGACGATGCGTTTGCATCGCCACAATCTCAGGAACAAGCGGGACTACCGGATCGTGTACGCCCCGGACGCGGTTGCCTGGACCGAGGTGCCGAGCGATTGGGCCGTGCTGAGGAAGCAACGGATCAGGTGGCACCGGGGATTCATTCAGGTCATCTGGCAATACCGGGGCATGATCTTCAATCCCCGGTACGGTCGAATCGGTCTCGTCGGCTGGCCGTCGTTCATTGCCTTCGAGTTCATCGCTCCGATCGTCGAGTTCCTCGGCTGGTTGATCATTCCCCTTTCGATCGCCCTGGGTTACGTCAACGTGGAAGTCGCTGTTCCGCTGGCGGCGGTCGCGCTCCTTCTGGGCGCGGTGAACTCGGTTGTTTCGCTGTTCCTGGATGATCGTTTCGGGTACTACGACGAGGCGGGTCAAACGATTCGGCTGCTCCTCTACTCGCTCGCCGAACACCTCGGCCTCCGCCAGCGCAGCACGTGGTGGCGCGTCCGGTCGATGTTCTGGAATCCGTCCAGGAAGGTCTGGGGTGACATGCAGCGAACCGGGGTCGGCAACCTGGCGGGTTCGACCGATTCGGCGGGGACGGTGCCATCAGAAGTGTGAGTCGCCGCTTGCGTTGGCGATGGCGAACGAAGGCGGCGGGGAGTATGGCGGCTGCCGGGGCTGCAGCAGACCTACGGGACCACGATCACCGTCGTCCCGATCGGAGTCCAGGCGTAGAGGGCTTTTGCCTTGGCGTCTGCCTGCCGGACACATCCTGCGCTCCGGAATTCGCCCAACTCGTCTTCTGTCTGCATCGGCACACCCGTTGCGTAATGCGGGATGGCGTGAAAGCCGATCGAAGCCGTTCTGCCGTAGGCGAACCGCACCATGTGTTCCATCGTGATCCCGTTGTGACTCCAGGCAAGCGGTGACTTCGAGTAGACGGTGTACGTCCCGGGGGCCGGAACACCTTGCCGCCCTGATACGAGGTAGGTGTCGACAACGGACTCCGTCTCGTCGATCATCCAGACCCGTTGCTGCGCGTTGGCGTAGATGATTCGCTTGCCGTATCCGACCGCCGGATGGTCGGCCGGGCGCACCGGCGGGACGAGCGGCAACAACCCCAACGCCCTCGACAAGAGCATCGCCATCTCGGCCCGTGGGACTGCCCGGTTGGGGCAGAATCGCCCGTCCGCGCAGCCGTTTGTGATTCCGGCTGCCGCCAAAGCGTTGATAGAAGCCTCATGAAGGGACTCCGAGTCGTCCGCGAAGTAGTCGAGGTCGGCCGCCGGAATCGCAAAGGCACGAGCCAGGAACGTGGCCATTTGGCCTCTGGTGATCGGCTCTGAACCGCAGAATCGCAGGTTGCCGCAACCACGTGTTATTCCCGTCTCAGCAAGCGAATTGATCGCGTTCTCGTGAGTTGTACGGTTGTCGTCGGTGAAGTGATCGACCGGCGACGACGGCAATTCGAGTGCGCGGACCAGCAGCGTTGCCATTTCGGCCCTGGTCAGAATCCTATTGGGACAGAACCGATCGTTGGCCGGCGGATTGCACCCGCGGGTGATGCCTGCCGCCGCGATTGCCTCGATGTGACCCTCGGCGGCCGTCCCATCGTCATCGACGAACGTCCCGCCCGGCGGAAGGGGGACCGTTTGTGCCATTGCGGAGGACCCCGTGGCAAGGACAAGGGCAACAGCAGTCACCACAATGGTGAGAGTCCGATTGAGGTCGAGTTTTGCTTCCACGTTGTCTCTTCGGCAAACCGGTCGAAGACCTTTATCCGGGAGGACGACACGACTCGGTAGCTCGTTCGCCTTCTATCGCCGGGTGGTTGACGTATCGTTTCACCGTAGGATTCTTGGCTACTCCTCGTAGGCCGGGTGGGGGATCCTGGTTCCGGCCGGGCCCATCGCCGGTAGGTGTGCCATCGAACCGGTGAGGCCCTTCAACAGCACATACATGTCTGCGGCCGGCCGCACCGAGAATGCCTCGCCGTCTGAGGGGTCGCCGACTGGAGTCGCCTCGATCAGGTTGAGTGTGCCTGCCTCCAGCCGGACGCGGAAGGCTGGAGATGAATACTCAACGACCCCATTGAGGACCATCCGGTGGGTCTCGCCGTCGACGCGACTCTCGATGGATCCGTCGTCGAACACCATGAAGGCGTTCGTCTTCTCTGCTTCGAAGTCGCCCCTATCCAGATAGATGCGTGGCTTGTCGACGTAGGGGCGACCCGCAGTCGGGCAAGCCGTCACGCAGTTACCACACTCGTTGCAGAAGTCGGTCAGCACCGCGATCTGGAACTGCTGATCTGCTCGATACTGCGCCGTGCCATCGGCAATGATGTCTCCCCCGGCCGCCGTCAGCGTCGGCAGTTCAGTCTGGAACGGCTCCATTTCGTACGTCACCAACGCCATGTTCGGACACACGCCGACGCACAGCGAGCAGATGAGATGGCAGTCCAGGCATCGCGCCGCCTCTTTCATCGCCTCTTCCGCGGTGAAACCGATGACGGTCTCATCGAACCCGACGCGCTCGGACACCGGGGTGTGTGAGACGGGCTGGCGGTACTGGCGACGTGCCCGGCGGACGACCATGTCCGCGATATCGACCGCCGGAGGATCGATTTCCGGCCGGGGACTGCGAAGCGTCGCAGCGATGGCTGCTGCAACATCCTTTCCGTCGGCTGCAGCCTTGACGATCGAGGACGGGCCGTGAGCAGCGACGTCGCCGCCGGCGTACACGCCCGGAGTCGTGGTCTCGAACGTCGCCGGATCGACGACGAGGTAACCCTTCGACGTGAGTTCAGGGATCTCGTCTCCGAAGAAGTCCAGAACTGAGTGCTGGCTGATCGCCAGGATCATGGTGTCGAGGGGAATCTCGAACTCGGAGTCGGGAACGTCGAACGGGATCTTCCGACCCGATGCATCGCGCTCTCCCGTGTAGCGGGTCCGGCTGCAGATGAGCCCCGCCAGAGCCCCGTCCTCGATGTGCACTGAAGACGGTTTGGCCAGTTCCACGATTTCAATGCCTTCCTCGAGGCAGGCATGGATCTCCTCGCGGTCTGCTGGCATCTGATCGATGGTCCGCCGGTAGATGATTGAGACATGCTCGGCGCCGGTTCTTAGAGCAGATCGGGCACAGTCCATTGCGGTGTCGCCGGCACCGATCACGCCGACCCGCTTGCCGATCGGAACCGGGTTGCCTTCACGCACGCTGCGGAGGTAGCGGAGGGCGTCCATTACACCGTCGGCGTCCTCTCCGGGAAGTCCCAGGCGTTTGGCGAGTTGTGCTCCCACGGCCACGAAGGTGGCCTCGTAGCCGTCGGTTCTGAGATCCGTGAGCGTGAAGTCGACCCCGGCCTTCTGCCCGTAGCGGAACTCGACTCCGAGCGATTCGAGCACCGCCACGTCCTGGTCGATCACCGGTTGGGGAAGCCGGTAGGCGGGGATCGCCCCACCGACCATTCCCCCGGCGTACGGGTGGGCTTCGAAGATGGTCACGCCGAATCCGGCGTAGGCGAGTTCCTGGGCTGCGGCGAGACCCGCCGGTCCGGCACCGAGGATGGCAACCCGGCTGCCGGTCCCGGGTTTGCGGGTGAACAGCACCGGCTGTTCCTCTTGTTCCATGATGAAGCGCTTGATGTGCCGGATGGCCAGCGGTTGGTCGTAGTGGGTGCGGATACAGGTGTTCTCGCAGAGGTGATCGCAGACCCTACCGAGGATCGCCGGAAGCGGATTGTCCTCTCGGGTCAGACGGACGGCCTCCAGGAAGTCGCCGTTTCGTACCGCGTTCATGTACTGCGGCACTTTCTGATCGACCGGGCATTCGTCGAGACAGGGAGCCTCGATACAGTCGAAGTACTCGAGCAGTCGGGGTGTCTTTGAACGATCGGTGCGGAAGGATTCCTTCCGGTACCGCCAGTCCGTGCGCACCGAGTCGGCATAGTGTCGCAAATTCAACCGGGCGAACACCTTGCCGACGAGGTCGACGAGCGTCTCGGTCTGCGAGTCGTCGTACCCGGCTTCCCTTGCCCAGGCTCGCACCACATCGACGGCCGGACGGTCGATCGACTCCGACCGCACCGCGTCGGCGAGACCCCTACACACGTCGAGATCGAGGTTGAGCCCGCTGTCGGTGAGACCCGAGTAGCGGAGAAGGGGAGCGAATTCGTCGAAGTTGGGGCCCTCGATCGCCGACCGGGCGATGAAGCTCGGAAGGTCGTCGGCGCCGACGTCATCGATTGCCTTGTCGAGGTGTTCGATGTACTGAGACATGCGGAGGTACCCGCCGGACTTGAGAAGGTCCGAGCACACCGTCACCGTCTTCATTCCCGACCGGAGGAGATCGGCGACATTGAATGCGTCCGCGCCTCCGGCGAACGACAGCAGCAGATCGCCGCGGAAATCCTCAAAGATTCGCATCGCCAGGTTGGTGGTGACGGCATGGAGGGCGCGACCGGACAGGTACATCATGTCGTCCCGCTCGAACACCGTTCGCCAGTTGTTGACCTCGAGTGTGTTGGACAGTTTCAACCCGAACGTGAGATCGTGCGCGGCGGCGATCCGACGGAGATTGTGGAACATGGGGACGGCATCGACATACTTCAGGTCGTGTCCGAAGGCTTCGTCGGGTATGGGCACGTCGTCGAACCCGAGGTCGTTGTTGACGATGCCGCGCACCCGGTCGGCCCCCAGCAGCGTCGGATTGCATTTGACCGAAGTATGAAGGCGCCGCTCTTCGAGGAGGTAGGTGGTGATGCGCTCGATCTCGTCCGGGGGGCATCCGTGCATTGTCGACAGCGTGATGGTGTCGGAAATCATGGCCGGGATATCGAGATCTCGGACCTCCGGGTAGCGGCGAGCGACGATGTCTATGTAGGCGGGCAGGTAGGCCGATGCATCCCGCATCGTGTCGAGGAACCATTGAACGTTCGGCTTGAGGATCCCTTCGAGGTTGTAGCCGACGCTCATGTTGAAGATCATTCCCGGGCGGTCTCCCGGAAAACCGAACTTGTGGTGCAGTGCATGGATGAGTATCCAGGCCCTGAGGTACTCGTCGAACGACTCGTAGACTTTGAGCTCCTGAGACCACTCGACGTTGTAGCCCTCATCTTCGATGTCGATGCACGGCTTGTTGACGTCGAGTTCATCCAGTGTCTGGACGGTCTTCAGTTCGATGAAGCGTGCCCCGACCAGCCACGACACGATGATGTTTTGTGCCATCTGGGTGTGTGGTCCCGCCGCCACACCGAATGGCGTTTCCAGGTCGTAGCCGTACTTGTCCAGTCGGAACCGATCGTCGCGATTCGGCACGAAGAAGGCCGGTCGGGGTACGCCGAAGAGGGAGTCCTTTTGTTCGAGTTCGTCGAACACCCAGTCGGTCAGTTGCTCCATCGAGATCGGATGGAATCGATCAGACATCGTTTGGCTCCTCGTGCGTTCAGAGTCTTGAGTGAAGTCGGACTGCTTGCTCGGCAGCCCTGGCGCGAACCTCGTCTGCGTCGACCCGGGTCGGTTGGCCGTCGTCAAACACAATCTCGCCGTCGACCTTGACTTCCAACGGGCGAACGCCCGGGGTAAAGGCCAGATGCCAGGGGTCCATGGGGTCGTACGACCAGGTGACCTCGTCGTTGCGTGCCTCCGGCATCAGATCCCATCCGGTTTCGAGCCAGGACCAGGCGGTGTCGGGGCCGGCGGCCACGTCGACCGTTCGCTGCATCACGTAAGCGAGGCGGAACGATTCGATCATGTTGGCACCGATGCCATCGGTACCGAGTGCCACCGGGTTGGAGAACCGGGCCGGGTCCGCGTACCCGACTCCGTTGTTGAGGTTGGACCTGGGGTTGTGGAGGATCGTCCCGTGCAGGTGGTGATCGGTAGGGAGGTGAACGCAGTGGCTGAGCAACCAGTTGTCGCGGGTGAGGCCGGCCAGTCGGACCGGCGCATCCTTGTCTCCGACGCCTTCGGCGACGTGGATGTGAACGCCGACGCCGAGATCCGCAGCCAGATGTGCGGCATTGCGGAGTGACTCGTCCGAACAGGTGAAGGCGGCATGAATCCCAACCAGCCCCTTCCCGCCTTCTCGAATGAACCGCTCGTTCTCTGCGAGGCCACGGCGGGCGCCGTCGGCCCCGTGACGATCGGTGATGCCGTAGGCGGGGAGCACCCGCACCCCTACCTCGGCGCAGGCGTCTGCGATGACGGTGAGGCTGCCTTCGATGGCGTTGGGCGATTCGTGATGGTCGATGATGGCAGTGGTACCCGACTCGAGCGCTTCGAGGGCGCCGAGCATGGCCGACCAGCGAATCATCTCCAGGTCGAGGGCTGTGTCGAGTCGCCACCAGATTTGCTCGAGGATCTCCTGGAACGTGGTCGGCGTCTTGGGCGGCGGTGGCATCCCCCTGGCGAGTGCCGAGTAGAGGTGGTGGTGAGCACAGACCAGTCCGGGTGTTGTCGCCGTCATATCGCTCCTCTCTCAGTCAACAAGCTAGCGACATCCGGCACCCGAGCGGGCCTGACCGGATCTGAAACGCTTTTCGCGCGGGGATCACGCCAAATACGGTGGGAATCCCGCGCGAAAACGGTCGGGAGAGCGACCACTATCCTGAGCGGGTCGAATGCGGGGTTCGGATATTAATGATTAGCAGATACCACCGTCCGGCCAGCCTCGAGGAGGTCTTTGACCTTCTTGCCACGGACGGAGTCGCGTCGGTCCTGATGGCCGGCGGAACCGTCGTCAATGCGACGGAATACCCGGATATCGAAGTCATAGACCTTCAGGATGTATGCCCCGATGCGATCGTCGAGTCAGGCGATCGCCTGGTGATCGGTGCGATGGCCCGGTTGCAGGACATTGTCGACAATGCCGGCGTACCTCCGCTGCTGCGGAAACTTGCCCACCGTGAAGGTCCGAACACACTCAGGCATTCAGCAACGATCGGCGGGACCGTCGCCGGCGCAGATTGGGAGAGCGAATTGCTGGCCGGGTTGCTCGTTCACAGGGCGACGGCGGAAGTCCGACGGCGGGAAGGCTCGCTCACGATCGGGATCGCCGACCTCTTCGCCGATCCGGCGGCAAGCTCCGGTGGGATCATCGCCTCCATCTCGGTGGAGGTCGGCGGCGCCACTGCCGCAGCGAGAACCGGTCGTACTCCGGCCGACACGGCCATCGTGGCTGCCATTGGACGAGTTACTCGGGACGGTCTGCTGCTCGCTCTGACGGGCGTCGCATCCACGCCCGTGCTCATCACCCGCGACGCCGTCGAGGCGCTCGTTCCGCCTGCCGATTTCCGGGGATCATCCGACTACCGGCGGAACCTCGCCCGTGTCCTGACCGGCCGGGTCGTCGATCAACTGGGAGGTGCCGTATGAACATCTCCGTCACTCTCAACGGGGAGAATCGATCCTTCGAGTGTCGGCCGCACGAGTCGCTGCGAGCGATTCTCCGGCGAGACGGTCTCTTCAGCGTTCGTTTCGGGGCGGAGACCGGCGAGACCGGGGCGGATGCCGTCTTGCTCGACGGACGCTTGGTTTCTTCAGAAATCCTGCTGGCTGCACAAGCCGACGGGCACACGATCGAAACGCTCGAAGGCCTCAATCGGCCGCGGGGACTGCACCCCATTCAGGAGGCGTTCGTCACGGCGGGTGCGATTCAGTCCGGCTACTCGACTCCGGCCATGATCCTGGCCGCCAAGGCGTTACTCGATCGCAACCCCGATCCGACCGAAGTCGAGGTCCGGGACGCACTATCCGGCATTCTCGACCGCGAGACGGGCTATCTCCGTCCCGTCCACGCGGTGCTCCGAGCCGCCGCCATGCTGAGGGGAGAGACGCCGGCAGCAATCGAGCCGGCAGTGATTGACCCCCTCGTTGATCGGGGAGGGAACCCCGACTTCGAGAGAGTCGACCCTCCGCTCGACCTTCCAGCCTTGGCACCCAGAGTCATCCCGAGCCCCGAGGTTCCAGAAACACAGGTGGTCGGCAAGTCCGAACGCAAGGTCGACGCCATCATGCTCGCCAAAGGCCACCCGGCGTTCGTCGATGACATCGAACTTCGGGGGATGCTCTACGCCAAGATGCTGTACAGCCCGTATGCTCACGCCCGGATCGTCAGCATCGACGACTCCAAGGCCCGCGCCCTGCCCGGCGTTCGGGCCGTGCTCCACCACGAGAACGTGGCCCGGGTGCGCTACGCGTCGGGCGGTCAGAGCTATCCGAATCCGCTGCCCTACGATCAGGTCAGCTTCGACAACAAGGTCCGGCACGTCGGCGACCGGGTCGCCGCGGTCGCGGCCGATTCGATCGAGATCGCAGAGGCGGCCGTCCGCCTGATCAACGTCGAGTACGAGGTGCTGCCTGCGGTCTACGACGAGAACGAGGCCATCTCCGGGAATGCTCCGATCATCCATGATGAGCCCGACATGGAAGGCGCACACGACGCCTCGCGCAACATCGTGCATCACATCGAAGCTGAAGTAGGTGATGTCGCGGCGGGCCTGGCCGGCGCCGACCGTGTCTTTGAGCGGACCTTCCGGGTGCATCAGGTGCAGCAAGCGCCGATCGAGCCCCACATCGCGATCTCCTGGTTGGACAGTGACGAACGTCTCGTCATCAGGACCTCCACCCAGGTGCCGTTCCACGTCCGGCGCATGTTGGCGCCGCTGCTTGGTCTACCCATTCGACAGATTCGCATCATCAAGCCCCGGATCGGCGGGGGATTCGGCGTGAAGCAGGAGATGCTGATCGAAGATATCGTGGGACATCTGACCCTGGCGACCGGGCGGCCGGTGCGTCTCGAGCTGAACCGGCAAGAGGAGTTCGTCTCGAGCAGAACCAGGCATCCGCAGACCATCACCTTCACGACGGGCGTCACGAACGACGGGACTCTGGTTGCGCAACAGATGAGGATGGTTGGCAATACCGGCCCCTATGGAACCCATGCGCTCACCGTGCAGATGGTGAGCGGCCTGCGTGGCCTAAGTTCGTACAACTGTCCCAACAAGAAATTCGACTGCGATGTCGCCTACACGAACGTACCCGTCGCCGGCGCATATCGCGGGTACGGTGCCCCGCAAGCCCTCTTCGCGCTCGAGTCGCACATGGAAGATATTGCCTCAGAACTGGGTATCGATGTTCTCGCCTTCCGGCGCCGGAACTGGACGAAGGTCGGCGACCCGCTCGATGTAGCAGCCGAACTCGGTGAAGGGGCGGCCGAGATGAATTTCATCCCGGTGGTCACCTCGAGCGGTATGGACGAGTGCGTTGTTCAAGGCCAGCGGGCCGTTGAATGGCACCGCCGCTACGACCCCGAGTGGATTCGGCCGGCCGATCGGCCGCATATCCGGCGAGGCCTCGGCTTTGCCATGTGCATGCACGGCAGCGCGATCAGCGGCCTCGACATGGGAGGCGCCAGCCTCAAGATCAACGACGATGGCTCGTTTAATCTCCTGTTCGGCGCAACCGACCTCGGCACGGGCGCAGACACGATCCTGGCGCAGATCGCCGCTGAAGTGTTGGGAGTAGCCACCGAGGACATCATCGTCTACGCGGCCGACACAGACGTGACCCCCTTCGACGTGGGGGCGTACGCCTCGAGTACGACCTACGTATCGGGGATGGCGGTGAAGAAGGCTGCCGAGGACGTTCGCCGGCAAATCGCCGAACGGGCGGCGGTGATGCTCGACCTCGACTCACCGGGCGAGGTCGAGCTGCACGATCGAGGTGCCTTTGCGACCGACGGGCGGTCGGTGACCCTGGCCGAAGTGGCGCTGCACTCGCTCCACCAGGACAATCAGCACCAGATAATGGCCACGGCCTCGTACGTCGCCCCCGAATCGCCGCCGCCGTACGCAGCCCAGTTCGCCGAAGTCGAAGTCGACATCGAAACGGGGCAGGTCACCGTCAATGCCCTCGTGATGGCCGTCGACTGCGGGGTCCCGATCAACCCGATGACCTCTGCCGGGCAGGTGGAAGGCGGGATGATCCAGGCGCTCGGCTACGGCCATTGCGAAGAGATGGCCTTCGACGAGAACGGGCGGATGGTCAACGCTCGATTCGGGCCGTACAAGCTGTATCGCAGCGACGAGATGCCCAGAATCGAGGCCTACCTGGTTCAGACCATGGAGAAGTCCGGACCGTTCGGAGCCAAGGCCATCGCCGAGATTCCGAAAGATGGGGTAGCTCCGGCCATCCGGAATGCCATCTTCAACGCCACGGGCCGTCAGATCGACAGCCTCCCGTTCACACCCGAACGGGTTTGGCGAGCATTGCAGTAGGACTGTGACCAACGACGGGCAGATGTTGAGGGAATTGGCCGCCGCCGTCGCCGGCGGGCGTCCGGTTACACAGGCGACGATCGTCGAGACGAACCGTTCCGTCCCCCGGCATGCCGGGGCGAAGATGCTCATCTTCGGCGACGGCGCCACGACCGGCACGGTCGGCGGCGGCGCGATGGAGGCCGCCGTCATTAGCGAGGCCCGTCAGGCACTCCGCACCGGGACACCGCGCCTGCTGGAATACGATCTCGTGAACCCGGCCGAGGGAGATCCGGGTATCTGCGGCGGCACCGTCAAGATCTACCTGGAGCCATTCATGCCACCTCACACCGTCTACGTCATCGGATGCGGGCACGTCGGCAGTAGCGTCGTCGACCTGGCCCACTGGATCGGCTACCGCACGATTGCGATAGACGATCGCCGGGAGTTCCTCACCGAGGAAGCACTGCCCAATGCCGATGTGCGATATCACGGACGGGTGGAGGCCGCCCTGGCCGCTCATCCCGTCACAGAGGATTCGTCGATCGTGGTGGTGACGCGCAGCACGGATCTCGACGCGGCCGTCCTGCCGCGGGTGCTCGAAACGCCGGCCAGGTACATCGGCGTCATGGGCAGTAGGACCAGATGGCGCGCAACGCGAGACCGCCTGATATCCGGCGGCGTTGCCCCCGAGGAACTGGAGCGGGTGCATTCCCCGATCGGGCTCGAGGTCAATGCCGAGACCCTCGAAGAGATTGCGGTATCGATCATGTCCGAGGTGATCATGATCAACCGGTCGCCAGGTTCATGATGCTGTTCTCCGACCACCTCGCAGTGGTCCGCGGCGGCGGCGATCTTGCCACCGGGGTCATCTACCGGCTTCACCAGGCCGGGTTCCCGATCATCGTGCTCGAACTGGCGCTGCCCCTTGCCATCAGACGCACCGTGGCTGTGTCATCCGCCGTGGCTACGGGAACCTTCAGGGTGGAGGACCTCCATGCGGTCCGGGCCGAGTCGGTTGAAGAGGCCGTCGATGTAGCGCGTACCTGGCAGATTCCCGTGCTGGTGAGCCCGACCATGCCTGCCCTCCCGGCCGCAGTCGTCGTGGATGCCAGGATGGCGAAACGCAACATCGACACCACGATCGACGACGCGCCGCTCGTGGTTGGATTGGGCCCCGGCTTCAGCGCCGGAGCAGATTGCCATGTTGTGATCGAGACGATGCGCGGCCACCGCCTGGGCCGAGTCATTCGGGATGGCGGTGCCGCAACCGACACGGGCGTTCCCGGACTCATCGGCGGAGAAGCGACATCCCGGGTCATCCGAGCAGCGCGGGCCGGTTCACTGAGCTGGTTGTCCTCGATCGGTGATTCGGTAGCCGCCGGTGAGAAACTCGGTGCCATCGATGGAACGGCGATCGAGGCACCGATCGGTGGTGTCGTTCGTGGATTGCTCGCCGAAGGCATCGTTGCCCCGGGACTCAAGATCGCCGATATCGATCCGCGGGCAGACGCCGATGCTTGCTTCGAAATCTCGGACAAGTCCCTGGCCGTCGGTGGCGGCGCCCTTGAGGCGGTCCTGGCGTGGCTGAACACGTGACCCTGGCAGATCGGCTGGGCCTCGAGAGCCGGGAACTTGTCTCGCTGGTTGGAGGCGGTGGCAAGTCGACGCTTCTCTTCCTGCTGGGACGTGAACTGGCGGCCGACGGTCGGCGAGTTGTGCTCACGACGACTACCAAGATGGGTCGCCGGCAGATCCACGACGTGCCGACCATCTGCGAATCCGTCGAATGTGCGGCCCACGCCCCGGGGGAAGCGGGGCCTATCATGTTGGTGAGGGGAGGCGACGCGCACAAGGTCACCGGCCCTTCACCTGAGGAACTCGACTCCCTGTTTGGTGGGGGGTCGGTCGACTTTCTAGTTGTTGAGGCAGACGGCGCCCACGGTCGGTCGCTCAAGGCTCCGGCTCTGCACGAGCCGGTGATTCCTTCTGCGTCGACGACCGTTGTCATCGCCATGGGCGTCGACGCGATCGGGCTGCGGCTCGATGAGGCGACCCACCGGGTGGAGAAGGCCATGGAGTTCAGCGGCGTCGGCGAAGCGCACATCCTGACGCCGGCCGATTGTGTGGGAATTCTCGCCCACCCGGCGGGGGCACTCAGGGCGGTCCCTCCGGAGTCCAGGGTGGTCGTTGCGTTGACCAAGGTACGACGGGGGGCCGATGATGCGGCCGTCGACGAGATTGCCCACCTACTGCGGGATCATGGTCGGTTTGATGGCATGGTGACGATCGAGGCGCGGTAGAACCGCTCCCTCGCCCAGAGCGATACGTACACGAGCCCGACCAGGACCGGCACCTCGATCAGGGGACCAACCACGCCGGCCAACGCCTGCCCAGAAGTCACACCGAACACACCGATGGCAACCGCGATCGCCAGTTCGAAGTTGTTCCCTGCCGCGGTGAAAGCAACCGTGGCGTTCTTTTCGTAGGTCAATCCGAGGCGGATACCAAGCGCGAAAGACAGACCCCACATCAGGCCGAAGTAGGCGAGCAGCGGCAGCGCGATGCGCGCCACGTCGAATGGCTGCGAAGTGATCGTCTCTCCCTGAAGGGCGAAGAGGACCACCACAGTGAAGAGCAGTCCGTAGAGTGCAAACGGTGCGATTCGCGGAAGGAAACGCGTTTCGTACCACTCACCTCCGCGGGAGCGTTCGCCCCATCGGCGAGT
Source organism: Actinomycetes bacterium (assembly GCA_024641245.1). Classification (GTDB taxonomy): domain Bacteria; phylum Actinomycetota; class Acidimicrobiia; order Spongiisociales; family JAHEDJ01; genus JAHEDJ01. The sequence goes on from JAHEDK010000007.1 coordinate 45,934, forward strand.
GAGGTAGCCACCGGCCAGCGGGATGCCGAGGAAGATGAGGACGATCTTGGCTATCTCCCACATCGAGACATCAAGCGAGGCGGTATCCAATCCCAGCCATCCCGGCAGCAGCTCGAGGTAGAAGTAGCCGAGCACCGCATACGCGACGATCTGGAAGACCGAGTTGAGGGCAACGAGAACGGCGGCCGCCTCTCGATCGCCGCAGGCGAGGTCGTTCCAGATCAGCACCATCGCAATGCACCTGGCCAGGCCGACGATGATCAGTCCGGTGCGGTACTCCGGGAGATCTGAAAGGAGGAGCCAGGCGAGCGTGAACATCAGCGCAGGCCCTACCAGCCAGTTGAGCACGAGCGAGGTGATCATCAGGCGGCGATCCGCGGCGACGGCCCCCACCCGCGAGTAGCGAACCTTCGCCAGCACCGGGTACATCATGGCCAGCAGTCCGATGGCGATTGGGAGCGAAACCGTTCCGATCTTGACGGTATCGAGCCAGTCGTTGAGGTTCGGGAACCATCGACCCAACCCGAGCCCGAGTGCCATCGCGGTGATGATCCAGACGGGGAGGTAGCGGTCGACCAGCGAAAGTCTGGCGATGGCCGGGTCGTTGGGGGTGGCTTGCGTCATGATGCCCCCCAGAAACTACACGGTGCAGCCCCGATCACCGTTTTCGCGCGGGATTCGAACCCTATACGGTGGAAACCCCGCGCGAAAACGAGCTATTTCTGGATCGGGTGGTGGATGGTCATCGGTAGCCTGTTGCGCCAGACGCCATCTACATCGTGAAAGGCGGCCGCCACCGCTCCGGCTGTCGGAACCAGGCCAATCTCGCCGACGCCCTTGATCCCGTAGGGGGCGCGTGGCTGGGGCACCTCAACGAGTATCGCTTCGATCTCAGGGATGTCCTTGGCCCGGAGGATGCCGAGGCTGCGCAGCGTCATGTTCGTCGGCATACCCGTGTCGTCGGTCGGGAATTCCTCCGAGAGTGCGTAACCCAGGCCCATGTGCACCGCTCCCTCGATCTGGCCTTCAACGAGCATCGGGTTGATGGCCTTGCCGACGTCGTGCACGGCAACCACCTTCTCGATCTTGCCGGTATTCGGGTCGGCGATGACCAGCTGGGCGGCGTACCCGAATGCCGAGTGGATGATCGGGTTGTGCGCTCCGTCTTCCAGGGCGTTGGTCCAGTCCACCCGGTACTCGCCGACATAGTCCACGCCGATTGCCTGCCCGGCTTCGTTGGCGACCCGGCAGGCGTCGGCAACACCTCCGGCTCCCATCAGCGTGCCGCGCGATCCGGTGGTTTGGCCGGCCCCCAGCTCGCGGGTCGTGTCAACCACGACCCTGATCCGGGTCGGGTCGATGCCGAGTTCTGAGGCGGCAACCTGGAGGGCCACCGTGTGGATTCCCTGTCCCATCTCCGTCCAGCAGTGTCGGACCTCCACGGTGCCGTCTTCTTCGAATCGGACGACCGCTCGCGAGATCTCAAGGGAACCGTTCCCGAGGCCGGAGTTCTTCAGGCCGAGCCCCAAACCGACCGCTTTGCCTGCGGCACGAGCGGCGTCGTAAGCCGGTTTCACAACATCGAGGCACCGGCGTGCGCCTTCACATCCCGCATCCATGATCTGACCGGGCCCCCAGACGACGCCTGGGGTAACCACGTTGCGGGAGCGCATCTCCCATCCGCTGATACCCACCTGTTCGGCCAGTCGGTCGATGAGGCCTTCGGTGGCGAACTGGGCCTGATTGGCTCCGAATCCTCGGAAGGCGCCGCACACCGGATTGTTGGTTCGTACTGCCACCGCCTCGACGTCGATGGCCGGGATCACGTAGGGGCCGGAGGCGTGGCCGGCGGCTCGTTCGAGGACCTTCATGCCCACAGAAGCGTACGGGCCGGAGTCTCCCACCATCTTGGCGCGCACTGCCGTCAGCCGACCGTCCGCGTCGCAGCCTGCCCACGCCTCAATTCGTATCGGGTGGCGCTTGGCGTGCATCAGCAGCGACTGTTCCCGGGTGAGGGTGCATTTCACGGGGCGTTGCAGTAGATGGGCGGCCAGCGCGGTTTGCGCCTGGTTGGCCATATCCTCTTTGCCGCCGAATGCGCCACCGTTGGAGACCAGTTCAACCACGACTTCGTCGACCTCGATGGCGAGAACCGAGGCGATCTGGTTGCGGTCGTCCCAGACTCCCTGGCCGCCGGAGTACACCAGGAGAGGACCGTCTCCGGGTACCGCCAGGGTCGATTCCGGTTCGAGAAAAGCATGCTCGACTCGCTGCGTGAAGAACGTCTCGTGGACCGCGAAGGCCGAGCCGCGCAACGCCTCGTCGACGTCTCCTCTGCTGTAGGCGGTGCGAGAGAGGACGTTGCCGTCGAGGCCCCACACGGCGTCCTCGTCGGCGGCCAGGGCTGCGTCGGCACCGGTGAAGGGAGTCAGCACGTCGTAGGTGACCTCAATCATTCCGGCCGCTTTCCGGGCGATGTCCACCCTGTCGGCGACGACGATCGCAAGCACGTCACCGAGGTATGACGTCCGGCCTCCCTCGGGGATGAAGACGGGCCAATCGGTATCGATGATGCCGACCCTCAGCTCACCCGGAACGTCGGCAGCTGTGAAGATGCCGATCACACCGTCGATCAGGGCGGCCGCCGACGTGTCGATCCTGATCACGTCGGCCCTGGCGTGGTCGGCCAGCTTGAGGGCGGCGTGAAGCATTCCGTCAGCGGTGAGATCGTCGACGTAGCCCCGGTCGCCGAGCGCTAATTGGGTTGCCTCGTACTTGGTGCCCGATTCTCCGATTGCGGTGGGAAGTCCCGGGACCGGTACCGTGCCATCCCGGAGCATCTCGATCGCATCGAAGATCTTCGTGTAGCCGGTGCAGCGGCACAGATGCCCACCGAGCCGACCGGCCGTTGTTTCCCTGGTCAGGTCCTTGCCCTTCTGGTCGAGCAACGCCTTCGTTCGCACGAGAATGCCGGGGGTGCAGAACCCGCACTGGAGGGCTCCCGTCACCGCGAAGGCCGTAGCCAGGCGGTTCCGCTCTTCAGGTTCGAAGCCTTCGAGGGTCGTCACGTCCTTGCCGGACGCCTTTTCGAGGTCCACCAGACAACTCTGGATTGCCTTGCCGTCGAGGAGCACCGTGCAGGCTCCGCATTGACCGGAGGGCGAACACCCGTCTTTTGGTGAGGTGATGCCGAGTTCGTCGCGCAGGGCGGCCAGGAGATGTGGATGGTCGGCACGCACCAAAACGACATCGCCGTTTACGGCGAGTTCGGTGGTCCCCGGAGTTGTCGGTGTCATGTCACCCTTCAGCACGGCCGCCATGCTCGGAGTGATACCCGGAGTTGTCAAGAGCATCACGTCGAGGCAGTGTCGCAGTGCCTCCCGAAATGGTCCGTTTGGCAGTTGACACGAGGCTTCTGTTCGGCGAGCCTCGTCTGAGGTGTCGGGAAGGGCCGGCGCATCCGAGAGGGAGTCTGATCGGGTGGCACAAGCGGAAACGAACCGCCGTTCGAGGCCCAAGTTCGTCGCGTACCTGGTCCCACTTGGTGCCGTAGTTCTTGCGCTCGCCATTGGTGCCATCATGCTCAGTTTGCTGGGCGCCAATCCGGTCGAGGGTTTCCGGGCGATGCTCGACGGTGCCTTCGGAAGTGGCGACGCTCTGATCGAAACGGCACTGAAAGCCACACCCCTTCTGTTCGTCGGCGTCGGCATCACGATCGCCTTCCGTGCCAACGTCATCAATATCGGTGGTGAAGGCCAGATGGTCGCCGGCGCTTTGCTGGCCACCGCGCTGGCGCTTGCCCTCCCCGACCTGCCGGCCGTCGTCATGCTTCCGACTGTGTTGCTGGCCGGCATCGTTGGCGGGGCTGCCTGGGGGGCAGTGCCCGGCGCGCTCAAGGCCTACTACAACGTGAATGAGATCCTCAGCACGATCATGCTGAACGTCGTCGCCGTGCAACTCATGAACTTCCTTCTGCGCGGGCCGATGATCGATCCGGGAGAACTCGAACGAGGCACGCGGATCCCACAGACCGCCCGCCTGCAAGAGGGCGCCGATCTACCGCTTCTCTTCGGGAACGGTCGCCTGCACATCGGGCCGCTCATCGCGGTTCTGGCGGCCGTCGCCGCCTACATCCTGCTGTGGAGAACGCCCCTCGGTTTCCGGGTGAGGGCCGTCGGGCTGAGCCCCGACGCGGCCAGGTACGCAGGCATTCCGGTCAAGAGAACGATCGTCCTGGCCATGACCATGAGCGGTGCGATGTCCGGCCTGGCCGGGGCGGTGCTGGTGTTCGGAAGTGAGAGCCATCGGATGGTCACGGACGGCTCGACCGTGGGTTTCACAGGATCCGCCGGATTCAACGGCATCGTGGCCGCGCTGTTCGGCGGACTGCATCCCATCTGGACGATCCCGGCTTCGTTCATGTTCGGTGGCCTCCTCGTCGGTGGGATTGCCCTCCAGCGGGCGGTGCAGGTTCCCTCAGCCCTGATCATGGCTCTCAACGGTCTCGTCGTCGTTTTCGTTGTGGCCAGCGATCGCTGGAAGAAGCGTCTCCAGGAGCAACCCGCCCGCGTTGACGACACGGCCACCGATGGTCCCGTCCTGGAAGCGGTGGTGGATGACGGCGGGGGCGGGCCATGAGTGAGTTCTTTACGCAGGCCGTTCTGATCGCGGCGGTCGCCTCGGGAATCCGCCTGGCGGTGCCTCTCCTGCTCGCCTCGCTCGGCGAGACCTACGGGCAGCGCAGCGGTGTCCTCAACCTGGGCGTGGACGGCATCATGCTGCTCGGTGCGTTCGGCGGCTACTACACCGTTCTCAAGACGGACAACGTGTGGCTCGGACTGGCGATGGGCATAGGGGTCGGCGTCATCCTGGGATTGGTGTCGGCCGTGATCTCGGTGACTCTCAAGGCCGAACAGGGCATCAGTGGGATCGGGATCTACCTCTTCGGACTGGGCATGAGCGATCTTCTCTTTCAGAAGCTGGTCGGGACGCCGTTGCCGGTCGGCAGCTTCCCCAAGCTGGATATCCCCGGATTGAGCGACATTCCAATCCTCGGTGAGATGTTGTTCAGACACAGCATCATCGTCTACGTCGCCTTCGGACTCGTCCCGATCAGCATGTACATCATCAACCGAACCACCTTCGGGATGAACATACGAGCCGTTGGAGAGAACCCGGAGGCAGCGGACAGCCTTGGAGTAAGTGTGGTCCGCATTCGATATCTCACCGTCACCATCGGGGGAATGATGGCCGGAATCGCAGGTGCAGCTCTGGCAATCGACCTCGGGATCTTCCAGCAGAACCTCACGAACGCCCAGGGGTTCATTGCCATCGCTCTCGTCTACTTCGGCGCCTGGCGCCCGGCCGGGGTGATGGCGGGTTCGTTGTTGTACGGGTTCGTCAACTCCGTCGTCCTTCAGTTCAAGACCCTGGGCATTATTCCGCGAAGTTGGTCGGACATCGCGGCGATGGCACCTGCAATCATTACGATCCTGGCGCTCGTGCTGGTCGCCCGGAGGTTCCGGCAACCGGCGGCGCTCACCAAACCATTCACAAGAGGAACATGAAATCGACGAGCGGTCAACGCTCGTCCTAGAGGAGGAAACATGAAGAAACGACACGTCACCTGGCTGGCGCTGGTGCTTGCGCTGATGATGGTGCTGGTCGCCTGCGGAGACAGCACCGACGGCACGACTGCCGGCACAGACGCACCGGACGAGACAACGGCGCCCGATGAGACGACCGCACCCGATGAGACCACGGCACCGGACGACACCGCGCCTTCGACCGACACCACCGCGGCATCGGCCGAGCCGTTCCGGATTGCCATCGTGGCTCCGTCGGCCTCGAATGATCTTGCGTTCACGCAGTCGATCGTCGATGCCGTCAACGTGATCAAGTCGGAGATGGGGAACGTAGAAGTCGCGGTTACCGACGGCACCTTCATCGTTGAAGATGCCGCGGCGGCGATCCGCGGATACGCCTCAGAAGGATACGACCTGGTCATCGCCCACGGTTCGCAGTACGGCGGTTCCCTTCAGGAGATCGCACCGGACTTCCCGGATGTCTCGTTTGCATGGGGCACGGCTGCCGACACGTTCGGTCTCGACAACGTGTACTCCTACGAGGCCGCCTCCGATGAGGGCGGGTACGTGATGGGCGTGATGGCTGCTGCTCTCAGCGAGACCGGCACCATCGGTATCGTCGGACCCATCGAAGTTGGCGACGCCAAGCTGTACGTCGACGGGTTTGAGGCCGGAGCGAAAGCACAAGACCCCGGTGCCAATGTGAACATCAACTACACCGGTTCGTTCAGCGACGTCGCCCTCGCTTCTGAGGCTGCCCAAGCCCACGCCGCGGCCGGAGCAGATGTGATGTCCGGCACAGCTCAGATGGTGGTTGGCGCGGTCGGTGTCGCCGACGAAGTCGGTGCGCTGTGGTTCGGAACCCAGGCCAATCAGACGAGCCTGGCTCCGAGCATCGTCGTCGCTTCCCAGGTCTATCACTGGGAGGTCATACTCCGCGAGATCATCGCCAATCTCAACAGCGGCACGATGGGTGGCGAGATCTACACGATCAACCTGGCCAACGGCGGTGAGGTCATCGAGTTCAATCCGGGCTACTCGCTGCCCGACGAGGTTCGCCAACTCGCCGATGCGGCGATCGCCGGAATCATCGACGGATCGGTCTCGACCGGGCAGTAGGGGACGCAATCATGACGAGGAGCAGCGTCGTCGTAGGAGGTAGTTGGTACTCGGTACCTTGTACCGCGGCCTCATCCGACGCACGCGCCTGGGGCGAGCGAGGGTTTGCTCGCCCCAAGGCTCCTCTCTCTTGTATCGGGGTGCGCTGTGGCTGAAGTGCCTATGCTCGAGATGCGTGGCATCACCAAGCGATTTCCCGGTGTGCTCGCCAACCACCGGGTCGACTTCACGGTCAACGCGGGTGAGGTGCACACGCTGCTCGGAGAGAACGGTGCAGGCAAGAGCACGCTGATGAAGATCCTCTACGGCCTCTACCAGGCCGACGAGGGTGAGATCTTTCTGAGTGGTGAACGTGTTGAGATTCACAGTCCGACCGACGCCATCGCTCACAACATCGGCATGATCCACCAGCACTTCATGCTGGTGGAGACGTTGACAGTCGCCGAGAACGTTGCGCTCGGACTGCCGTCGAATCGTGGCTTGCGTACGGATCTCGATGCGGTGTCGGAGCGCATCGAAGAGCTGGCCGGCCGCTATGGGCTCGCCATCGACCCGGGCGCGGTCGTTTGGCAACTGGCGGTGGGGCAGCGGCAGCGGGTCGAGATCATCAAGGCGCTCTACCGGGATGCCCAACTCCTGATCCTCGATGAACCGACCGCGGTTCTGACACCACAGGAGGTGGATCAACTCTTCGTCACTCTGCGGCAGATGACCGACGACGGTCGCGGTTTGATCTTCATCTCCCACAAATTGCACGAAGTGCTGGCACTGAGCGACCGCATCACGGTGCTCCGCCAGGGGACTATCACCGGTCAGGTTCCGGTCGAGGGAGCAACGCGTGAGAGCCTCGCCCTGATGATGGTTGGCCGGCAGGTGAAGCTGGCCCCCGACAAACCGCCCGTCGAGATCGGCGAAGTCGCCCTCGAGATCCGTGGGTTGTCGGTAATGGGTGACCGCGGCGACAAGGCGGTGCGCGGCCTGAATCTCGAGGTTCACGCCGGCGAGATCCTCGGCATTGCCGGTGTATCCGGAAACGGGCAGCGTGAGATGGCGCAGGCCATCGCCGGGCTCCGTCAAGCGACCGCCGGTTCCATCCGGATCGGCGGTGTGGAGACGACGAACCATACTCCCGCCGACGTTCGCAAGAACGGACTCGCCTATGTCACCGAAGGCCGCCTCCGGGATGGGGCGATCGCCGACTTCTCGGTGTCGGAGAACATCCTGTTGATCGACCATACCGACAAGCGCTATCTCAAGCGCGGTCTGCTCGATTTCAAGGCGATCAAGGAACACTCCCTGCGCCTGGTTGATGAATACGCCGTCAAAACGCCGACGATCGATACGCCGGCCAAGAACCTTTCCGGCGGGAACATCCAGAAGATGATCCTGGCCAGGGAGATGTCGGGAACTCCCACGGTTCTGGTGGCTTCCCAGCCGACCCGCGGGGTGGACATTGGGGCGGCGGAGTACATCCACAAACGCCTCGTTCAACAGCGGGCGGAGAACACTGCGATCATGATGATCTCCGAGGATCTCGACGAAGTGTTCGCTCTGTCCGATCGGATTGCAGTGATCTATGAAGGCCAAATCATCGGCATCGTCGACCGGCAGACGGCCACGCGCGAACAGATCGGTTTGATGATGGCGGGCGTCCGGCCGGAGTAGGCCGTCGGCTCCCCGTCCGGCAGGGCGGTGTGCGGGCTACTCGAGGTAATGCACTCTCACGCTCTTTCGAGCGACAAGCCAGACGGCGACCAGATGCATGCCGCTTGCGGCGAAGAACATCGATGCCCCAAACGTCTCGATCATGAAGAACTCGGGCCAGGGCGCGCTTCGATGGACCAGGAAAGCCGATAGCGCGTCCCAGATACCACCGACGTTCCACACGCCGTGCAGGGGTTCTGGACGATGGGTCGCTCGACGACGCGCTCGTGGTTTCCGTGCTGACGGTTGGCGGCGCCCTGTTGAGCGCGACGAGTGCCGACGCTCAACTGGCGGATCCGATCGAAGCAGTCTGTCTCGACAGGATCGAACGCGTGATCAATGGGAGGGGCGCGGCCTGACTCTGGCACTTCACTCGAAGGAACTTCCACCGGGTTTATCACGTCCAAGAGCAGAGCAATTGGACCACTACCCAGGAGGATCGATGAAGCGGTTCGCATACATCGTGTCGGTCGTCGCCGCGTTCAGCTTCTTCGTGGCAGGGTGTGGAGATGGAGTGGATCCGCTCTTGCCTCCGGAGACGGTCGGCAACGTCGGCTCCTCGTCCAATCTCGGAGGCGACGGACTTCCGGTGCAGCAACCGGGGGAGAGCTACGGCCACACATCCGAGTCGCTGGTGGGGACGCTGACTCAGCAGGCGAACGGATGCTGGACTGCCGACCTCGGTGATCTTCCTCGGCTGGTGATATTCCCGATCGGATATTCCAAACCGGCGGGCAACGGGCGTGTTATGGAAGCACCGGACGGAACCACGATTCGAAGCGGCATGGCCTTCGACGGGCAAGGTGGCATCGTCCCGGCACGAAGCTTTCCCGGAGTGCCGGACGGCTATTGGGGCAACTACCTCACGTTTTGCGAGCCCGAGTTACAGGAGTTCCTGGTTCTCGACTCGATCAGTCCTGCCTTCCGTCCGGATGGTCTGTCCGATGATGAACTGGTGGCGATGCTCGATGAAGCCGAATTGTCGGTCTCATGGGGATGCGGCCTTGGCTTCACTATTTCGAGCGAGGACCAGCGGGTTGCGCTCCTCGTGGCGCCCATCGATAGCGGCACCGCGATCGCAACGCCCGTCTCGTTCCCGGATGATCAGTGGTACGGCACGGTAATGATCGGGAAGAACCTCATGGTCAACCACTGCAATGACGCCATCGAGGGATGGAAACCCGTGCCAATCGTTGCTGCGCAGTGGCCGCTGGTCGCAGGCACGCTCGATTTCAAACCCCCGGTCGTCGAGGGGTGGTGCTCGGGTGTTGAGCCGGTGCCGGCCGGCTTTTCCGGTATCGAGATCGAGACACCCCTGGGTGTTCTCGACCTGGGCGATCTCGACCTGGTGAACGACGCCTACGGCTGCTTCGCCGGCTGAGCTCTGTCGAGACTCATGGGTTGCCGTGTAGCCCGACGGTCAGAGTTCTTCCAGATCGAGTCCCGCCCGATGCGCAGCGACGCGTTCTACGCGCTCGGGGTAGTACGGATCGAAGCGGTAGCCTTCCCACCATCCGTCTCGTTCGGGCACGAACCGCCGGCTTGCCCGCCTTCCTCCGACTCCGCTTCACTCCGGCGCAGGTACCTTCCCTCCGGGGGGTCCGACGCAGCCAAAGCGACCTCGCAACTCAAAGCGTCGTACGAAACGCCTGGATACCGGGCGAATGCCGCCTTCGCTCGCAACGCGCCTACCATCGTCCGGACAGTTTTTTCATGAGGTGAAATCTTGAAACGCATTCTCTTGTTGGTCGTTGCGCTCGCCCTCGTCGCGTCCGCCTGTTCCGGTGGCTCGGTGGTCGCCACCGTCAACGGGATTGAAATTCAGAGCGGGGACGTCGAGGCGTTGATTGCAGGCGATCTCGCAACGGTGCCGCAGGATCTCTTTGCCCAGTTGATTTACACGCTCATCGTGCACGAGGTGGTCTCCAAGGCGGCTGAAGACGAGTTCGGGATCACCATCGATCAGGCCCAACTGGACGAGCAGATCGACGCGCTCACGGCCCAGATCGAATTGAGCGGTGGGACGCTCGAAGAAGCGGCCGCCCAGCAAGGGCTGAGTCTCGACGCAGTGCCACTCATCATTCAAGAGGATCTAACCGAACAGGCCATCGGGGATGTCCTGGCTGCATCCGAGCCGGATCCGTCCGAGGACGAGGTCCTGGCGGCCTACAACTCGGCGCTCCAGTCTCTGACTGAGGTGTGCGCCAGCCACATCCTGGTGGCGACTGAGGAAGAAGCCCAGGGTGCGCTGGATCGAATCGCCGCCGGTGAGGCATTTGAGGCTGTTGCCACGGAGCTCAGCACGGACACGGTCAGCGCCGAAGCAGGAGGTGATCTCGGCTGCGCATCAGCTTCGACCTACGTGCCGGAGTTCGCCATCGCATCAATCGAGGCGGAACTCGGTGTTCCCACCGCTCCTGTGCAATCGCAATTCGGCTATCACGTAATCCTGGTGCGCGAGCGGACCGAAACGGCACTCGAAGAAGTGCGGGCCGACATCGTGGCCAGTCTTCGAGAAGGATCACGGAACACGTTGCTTTCAGACTGGATGCTGGTTGTGATCGGCGGCGCCGACGTCACCGTGGAAGAGGAGTACGGGACGTGGGAGCTCGAACCTTTCCCGACGGTCGTTCCGCCGGCCCAGTAACGCCAGATCTCGTCATCGTCGGCCTCGGGCCGGGGGATATCGCCCATGTCGATGAGCGCGTTCGTGAGTACGTAATGGATCCGGCCCGCACGATTCTGCTGCGCACGATTGATCATCCCGCCGCCGCCCAACTCGCCGAGTCCCGCCGTGTTCTGACGTGTGACGATTTGTATCGAGCAGCCTCGGATTTCGAGAGCGTGTATTCAGCGATTGCCGATCGGGCCCTGGCGCTGGTTGGGGATAGTCCGGTGACCTACGCCGTCCCGGGTAGTCCTTATGTTGGTGAGTCCTCGGTGGCATTACTCAGGACCCGGGCGGCGGCTGCCGGCCTGGAGGTGGCCGTGATCGGTGCTGAATCATTCATCGACGCCGTAATCGCAGAGGTCGGCGTCGACCCCCTCCGCGATGGACTGCGGGTAATGGACGGTCGCGATATGCCGGATCCGCTGGTGCTGGACGCCCCGACGATCATCGGCCATGTCGATCTTCCGGTGGTGTTGGCAGATGTTGCGGCCCGCCTCGATCGTGTGCTTCCCGAAAGTACCCCGGTCAAGGTCCTGGTCGATCTTCGGTCGACAACCGAGCGGATTGTGGAGACGACCGTCGACTCCATCGACCCGGAACTGGCCGGCTACCGAACGAGTCTGTTCATCAACGCGGAGCCCGGCGGACTGATCGGGGCGGTGCGCACGATGCGCACCTTGCGCCGCCAATGCCCCTGGGACCGCCAGCAGACCCATCAGAGTATTGTGAAGAACCTCATCGAAGAGGCCTATGAGCTGGCCCATGCGTTGTCCGTGCTTCCGGTGGAGGCCCCGGGTGGCGAACCGGACTTCGCGGCCTATGCGGACGTCGAAGAGGAACTGGGCGACGTACTGTTGCAGGTACTCTTCCAATCGACGATGGCGTCCGAGGCAGGCGCATTCGACATCGACGATGTCGCTGAGGTCCTGCGTCAGAAACTGGTTCGACGGCATCCGCACGTGTTCGGCGACGTCGAGGTCGACTCCCCGGATGAAGTGCTGGCCAACTGGGATCGGATCAAAGAAGATGAGAAGACGGGACGGACGTCGCAACTCGATGGCGTGCCCACCGGGCTTTCCGGATTGACCAGGGCAGAGAAACTGCAGGATCGCGCTGCCAAGCTCGGATTCGACTGGGATGGCCCCGCGCCGGTGTTCGACAAGGTGAGAGAAGAGCTCGCCGAACTGGCAGAGGCAGGTGACCTCGAGTCCGCCGTCCATGAACTCGGCGACGTGCTGTTCGCCTCAGTCAATCTCGCCCGCCACCTAGGTGTCGAATCCGAGGTGGCGATGCGAAGAGCCGGCGACAGATTCGAGGCGCGGTTCCGGCGGATGGAACGCGATGGTCCGCTCGAGGGCCTGACCCTCGAAGAAATGAATTCCCGCTGGGAGTCTGCCAAGCGCGCAGAGATCCCGGGGGACAAGGAGATGACATGGTAGGTTCGAACTCACAAGGAGGGTCCGTGAACACCGCAATCAGCGACATACGGGCCCGTGAAGTCCTCGACTCCAGGGGAAACCCGACCGTCGAGGCCGAGGTCCGTCTCGCTGGCGGTGGCTTCGGCCGAGCAGCGGTTCCCTCTGGGGCATCGACGGGGGCACTCGAAGCGATCGAGCTTCGGGACGGTGGAGACCGCTACGGCGGCAAGGGCGTGACGCGGGCCGTTGCGAATATCCACACAACGATCGCTCCTGCGTTGAAGGGCAAGGACGCCACTCACCAGGAAGCCATCGATCAGATCATGCTCGATCTGGACGCCACGCCAAACAAGTCGTCGCTAGGCGCCAACGCCATCCTCGCTGTTTCTCTCGGCGTAGCCAGAGCGGCGTCCGTCCAACTCGGCCTCCCGCTGTACCGGTACCTGGGCGGTCCGACTGCTCGTCTGTTGCCGGTTCCGATGTTGAACGTGCTCAACGGCGGCGCCCACGCCGCCAACTCCGTCGACATTCAAGAATTCATGCTCGTACCGGCCGGGGCGCCAACCTTTGCAGAGGCGTTGCGGTCCGGCGTCGAGGTCTACCACTCGCTGAAGAAGGTGCTGGGTGGGCGCGGGCTATCGACCAACGTCGGCGATGAGGGCGGTTTCGCCCCGAATCTCCCCACCAACGAAGCTGCTCTCGAGCTGCTCGCTGAGGCAGTGGAGAGTGCCGGATACACGCTCGGAGCCGACATTGGGCTGGCGCTCGACGTTGCCGCCTCCGAACTGTTCCGTGAAGGCCGCTACCGGCTGGAAGGACGCGATCTCGATGCCGCCGAGATGGTCGAATTCCTGGCCGGATTGGTCGAATCGTTCCCCGCTCTTGTTTCCATCGAGGACGGCATGGCGGAAGCGGACTGGGAGGGTTGGGCGCTCATGTCCAGGCGGCTCGGCGACAAGATCCAGATCGTCGGAGACGACATCTTCGTGACGAATGAGGCCATCCTTCAGCGTGGCATCGACGAGGGGGTCGCCAACGCCATCCTCATCAAGGTCAATCAGATCGGGTCTCTGTCTGAGACGCTTCACACCATGGCGACGGCCGACAGTGCCGGTTATGCGCGGATGGTCAGTCACAGATCGGGCGAGACTGAAGACTCCTTCATCGCCCATCTGGCGGTGGCCACGAACGCCGGACAGATCAAAACGGGTGCACCGGCCCGCGCTGAGCGCACCGCCAAGTACAACCAGCTCTTGCGTATCGAGGAGGATCTCGGATCATCTGCCAGGTACGCCGGTTGGGCGGCGTTCGGGAGAGCTGGATGACGCAACGGCGGTCCCGCTTGCTGCTCGGTGTAGCCGTTGTGGTGGTGCTGGCCGCCTCCGTTCTGCTGACCAACGTCTTCCCCTACCGGAAGATCCTCGCTCAGCAGCAGCAGGTGGCGAACGCTCGCGAGCAGCTCGAGGCTCTGCAAACAGAGAACGATCGACTGGAAGCCGACGCCGTCGCGCTCGGCTCGGACTCTGAAGTCGAGCGATTGGCACGGGAAAACCTCGGGTATGTGCGTCCTGGTGAACTCGCCTATGTCGTGCTCGAACCGCCGGCCACCCAGGCGACGCAGGAGGTCGAGCCTGTTGAGGTGCCGACCGAAACGGCCCCTTGGTATGAGGGTGTCTGGGACTTCCTCACCGGCAAAGATCTCGTCGGTTCTTGACCGATCGTCGCCGAGGTCGATGAAGTGATCGACGATCAGGCCGCAGCTTCGGTCCAACTCGACAGGCCGCTGCGCGCAGCCGGTGAGGTAGTAGCGCGGTGTCAACTGGCCATGCCCGTCGTTGTGAAGGTACCGCCGATTCTCGACGATGGGACCCCATTTCCGACGCTGTACTGGCTCACCTGTCCGCTGGCGCGGCGCCGGATCGGGCGACTGGAGTCGATCGGAGGCGTCAAGCAGATGGAACGACTCCTCGAGTCGGATGAACGTCTCTCAACTGCAATCGATCAGCGTCACGCCGACTATGCAGCTGAACGCGACCGTCTGGTGCCTCCGGATGCTCCGCTCCGCCCGGAGGGGGGAGTGGCCGGGATCCGGCGCGGGGTGAAGTGTCTGCACGCTCACTACGCCGACCACGCCGCAGGCGGGGACAATCCGATCGGGGCTCTGGTTGCGCCGTGGGTCGAGCCGCTCGACTGCGCCATAGCCTGCGTGAGCGGGGAAGGCACCGACGTGGCGCGGAATCCGGCCTGGCGCGAGCCGAGGTAAGCGGCGCCGCCGCCGGCGATCGCCTTTGCAGCGCCTGAGCCGTCAGCCGGCTGCGCGAGACCCGGTCAGCATCGAATCCGGCAGATAGAGGTAGCACTGCATGATGCGGTCTCCGGCCGACCAGGCAGTCGAGTCGGGGACGAAGTAGCCGATCCAGAGGTCGGAGGTCTCATAAGCCTCGCCCGTGTACATGTCGAAGACGGGCAAGCAATGCTGCACGGCGGCGTCCTCGAATTCGCGGTCGGACGGATAGGAGAGGCTCGAAACGGTGGCGAGGTGGTACACCTCGAAGTCGTGTGCCTCGCTGCACGCCACACCGTGCACTTCCTCGAATACGTCCTCACCGGGATCTAGCAAGCAGTCACCGACGGCCAGTTCGTTGGCGGCAACATCGCCCGCCTCGACGATGGCGCCTGTGTCATCCCGATCTGCCGACGATATGGCGTTCCAGGCGCTGATCCCGCCGAAGATCAGTAGTCCGAGGGCGATCCGGACGCTGATGCTCCCCAGCCAGAAACGCGACCGGCCCGGTTGCGTCGGGGTAGATGGTGGCGGTGGTGGCAGGGTTTCAACAGACTGCTGGTTTGCTGCTCCCGGGTCCGGTTGCGGCTCGGTCCAGGACGGCTGTACCCAGCCGATCGGAGCAGACGCCCCCTTGATCGCTCGACCGCAGCTCGGGCACTCATTCTGAATCTCGGGGTCGACGTCGACGCCGCACTTCGTGCAAGGTTGTGATGGCATGGGTGTCTCTTCTCACTGTTCGCCTGGTTTTCTATCGGACCTATCTCCCGTCATCTTGACCCCCGGTGTAGATGAATTGGCGGCCGCCGCGGTAGCCTCCATGCAAGCCCGGGTGGCGAAACAGGCAGACGCGGGGGACTTAAAATCCCCTGCCCGTGAGGGCGTGTGGGTTCGAGTCCCACCCCGGGCACAACGGTCTTCTGTATTTCGTGTGGCTCGTTTGAGCACTTCCGCTGCCACTCCGCTGCCAAGGGCTTCTCGCCGGTGATAGACCTGACCCGCTGACAAGCGGGCAGTGACTTGTTCCTCTGGTGGCATGGCGCATCCTCTGGCCTACTTGTTGATGAAGGGACTGGAGGTGCGGCATGCGACGCATTTGTTTTCTGTTTCCATTGCTACTCGTACTTGGTGCATGTGGAAGCAACGGCGGTGGATCTGGCGAGTCCGTCGGGGATCTTGTGATGGAGGCATGGTCCGGTGGCGATACAGCGGCCATCGAGCGGATCTACGACACCGATGTGGTGATGGTGCTCGACGGCGACACGGTTGCTGAAAACCGCCAACAGATTACCGAAATCGTCGAAGGTGCAATCGGTATTGGCAACACGTATCAGCAGATCGGTTCGGTGGCCGAGTACACCGATTCCAACGGCGACCTGTTCATCGCGACTCTCGTGGAGGTCGTTGGCCCGGGCCACCCGACGGGGGATCCCATTGTTGGTTTCTATCGGGTCAGGGATGGCAAGGTCATCCGGCACGTGTTCATGGATGCCGCGGTCTACTGACCTCGATTGTGAATACGATGGATGTCATGGCCGATGCTGTTGAGCTACGTTCGATCACATCTGACGATTTCACCGCCGTCATCGGCTTGGCTCGGGCGCTACCCGAGTGGTTCAACCAGGAAGGAATCCGACAGATCACGGTCGACGTTGAACGTCAGCCGGGCGCCGTCGCTGTGGCGAACGGTGATGTGATTGGGTTCATCACCTGGACCTTCGACGGGCAGAGTTCCGGTGAGATCGGGTGGATTGCCGTCGATGCCGGCCGTCACCGTGGGGGCATAGGTAGGCGGATGCTCTCGTTGGCAGAGGATCGGCTTCGGGATTCCGGGGTGATTGATTTGTTCGTTGAAACGCTCGGTGACTCCGTCGACTACGAACCGTACGAGCGGACTCGTTCCTTCTACCGGGCGGTCGGGTTTCGAGACTTCAAGAGAGCGAAGACCGACAACCCCGGGATGCCGGAATCTCTGACTCTCCACAAGACACTGGCACCGTCCGAGCCGGCGTAGGGCCCACGTCCGGATTGCGCACGAACAAGCCACCCGCAGCACAGGGGGAAGGGGGCATACCTATTACCCATGAGCCATTACTTTTTACCTATTGCCTGATTCCCCAGTACTCAACACTCAGTACTCAGCCAGTACTCCCAGGCTCTTTTTCGCTCCGGCCGTCTGCTGCGGCGAGAATGAGCCCGGATGACCACTCGCAAGGCGGAAACGGCAGCCTCGATCGTTCACGGAGCGTTCCAGTCATACGTCGACCAGTTCCGGGCCATAACCCGCCGGGCTCAAACGCGGTTTGAGCGGCGTGATTGGCAAGGCGTTCAGCAAGACGCGTTAGAGCGATTGTCGCTGTACCGAAGCGTGCTCGATCCACTCGTCATACAGGTTCGGGGACTCCTCAGCGATCACCTGTCCGACAAGGCCATGTGGGCCGAGATGCGCGCGACGTATTCGACGCTGATCGCCGGCAGGGACGACTTCGACATCGCAGAGACCTTCTTCAACTCGGTCACCCGGCGCATCTTCGACACGGTCGGCGTCGATCCGACGATCGAGTTTGTCGACACCGACTTCGTCACCGCCCCGACCAGGACCCGGCGTCCGGTCTATCGAACGTACCAACGGTCGTCGGATACCTCCGTCCTGATCGCTGAGATCCTGTCGGGTTTCGCTCTTTCGGTCGGATACGAGGATCTCGCTCGCGATGCCAGGCTCGTCGCCGAACGTGTCGAGCAACGACTCCTCGAACTCGGCGCACTCTCGATCGTCGAGTTGGCCGAAGTGGTCGAGTCGATGTTCTTCCGCGGCAAGGGCGCCTACATCGTGGGGCGTCTATTCAGCGGTTCCCACGACCTTCCGCTCGTGATCGCTCTCCACAATGAGGACTCCGGGGTGCGGGTCGATGCCGTCCTGACCCGGCCGGCGGACCTTCGCGTCCTCTTCAGCTTCACGCGGTCCTACTTCCATGTTGATACCGAGCGCCCCTACGACCTGGTTCGCTTCCTTCGGAGCTTGATGCCGGGCAAACGTCCTGCGGAGCTCTATATCGCAACCGGCTACAACAAGCACGGTAAGACGGAGCTGTATCGGGATTTGCTGCACCATCTGGAGCGCTCTGCCAGCAAGTTCGTGGCCGCTAGAGGCAAGAAGGGCCTGGTGATGATCGTATTCACGATGCCGGGTCACGACCTGGTCTTCAAAGTGATTCGCGACCGGTTTCCCCCGCAGAAGCGGACAACGCGTCGCCAGATCATGGATCGATACAGGCTGGTCTTTCATCACGATCGGGCCGGCCGTCTCATCGACGCTCAGGAGTTCGAGCACCTGGCTTTCGACCGGGATCGATTCTCCGATGAGCTCCTCGAGGAGTTGGCGGCGGAAGCCTCTGAGACCGTTCGTGTCGAAGGCGACTCGGTGGTGGTATCCCACGTGTACGTGGAGCGCCGGGTCATACCGCTCGACATCTACATTCGCGAGGCCGACGAGATGGCCGCCCAACGCGCTATCGGCGACTACGGGCAATGCATCAAGGATCTGGCAGCAGCCAACATCTTCGCCGGTGACCTGCTCCTCAAGAACTTCGGCGTGACCAGGCATGGTCGAGTCGTCTTCTACGACTACGACGAGCTGACCGAGCTACTCGACTGCACCTTCCGCCGCATTCCGGAACCGGTTCATCCGGAGGACGAGTTGTCG
Organism: Actinomycetes bacterium; assembly: GCA_024641245.1. GTDB lineage: Bacteria > Actinomycetota > Acidimicrobiia > Spongiisociales > JAHEDJ01 > JAHEDJ01. The sequence continues at coordinate 64,418 of JAHEDK010000007.1, forward strand.
GATCAACCCTGGTATTCGGTCGGTCCCGACGACGTATTCCCAGAAGAATTCCGACACTTCCTCGGACTGCGATCGCCGCTGAAGGACGCATTCGAAGATCGGCACTCCGATATCTTCGATACCCCGCTCTGGCACCGGCTACAGGACGCCATCCGGACCGGCGAGATCGTCGAAGTGATTCCCTACAGCGACGCAGACCGGCTGGCCGGCGACGAGAAGGGTACCGCGACGACCGTGATTGGCGGCTCCCTCGGGCACAAGCCCGAGGACTCCTGAGGAGTAGAATCCGGCCTGGATTCGAGGAAGTAAGGACGCCATGAAGGTTGTGGTTGCTGCGGCGGCATTGCTGGTGATGCTGGCCGGCGCCTGTGCCTCCGATCCCGACCCGAGAATCGCCCTGGCCGTCTCGATCGGTGATCAACTGGTTGAGCCGATGAGCGCCCCGTTGTCCGACGCGATCCAGAGTATCGACGTCTATGAGGGACTCGGAGATCTGCTGATTGCGACCATCCATGATCTGGCGCGGCCGGAGGACGTCGACGAACTTATCCCGGGAAGTGAGATACAGACGGGTCGAGATGATGAGGGGCTCGCCTACGTGGCGACGGCCATCGCGGTGTTTCGAGCCAACGAATCCGACTTCTGCATGGTGGTCGCCCTGGCAAGCGACGGACGGGTGGAGGCTCGGCCGGTGGTGGCCGAGCCTGTGGGGCGTTGCGAAGGCGCCCAACTGCCGGATCTCAGGCTGACCGCCGGCAGTCGGTAGTCCGCCGCCTTCGGGAAGCCGCTGGGCCATCCAACAAAAGGGTCTGGTGACCGCGCCCCAGGTGACAGAGGTAGGCATTAGCGCCGCCACCGTCGTGAGAGAATGCGGCTTGAGCATTAGAGGGGAAATCTGTTGTCTGCGTATCCATCAGAGTATGAGTTCGACGTTGTCTTGCGCGATGGCGAAGTAGCCCAGTTCCGGCCTATCAAATCAACCGACGGTGAGCGGATGCTCCGCATGTTCGAGCGCATGGGACCCGAGTCACGGTACTTCAGGTTCTTCCGGGTCAAGCGAGAGCTGACGCCTGAGGAACTCGACTACTTCACCGACGTGGATTACAGCGACCGCATGGCCATCATCGTCTGCCAGGACGGGGAGATGGTTGGCGTTGGTCGCTACGACCGGGCCGAAGACGATCCGGCTTTCGCCGAGGTGGCTTTCGCCGTCGATGATGCCCACCAGGGACGCGGTATCGGCACCCAACTGCTTCAGTTGCTCACGGTCTACGGGCGCGCCCACGGCATCACCGGGTTTCGCGCCTTCGTCTTGCCGGAAAACGTGGGGATGATGCGCGTGTTCCGCAATAGTGGCTTCGCCCTCGGACGGACGCTGGAGGAGGGGATCTACACGGTCGACTTTCCGGTCGAGCAAACCGAAGATGCCCTTGCCAGAGAACAGGTGCGCGAGCGGCGCGCAGTCGCCGCATCGGTTCTTCCGATCCTCTATCCGCGTTCGGTGGCGGTGGTCGGTGCCAGCAGATCACCAGGGAGCATCGGGAGCCGCCTGCTTCGCAACCTCGTGCACAACGGTTTCACGGGACCGGTATATCCGGTCAACCCGTCTGCCGACGTCGTCAATTCGATCCGCGCCTATCCGTCGGTGAGTGACATCCCCGGCGACGTCGACCTGGCCATCATCGTTGTGCCCTCCCCGTACGTGTTGTCGGTCGTTGAGGACTGTGCCGAAAAGGGCGTGCGCGGTCTGGTGGTGATCTCGGCAGGCTTCTCGGAGGTTGGTGGAGAAGGTGTCGAACTCGAGCGGAAGCTGCTCGAACAAGTCCGGTCGGCCGGCATGCGCATGGTGGGTCCCAACTGTATGGGTGTGCTCAATACGAGCAGAACCGTCTCCATGAACGGTACGTTTGCCCCCGTGTATCCGCCCCGCGGCAACGTGGCCATGTCCAGCCAATCAGGTGCACTCGGAATTGCCATTCTCGACTACGCCCACAGTGCCAACATCGGAATCTCATCATTCGTTTCGGTCGGCAACAAGGCAGACATTTCAGGCAACGACCTGCTTCTGGCCTGGGAAGAGGATCCGGCCACCGACGTCATCGTGCTCTACCTCGAGTCGTTCGGTAACCCCCGCAAGTTCGCCCGAGTTGCCAGACGGGTGGCCCGAACCAAGCCAATCGTGGCCGTGAAATCCGGACGAACCGCCGCCGGAACTAGGGCGGCCAGCAGTCATACCGGGGCACTGGCCTCAACGGACGTCGCCGTCGACGCGTTGTTCCATCAGACGGGTGTGATTCGGACGAACACACTCGAGGAGTTGTTCGACGTGGCACAACTGCTCGCCAACCAGCCCGTTCCGCGGGGTCGACGGGTTGGCGTCATCACGAACGCCGGCGGCCCCGGCATTCTGGCGGCCGATGCACTCGAATCGAACGGTCTGATTATGGAGGAGTTCTCAGAAGGACTGCAGAAGAAACTCAAGTCGGTTCTCTCAGCCGAGGCCTCCGTCCGGAACCCCGTCGATATGATTGCCTCGGCCGGACCAGAGCAGTACATCCATACGCTCAAGGCGTTGCTCGAGAGCGATGAGATCGACGCGCTGATGGCGATCTACATTCCGACTACTCCTGAAGGTGCGCCGGAGATCGCCGGCGCCGTGCGAGAGGCGCTTCGAGACTACGACGGCGAGAAGACCTTCCTGTCGGTGTTCATGCAGTCCGACGATGCCGCCCAGATGCTGGCTGCCGACGGCACGAGGATCCCCACCTACCTCTTTCCGGAGTCTGCCGCTCTGGCACTGGCCAGAGCTGTGCGCTACGGAGAGTGGCTCGAGGTCCCGGAAGGTACGATCCCCCAGTTCGCCGATATCGACACCCAGACGGCGCGCTACGTGGTCGACAAAGCGCTGGACCGCCTCGGCCCGGATGGTGGTTGGCTCGAAGCCGGCGAAGTGCGCGATGTGCTCGCCGCTTTCGGTGTCGGCCTGCCCCTCGAAGCGACGGCGGACAGCGCCGACGAGGCTGTCGATATCGCCGAGACCATCGGCGGACCCGTTGCGGTCAAGGTGTTGTCGCCGTCTGCACTCCACAAATCCGATGTCGGCGGCGTGCTGCTCGACATCGAGGGCGAAGATGAGGTCAGAAGGGCATTCGAGCAGGTCCAGGCGGCAGTAGATGACCCCGAAGGAGTACTTATCCAGCAGATGGTGGCTGGTGGACACGAGGTGCTCATCGGCATGACGGAGAGTCCTTCGTTCGGGCCACTGCTGGCCTTCGGACTCGGAGGGGTCTACGTCGAGCTCTTGAAGGATGTGGCCTTCCGGGTTCTGCCGTTGAACGATCTCGAAGCGTCGACCATGGTCAAAGAGGTGAAGGGTTATCGGCTACTCGAGGGATATCGCGGAATGCCGTCTGGTGATGTGCACGCGGTGGAAGAGGCCCTCTTGCGGGTCTCTGCACTGATCGAGGCCCTTCCTGAGTTGGTCGAGATGGATCTCAACCCGGTCAAGGTGCTCGAGCCGGGGGAGGGTGTCCAGGTGGTTGACGCCCGGCTCCGGGTACGGCCGATCCAGCAGGGATGGGCGCCGGAGCTCGTCGACATACCCTCGGTGGCGAATCGGGCGCGACAAAGGAGTGGGTCGGCCGGCTGCGTGTAGAGTTAGCAGGTACCTTCTCAGTCTTTCTCGGCCAGCTCTCTGAACTCGTCCGGAACGGCTCCGGTTTCCGACAGCACAACGGATGCGTAGCCTATGGACGCCCGGCCGAAGCGCTGTCGCGCCTCGTCGACCGATCGGTCGAGCACCCAGCGGGCCGCGCCGGTTGCGGTCCCCGGTCGGCGGCTGTCGTCGCCTATCTCGATCGGCAGTTCGAGTTGCAGGGCGGGTTCCTCTTCGAGGTGCGATACCGAGATGGCGAGGAGAGATATCACCCGCTCGGCGGAGTGATCTGCCAGCGCTGACCTGACCAGATCTCCTGCGATCTCCGCCAGGATCGAGGTGGCCGATACAGCGGCAGGAAGCGTGATTGACCGGGTCACCGACTTGAGGTCCGCAAAACGGATCCGGGTGGTGATCGTCCGTCCTGAGCGGTTCTTGGCGCGCAAGCGAGTGGCGACCCGATCGGCGAGGTGGCGCAGTGTCGAATCGATCAGTTCGTCGGTGGCGGCGCGGCGCCCCATTGCCGATTGTGCCCCAACCGAGCCTGCCCTGTGATGGGTCTCAACATCGCGAGCGTCACGGTTCCAGGCCAGCGAACCGAGTTTTGCCCCTACTGCCCTTCCCAGCAGATGCTCCAGTGATTGCCCCGGCATGGCCGCCAGTTCGCCGATAGTTGTGATGCCCTTTTCTGCGAGCCGCTTCCGGGTCACCGGTCCGACACCCCAGACCAGACCGACCGGAAGCGGGTGCAGGAAATCGAGTTCGTGTTCGGGATCGACGACGACGATTCCGTCCGGCTTGGCGACTTGTGAGGCGATCTTGGCCAGGTGTTTGGTCCTGGCGGCCCCAACGGAAATGGGGAGCCCGACTTCTGCACGGACCCGACGGCGGATCGTTGCTCCGATGTACCCCGGTTTCCCGAAAAGGTGCGTAGAGCCCGACACGTCGGCAAAGGCCTCATCGATCGAAATGCGTTCAATCAGCGGTGTGAAGTCGCGGATGATCTCGATTGCCTGATCACCGAGTCGCTGGTACTCGGAGAAGTGTCCGCCCACGAACTGAAGATGGGGACAGAGTTCGCGAGCCTGGCGCCCCGGCATGCCGCCCCGCACGCCGAATGCCTTAGCTTCATACGAGGCAGCCAGCACCACGCCTCCTCCGACCGCGATGGGCTTGCCGCGCAGGCCCGGGTTCAGGAGTTGCTCAACGGACGCGTAGAACGCATCGAGATCGGCGTGGAGGATGGTCGGGGCCTCCGTCATGATCCCAGTGTAGCGAACGTATGTTCGGCGCGGGTCGCGAGTTCCGGGTTCCGAGTCGCAGGGAAGGGCACACGGTTCTTGAAAAGACAGTTCGTCTTGCTAGATAGACAAACTGTCTATACAATTCTCCCCGTGGCATCCCAAGAGGAGAGAGTTTTGGCATCAACGAGCGATGCCCCCGTCATTGTGGCGGAGGGGCTTTGGAAATCCTACGGAGACATCCCGGCAGTTCGTGATTTGAGTTTCGAGGTCCGCCCGGGATCTGTATTCGGTTTGCTCGGACCGAATGGTGCGGGCAAAACCACAACGATCAACATGCTCACCACTCTCTTGCCAATCGACGCCGGGCGGGCCTCGGTGGCCGGGTTTGATGTTGAGCGCGCACCCGAAGCCGTTCGTCAAGTCATCGGTTTGGCCGGTCAGGCGGCCGCCATCGATGAGAAGCTGACTGCCCGCGAGAACCTCGAGATGTTCGGCCGTCTCTACAAGATGCCCAAGCCGGAGCGACGCGCTCGCGTTGACGAACTGATCGAGCAGTTCCGAATGACCGAATATGCAGACCGAACGGTGAGCACATACTCGGGAGGGCAGCGGCGACGGATCGATGTTGTGGCTGCCCTCATTGCCAATCCGCCGGCGCTGTTCCTGGATGAGCCGACGACGGGCCTCGATCCGCGCAGCCGCGTTGAGCTGTGGGAAGAGATCCGCAGCCTGGCGGATGGTGGCACGGCGGTGGTGCTGACGACCCAGTATCTCGAGGAAGCCGACCGATTGGCTGACCACATCGTGATCATTGACCGCGGAACCGTGGTCGCGTCCGGAACTGCGGGTGCCTTGAAGGACGATCTCGATCGCGATGTCCTCGAAGTGCACTTTGCTTCGGTCGGAGACCTGAACCTCGCCGTCGGCAAAATGGCCGGGGTCACCGATGACTATGGAACCGATGAGACCAGCTCGAAGTTGACGATCCCCATCAGCGAGGGCTCCGCATCGAGTCTGGCTCTGTTGCGCAGATTTGAAGATGCCGGGATTCCCATCGTCGACTTCCACTACCGGAGACCGACACTCGACGATGTGTTCATGAGCCATACCGACGAAGTCATCACCGGATCGGGGCGATCAAAGTGACGAACCCGACCGCGCCCACTCCAACGGTCGGCGACAAGCTCCGCTGGGCGATTCAGGACACTGCCACGATCACCTGGCGCGACATGATCCGCACGGCGCGGCAACCAGAGATGCTTTCGTTCGCGGTGGTGATGGGTTTGTTCTTCCTGCTCCTGTTCAACTACGTGTTCGGAGGAGCGATCGGAGCCGGAACCGGAGTCGACTACATCCAGTTCCTGGTCCCCGGCGTTTTCGTGATTACCGCGTTGCAGGGCGCACAACAGACAAGCACAGGCCTGGCTCAAGATCTTGCAGAAGGCGTGATCAACCGATTCCGGTCACTGCCGATGAGCCAAGTGGCCGTCATCGCCGGCCGCACGGTGGCCGATTCGCTTCGGAACATCGTCGGCGTCATCCTGGTGGCGTTGGTCGGGCTGCTGATGGGATTCCGGTTCGCTTCACTCTGGGGAGCAATAGGAGCAATCGCGCTCACGGTGGCAATGGGGTATGCGTTTTCGTGGCTAGGGGCATCCATCGCTGCCAAGATTCGCAACGCCGAAATGGTCGGGATGCTCAGCATGTTCTGGCTGTTCCCGATGATGCTGGCAAGTTCGGCATTCACACCCACGAGTGCGATGCCGGGCTGGTTGCGGGCTTTCGCCGATAACCAGCCGATCTCGGTCGCAGCCGACGCCGTCCGAGCACTCACCGATGGAACTCCGGCTGGTTCGGCGACTCTCTCTGCTCTCGCCTGGATCGTCGGCATGCTGATCGTGTTCGTGCCCCTGAGTACGCGGTTGTATTCCAGGCCATGAAAGACGCGACGGGGAGCTTGGATGGTTTGACTCTGCGACAACGCATCATCGCTGCTGCTCTGAGTTTGATCGCCGAACGTGGCATGGCGGGCGTGACGATGTCCGCGGTGGCGGGTGATGCCGGAGTTGCCCGCCAAACCCTCTACAACCACTTCCCGGACGTCGAGAGCATTGTGTTGGCGGCAACCGCCGAGCATGCAGCTGAAGCATGGGATCAGCTGCAGCGGGTCGTCGCGGCTGCTGCAGGATCTCGGGCAAAGCTGGAACAGTTGGTGCGACATGCTGTCGCCGCGAGCGGTCACGGAGGGCACGCCGGTTCGCTCGAGGCAGGCCTGTCCGCTGAGGCACAGGAGAAGCTGCTGGATCACACCAGGAAGACGCGAGGAGCGATTGCAGAGATCTTGGAGTACGGGGCCGCAGAAGGAGCCTTCAGGAGTGATCTAGACGTCGAGATGGCGGCGATGCTCATCCAGTATCTGCTAGGCAGTGCCGGCGCCGCCGTAGGGGAGACCGGCGATGTAGCCCGTGTTGCCACCGAGGCGGTGAAGGTTGTGCTGGGAGCGGTCGACTAGCCGCGTCGAACTCGGCCGCTCGTGGATCGACCGCCTTGTCGCTACTCGTCGATGCCCGCCAGCTTCTTTGCCAGCGACTTCTTGCCGGCTATGTCTGCCTGCCGCCCGATCAGGATTCGTTGAGCTTGGGGTGAGCCGGCCCCGTGCAATGACTCGGTGAGGTAGCCGACCGCGTTGCGGCCGAGTGTCATGTTTTCGATGAGGCGCAGCACCCTCATCCGGTCCTCCGTCGAAACATCTTCGCGACCCCTGAGGTACTTCTCGAGGATCGGGCCGGCCTCCGGGTGCTCGAAGTCCTGCTGCGAAGGCATGGTCACCATGAGGCCGCCGGCGAGGTCCTGGGCGAGGCGAGCCAGTTCATAGGGGAAGCGAGTCACGTTGTGTTTACAGACGTTGGCGAGCAGGGCGTCGTTCTCGAAGTTGCCGGCGTCGGTTCGGAAGGACTCATGTGACGAGGCGATGCCCCCGCCGTAGATCGTCTCATTGAGATGGTTCATCTCGACGAGTTTGTCCTTGATGTGCGACGCCTTCTCGACCCCGTTGTACTCGGCGGCCAACGCGGCCGCGCCGATGAGGACATCGCCGACACCGCTCTTACACACGTAGCTGCGCCGGTGGTAGCTGGTGAATCGCTCGACGAGCGTCGCCGCGAATCCGTATTCGCCGTCCATGAAGACGTGCTCCCAGGGAACGAAGACGTCATCGAGAATGATCATCGCTTCCTGGCCGCTGTAGAGGGCGTTGCCGGCGTCGACTGCGCCTCCGTCGAGGATTCGCGTGTCGCAAGATTGGCGTCCGTAGATGTAGGTCAAGCCGGGAGCTTCGACCGGTACGGCGCAGGTCACCGCATAGTCCCGGTCGGCTTCGCCGAGTCGAATGGTCGGCATCACGATGAACCAGTGCGAGTTGATTGCCCCTGTTTGATGGGCCTTGGCACCCCGGATCACGATGCCGTCGGCACGCCGTTCGGTGACGTGGAGGTAGAAGTCCGGATCGGCTTGTTCGGATGGCGCTTTGGAGCGGTCGCCTTTGGGGTCGGTCATAGCGCCACCTATGACGAAGTTCATGCGCTGCATCTCGGCGAGCCACGTCGTGAAGCGCCGGTGGTAGTCGGTGCCGTGCTCGGCGTCGATGTCGTAGGTCACCGAGAAGGTCGAGTTGATGGCGTCCATTCCCACGCAACGCTGGAAGCAGGTGCCGGTGAGTTGCCCGAGGCGCCGTTGCATCTTGTTTTGGGCTACCACGTCGTCGACGCTTTCGGTGACATGGAGGAATCGGTTGACCGGCGCTTCGACGATCGACGAAGTTGGTGAGGCCAGGTCCGGGTCTTCTACGGCGAGGTCGTACGTGGCCGCCAGCGCGTTGATCGACGGGCGAATCACGGGATGATCAACGGGTTCAGTGATCTTCTCGCCCATGAGGAACACCGTGAGGTGGCGGTTGCGGAGGCTCTCGACGTAGTCGTCTCCGGTGCGGATCGGTTCGCCTTTGGTCCAGCCGGTCATACGCTCTCCAATCGATGGGGCCACGCTACTCCATCGAGGGGCTGGACTTCTGTGTCGGGGCTTCGAAAGTGCCGGCTAGGCGCGGTCGCGAAACGCGTCGGCCGCAACCTTGAGATCCCGCCAGTCCGCAACGGCCAGCCGCGCCACTTGGATTAGGCGCTCGATGCTTCCCTCACTGAGCAAGAGCATCGCTTCGATCATCTCGTCGGAGGGTGTGATCTCCCCGTAGCAGTCATGCCAGGCGAGCTCGGTGAGTTCCAGGAGATCGAGTGCGATTGGCGCAAGGTCTTCGCCGAAGACCTCTGTTGCCCGTCGCTTCCGGTCGCTTCGTCTTTCTGCGCGACTGACGGCCATGGCTCCATTGTGCCATCTGAACGAGTCAACCGTTGGCCCGGGCGTCCACCTACTCGATGGCCCGAACGCTATTAGAAAAGAGGTACGAGCAGCGGCCTGGCTCGATGGCGGTCGGGCTATGCTCACCTTGTCCGGTACAACGGTCCGGATGCCGTCGAGGCCAGCGAAATTCGGTGGAATCCCGATGCTGTCCCGCAACTGTGAAGTCCCTCCGGGGAACGAGCCAGGACGCCTGACTCAACGGCCACGAACAAGTCTCGGGTGAAGGCAGTGTTCGTGACCTGGTCGCCAGGTCAACGGAGCCACCTTCATCCTCCAGTCACGGAGGATGTGTTGTTTCTCAAGAAGATGTCGGTTCTCGTCGGACTGATGCTGCTCGCGGCGTCGTGCACCGGTTCGAACGAGAGCGACTATCGGCCCGGCACCACGGTTCCATCGACACCGGCGACAACGGTCGAAACGGCGGCTGTGTCGACGGCGGTGGCATTCCCGGTCACGATCAAGGCCGGAAACGGTCCGGTGACACTGGAGCAGCGTCCTTCGGCGATCGTCTCGCTCTCTCCAACGGCCACCGAGATGCTCTTTGCGGTCGGTGCCGGGGATCAGGTGATCGCGGTGGACGAGTACTCGACCTTCCCGGCCGCCGCCCCCGTCACGGACCTTTCCGGGTTCACGCCCAACTTCGAGGCGATCGCAGCCCACGAGCCCGATCTGGTCATAATCTCAAATGACATCGAAGACATCGTGGCAACGCTCGGAGCGCTGAACATTCCGGTCCTACTCATGCCGGCGGTCCTCACCATCGACGAGGTGTTCACTCAGATCGATCAGATCGGAGCGGCGACGGGCCACCGCACCGAGGCGGCCGAGCTGGTCGAGTTGCTGGCGGCCGATCTCGAGTCGATTGTCGCCGGACTGCCGGTCATGGACGAGCCGCTCACCTACTACCACGAACTCGATCCAACGTTCTACACGGTGACCTCGTCGACCTTCATCGGTCATGTGTACTCGCTGCTCGGGTTGGTCAACATCGCCGATCCGGCAGACGTCGATGGTTTCGGTTACCCGCAGCTCTCCGTCGAGCACATCGTCTCGTCGGATCCCGATCTCATCTTCGTGACCGACTGTTGCGGGGAGTCACTCGAGTCGGTGGCAGCTCGACCCGGCTGGGAGAACATCTCTGCCGTACAGACGGGCTCGGTGGTGGTGGTTGACGATGACATCGCCTCCCGCTGGGGGCCACGCACTCTCGAGTTCCTGGCGTCGGTGGCGGCCGGCGTGGCCGCGCTCCAGGCAGGCGGATGAACAGCAATCTCGTCGTCGGGCCTGACCTGCCCCGGGCCGCCCGGCCGCGGTGGGGTCAGGTCGCAGCCGGGTTGTCTGTGCTGCTGGCTGCCGGTCTGGCCGGACTGCTGATCGGCCCGGCCGGGCTCGATGTGAACGACGTGCTGCGGGCACTCGGCGATGGGTTGCCCTTCCTCGACGTCTCGCATGGATTGACCGAGACGCAACTCGACATTCTCTGGCAGTTGCGACTACCGCGGGTCGTGCTGGGGGCAATCGTGGGCGCAACGCTGGCGATCTCGGGTGCCGCCTACCAGGGGGTATTCCGCAATCCCCTCGCCGATCCCTACCTCCTCGGCGTTGCGGCAGGGGCAGGCTTCGGCGCCACGCTCGCCTTCGTGCTGGCCCCCGGCGCGGCAGTCGGACCCGTGGCGTTGCTACCGATCGCCGCGTTCGCCGGTTCGCTGGTGGGAGTCGGCTTGACCTACGGTGTCGGTCGCACGCTCGGTGATCGCAGCAACGCCGCCCTCATTCTGGCCGGAGTGGCGGTGGCTTCGTTCCTGACCGCGTTGCAGACGTTCATCCAGCAGAGGAACACCGACACGCTGCGGGAGGTGTACTCGTGGATACTCGGATCCATCAGCACCCTGGGGTGGAGCGAGGTCCTGCTGGCGCTCCCATACGCCGGGCTGGCCGCCATCGTGATCTTCCTGCATCGGAGGTTGCTCGACGTCCTCGCGATTGGCGAGGAGGAATCGAGAAGCCTGGGTGTGTCGACCGGCCGGGTACGGGCCACCGTGGTCGTCGCCGCCAGTCTCGGAACCGCGGCTGCCGTGGCGGTATCCGGGCTGATCGGCTTTGTCGGCATCATCGTTCCGCACGCGGTCCGGTTGCTCACGGGATGGAGCTATCGAGTCATCATCCCCCTATCTGCTCTATTCGGAGGGGCATTCCTCGTTGCCGCCGACCTGGTCGCCCGGTCGGTGATGTCGCCTGCCGAGTTGCCGATCGGCGTGGTGACCGCCTTTCTCGGAGCGCCCTTCTTCGCCGTGGTGATGCGATCCGCCAGGAGGATGCGGTGACGGCTCTGTCCCTGCGTGATCTTCGGGTCCGCTACAACGGAACCGAGGTCTTGAAGGGCATCGATCTCGAGGTCGACCGTGGCGGGTGGCTTGGATTGGTTGGACCCAACGGGTCGGGCAAGACCACGCTTCTGCGGGCGGTGGTCGGAACGGTCAAGATCCGTGGGGAGGTTGAGATCGGTGGTCGCAATGTCGCGGCGATGAGTTCGGCGGAGCGTTCCCGGGCGATCGCCGCCGTCGCTCAGCGACCGAATCTGCCGGTCGACATGACCGTCTTCGACTATGTGCTGCTCGGCCGTACCCCGCATATCTCCTACTTCGGGGTGGAAGGCAAGGCGGACCTCCAGGTCGTGGTGGACGTCCTCGAACGGCTGGAACTCGGCGCTCTATCGTTTCGGACGCTCGGGTCGCTCTCAGGTGGCGAGTCGCAGCAGGTCGCATTGGCCAGGTCGCTTGCGCAGCGAGCGCCGATCCTGCTGCTCGACGAACCGACCAGTGCTCTCGACGTCGGGCATCAGCAGCAGGTCCTCGAGTTGGTCGACGAATTACGTCGTGAGGAGTCGCTGACGGTGGTCAGTGCTTTGCACGATCTGACGCTGGCCGCCCAGTACTGCGATCGTCTGGTGCTCCTGGGCGGGGGCGAGATCCGGGCCGCCGGCGATCCGCGGGAGGTTCTGACCGTCGAGAACATCCGCGGCCTTTACGGGGCCTCGGTTCGAATCATCGAACTCGGTGGGGGAGAGGTGGCAGTCGTGCCACAGCGGACTGGCGCGTAGCGCGAGCCCTGAGGGCCTGTCCGTCAGCGGTTGCTGCGAGTCTGGAGTGGGGACAGCAGACAGATTCGACAGTTTTCGCACCGTAATCTATTACAAACCTCTTGTTTCTGTCGTTCTGATTTGCTACCATCGAACGTATGTTCGATAGCGAGTGTGGAGTTATGCCGATGGATTTGGACCAGATGGAACCCGGTCCATTCCTGGCTGCCATCCTGAATCACACCGATGTGGACCGGCTGTCTGGTCATGATCGAGTGGTGGCCTTGAAGGCCTTCCAACGAATGGCCTCGCACTACCAAGCCCAGACTTTTCAGGCGATGGCTTCGATCTCGGATCTCATGCACGATCTCGACGATGACTTCGAACTGGCTCACCGCTCAGCTGCCACTGAGATTCGGGCTGCCCTGACGTTGACGAGGCGAGCGGCAGAAAGCGAACTCGAGTTGGCGCTTGATACGCGTCGGCGCCTTCCTCAGGTGTGGGAGGCGCTGGCTCGAGGTGATATCGATGTGCGAAAAGCACGCGTGATTGCATCGACCACAAGTCATCTGGACGAGGATGTCGCCCGGAGGGTGGCCAATCGGATAGTCGGCAGGGCGCCGATGTTGACCACCGGCCAGTTGCGTGCGGCCGTGGCCAAAACGTGTTTGGAAGCTGATCCCGAAGACGCGGAACGGGTCTATGAGGAGGCGGTTGAGGGTCGGCGGATCGTCGTGGAAGCCAATCCGACCGGCACGGCCGATCTGCGAGGCATGGACCTTCCTCCCGACCGGGCAGTCGCGATCAGTCGACGAATCAACCGTCTGGCCCGGCGGCTCAAGACAGAGGGAGAGACACGGTCGATGGATCAATTGCGGGCGGATGTATACCTCGATTTGCTCGAAGGATCTCTCGGCGGGGCTGCTCGAGACACCGCCGGGGGAGTGGTGGACATTCAGGTTGATCTCGAGACACTGATGAACTTGTCCGACTCTGCGGGGGACCTGGCCGGTTATGGCCCTGTGGTGGCCGACATCGCCCGCCAGGTCACGGAACGGCAGAGGCATGGCACTTGGCAGTTCACGGTTGCCGATCCTGATTCCGGGCAGCCAATCCATACCGGCACTACGCGGCGTCGTCCGGCAGCAGAGCAGCGGAGGCATGTTGAGGTCCGCAATCGCACATGCGTCTTCCCGGGTTGTCGGATGCCTGCGGTCGATAGTGATCTCGACCATCGCATCCCGTGGTCGGAAGGTGGGGCCACAGAGACCTGCAATCTGGCGCCTCTTTGCCGTCACGATCACTGCAATCGGCACCAATGTGGGTGGAGCTAGGAACCTCTCGCCAATGGCGACTTCCGCTGGACCAGCCGTCTGGGGCACACTTACACCACCAGCGGCAGGCCACCGTAGGCGGCGGAGCGACTTGCTCCCATTCCCACCAGGACCAGCTATCTCAGAACCTCTCGAAGCCGAGAAAGTATCGCCGTCATCGACAGGACGTCCCCGCTGAGCGAAATTCCGGACGCCATGCGGTATCTCGAAGAAAGTCACATGCAGGCAAACACCGTCATCACTGTCCCGCAGATGAACGATGTGCCTAGGTCGGGTGCAGCCTGCGGATAGGATTCGCTCAGATGAGGATCCGGGCTCTTGCCTTTTCGATATTTGCGGTCGCGGCGTGCAGCGGAACGGCGACGACCACTGTGACAGCCGCCCCGACCACCCCGACGACCACGCCGGAGGTCGCCACGGCGTCGACTATCACCCAAGAGTCTGCCGGCCCATCGGTTTCGTCGACATCTCCGGCCGGTGCCGCGGCCATGCGATCGGTCGAGGTGACCATCCCTGCTGACGGCCTAGACCTGGCCGGGACCCTGCGACTTCCGGCCGGCGATCAGCCGGCACCCGCGGTTGTTCTGATCCACGGCAGCGGTCCCCAGAGTCGCGACTCGCTGCTGCCGGGCCAGCTGAACATGGCATTCGGATTTGAAATTCCTGTGTTTGCCGAAATTGCCGGGGCTCTCCAAGACGAAGGGTTTGCAGTCCTGACCTACGACAAACGAAGCTGCGGCCCCTTCAACGGCTGCGCAGACAACGGCTACCCCTTGCCGGCTGCGGATCTGACCGTCGAAGCATTCATCGACGATGCCCGGGCGGCGGTCGACTTCCTGCGGCAGCGCACTGAGATCGACCCGGACCGCATCAGCATCATCGGCCACAGCCAGGGTGCACAGTTCATCACGCTGATGCTCGAAGAGGATCCCGATCTAGCCGGTGGGATCATGCTCGCCGGCCCATACCGCTCGATTGACGAGATCATCACAGCCCAACTCGATTTCACCTTGGATTTGCTCGGGCAGTTCGGGATGGACGAAGCAGAGGCCCTGGCCTCACCCTCGGTATCGCCGCTGGTGGACATGGTCAACGGGTTGGCCGGAATCCGATCCGGAAGTGACGACCCGGTAGCGGGAGTGAGCGCAGGCTTCTGGCGGAGTTGGTTCGACCTGCATGAGCGCTCGCTGTCGGCGGCGTTCCGAATCACCCAGCCGCTCCTGGTGGTCAACGGTGAACTCGACTGGAACGTCGCCTCGACCGAAGCGCAAGCTTGGGGCGAGTACCTCGCCGGCGTAGGCGTCGAGTATGAGGTGAAAACACTCCCGTGCGTCACTCATGCTCTCAACTGCGTGTCGGAGACCGACCCGGCTGCCATCACGCCCTCCGACATCGGTCGCACGGTCGCGCCTGAGATCATCGACGCCATCTTGGCGTTCGTCAGTCGGTGATCAGGCGGATTATCGGGACCGGCCGGGTCAGTCCCATCTTGTAGGTCTGGAAGCCGGAGTTGGCGGCGAGTGCCTTGTTCCAGACGCGCTCATGGTCGTCTCCGTCTAGTTCGACCGCAGTGACCCGGCGCCATTTGCCGTCCCAGCGTGCCCGGGCGTGCGGGCTAGCACGGAGGTTCAACACCCAGGCGGGGTCGGCGTCTTTTCCGGCGTTCGTGCCGACGATGGCCGGCGACCCATCGTCATCGACGAACGAGATGAGGATCTGGCGTTCCTCGCCGGACTTGCGACCGATCGTGACCAATTCCAGCACCGGCATCCCCATGACCCGGCGACCCAATCGGCCACCCGACAGGTTCCATGCGAGCTTGTGTGCCTTCCATTGAAAGCGCATCCTCTTGCGGTTGCCGTCATCCACGGCTTCCTCCCGGCAGTTGTCGTGGATACGTTAGGCGGTCGTCGAGGGGATAGCGGAACGGTTGGTTTCAACCCGATCGCTACCTGTTTTCTCGCCTTTCGGCGCGGGCAGGCGCCAGGTACTTCCGCAGCCTCAATATCGCAGGGAGTCCGGCCAGGACGACCCCAGCTCCAACGAGGGCCGTCAACCCGAATCCATCGGCAATACCCTGGGCGGCGGCCGACGTGATGTCCGCGGATTCACCGGCGAGCAGTCGGCGAACGGTTTCGAGATCGGGAACCACACGGGCCACTGCCAGCAAGATCACCGATCCTCCGAGCGCCGCTCCAATCGTGAAGCCCTGGGCGCGCGCCACCTGGTGGGCCGCCGTCACTCTGCCTAATTGGTCGTCGGGTGTTGCCGTGCGGAGCAATGTGAGTCCCGAGTTCGTCGATGTCCCGACGCCGGAGCCTGCGAGGTAGAGGCACAGGAACACGAAGGCGGCGGGCAGGTCGAAGGTGACCACTCCCCAGAGTGTCACCAGAGCGGGGATCGTGACCAAAAACCCTCCGACGGTGAGTGATGACTCTGCCATTCGACCGATGAGGCGCCCGGAGAGGTTG
Organism: Actinomycetes bacterium; assembly: GCA_024641245.1. Lineage (GTDB taxonomy): Bacteria > Actinomycetota > Acidimicrobiia > Spongiisociales > JAHEDJ01 > JAHEDJ01. The sequence continues at coordinate 80,614 of JAHEDK010000007.1, forward strand.
GCGCCGGTTGTCCAACCCAATGTGAAGAAGAGCACCGACCAGGCGGTGAGGGCCGACCCGGCTCCGAGTGCTCCCCGCACATAGAGCGGGATGTAGGTCTCGGCGGCGATCGCGCCTGCGACCATCAGGCCGATTCCAAGCGCGAGCCCGGAATATGGCTGCCGAATGAGGTGCTCGAGACGCACAATCGGAGCCTTGTGATGGCGGGCATGGCGGACGTACAGCGACGCTGCAATCACCACGGCGGCCAGCCAGGCGAGCGAGCTCCAGTCCAGGCGATCGACCGCGATCGCCATTCCGACGGTGGCGGTTCCAACCATGGCCGCTCCTAACCAGTCGACGCGACCGTCGCGCCGACCGGCCGGTCCGGGCAGTACCCGCCACCCCGCCAGGAGGGCTGCCAAACCCAGCGGAAGATTGACGAGGAAAATCCATCGCCAGTTGAGGACGGTGAGCATCAGAGCAGCGATGGCCGGCGCCGCCACACTCATTACACCCCAGACGGTTGCATTGGCTGCAAATGCCCTACCAACCAGATGGCGCGGGTAGACGAGCCCGACTGCGGCGATCCCGACGGCCGAGATCATGCCCCCACCGGCCCCCTGCACTATGCGCGCTGCGACCATCAAGTGCATGGTTGGGGCCAGGGCGGCGGCCACGCTCGCCGAGACGAAGATTCCTACCGCCCACCGAAACATCGTGCGGGTGCCCACACCGTCGACCAGTGGACCTGAGATTGCCGTGGCAATCCCGGAGGTGAGAAGGAAACCGGTGATCGTCCAGGGTAAGAGCCCGACTCCCCCTAGGTCGGCGGCGAGTTCGGGAAGTGCCGCGGCGACCGCCAGTCCCTCGAAGGCTACGAGGGCAACCGTCGTGAAGATGGCAATCGAGGCCGGGAGGAGTTGTCGAGAGAGAACGCCGGACGGTTCGGACACGACCGGAGGATAGGACGTCCCCGGGATCCTCCCGTCGTGCGACGTCGCAAGGATCTGGTTTGGGCGCCCGCCACCCGCTTCCTATGAATCGAACTCCACCGAGCGGCGGCTGATGGTTCCGTGTTCGAAACCCTCGACGGGAAAGCGCGGCGACTCTCCGGGCGCGGCGCCGGCGGCAACGAGGATGGGGCGATAGTGCTCGGCGCTCGGATGTGAGCGCAGCGCTTCGGGGGCTTGTTCGCGCCAGCCGATGAGGGAGCGATCGTCTCGGGCGGCAAGTGATCTGGCCACCCAGGTGTCGAACCCCGCTGCGTACTCGGGAGGGATCGGATCTGAGTAGAACGACGCTCCGCGGATATCGTGCACCAGGTTGCCCGTACCGAGGATGAACACACCCTCGTCCCTCAGCGGGGCGAGTTCGCGTCCGAGGTCGTAGAGTTGCTCCTCGTCCATGTCGATGGGCATCGAGATCTGCAACACGGGGATCCCGGCATCCGGCCACATCTTCATCAACGGTATCCATGCACCGTGGTCCAGTGGGCGATCCGACCGGCTGACCTGGACGTTTCCGGCCAGGAGCACCTCGACGCGGTCGGCGAGGCCCGGTGCACCGGGAGCCGGGTATTGGAGGTTGTACATGAACTCCGGAAACCCCCCGAAGTCGTAGAGCAGATTCTGATGGTCGGTCGTTGCGCCGATCGTCACCGGCGTGTCTTCCCAGTGGGCCGATACGACGAGGATCGAGGAGGGGCGCGGGAGTTGTCGCGACCATGCTGACCACGGGGCCGTGCGGTTCTCGCTCGCCACCGACAGGGGATTGCCGTGTCCGATGAAGCCGACCGGCATTCGCCGGCTGTGTGTAGAACTCATCAGTTGCTTGACCCTTCAACTTAATGTCTTTGGATACGGTATCCCTCTATATATGAAGCGTCAAGTAACAAAGGAACTGCGATATCAAGGTTGCAGGCGATCTCGCCATGGTTGTCGTGTCGGGTCGCTTCGGGGTCTATGCGCTCTGAGTCTTGAGCGAGACGATCGCTTCCAGAGCGTCCGCCAGTGCCGCCGTCTGATCTTCGGTGAGGGCATCGAAGATCATGGCGCGAACATCGGCGACATGGTGGGGGGCCGCTTTCTCGATGAGGGCCCGGCCGGCCGGCGTGAGGCTGGCATAGGTGACGCGCCTGTCGTCGGTGCAGGGACGTTGTTCGATCAAGCCCCGCTTGACCAGCCTGCGCATGCGGTGGGACAGGCGGCTTTGCGACAGGTTGGCTGCTTCAGCGAGATCACTCATGCGCAATGTGTCGTCCGGTGCTTCGCTGAGCGCAACCAGGAGGCCGTACTCGACGTGGAGAAGGTCGAATGAACTGAACGTGGGCTCGAGCTTGGGAAGCTCAACGAGGACGAGCGTGATCAGCGCTCGCCAGGCTCGTGCTTCGGTTTCGTTCAGCCACTGCGTCATGACCCGCGAAGGCTACTTGACGCTTCAAGAGACGCGAAAACAACGATGCGCCGGGCCCTCGGGCTTTCGGCGGCCGAAACTACGAGTTCGGTCCTATGCCTTGGTCTGACCCAGGACGCGGGCGATTTCCTTCGCCCACACTTCGACCTCGGAGAAATCCCGCCAGTCTCCCGACCGCCCTTGCTTCACCATCGATCTGGCGATGAAACCGGTGGCGTTTTCTGGGAGACGTCCACCGAATGTGATGCGCCCTCGCACATCGAGGCCGGCAGTCAGTTTCTCGACATTGGGAGGGAAGTCTTGCGGATCGTTCGCCTCGTCGTCGCCCAGGGGTCCCGTGTGGAAGAGCCAGACGGGGCGGGTGAACTCTGCTCGATTCAGGTTCTTCAGCAATCGAATCGCCGGCCGGCGCCAGCGCATTGCGTAGATAGCGCTTCCGAGCACCACTGCATCGAATTCCTCGGGGTGTGTCATCTCCTTGGCGTCGCGCAAGGTCACGGCGAATTTCTCGGCCGAGAGCGTTTCTGCGATCCGCTTGGCAATCTCCTTGGTGCCGCCCATCTTGGTGCCGTAGGCGATGAGTACGTGCACGTGCTGCCTCCTTGGAAACTAGCTCTCAACATCGCGTATCCAATGGGTGTTGTCCAGAGTCGAATGGACCCACTGCGCGAGCGGGGTTTGGGTGATGGAAGGGGGATGCGCGGCCAGAAAGGGTTCTAGGTTTTAGGTTATGGGTTCTTCTCTGGGCATCACGGGTTCGTGGCCCAACCTATGACCCAGAACCTACGACTCAGAACCTATGACCCAGACCCTATGACTCAGAACCTAAGACTCAGAACTTGTGACCTAGAACCTGTGACTTAGAACCCATGACTCAGCACCTAAGACTCAGAACTTATGACCCAGAACCTACGAGCCGCGCTTGCCGCCTGATTGCTGCATATGGCATTTCTGCATATGGCCCATTTCTGCCTCGTAACTGACCACAGCCCCTGCCCGATTCTCGAAGTTGTGCCAAGATGCGAGTTGATCACGACAGGAAGGACCCGGAGTGGGACGCGTCGTCACCGTCGACGGCAATGAAGCGGCCGCTTCCGTTGCGTTTAGGACCAACGAAGTCATTGCCATTTATCCCATCACCCCCGCATCGCCGATGGGTGAGCTGTCCGACGATTGGTCGGCGCAGGGCCGCACGAACATCTATGGAACGACCCCAGAGGTCGTTGAAATGCAAAGCGAGGCCGGTGCTGCCGGCACGCTCCACGGAGCGCTGCAAGGTGGAGCACTAGCCACCAGCTTCACTGCTTCGCAGGGGCTCCTTCTCAAGATCCCGAACATGTACAAGATCGCCGGCGAATTGCTCCCGTCCGTCATTCACGTGGCGGCTCGGACTCTGGCGACCCACGCGCTCTCGATCTTCGGTGATCACAGCGATGTGATGGCAACTCGGGCGACCGGCTACTCGTTGCTGGCCTCTTCGTCGGTCCAGGAAGCCCATGACATGGCGCTGATCGCACAGTCGGCCACGCTGCAGAGCCGGGTTCCGTTCCTGCATTTCTTCGATGGATTCCGCACGTCGCATGAGGTTGCGAAGATCGAGGAACTGAGCGACGACGACCTGCGGGCGATGCTCGATGACGAACTCGTTGCTGCCCACCGCCTTCGCCGGCTGAATCCCGACGCTCCCGTCATTCGGGGAACGGCACAGAACCCCGATGTGTTCTTCCAGGCTCGAGAGGCCTGTAATCCGTACTACCTGGCAGTGCCGGACATCGTTCAAACGACGATGGATCGGTTCGCCGAGGTGGCGGGCCGCCAGTATCGCCTCTTCGATTATGTAGGCGCCCCCGATGCCGAGCGTGTCGTGATCTTGATGGGCTCGGGGATCGGCGCCTCCGAGGAGGCTGTGCAGGCATTAGTTGATCGCGGAGAGAAGGTCGGCATCGTGAAGGTTCGGTTGTACCGGCCGTTCTCTGCCGAAGCTCTCATTGCCGCGCTGCCAGCCAGCACGAAGTCGATCGCAGTGCTGGATCGCACCAAAGAGCCGGGGGCGCTCGGCGAACCGCTCTATCAGGACGTCATTACCGCCATCGTTGAACAGACGGCTGCCGGGAACGTCGCATGGGATCGGTTCCCGCGTGTGATCGGTGGCCGCTACGGACTGTCTTCGAAGGAGTTCACTCCGTCGATGGTTGCTGCGGTCTTCGCGGAACTGGAGAAGGACGATCCGAAGGTTCACTTCACCGTCGGCATCGTCGACGACGTCACGCATCTCAGTCTCGATGTCACCGAGGAACTCAACACCGAACCCGATGACGTTGTGCGGGCTGTGTTCTTCGGGCTTGGCGCCGACGGAACCGTCGGAGCCAACAAGAACTCGGTGAAGATCATCGGAGAGAACACCGAACTCTTCGCGCAGGGGCATTTCGTCTACGACTCGAAGAAGTCGGGCGCTACCACGGTGTCACACCTGCGGTTCGGTCCCCGTCCGATCACGTCGACCTACGAGATCACGCGCGCCAACTTCGTTGCCTGCCATCAATTCAATTTCCTCGAGAAGATGGCCGTGTTGGAGGTTGCCCAAGAAGGGGCCACCTTCCTGCTCAACAGCCCGTTCGAAGCGGGTGAGGTCTGGGACAAGCTGCCGCGGGAAACCCAGGCGGCGATCATCGCCAAGAACATCAGCTTCTATGTCGTCGATGGTGTCAAAGTCGCCAGGGAGGTTGGTTTGGGCGGACGCATCAATACGGTCCTCCAGACGTGCTTCTTCAACCTGGCCGGAATACTTCCGCCCGATCAAGCTATTGGCGAGATCAAGAAAGCGATCCAGAAGAGTTACGGCAAGTTCGGACAGACGGTCCTGGATCGGAACTTTGCGGCCGTCGACGCATCGATTGCCGCGCTCGAAAGGGTCGAGGTACCGGCTGTGGCCGACTCGGACTTCCTGCGCCCGGCTCCAGTTCCGGAGACGGCCCCCGATTTCGTGCAACGGGTGACGGCCATGATGATCGAGGGGAAAGGCGATCTGCTGCCCGTCTCTGCGCTGCCGGTGGACGGAACGTTCCCGACCGGCACGACCAAATTCGAGAAGCGTTCGATCGCGCTGGACATTCCGATCTGGGATCCGGACATCTGCATCGACTGCGCCAAATGCGCCCTCGTTTGCCCGCACGCGGCAATTCGCATGAAGGTATACGACCCGGCGTTCCTGGCGGGCGCTCCGGATACCTTCTTGTCGAAGGAATACCGCAGTCGCGAGATGCCCGGTCAACTGTTGACGATTCAGGCAGCGCCCGAAGACTGCACGGGTTGCGGGGTGTGTGTGGATGTCTGCCCTGCGAAGTCCAAGGAAGAGGTCAAGCACAAGTCCATCAACATGATGCCGAAGGACGACCACCTCGACGTCGAGCAGGCGAACTTCGATTTCTTCCTGAGTTTGCCGGAGCCCGATCGAACGGAGGTGCGCCTCGACACGGTCAAGGGCAGCCAGATGGCTGAGCCGCTCTTCGAGTTCTCCGGAGCATGTGCCGGATGTGGTGAGACGCCCTACATCAAGCTCATGACGCAGATGTTCGGTGATCGGGTTTCCATCGCCAATGCGACGGGCTGCTCATCGATCTACGGAGGCAACCTGCCGACCACCCCGTATACGACGAACGCCGACGGGCGTGGTCCTTCCTGGGCCAACAGCCTGTTCGAGGACAACGCCGAGTTCGGACTCGGTCTTCGGCTCGCCCAGGATCAGGCAGTGGAAGATGCCAGAGTTCTGGTCGGCCATTTCGCAGGCGAACTCGGCGACGAGTTGGTCGCCGGACTGCTCGCCGGAGTCACAGACATCGACGAAGCGGGCTTGGCGGTCCAGCGTGAACGGATCGGACACGCCAAGAAGATCCTGGTCGATATCGACTCGACCGAGGCGCGGCGCCTGCTGGCCGGAATAGACACGCTGGCTCACAAGAGCATCTGGATCGTCGGCGGGGATGGCTGGGCGTACGACATCGGCTTCGGCGGCCTCGATCACGTGTTCGCCTCCGGCCGCAACGTGAACATCCTGGTACTCGACACCGAGGTCTACTCCAACACCGGCGGCCAGGCCTCGAAGGCCACTCCGCGCGGTGCGGTAGCGAAGTTTGCAGCAGGCGGGAAGCCGACCGGTAAGAAGGATCTGGGCATGATCGCCCAGGCATACGGCAACGTGTATGTGGCGCAGATCGCGGTCGGCGCCAACAACACGCAGACGGTCAAAGCCTTCGCCGAGGCCGAGGCGTATCCGGGAACGTCGCTGATCATCGCCTACAGCCAGTGCATTGCACACGGCATTGACATGGAAACGGGAATGAGCCATCAGAAGGAGGCCGTCGAGAGCGGTTACTGGCCTCTCTACCGGTTCGATCCGACCGCCGAGGCCGAGGGCAGGCACTCGTTCCATCTCGACAGCCGGGCGCCGAAGATCCCGTTCAAGGAGTTCGCCATGCAGGAGGCTCGCTACGCCATGCTGGCCAGAACGAAGCCCGAAGAAGCGGAGCGCCTGTTTGGGATTGCACAAGACGACATCAACAATCGCTGGCATCTCTACGAGCAGCTGGCGGAGGTGGACCGACTGGTCCCTGAGGAGGAAGAGGAGGAGGTCCAGGCATGAGTGCCGACTTGACGACCAGGTATCTGGGGCTCGATCTGGCACACCCGATCGTTCCATCCGCTTCTCCGATGACCGGCAACCTTGATTCACTCCAACGACTCGAGGAGGCAGGAGCGTCCGCGGTGGTGCTGTGGTCCCTGTTTGAGGAGCAGATCGAGCACGATGAGCAGCAGGCGCTGGCACTGGCCGAGTTGCACGCGGAGAGCTTCGGGGAAGCGGTCGGCGGATACTTCCCGACTCTCGATGATTACAACACAGGTCCCGGCGAGTATTTGAAACTCATCCGCGATGCGAAGGAACACCTCGAGATCCCGGTCATCGCCAGCTTGAACGGGACGTCAATCGGTGGATGGCTCCGCTACGGCAAGCTGATGGAGGAAGCCGGTGCCGATGCGCTCGAACTCAACGTCTACATGATCCCCACAGATCCAGATACGACCGGGGGAGAGGTCGAGCAGCAGTACCTCGACCTGGTTGCGGCGCTGAAGGCGTCGATCTCGATCCCGCTGGCGGTCAAGGTCGGTCCGTTCTTCAGTTCCATTCCGAACATGGCGACGAGGTTGATCGACGCCGGTGCCGATGGCCTGGTGTTGTTCAACCGCTTCTATCAGCCCGATATCGATCTCGACGAGTTGGAAGTGAAACCGAACCTCCGGCTCTCGACTTCGGATGAGCTGCGCCTGCCGTTGCGGTGGACGGCGATTCTCAAGGGTCAGGTGCTGGGATCGATGGCGGTGACGAGCGGCGTGCACACGGCAGAGGACGTGATCAAGCTGCTGCTGGCCGGTGCGGATGTCACGATGATGGCTTCAGCGCTGTTGCGCCACGGCCCGGAGCGGCTCACCGAAGCTTTGGAAGGACTGAGATCGTGGCTCGAGGTCAATGAGTATGAATCCGTGCGGCAGATGAAGGGATCGATGAGCCAGGCTTCGTCGCCCGACCCGGAAGCCTTCGAGCGCGGCAACTACATGAAGACGCTCGTGACCTTCGCCCGACCGATGAGGTAGCCGGCCAAGACTTTCTCCGCAATGCTGTGTATCGAAAAGGCACCATTGCATTGCGCAGAAACAGCTCGGGTCGCTCGCTACTCGAGCGCTGCCCTCACGTTTGCCCAGGTTTCTTCCAGCGCTTCGGGCAAAACCCGGGTGCCGCCGGTGGCGGTCATGAAATTGGTGTCACCCGACCAGCGCGGAACGAGATGGAAATGGACGTGATCGGGAACCCCGGCACCGGCCACCCTTCCTAGGTTCGCCCCCAGGTTGAATCCCGACGGCCGCATGGCGGCGGTCAACGCCGCTTCAGCCCGGACGATGAGGCTCCACATTTGACTGCGTTCTTCGGTGGTTGGGTCAGACAGACCGGCGACGTGGCGATTGGTGGTCACCATCAGGTGTCCGGTCGTGTACGGATACCGGTTGAGGACCGAGTAGGCGAGGGAAGAACGCTCGAGTATCAACCCATCCTCATCAGCTTCCTCCGGAAGACGACAGAAGAGGCACGAAGACTCCGGGTGGTCGTCGATGGATGTGACGTAGGCGGACCGCCAGCCTGCCCAGAGATGATCGAGCATGAGGCCAGCCTACCTGTCAAGCGCTCCCCGGCTTATCCACCACTGGACGATCGGACTCGGCTCGGCCGGTTGCCAGTTCCGGTACGCCTCTTTGCGAGGTACCGGCCATTCGAGGTCAATGTCGATCCTGGTCCCAAAGCTATTTGCTCCGGCCAGAACGTGGACCGCTTCGCCCAGCACGCGATGCTGCATAGTGGTTTCGTGCGGAAGCCCAAACGGGTGCCCAAACGGAAACTCCACACCAACCGTACGCGGCGTATGCAGTTTTGTGGCGAGGTCGGGCATCATGGTGACCACGACGGTTGCGATTCCGGCTGCTTCGATCCAGCGTGCCAGCACGGGCACGTTCTTGCAGCAGTCCGGTCAGACGGGAGCAAGGATCAGTCCATCCACTTCGTCTTCGTGGAGGAGATCGATTATTCGGGGGGCGGCAATGTCACGCCAGCCATCCAGGCTGGTTCCCTGGAACCCCATGACGGAAACATGACGCGGGGCGACGTCGCCGACGATTCCGTTCCGAGCCAATTCCGCCAACCGGTCGACCGGCAGCGCGATGTTTGGATCGGCGAGGATGTCATCGTGACTTATGTGCAGGTGAGCGAGACCGACTCCGTCTGCCGGTGAAGGAATCACGCGAAAGCTTGGATCGCCCCAGGTTGGTTCTGCTCTTTCTCGTTCGAGGTCGAACGGCTCCTGGGCTTCCTCGAGGTACATACCCGACGACGTGAGGATGGCAATACGACTATCGCTCAATCGTTTCTCGAACGGCGACCAGACCTGGTCGGAGCCGTGCGGTTCGGGGTTTTCGTAGATAGGGCGGAAACTGCGGGGAAGAAACCGGTAGCTGTCGACGATCACTCGATGACTCCTGTATGGCTGACGCCACGGTAGTCAGACGGTCTGTTGGCAGGCGGCAGGTTCTCGATGAATTGATGAGGACCAAGGGCTATTTCGTGATGGACGGTCGCGGTGGCTCCGCCACCTGCTCTTCCGGCAGCTCGGCGTCGCGCAGGTCGATCGACACGTGGTCACACTCAGTGCAGACCCTTCTGATCAGCCCTCCCGGCAGATCCTGTTGGCGCCACGCATGAACGTGTTCCGTCGACCTGGCGAGCTTCTGTGCCCTGCGCCGCCCTCCGGAGTTCTCGATCCGGGCAATGAGGTTCTCTTTGCCCTGACTGACCCGTCGCCGGACGCCGCCCTTCTTCTTCGGTTGGTGCGTTTCGATCCACTTGGGGACCGTGTAGGCGAAGTCGATTGGGTCGTTGGCGATGAAGATCAAGCTTTCGTCGACGAGATCGAGGACGAACCGGTCGCTGGCGGTGCGGCGGACCGTCACTGCATCGAATCCCCACGAACCGAGGTGTTCACCTTCCGCAGACAGAGTCAGGTTGGTCTCGTCGATGGTGACCGCGGCTGCGGCGCGCGCTCCGCCGCTCGTCTCCAGCTTCCCCTTCAAGGTCTTCACTCTGCGTCCCCTTCGACCACCGTGCGTGAACTATCGCGCTGTGGACCCCTCTCGTCAAGAGCATGCGGTCAGAGTTCACGGCGCGCCAGCAGTCGTATTGTCCCATACTGCAGCGCCAACGTACCGGCCAGGGTCACCACGAGGGATTTGATGAAGTCCGTCGCCTCTGCGCCTCTGACGAGCCCGTCGAGCCCTCCCACGAGGTGACTCGGTAGCCACTCCTCAACAACCGGGATGAGCCCGATGAGCGGGAGGAGGAGCAGCACCGTCAGCGTTACGATCACGGTCGGCAGGACGTTCTTGAGCGCGGATCCGGCAAACGCCACCACGGCAACCGCGAACAGCAAGTACACACTGCCGAAAGCCATACCGGCGGCCATGGCGCCGGCGTCGAGCGGTCCGATCAACACAGCCGTCTCATACCAGGCGAGCAGCGTACCGGCGACGAAGGCGATGACTCCGGTTCCTGCCACAACGACGTAGCGAGGGATCAGCAGCCGGGCAGTGCTGCCGACCCGTGTGCGAAGGAACACTGCCATCTCGTATCGGGACTCGATGGTGAGAGCACCCGCAGCGATCATGACCAGCACGAGGAGGCCCAACTGCTGAACGTTGCCCGAGTACTGCATGATGCCGTCGGCCGGCGTCGGCTCCGGGAAGGACACCTCTATGCCGCCACCGAACTGCTCGACGATCTCGCCGATATAGCGAGCCGAGAGAGGCCCGATTATCCCGAAGAACACGAACACGGCGAAGATCGCTATCCAGCGGTTGGTCCGTGTCATTCGCAGCCACTCGAGTCTCCAGAGGTTCATGAGGTGAGCTCCAGGAACACGTCCTCGAGATCAGCGCCCTCAGGAGTCACCGAGATCACGGCCGCCCCCGCATCGGCCAGCACTCTGATGAGGCTGCGCTCGGCCTGGCCCGGGTCGATGGCGGTCACCCTGAGGTCGCCCGGAGCGAGTTGCTCGACGGAACCTGCCCAGGAGGCCCTCTGGAGTGAGGCGACGAGTCCATCGAGCGGTTCGCGCAGCCGGATTCGAAAGATGGTCCCGGCCCGACCGACGAGGAGATCGTTGAGTGGTCCCTCGAAGAGAAGATGACCGTCCCTGAGGATACCGACGGTGTCGCATACCTCCTGCACGTCGCTCAAGATGTGACTGGAGAACATGACGGTGGCCCGGCCGCGCAGTCGCGTGACCACATCGAGTACCTCCCGGCGTCCGGCGGGATCGAGCGCGGCGCTGGGCTCGTCGAGCAGGAGCACCTGGGGGTCGCCGATGACGGTGGCCGCCAACCCGAGGCGTTGCAGCATTCCTCTCGAGAATCCACCGACCCTCACGTCGATGGATTCCTCGAGGCCGGCCTCGATCAGCACTTCCTCGACCCTGGCCGGAGGAACCTCCGGAGCCGAGAGGTTGCGGGACAAATCGACCACTTCGCGAGCCGTTAACCAGGGTTCGAATTGTGGAGTATCCGGAAGGACGGCCATTCGTTCCCGGGGGACACCGATCTCGACGGACCCCGAGGTGGGGCGGCGGAGCCCGGCCAGAATGCCGAGCAGGGTCGTCTTCCCGGCGCCGTTCGGTCCAACCAGGCCGTAGACGGAGCCATCCGGAACAGACACCGAGACATCATCGAGAGCAAGTTTGGGTCCGTAGGCCTTGATGAGCGAGTTGGTCGTGATCATTGCGACTCGCGCCCAATGAGGAGGTAGACGATCCCGCCGACGGGTACAGACAGCAAGCAGATGAGCGCCCAGGCCCACTTCGGGAGGTGACGGACGGTGCGACGGGAGATGTCGTACCAGCAATACCCGACCCAGGCGATGACGAAGATGGCGAGGGGAACCAGCGCGGCGACGATTGCAGAGTCCATACGGCAAACGCTAGTCAGACGCGGGCGCCCTCTGATCCCTGATGGTCAGTCCCGACCTCAATGAATACTGATGGCGCTCACCAACAGCACGTACATGGCTGCGTAGATCAGCAGAAGGATGATTCCGGTGAGCCGGGTGTGGCGCTTTCGACTGCCCAGGACAAGAGTCACGGCGCCTACGGCGGCCACAGCCCCCAGGCCACCGCGCATGGCCAATCCGGCTGTGATGGCGGTCGGGGCCACGATCGGTCCAATGCCGATCGACAAGGTGGCATCCACGAGGCTCGATCCGAACACGTCTCCGACGGCCAGATCGCGTTGTCCCTCGCGCAGAGCGGTGATGTCGACGATCAACTCCGGGAGGGAGGTGCCGAGCGAAGCTCCCAGGAATCCGATGATGTAGATCGGAACATTGATGAGCCCGGCGATTCGGAGTAGCGCTTCGATAGCGATCCAGGCGCCTGCACCGACGACGGCGAGCGCCCCCAGAACCGAAACAACGTGCTTGCCCTTCCCGTGTACCGGGACGGGGAGGTCCGGTCCCGAGGCGGGAGGAGCGAATCGCCAGATCGCGGCTGAAGCGACAACCCAGCCGGACAGAAGCACCAGGCCGTCGATTCGGCTCAGGTACCCGTCGGCTACCAGCGCCAACCCGAGCGTCAGCGCCGCCACGATCAACCCACCGATCAATCGCACCCGGCGCCGCCCAAGAACGAAGGCGCCGCCGATCAAGGGGAGCAGGCCGAGCACCAGCGTCACCTGGGTGACGGCCGACCCGATCGAGTCACTGACGTTGAGATCGCCCCGGTTCCGGAGGGAAGCGATGACCGAGTTGGCGATCTCGGGAAGGTCTGTGCCGATCGCCAACAGGCTGATGCCGATCACGAAAGGAGGAAATCGGCTGCCGAAGGCCAATGCTGAGGCGTGGTGTACCGCCCGGCGGCTGGCGGCGAGCGCCAGTACCAGCCCGATGATGCCGGCAACGATCCACAGCAGTGTCATCGCTACTGAGAATCCTAGGTGGCGAGGATGCGGATGGTCGATCCACTCCGGGCCTCCTGTCATCCGGATCGAGCGGCACGCTCTGCATTACATGCATTCAATTCCTCTGCACTATCTGCATTGTCTGCATCGTCCGCACAGTGAGGCACAAGGTCCCCGGGCATGGGACCTTGTGCTCTACTTCACAAGCTCCGGCAGGACGTATTCTGCAGGGTATGCAGAACATGCGGAAACCCGCTGAAGTGCGCTTTGCAGGAGCAGTGATATGACGTCGCTGCTCACCGCCAAGGAGCTTCAGGCCATCCTTCAGGTCGATCGTTCGACCATATATCGGATGGCTGAAACGGGCCGGCTTCCGGCGGTCAAAGTCGGAAGACAATGGCGGTTCCCCTCCGAGCAGATCAGCAACTGGCTGGGTGCGCAGACTGCGACACCGTCCCAGACGCCTGAACTAGGAACCCTCATCCAGTCTGTCGATGGATCGCTGGCGGGCCTGCTGCCGCGTGAGTACGTCGATGACATGGCCGAGCTACTCGGGCAGTTGCTGGGAGTGATGGTCGTCGTGACCGACATGGACGGGCGACCGATTTCGGAGGCAGCGAATCCGTGCGGCCTCTTTGAGGCGATCAACCAGACCGATGACGCAGTCGCTCGCTGTGTGGTGAGCTGGAAGCGCCTGGCCGATGGTGTCGACCTGCAACCCCGCTTCCTGCCGAGCCATATGGGTCTCTTGTGCGCACGGAGCTTCGTGCGGGTCGGATCAGAGCTGAAAGGCATGGTGCTCGTCGGCGGAATCGCACCGGATGTCTGGCCGCCCGCGGCGGATGAACTCGAGACGATTGCGGAGGACTTCGGTGTGTCGCCGGATCTGGTGAAGAGCCACGTGCACGATGTGTACCGCCTCGACGAAACCAGCCGCCGCAAAGTGTTGTCGTATCTGCCTCGTATGGCGCAGATGCTGTCACAGATTGCCGGTGAACGAACAAAGCACCTCGCCAAGCTCGACGCCATTGCGACGTTGGCCGGCGCGGTTATGCCAACCAAGGAGAATCAATGAGAAAGCTGCTCGTCCTCGGCGCCGGCACTGCCGGCACGATGGTCGTCAACAAGCTGAGCCATCACCTCAATGGTGGTGAGTGGGAAATCACGATCGTCGATCAAGACGAAACCCACTACTACCAGCCGGGGTTCTTGTTCATCCCGTTCGGGATCTACGGGCGCAACGACGTCATCAAGGCCAAGCGGGACTTCATTCCATCCGGCATCAAGATGATCACGTCGGAGATCGAACTCGTCGACCCCGAGAACAACCGGGTGAAGATCGTCGAAGGTGACCGCTGGCTCGATTACGACTATCTCGTCATCGCCACCGGGACGCATCCGCGCCTCGAAGAGACGCCGGGCCTGACAGACGAAGACGGCAACATGCCGGACAATGTCCATACCTTCTATACCTACGAGGGTGCACTCCGGTTGCAGAAGTTCCTGCGCAGCTGGAAAGGCGGCAAGCTCGTGATGAACATCATGGAGATGCCGTTCAAATGCCCGGTGGCACCGCTCGAGTTCATCTTCCTGGCGGACTGGTGGGCATCCGAGCAGGGCATCCGCGACGAGGTCGAACTGCACTATGTAACGCCCCTCCCCGGTGCGTTCACCAAGCCGATCGCCTCCCGGGCGCTGGGCGGCATGCTCGACGAGAAGAAGATCCATCTCGTATCCGACTTCGTGGTGGAGAGCGTTGATGCTGAGAACAACAAGCTGATTGCCTTCGATGAGGAGGAAGTCGACTACGACCTGCTGGTCACGGTTCCGGTCAACATGGGCGCCGATTTCGTCGCCAGGTCCGGGCTCGGCAACGAACTCAATCACGTGCCCGTGGACAAGGGAACGTTCCTTTCGACGCAGTACGACAACATCTTTGCCCTTGGTGACGCGGCAGACCTGCCGACCTCAAAGGCCGGGTCCGTTGCGCACTTCGCGGTTGAGGTCTGGCTCGAGAACTTCCTGCGCTACGTCGATGGGCTCGACATGGTTGAGAGATTCGACGGGCACGCCAACTGTTTCATCGAGTCCGGTCACGGCAAGGGCCTCCTCATCGACTTCAACTACGACACCGAGCCGCTGCCTGGGAAGTACCCCTTGCCGGGGGTCGGGCCGTTCTCTCTCCTCCAGGAGTCGGAGATGAACCACTGGGGCAAGATGATGTTCCGTTGGATCTACTGGAACGTGCTCCTGAAGGGCAAGGAGATGCCGGTGACGGCGCACATGACGATGGCCGGGAAGTGGAGCTGAGACGATGACCACCGTCAACGCAGAAGCGACCATTGCCGAGCTCAACGAGAAGCTCGACCGCCTAACGGTGCAGGTCGAATACCTGACCGAACAAGCCATCGAGTCGAAGCGCCGCCGGCAGGGGTGGGACGAGCTGCTCGCCGACGTCACGCCTTTGGCCGGTGACATGTACGGTCTCGCCGTTCGTCAACTTGCCGAGGTGGATCAGTACGTCAGCATTCAAGACGTCGGTCACCTGATCAAGCGCCTGGCGCGCAATACAGGCAATCTCGAGAAGATGCTCGATCAGCTCGAGAGTCTGATGGATATCTTTGTCGAGATCCAACCGATCACGGGTGACGTCTCGCTCAAACTCATGAATGCGCTCGATGAGTATGAGCGCAAAGGCTATTTCGAGTTTGCCAGGAGTTCACTCGGGGTCGTCGACAACGTCGTCACATCGTTCTCGAAAGAAGACGTGAATGCACTCGGCGACAACGTCGTGCTCATCCTCCAGGCTGTGCGGGAGATGACGCAACCGCAGGTGATGACGATGCTCCGCAACACGGCGTCGAACGTTCGTGAACAAGAAGTACCTGAGGACATTTCGCTGTTCGGGCTCCTGAAACAGATGCGGGACCCGGCGGTGAAACGAGGCCTGGCGCGGGCGCTCGGCGCTCTGCAGTCTGTCGCAGGAGATCTACCAGAACAACCAGAGCAGTAACGCTCAGAAAGGGAGAAACCCATGGCAACCGAATTGATTGGCGGCGTTGAACTCGACGTCGACGAAGAGGGATTCATGACGAATCCGGGCCAGTGGACCGAGGAACTCGCCCCGGCGCTCGGCAAGGAGATCGGCATCGACGAACTCACCGAGGAGCATTGGAAGGTCATTCACTTCCTGCGTTCCGACTACGAAGCACAAGGCGAAACCGCCACGCTTCGCCGCGTGTCGACGCTGGCCGGAGTTCCCACGAAGGACCTCTACAAGCTCTTCCCGAAGAAGCCTGCCAAGAAGATGTCGTACGTATCCGGTCTGCAGAAGCCAACCGGCTGCGTGTAGGCGAGAGGGAAGGAGCACACTCAGTGCCGAATTTTGATGACGACGGTGGAGATCGGAAACTCTGCATCATTGTGAGCAAGGGCACCATGGAATGGGCGACCGCCGCCATGGTCCTCGGGAACGCCGCCATAGGAGAAGGAATCGACCTCCACGTGTTCTTCACGTTCTGGGGGATGGACGCCATCATCGATCGCCGGATGGACAAGCTGAAGGTCTCACCGGTGGCCAACCCATCGATGAAGATTCCCGGCACGGACATCGGCATGGCGAATATGCTGGCAGGGCTGCCCGGCATGACGGCGTTCGCCTCGAGCATGATGCACAAGGAGATGAAGGCTCTCGACGTGCCCCCGCACCGGGAGTTCATGCAAATGGTCGCCGATGCCGGAGCCCACTTCTGGGCCTGTCGCTTGACCTACGACATGTTGGGCCTCAAGAAGGAAGATCTCTGGGATGAGGTCGACGACGTCATCTCGGCGTCTGACTTCATGGAGCTGTCCGACGGCGCCCAGATCATCTTCATCTAGTAGGACGCAACGAAGCGAGGATCTCGAGATCCTCGCTTCGACGCGTCTGTCGCGGCGTGGTTGCCCCCTCTGCCACGCAGACTCGGCATCTCCCCCACGTGCCGTGGGGGAGAAACGCGGGTTCTCGTGGCCTCTTACCTATCCCGACGTCCGCTCACGCCTCCAGGCTCTCCATCGCTCTCGCCAGCTTCGCGCGGGCCTCTGCGGCGATCTCCACCATTTCCGGCGCATCGGTAACCGAGCTCATGATCCCGGGGTCGAGCGCTTCGACAACCGTGCCGGATTCGTGTTCGAAGACGACAACGTTACAGGGGAGAAGCAGGCCGATCTCCTCATCCGCGTTGAGGGCCCGGTTGGCAAGTGGGGGATTGCAGGCGCCGAGGATCTTGTAACCCGGCCGATCAACGTCGATCTTCTGTTTGAGGGTCGCTTTGACATCGATCTCGGTGAGGATGCCAAAGCCCTCGGCGGCCAGAGCGGAGCGGGTCCGTGCTTCCGTCTCCTCGAGTCCGGCCTCGAGCACCACGCGTAGCCCGTAGGGTCGTTGCTCCATTCGTGCGTCCTTTCACCAGTGCAGAATTCGAATACCCCCCCGAGTATATCCGTCCATGTGGCCGACAGGCGTGCGGTTCGGCGGGCACTGGGGGACATAGGTCCCTACCCGTTTCCGCGGTGGCGTGGGAAGGTTGCGGGACGAGAAGAGGCAAGCAGCAGGTTGTTCATTTATTACTTCGTCTACGTCGATCGCCCGTTCAGGAAGGTGGAACGGGAACTCCTCGAGCGATTCGAGGAACTCGGCGCGTGGGCTTTGGAAGCCTACCGCGACGGCGAGGAGATCCGGGCGAAACTGGCGGTCGGGAACACGCCGTTGCTCGCCAAAGAGGTGTCTCTCCACGTCGGCGAACCGATTCGGGCGCATGCGCACACAACGATCCCGCTCATGTGGGACGCCACGGGTTCGCCCGGTCTCTTCCCCAGGATGCTGGCAGATCTGATCATGGCGCCACTTGGATCATCACGAGCCCAGCTCACCTTCCGCGGATCCTACGACCCGCCACTCGGGCCGGTGGGTGAGGTTCTCGATCGAGCCCTGCTGCACCGCGTCGCGGAGGCCAGCGTGAAGGCCTTCATGGACCGTATCGCGTCGGCGCTGGCGCCGGCAGACGGACCGGCCGAGAAGGAGATCATCAAGTCATAGCGGGCCGCTCTTCGAGCGGCCCGCGGTTCTAAGGTTCTACGTCATAGGTTCTCTGGACGAGATTTCGCCATACGGAGTTGGACCGGCTAGAACTCACAAACCTAGAACTTGGGACCGCGGCGGCAGGCCGCCCGCTTAGAGGGGCAGGCTGATCAGCACCGTTGTGCCCTGACCGGGCGATGTGTTGATCGTGGTGGTGCCCCGCGCCTTGTCGGCCCGCGAGCGCAGGTTGTCGAGCCCCATGCCTTTTTGGACGGTGGTCGGATCGAATCCGTCACCGTCGTCGGACACCGTGATGAGCACGCGGTCGGCAGCCTCTTCGATGGTGACCGAGATCGTGGTTGCCCCCGAGTGTCGCAGTGCGTTACTGAGCGCCTCGCGGATCATCTGCAGGGCGTCGTCCACCGTGGTCCCCGGCATATCGGCTGCCCCGCTCGAGACCCGCACCTCGACATCTGCGCCGTACGGCCCGGCGAGTTGTCCCACCATGTCGGACAGCTCCAGACGGAGATTGCGTCGCGTCCACACAGGCGGCCTCAGGTCGAATATGTATCGGCGCAGTGCAGCGATGGAGTCGTCGAGCCGCCCGACCGCCTCGTCGAGTCCCCCGCGGGCGACTTCGTCCCGGACACTCTGACCAAGAGCCTGCAATGACAGCCCGACGGCGAAGAGGTCCTGGATGATGGCGTCGTGGAGATCCCTGGCGATGCGCTCGCGGTCCTCGACAACGGCGACTCTCCGGAGTCTTCGCTGGAGACGGGCCGTCGAGATTGCAGATCCGGCAATGACGGCCAAGGCTTCCACCAGCGCCTCATCATCGACGGTGAATCCGCCCGGCTTCTCGGTCAGATAGAGGTTTCCGAACACGGCATCGCCGATCTTGATGGGAACACCGAGGAACGTTTCCATCGACGGATGATGATCGGGGAATCCAACATAGTCGGGATGCTCGGAGAGTTTGTCCATCCTGACCGACGTCGCTACGCGGGTGATCGTTCCGAGAACCCCGCGGCCGCGGGGAGGGTCACCCATCCTGGCAGTGAGGTCGGGGTCGATTCCCACGTGGAGGAACTGTATGAGCGTGCCGTGCTCGCCGATGACCCCCAGCGCGCCGTACGTGGACCCCGTGAGATCCATTGCAGTCTCGACGGTCGTCCACAGGACGGCGGTCAGATCGGTCTGCCCGGCGACCGCGGCTGCACCTTCCACCATTTGGGCGAGTCTGCTCGCTGGGAGCGTTGCGTCGACCATGGCGAGAGGATATCCCGAAAAACGCGTACTTCCGAACTCGGGACCTTGGTCGGTGCAGTCGGGGAACAAGTACCAGGGTCGAAAGACCCATTCCGATTAGCCTGTAGTCCAGGAGAGAAACACTTGCGCATAGTCGTTGTTGATGATCACGAGATCGTTCGTCAAGGTTTGAAAGCGCTCCTCGAGGCCGAGGAGGACTTCGAGGTCGTCGGAGAAGCCGGATCCGTGGCGGAGGCAGTGCGGAGAGTGGGCTATGCATCACCTGAGGTTGTCGTGATGGACGTCCGCCTGCCGGATGGATCCGGTGTCGAAGCCTGCCGGGAGATCCGGTCCCGCTGGCCCGCCGTCAAGGTGTTGATGCTCACGTCGTATGCCGATGAGGAAGCCCTCATGTCGGCCATTGTCGCCGGCGCATCCGGATACGTGCTCAAGCGCATCGATTCCCACGATCTCGTCAACAACATCCGCAAAGTGGCGGCGGGAGAGTCGCTGCTCGACGGGGAGATGACGGATCGGCTCTTTCGCAAGCTTCGGGGTGACGAACCAGATGACCCGCTTCTCGCCCGCCTCACGCCGCAAGAGCGCAAAATTCTTGATCACATCGCAGATGGCCTCACCAATCGGGAGATTTCCGAGCAGATGTTCCTCGCGGAGAAAACGGTGAAGAACTACGTCTCGAATCTCCTCGCCAAGCTCGAGATGAGCCGGCGCAGCGAGGCCGCCGCCTACGCCGCCCGTTTGGCGGCCCGTCGTGAGCAGGAGTACCCGCCCGAGGCGTGGGTAGGGAAGTGACCGGCCGGTGCCTCACTGCGATTACCCTTACAGATATATGCAGCTAAGCGTTGAGGAGTGCCGGAAGCCGGATCTCAGGCAGACACTGCTGAAGGGAGCATGAAGTGCGGGTCCTGGACCTCATGACAACCGAAGTGGTAACGGTGACGCCCGGTATGAGCCTCAAGGAGGCAGCCCGCACGATGACCGATGTTGGCGTGAGTGGCCTGCCGGTTCTGGACGAGGACGGGAGAATCATCGGCATCATCACCGAGGCCGACTTCCTCGCACGGGAGGCCGGCCGCTCCGAACCCCGCAGACGCCGCCTCCTTGATGCTCTTTTCAGCGAACCGCAGGTCGCTGAGGCTGAGACGGTCGAACAGGCGATGACGCTCGATCCGTTCGTCATCTATCCGGAAGCCAGTTTGACCGAGGCTGCTCGTGTGATGGTCAATCACGGGGTGAAGCGGCTTCCGGTCGTCGACGCAGAGGGGAGACTGCGCGGGGTGATCAGTCGGGCCGACGTGGTTGCGGCGTTCACCCGGCCGGACGATGTGATCGAAGACGAGATCCGTGAGGATGTCATTCGCCGAATCCTCTTCCTCGAAGACGGCGTTGTCGACGTGTCGGTCGTCGACGGGGTCGTCACGCTTCAAGGGACGCTGCCGACCAAGAGCGATACGCGCCTCCTGGAGGAACTGACACGCCGGCTCGATGGAGTGGTTCGCCTCGAAAGTGAACTCGACTTCGAGGTCGACGACCAGCGATCGGTTCAGTAGACCTCACACATAGTTCGGGAACGGTTACGATTTCCTCGATCGACAC
>JAHEDK010000062.1 GCA_024641245.1 Actinomycetes bacterium
TTAGGGCACTAGGCCCTCAACCTAGCGCGTCTGCCAATTCCGCCACTCCGACGTGGACGCGGCAGTATAACCCCGGTCGCTCAGCCGCCGGACCTGTGCCAAAGCGCCGCATTCCAGGTATCGGGGAAGGCACCGACATGGTCGAATCCCTCAAACGATGCCACCCACACCGCCGCCGCGTTGGGTGCCGCGAACATCGGCACCACCACTACATGCTCGGCCAGTACCGCGTCGATCGCCTCGAGCTCTGCTCGAAGCTCCTCGAGATCGAGGATGGCGTCCAGGCCGGCGATCCGGGCCTGAATGGGGGCTGCGATGTCGGAGAGAGCGGAGCCTTCTGCGCCCCACCGGTAGAAGTTGTACCCATCATCTTCGGGCAGCGTGAGGAAACGATCCTCGAGGTCGACGACGGCGCCCACGGGGCCGGGAGTAGCCCGCCATGCCCACTCACCAACATCAAACTCTCCCGGCAAGATACGGTCCCGAAAGAACTCCCCCACCTCGAGGAGTTCAATGTCGACGGACAAACCGGCGGCGGCCAGCCGTTGCAGGATCGCGCCGGTGATCTGCGTCCTCTCCAGACTGGCAGAGGTTGCGAAAGCCACCGCCGCGTCTTCCCGACCGAGGTCTCGCCGCGCGATTGCCAGGAGGTTCACCTGCTGCGATTCATCGACTGTGTAGGTCGCCCATCCTGAGGAAGAAGCAGCGGGCCAGGACATTCCGACCACGGTATCGAGAACCCCGACCCGGTCGACGAACACATCCGAGACAATGGCCTTCCGATCGAGCGTTCGCGCCACGAACTCCCGAAAAGCCGGCGACTCGTTCATGGATACGGGATTGGCTGCGAAACGTCCAGGACCGAACTGGAAGGCGATGTGCTCGTACTCGGGTCCTTCTGCAACCTGCAGATTCACGGCCGGCGAAGCATCCAGTTCGCCGAGCACCTCCGGATCTGGTGCGATCAAGGCGGCGTCGACCGTCCGCAGCCGGAAGGCAGCGAGGAGCCCGGCATCACTGGTGAAGAAAGCAACCTCGACGGCATCGAGGTACGGAAGCGGGTCTCCGAGACCGTCTTCCCGGCCGTATCCGTCATTCCGCACAAAACGCGCGCTCCTCCCAACTTCCCATGATTCGAACGCGAACGGTCCTGCACTCATCCAGGTCGTTTCTTCCCAATCTCGGCCAAAGTCGGTTCCCTCAACTTGCGAAATTGGCACCAGGATCGGGAACAACGAGAGAAACCGAATCGTCGGCCGTTCTAGGACCATCGTGACCGACGACGCCGTGGCCTCGACCGATCCTGGAACGATCAGCCCATGAAGGGATCTGAGATCCGGGCGGATCGGCAAAGAGGAATCCACCATCAGGTCGTAGGTGAAGGCGACATCGAACCCGGTAACTGCGTCGCCGTTCTCCCAGCGAGCTGCGGGGTCGAGGTCGTAGCGGACGGTCATCGTGCCGTCTTCGTTGACCAGGATCCCCCCGTTGGCCAGCGTCGGGATCTCGACGGCGGCCTCCGGCTTCGGGTCGTGCGTCTCTGGATCGAGACTGATCAGGCCGATCGTCCACAGTTCAGTGAGCGTCTCAACCACAGGAGCGTTTCCGCCGGTGACGAGTGGATTCAGTGAGAGAGGTTCACCAACGACACCCAGCGAAGCTTCTCCGCCGACCGGCAGCGGCCGGGGCACCGTCGTCGAAGTCGGAACAGACCCCGCCGCAGTAGGTGTCGACGGCTCGGACGTAACCGTGGACGTCGAGATGGAGACCGTGTCGTTGTTCTCGGTGAGCTGCGGAATGAATATCCAGAGAACCGCAACCCCGACGGCGGCGAGCCCGATGATTACTAGGGCAATGCTCCGGCGCATGCCGGGACCTCGTTCGGTTGGTTCCACCTATATCAGACGCTAGCCGAGGAGCCAGGCGAGCAGCATCGTGGTGATCGCGAACACCACTCCAATAATGACGGTGAGCCGGTCGAGGTTGCGTTCCACGACGGTAGAACCACCCAGACTCTGCGGCGCGAATCCTCCGCCGAACATGTCCGAGACGCCACCGCCGCGCCCGGCGTGCAGCAGGATCATCGCGATGAGCGCCACGGATACGATCACATGGACGACGACGATGAATACTGTCATGGGGTTGAATCCTTCTCGTCGGCACCCGACGGGTGCAACGGCCGCCACAGTATGGAAGCGGGCTCGGTTGAAAGCAAGTTATGCCCCATCATCCTGCCTGCTTGGCCACGGCTTCTGCAGCCCTGGCGGCCGCTTCGGGGTCCCCCAGATAGCCGGAGTTGATCCTGGCCAGATCGGCGTCCAGTTCGTAAACGAGCGGGATGCCGGTCGGGATGTTGAGCATCGGAATATCCTCGTCGGAGACGCCGTCCAGGTGCTTCACCAGGGCCCGGAGACTGTTCCCATGAGCCGCCACCAGGACCCGTTTGCCGTCCCGAAGATCCGGCACGATCTGGTCGTACCAATAGGGCAGCATCCGCCCGACGACGTCTTTCAGACATTCAGTAGCAGGAAGCAGGTCGGGCGCCAGGCCGGCGTACCGACGGTCGTGAATCGGGTGGCGTTCGTCGTCTAGATCGAGGGCGGGCGGTGGAACGTCGTAGCTGCGGCGCCACTCGAACACCTGCCCTTTGCCGTGACGCTCCGCGGTCTCCTTCTTGTTGAGACCCTGGAGCGCCCCGTAGTGCCGCTCGTTGAGTCGCCAGTGCCGCTTGACCGGAAGCCAGAGGAGTCCCATCTCCTCGAGCGTGAGGTTGGCGGTGCTGATCGCCCGGACTTGAACCGATGTATGGACAACGTCGAACTCGAGACCGGCCTCGGACATGAGCCGCCCGGCCTCGACCGCCTCCTGCCGTCCCTGTTCGGTGAGGCCGACGTCGGTCCAACCGGTGAAGCGATTCTCGAGATTCCAGGTGCTCTGACCGTGTCGAAGAAGCACCAACGTTGTTTTGCGACTCATCGGCATCACACCCAGTACCGGACGACCGAAGCAAACGTGTCGGGATCAAGAGAGGCGCCACCGACGAGAGCCCCGTCGATGTCACGTTTGGCCATCAGTCCGGCAATGTTGCCGGGATTGACCGACCCCCCGTAGAGGATCCGCACTTCGTCGGAGGCGTTCCCGTACTTCCCGGCAATCGTTGTGCGGATGTGGCCGATTGTCTCGGCGGCATCCTCGTCGCTAGCCGTCCTGCCGGTCCCGATTGCCCAGATGGGTTCGTAGGCGAGGACCAGCCCGCCCACCTGGTCTGCGTTGAGGCTTGCCAGTCCGTTGACTACCTGACCGGCGACGAACTCGGCCGTCTCGCCGGCTTCTCGCTGTTCCAATGTTTCCCCAACGCACATGATTGGGACCATGCCGGCTGCCAGAACCGCCTTGACCTTCTTGTTGACCGTCCCGTCGGTTTCTCCGAATAGCTGGCGCCGTTCGGAGTGTCCGACGATCACATAACCGACCTGCAGCTTGACCAGCATCGACGCTGAGATCTCGCCGGTGAAAGCTCCCTTTTCCTCCCAGTGCACGTTCTGGGCGGCGAGGCCGAACTGCATCTGATCGGCCTCAATCACCGTTTGCACCGAGCGCA
>JAHEDK010000023.1 GCA_024641245.1 Actinomycetes bacterium
TCCGGCTCGGTCATGTCACAAGTCGAACCCGAGATGCTGGAAGGCTACGACTGGGCCAAGGGCACGCTGCGGTTCCCAGTCGACAAGGTCCCCGCCGAGGCGCTCATCCGCCGCCTCGTTGAGATCCGTGTGGCCATGCTCCACCAGTAGCGGGAAGCCGAGTTCGTGCAGGGAGGCCAACCTGGCAGGACCTACGGCTAGCGCTTCACCCGGTGGCGGAGGTAGACGACTCCGGAGCTGTAGGTGCGGGTTTCGACGAGTTCGAGATCTACTCTGCGCTCGCGATGGGGAAAGAACGGAATGCCGCCACCGACCAGTACGGGGTAAACCATGGCCCGGTACTCGTCGATCAGACCCAACTCGGCGGCCTCGGCGGCGAGCGTGGCGCCGCCGATCGCGATGTCACGCTCTCCCGGTTCGGCTCGCAGCCGCTCGATCTCCTCCGCCACGCCGCCGGTGGCCAGACGGGCCACGCCCTCCACCGCCGACAACGTTGCGGAGAACACCACCTTTGGGAGCGGCTTCCACAGGGCGGCCCACTCGAGCTCCGCTTCGTCGAGCGATGGGTCCTGGTCGGCGGTCTCCCAATACAGCATCGTCTCGTATAGCCGCCGTCCCATCAGGTGGACGCCGACCTCCCGAATCTCATCGATCCAGAAGCGGAAGACTTCTTCGTCGGGTGCCGTCCAGTCAAAGTTCCCGTCCGGCCCAACGATGTAGCCGTCAAGTGAGACGTTCATCGAGTAGGTCACGCTTCGCATCAGATGTCCCCTCTTGCCTGAAGGCGCAAGAGTACGAGCGCCAGGCTCACCGCGCATAGTGAATCAACACAAAGGTTGCTGGTGGCGGCACTGGACCGTTGCCCACACGCTGCGACCACATGAATGCCCAGCAACGACGGGTGATGCCTGCGGTGAAGGTGATGGGACTCCCACCGATCGTCTCGGTCCGCGCCCCTGATTGACCGTCCGGGCACGTAACCTTGGGTGCGTCCGAATCGGGCGTTGTCAGTCGGACGACAAGTCGCACACGGTGTCGGGAGGCATCCATGCCCGAGATAAATCCGTATCTCAACTTTGGCGGGAACTGCGAGGAGGCTTTCCGGTTCTATCAGTCGGTGTTCGGAGGTGAGCTGTCCATCAATCGGTTCTCGGAGATGCCGTCCGACGGCTCATTCGAGGTTGACGGGGATCTGGTGATGCATGTCTCGCTTCCGCTTGGCCAGGGACAGATCCTTATGGGCTCGGATCGACCCGACGCGATGGGCCCGACCACGAGAGGCGACAATGTCCAGGTGAGCATCAGTCCGGCGAGCTCGGAAGAAGGCAAGCGGGTCTTCGATGCCCTAGCCGACGGTGGAGCAGTGGTGATGCCCTATCAGGCGACGTTTTGGGGTGCCGACTACGGCGAACTGGTCGACAGGTTCGGTATCAACTGGATGGTCAACTACGACACCAGCCAAGAGCCATGAGCGATAGTGTCCTCGAATTGAAACTCCATCTCTTGACTGTGGCTCACCCCAACCAGCACCGCGGTAGACGACACCCGAGGAGGCAATCGAGTGAACCCGCCCTATCCAATGTTGTGGTTCGACACCGAGGCGGAGGACGCTGCCCGGCTGTATACGTCGCTGTTTCCCGACTCGGGCATCACGGCGATCAGGCGATATTCCGATGGTGTTCCAGGTCGCAAGCCGGGGGACGTGATGACGGTGGAGTTCACGCTGAACGGGACACGGATGTCGGCTCTCAATGGTGGGCCCGACTTCTCCTTCTCAGAAGCGGTGTCGCTGGTGGTGGAGTGTGAGGACCAAGCGGAGATCGATCGTCTGTGGGCTGCGCTCATCGCCGACGGCGGTCGCGAAAGCATGTGCGGGTGGTTGGTCGACCATTTTGGCTTGTCGTGGCAGATCGTACCGAAGAACATCGCCGAGCTGATCACACCGCCGGCGGCCTTGGCGGCGATGTTGGAGATGCGCAAGCTGGACATCGCCGCCCTCCGCGCCGCCGGCGAGACGGGTAGGAAGGATGGCATCACACAAGCACTGAGCCAGACCGATGCGATCGTCGCCGAACAGCACGGCTGAGTGGGCCGGAGGGGAGGTCTGATCAAATGACAGTCGACGAATACTTGGACGCGACGCCCGAACCGCAGCGCAGCACGCTGATCCAGCTGAGGGCCATGCTGGCGTCGATCCTCCCCAAGGCAGAAGAAGGCATCTCCCATGGTGTCCCGGCCTTCATAGTCCGTGGGAAGGCCGTGGCCGGCCACGCGGCCGCCGAACGACACTGCAGCTACTTCCCCCACTCCGGCTCGGTCATCTCACAGATCGAGCCGAAGCTACTGGAAGGCTACGACTGGGCCAAGGGCACCCTCCGGTTCCCAGTCGACACGGTCCCCGAGGAAACCCTCATCCGCCGCCTCGTCGAGGTCCGCCTCGTCATGCTCGAGGTGTAGCGACGATGAAGTACTTGATTTCGGTGATCGATGACACAACCGGCTTCGCCACCGCAACCGAGATAGCGGCCATCGACGCGTTCAACGAAGGTCTTCAGTCCCAGGGTCATTGGGTCTTCGCCGGCGGACTGGCGTCGCCCAGCACCGCCACCGTCATCGACAACCGAGGCCCGAAGGCGGTGTTCACCGCCGGGCCGTTCCTGGCGTCGACGGAGTACGTCAGCGGCTTCTGGATCATCGAGGCACCCAACCTCGCCGCGGCTCTCGAGCTTGCCGCTGCCGCGTCAGCGGCCTGCAATCGGAAAGTCGAGGTGCGGTCGTTCCTGGGGTGAGTCAACCGTTGGGCCTCGGTGGACAGGGTGATCCTGTCACAGTGGGTGGGTGCGTTACGATCGTCTGCGAAGCTAGGAGGATCGGGGAGCCGTGTCCACGCCGTCTGTGACCTTTCGTACCACTCTGTCGTCGTTCGGCAACAATACGGGAATAGAAGTGCCACCCGAGCTGATGGAGCAGCTTGGCAGCGGGAAGCGGCCGGCCGTGGTGGTGAACGTGAACGGTCATGAGTACCGGAACACGGTCGGAGTGATGGCCGGCAGATACCTGGTGAGTGTCAGCGCTGCGGTTCGCAAGGCGACGGGTCTGAGCGGTGGTGATCCCATCGACGTCACGCTGACCCTTGCTGAGGAACCTCGACCGGTCGCCATGCCCGACGACTTCAAAGCAGCATTGGATCGTGAGCCCGGCGCAGCTTCTTTCTTCGCCGGGCTGTCCAACAGCCTTCAGCGGTACCACGTCGGGCTTGTTGAAGGCGCAAAGACACAGGAAACGCGGGATCGTCGAATCGCCAAGGCTGTGGGCCTCTTCCTCGCCGGCGAGAAGCGCTGAGAGTCACGGCGTTTCGACGACGGCTCTGTTCTCCTCGAGTACGGCCTCCGTTGACGATGCGATCCCTGGGACGCCGTTCGGAGTCGGTGAGTCAGTCGATGGGGCAAAGCGTGAACGACCGCCGGCCGACTCGACGGACGTGGGGATCGATCGCCTCGGCATGGCATGGATCCCTTGGGAGCGCTTCCTCTAGCCTTTGGTCGGGCGGATGAAACAGGAGCGAGCCGCAATGGGGCAGACAGGCAACACGAAGCATCGGATCTACACGACGAGCGTTGCGAGTGTGTATCCGCAATATGTGAGGAAGGTTGAGCGCAAGGGCCGGACGAGCGTCGAGGTCGACGAGATCATCCGCTGGTTGACCGGCTACAGCGAGAAGGCACTCGAGTGTCACCTCACCGAGGAAACCGACTTCGAGACGTTTTTCGCCCAAGCTCCGAACCTGAACCCCGACCGGAGGCTCATCACCGGCGTCGTGTGCGGTGTCAGGGTCGAGGATGTCGAGGAACCGACCATGCGCGAAATCCGCTACCTCGACAAGCTGGTCGACGAGCTGGCCAAGGGAAGGGCCATGGAGAGGATTCTCCGGAACTCTTAGACGTTCGGGAGTGCGTCCTCGAAGAGCAGGTGAGCAGGCCGATGCGATGGGCTGCTGCGCAGCGGGGGAGGACCGGCAGCGAAGCGCCTGTCGAGCGCGCGGTGCGCCGCCGACCCCATCGGGCCGGTAATGCCGGAAGAGGCGCCCGGGTGTCCGTCCAGGTGTCCGTCACAGAACCGAAAATGACCATGGAGGAGGACAAGCGACGATAGGCGAAATCTGTTGATCTACCTGGGGCTTCCGCCGATTCGCCTGTCGTTCCAATGTCCTTGTTCCGCCTTCACACAGCAAGAGTCGCGGGTTCGATCCCAGTAGCGCCCACCACACGAAAACCCCTGGTCAGCAGGGATGTCTCCGCCGTGTAGTCGTGCTTTCGTCTTCCCAGAGAATCCACTTGATCAGAGCCTTTGGTGTCGCCTGCCAGCGGGTCGCGACTTCGATCAGTTTCGGTGTTTAGGGGCGAGCCGAGGCAACTCGTCAAGACCTCGGGCGGATGGAAGATTGCCAACGTCCTCTTCCGCAACCGAGGCTGACCAGCCCGCACCCACCAGCGGGTCGGGCGCAATATCGCACACTCAGCCAAGTGTCCGGGATTGGCACGTACGCGAGCGGTTATGTCAGATTGCGGAGGCGCAGGCTTCGGATTTGCTCGAAGTCGTTTCGGTTGCGTGTCGCCAGACCCAGCTTGTGTTCGATAGCCGTCGCGGCGATCAGGGCGTCGGGAAGTCGAATACCGCTCTCTCGGCGGATCCGCCCGGCTCGTTCCGCTACGGCACGTCCGATGGGAATCTCCCGAAACGGCGCTAGCAGAGTGCTCACCAGGTTGGATGCGGTGTTGCCAGCGAACAGTTCGGCTCTGGTGATTACCGAGTAGTGCAAACGGTGCCTACCGGGTACAAGTTGCCGAGCACCTCTCAGGTGATCGATGAAAACGTCGGTATCAACCAGGATGTCAACCACGGTCCCATTCATCTCGACTGGGCACCGTGGCATCGGCTGCTGCTCCGAACGTTGCCGCAAGCGCGAGTTCCGGGTCGGGGTTCTCGTCCTCGAGGTAGATGTCAAGGGCACGGCGGACAATTTCCGCCATGGTTACGCCCTCCACCTCGGCGAGGTAGTCAATTCTCCGACGCTGCTCATCGGTAAGGTACACCTGTGTACGGATCGTCGACATACAGCACAGTATACAGCACCACATGGGCCGGGATCAACGGTATGTGATGTAACGCACCTTTCGCCTACCTGTCCCAGAGCGAACCAGATCCCGCAACGCACCCACACATCTATCAGGCACCTCTGTGCTCGTTATTCGGGACGGTTCCCAGGAAAAGCGTCACTGGACGGTGCCTCGTCTGACTTGGAGTAGCGCAGTCGAAGGTGGCGTCGGCGAATCGCAATTCCGTACGAAGTAGGGAGCCTCATGACGAGGCTCCCTACTTCTTTAGATCGCGTTGGGTCGGTCGGATGGACGCAAGGGACGGTCGACCTTCCGAACGACGTCCCTCTCAGTCTGCAGATGATGAATCCGGGCATGTACGGACGGCCGTTCCGGGGGTCTGCCTCCAGATCTCTTCGATGAGGTCTTCGCCACCTCATTCGAACCGACCGACGATGATGACCTCGAAGCGATCTCCGACCTGTCGGGGCCTACCGAACACTCAGTAGGTCACATCGAGCCCGCACTCTTGAGCAGTAGCCTATCGTTCAAGCACACCCGCCTCCGGTGGGATGCAACCGACGACAGGGGACCCAATCATGAGACGACCGCGACTGGTCGCACTGCTCGCGCTAGTAATGGTGATGGCGATCGGAGCACCTGGAGGTGCAAGTTCGCCACCGACCGACGTCAATATCGCGGTGGAGACCTCCCTCTTGGGGGCTCCGAGTCCGTTCGCGGCGTCAGGCCCGGCAGTTGACGACGGCCTGATATGCGGCGAGGGCATAGTTGTGGACTACTCGGGCAAGGTGACGGGGTTCTCCCCGACGGGCTTCAACTTCCAGGGGATCAAGCAATTCATTTGCGACGACGGATCTGGTGATTTCTTCGTGAACCTGCAGGCACGGATCGACTTCAGGAAGGGCACCACCTTCAGCTGGAACGTCCTTGCGGGCACCGGAGCCTATGAGGATCTCCACGGCGCTGGCACCGGAGTCGGGCTGGAGACTTGCGGCCCCGATTGCATACTCGACGTCTACCAGGGCGGACTCCACATAGACCCGTAACCCACTCCAGTTCGGGCTGGTCCTCCGGCGATGAGGGTCAAATCGGGCTGGGTTGCCGGCAACAAGAAGGGACCCCGCTCCGGCGAGGGTCCCTTCCACGTTCACCTGAAGGGAAGCGTCACCCGCGGGAACTCCTCGACTCATTCAACTTCGGCAAAGGTCACTGGTTCGATCCCAGTAGCGCCCACCACACGAAGCCCGATATACGTCGAGAGGCGCAACGGTGTCCCGCTGGGAACTCGGGGCTCGCTGACGAGGAGACGAGATACAAGTGCAGCGAGCGCCTCCTCGAGGAGGGTTGCGTCGTTGCTCCCCGAGCTCATTCGCCGAGCTTCCTCGAGAAGCGAACGCTACATCCGCAACCAGGTCGACTGCAATCGCACACAGTCGCGCCGATCTGGTTTATTCGGAGAGATGGTCCGAGGCGAGTATTCGCCGTAGCCTCTAGTCTATGTGTCGGGTAGGGTCCGGCGTGGGAGACTCACGTGGAACAGCCATCAGTCCGGATTGAGATACTCGAGAATGGCCCGTACGTCGCCTCGGGTGAGTTGCCGATTATCCCCAAGAGGGCCGTGCACTCCGAAGAGGGTGAGCCGCTCACCTGGGCAACTTCGGATCCTCTTCCTTCCAAGTCGCCAACGTACCTCTGCCGCTGTGGACATTCGCAGAACAAACCGTTCTGTGACGGCTCCCACGAGACTGCCCAGTTCGATGGGACCGAGACCGCCTCTCCGGAATCGTTCGAACAACTCCAGAAGACGTACGACGGAGGAGGTATTCGGGTTCATCGGGTGGGACGAATCTGTGAGCACGCCAGCTTCTGTGCAAACAAGACCACCGACTGGTACCAGCTACTCCCCAGCACAGACGACACCAACGTGCGTGGACAGGTGATCGGGATGATCGAGCACTGTCCATCGGGCGCCCTCGTCTACGAGATCGACGGGGAGATCATCGAACCCGACCTTCCACGCGCGGTGTCGCCGATTCTCGACGGTCCGCTCTGGGTCACCGGCAGGGTGGCCATCACACGTAGCGACGGCTTGGCACTCGAAACGCGCAACAGGGTTACCTTGTGCCGCTGCGGTCATTCAAGTAACAAGCCGCTGTGCGACGGCACACACAGCGAAATAGGTTTCCGAGCACCTAGCCCAACCGAACAGCGCCTCAAGACGCCGCCCGAGGACGCAGAACCGGCAGCATCCGAAGTCACGGATCGAGTGGTTGTCGGAGTGAAAGCATCGGAGCCTGCTGAGTTCTATCCGGTGGTGGCCATGATTGCCAGGGCTGCATCTTCTCATGTGCATCTGATTCACGTCGCAGACACCGAAACGACCGACCAGCAAGTTGTCACCGACGGGCTGAATCGAGCAGCCGAAGCCGGAATTCGGCGTGGTCTCCTCAGTTCGGAAACACGATCAGGGAGCCCTTCCACCGCACTAGCGGAGGCAGCCAGCCAAACAGGCGCCGGACTGATAATCCTCGGGCGGGGCGTTGGTCCCCTGGGTAGAGTCCCGCTGCGACTAGCACCGCGTTCACCTTGCGACCTGCTCCTCGTCGCCGAGCGGGGATCGAACACTCCAATCGCCCACTACCGTCGGATCCTCATCGCAACCGATGGATCCCCCACGGCGGATCGAGCAGCAAAACGCGGATACGGCTTTGCCCGAGCCCTCGGCTCGACCGTGGACCTCGTATTCATCGGCCACCCGGCAACCGGAGAACTGGTCGTCCACGACACGATCTCGGTCTACGGCGACGGTGTCGAAACAGAAACACGGATTCTCGACGGAGATCCAATCGAGCGGATTCTCGAAACGGCCACGAAGACGAACACCGATCTCATCGTGGTCGGCAACAAGGGCCTAGCGCGGACGAGGATGCGGCTCGGATCCTCCGTACCGGGAGGGGTAGTCAAAGGTGCCGGATGTGACGTGTTGTTGTGTCGCACCGTGCGTCAGCTCGAATCCGAACTTGAACCGGGCGAGGGCGGAGTGATCGAGCGCGACGGGCAGGAACTCGCCGCATACGTGGATGCAGAAGGTCAGCTGAACCTCATGTCTGCCCGATGTCCGCACCTCGGATGTCTGGTGGCATGGAATCCCGCCGACAACACGTTCGACTGCCCGTGCCACGGCTCGCGATTCGGACCCTCGGGTGAGGTTGTGGAGGGCCCGGCGGTCAAACCCCTGCCCCCCGTGTAAGCATTCAGAAGCCGGGTCGGAATACCATCATGTACAGCACTACCCCAAGGCCGACCACTCCAATCGCGGCGATTACGTGCGATTTCCGGGACTGAAGGATCTGGGCAAGTTCCTCATCGGAAACACGCGGCACGCCCGAGGGCCGCATGGCGCAAGCGGCCCGAATCCGAGCTCCATGAGGCTTAGCAACGAACCACATGAGGAGAGTCGTAGCCAAGAGCAGCGCCAGAGACAACCAATACCACACCTGACGAAAGTAGGCCGTTACCTCCAATCCGAGCCACAACCCGGTCCCGACAACGGCTGCCAGAGCTGTGTAAGTGGCAGCAGCCGTCCTGGCAGAGAGACCGAGCATCGACTCGACCCGGCGGCGGTCCCGCTCGCCACGAATCATATAGAGAACGACGATCGAAGCGCCATGGACGGCTACAAGACTGATCGCTGAAGCGATGTGCAGAAACCTGATCCACGCGTAGGGCACAGTGAGACAATACAGAAGGCCGCCACCTCAGGAGGTGTATCCCGGTGGGTCGTATGTCGGTACACGTCCCTGTGGCGCAGGTAGGAAGAACGCCGTTGGGCCGTCCTCACGTTCCCGACGGGCAGCAACTCCACCCCTCGTCAAGAATCACCATCAAGCACGGTCAGGTGGTCCGTGTCGAACCCGTCGACCCGGCGGCCTACTCCAAACTCGTCCAAGACTCGTCCTAAACAACCCTCGACGAAATCAGCGGACGACCGATGGACCGGCAGCCGGAACTCGGCCACCGTGAACTTCGCCGACGGACGCAGTCGCGACGCGTTGTTGTGTTCACTGGTCTCGACATCGCACATTCATAGGGATGCTACTTATGCTGTCACCCTCCAGGCCGGGCGGTGACGTCATACAGGTGACATGACCGACGAAGAGATCTACCGCAAGCACGCAGACGACCTCGTGCGCTTTGCTACGGGTCTGGTCGGCCCGTTCGACGCCCGCGATGTTGTTGCCGACGCGTGTCTGGCGGCCTTCCACTCTCGGACGTGGTCGACGGTTACCAACCATCGGGCGTATCTCTATCGGTCGGTCGTGAACCATGCAAGATCGCACCATCGCAGCACGCTCCGGCGCCGGGTTCGCGAACTGCGGGCGCTGACGCCCGAAGTGCAGGCACCCACCGAAGTGGACGTGGATGTGTTGGCCGCGGTCGACAGGTTGAGCGTGCAGCAACGGGCTGCCGTGGTGCTCACCTACTGGGAGGACTTGTCGCCGGCGGAGGTCGCCGTTCGGCTGGGCATCTCCGAAGGAACGGTAAAGCAGCATCTGGCCCGGGCACGCGCACGACTCAGGGAGCTTCTCGATGACTGACCGACTCGATGCCCGTATCAGAGAACTGACCGTCCGGCTGATCCAGATGTCGCCGGAGGCACCACCCTTCCCGGAGGAAACTGTGGTTCAACTTCGTCCTTCCGTCGCTGTTGAAAGACCGCCGAAGCGGCAACCCCGCCTCGTCTGGGCTCTGGCCGCCGTCGCTGTATTGGCAGCTATCGCCGTCCCCACCTTGTTGTTGGGCGGCCCGTCCAGCAACGTGGTCGACGACGCCACGACCATTACCCTCCCAGGCACCGCCACCACGCTGAACCCCACGACGACGCCGGCGACTGCTGTGCCGTCGCCCGACATTCTGGGCTCACTGTTCGGAGAGCCGGGACAGATGATCGACATCACCCCGCCGGATCAGCGGCGGCGCGGGGCTGGCTACACCGTCACTCCGTTTGGATCCGCCGCCCCGGCTTTTTGGCTCATCGCCGCCGTCGACGGCGTCGACGGTGAGGCTCAGTGGGGGCCGTGGGAAGGTGGGGCGAGCCTTCCGGACATCACGATCACCGGCTCCGGGCCTGACAGGGTGATTCTTCCCGAGAGCGCAGCGCCGGGAGAGTACCTGGTCTGTCAGATCGACGAATCATTCTGCTGGACCCTCCAGCTCGTGGAATCGGCGGTTCGGTCGTTCAGCATCGACACGACCGCCGCCACGCCTGTGGATCTTGCCCCGGCCGACGTCACGAGCACCGGCTGGGGGAACGGCGAGTACGAACTGGGCCTGTCGGAGACGGGTTTCGGACCGTGCTGCTTCGACGTCACATCTGACGGCGGGATTGTGTTTCTCGATGAGCAGAACCAGCGTCTGATGCACTGGCTACCGGGTGGCGCTTCTGTGTTCCCGCTGGCGACCTTTCAACCCGCTGAGTTCGTTGCTGATGCCATGGCGGTGGGACACGACGACCGTATCTACGTGCTGGGGATGTCCAACCGGCCCGGCCGGCCACACGACCTGCTCATCATCGGCCAAGACGGTTCTGTTGATGGACCCTACGAAACGATCGTCGACTCCAACGCCAACATGCAGGCGACCGCCAACGGTGTCTATGCAGGAAGCGTCCCTGTCGAAGAGGGCCAACCGGTCGAAGGCTGGATCCCTGTTGCTACCTCGGCGGGTGCCCCGGTTCCGGTGCCCGACCAGCAACCTGTTGCGGCGTTGCCGGTCGATGACCGCTCCCTGCGCATCGACTTCGCCGCCGACGGAACGATCATCGCCCTCCTCTACCAAGGAGGAGATAGTGTCCCGATCGAATACCGAATCCCCGGCGAGTACTTCCTGGCTGGGTCCTTCGTGCAAAACGAACAGAGCACCGTCTTGCTGGTGCTGGGGACGTCTTGGTCCGCTGATGAGCCGGCGGACTTCCTGATCGTCCGAGCAGCGCTGGAAGGGGAGACGGCGGTGTCGGAGGTGTTCCGGATCACGGGTCGGAGGTGGGCGGAGATGAGTCCCTTTGGCAGGATCCGGCTGGAGGGTTCGTCTCTCTTCTTCATGAGCACGACGACCGGCGGCACGGAGGTTGCCCGCTACGAGCTACCGGGGTAAACGTTTCCTGCCAAAGGCGTCCGCTCTGCGCCGAGGCGGGGGATGCGACATTGCAGGAACTTCGAGTGCTGTGTCTTCCATACGGTGGGGCGAGTCGGCGCGGTAGTGGCTAGCTCCAAACCATCGAAGACAAGCGGCACGCGATGGGAACCCCAAGGAACGCCCTTTCGGCCTCTTCGGTCGCCTCCGTTCTGCGGGTGCAGTTGGAGACGGCGCCGGACCGTAACCGGGGCTCCAAACCTGCCGAACCGTTCCCCTCACCGGAACCACCGGGAGGGTCGGCCCGACCGTGGCATGGGAGAATCGCCAACCGGCAGTGTGCGTTCGCCGATGAGACCGCCGACGACACCGGACATGGCTATCATGCAACCATATTCAGGTTTAGTTTGTACGGAGTTCAATAATGACCGGCGACCAGCCTCGAACATGGACGTTTCTCACCAATCACGCCCGGGTGCTCATCTCAATCGCCGAGGCGCCGGGAATCCGTTTGCGTGACATCGCCGACCGGATCGGTATCACCGAACGAGCCGCCCAGCGGATTGTTGCCGAGCTCGAATCCGGCGGATACTTGTCACACGAGAAGGTTGGGCGCCGCAACCTCTACCACCTGCGGCCCAACGCGCACCTCCGTCACCCGCTCGAACAAGACATCGAGATCGGTCAACTCCTCGACTTCTTCGTTGGCCGCTCATCCGCCAAAGGGGCCATCCAGCCCTCCTGATGCGCGGAACCGAAACGGCAGGCTCCAAGCGGACGGCTCGAAGATCGGGTGGCTTTCCGGACAGACAACACCCGATTATCGGTCGCGTGTCGAAGGTGTCGGCTTCAGGCGGTGGTCCGCTCGGGTAACGCCCGGGAGACGAGTCGCTCGAGATGTGCAACCTGGTGGTGGACGTCTTCGATGGTGGTGAAGTGGAGTACGTGGACGTAGAGGACCAGCGGGTGGTCTGTGAGTTCGAGGGTGAGGCTCCCGGGTGTGTAGGACACGGCGTTGGCGACCAGCAACGCGGCGGGGATCGAGGTGGTCTTGAGAGGGACGGCGACGATCGCCTCTCGGATCTTCTCGTTGCTGGGGGTGATCACCTCCCACGCCACCCGCAGGTTGGAGGAGACAACCATCCCGACGTAGCGGACCAGGAACACGACCAGCCCCCACACGCGAAGGTTCGTGTCGCGGCTGAAGCCCCGTCGGACGGTCTCGACCACGGCGGCGATGACCGTTCCACCGATCAGAGTGCCGATGCTCACGTCCCTCCACAGGAGCATCCAGACCGCGATCAGTGCAGCCCACCGGGTGACCGAGAAACCTCCCCGGACCGGGTCACCGGCCCGAAGCGGTTCCGGGTGGGCCCGAGCGAGGTCGTCGTGGACCAGGTGGCCGGCCTGACCTGCGAGGTAGGCGGCACGGCCGAGCATATGACCGGAGATGGGAGTCGTGACGAACAGGAAGACGGCGATGAGACCGGCCACGCCGCTCAGCCTCCAGGATCCGGCGGCCAGACCGGCGCCGAGCGCCAATAGGGCGAGGCCGAGTGACGCCGGCTTGGTGGCGGCATGCATGCGGGAGATGGGGGAGGGGAAGTCGACGATGCCCCAGGCGGCGAGGACCGAGACAACCGTCCCGGTCACCATCAAAACCGTCCCGATCACTGCAGTGACGGTCATTGGGTGTCACGCCATTCGATGAACCGGGCGACCAGCACGGTGCCGGCGAAGACGATGAGGGCCACCACTACCACCACGGGCACGAAGGTTTCCACCCCGCTTCGGGCGCCCTGAGCGGCGAGGCCTCCGGCCAACAGGATGAGGACCAGATCGACGGCCACGATCCGATCCGCCAGGTCGGGGCCTTTGAGGGCCCTGACCAAGGCCAGAAGAGCCCCGAGCGCGAGGGTGATCTGTATGACGGTGACTACTACGTCCATGTCAGGTTTCTCCCAGCACCGAGGTGATGTAGAGCGTAGGGTCGAGCAGGTCGGCAGCGGCCCGGGCTGAGAACTCGGCGAGTGGTTGGGCGAACAGGGCAACCCCCAGGCTGAGGGTCACCACCGCGGCGGTGGCGCCGATCATGCCCGGCCGGGCCCGCCCCGCCGATTCGGTCGGTTCTCCCCAGAAAGCGGCGCTCCAAATCTTGGTCATCGAGAACAGGGTGAGGAGACCAACCGCCAGGCTGACCGCCACGATGATCCCCCGCCCGAGCCCGACACCTTCCTGGACGAGGGCCAGCTTGGCGACGAAACCGCTGAACGGGGGGATGCCGGCCAGACTAAACGCCAGCGGCAGGAAGAGGGCGGCGATGACCGGCCGCCGGTGGAGGAGGCCGCCGGTGCGGTCGAGTGCCCCTGTCCCGTGTTCTGCCTCGACGAGGCCCCCCACCAGGAACAGGCCGGTCTTGACGACGATGTGGTGGGAGATATAGAGGATGGCGGCGGCCAGACCCGCTACCGACAGGAACCCGAGACCCATGATCATGTAGCCGATCTGGCTGACGATGTGGAAGCTGAGGATCCGCTTGACGTCGTTCTGGGCGATCGCCCCCAGCACTCCCACCGTCATAGTCGCCCCGGCCACAAACAGCAGCAAGGTGGAAGGCCCGTCCTGGGCGAAGAGCAGCGTCTGGGTCCTGATGATCACGAACACGCCCACCTTGGTGAGGAGCCCGGCGAAGATGGCGGTCACCGCCGTCGGAGCGGTGGGATACGAGTCGGGCAGCCACATGAACAGCGGGAAGAGAGCCGCCTTGATGCCAAAGACCACCAGCATCAACAGGCCCAGGCCGTCCCGGACCGTAGGGTCGACTTCTTGGAGACGCAGCGCCAGGTCGGCCAGGTTGACGGTGCCGGTGGCTCCATAGGTGAAGGCGATAACCACCAGGAATAGGGAAGAGGCCACCAGGTTGACCACCACGTAGGTCATAGTCGCCCGGATCTGGGTAGGGCCGGTCTTGACGGTGAGCAGCACGTAGCTGGCGATCAGCATCACCTCGAAACCGACGAAGAGGTTGAAGAGGTCACCGGTGAGCAGGGACATGGCGACACCGGCAGTGAGCACCAGATATTTGGTGTGGAACCACCAGTCGAGGGCGTCCCGGCCGAGCTGGGCCACGGCGTAGCCCAACACGGCAACCAGCATCGCCGAGGACACGGTCAGCACGATGGCGGAGAATCGATCGGCGATCAGTGTGATACCGGCCGGCGCCGGCCATCCGCCGACCTGGGCGACCACCGGCGGCCCGGCGTCGGCCTCGACCAGCATGATCACCGCTGCCACCAGCACGAATCCAACCCCGCCGGCGGTGATGAGCCGCTGGATGAGGAGTCGCCGTCCCACCAGCACGGTAAGGCCGGCGCCGAGCAGCGGCACGGCGATGGTCGAGGGGAGCAGCCAGCTCACCTGGTCGGCTCCACGGGGCTACCGGACGGGAGGATGGTGCTCCCCGTCCGCGACGGCTGGTGGTGAGGTGCGCGGCTCATGGGGCTGTGACCTCTTCGTGCATGTCGTTGTCGACGGTGGGCTGCTCGACGGTCGGTCGTTCCTGGGCGATCCGCCGGTCCTCGAGGTCGTCTTCGACCGCGTCGCTTCCGGTGAGTAACCAGCTGCGTAGGGCGAGTGCCAGCAAAAAAGCGGTAACCCCGAAGGTGATGACGATGGCGGTGAGGACCATTGCCTGTGGAAGGGGATCGGCCACCCGAGCCGGGTCCACTCCCTCGGCCAGCACGGGCGGGTCTCCTGCGGCACCCCCGCTGAGGATGATGAGCAGGTTGGCGCCGTGGGAGACGAGACCGAGTCCGATGATCACCCGGGACAGCAGCCGCTGGAGGATCAGATAAGTGCCGATCCCGAACAGCAGGGCGGCGACGGCTAGACCGACGACACTCACATGGCCCCCTTTTCGTCGGGGCGGTCTTCGCCGAGGGCGCGCACCAATCCCAGTGTCATACCTAGGACCACCAGGTACACACCCACGTCGAAGGCGAGCGTTGAACCCGCCTTGATCTTCCCGATGATTGGGATCGAGATCTCCAAATACCCGGATTCGAGGAATCCGAGCCCGGCGAAGAGGGAGCCGAACCCGGTGAGGGCCGCCACCACCAGCCCGGCCCCGAGCAGGGCCGATGAACGGATCGGCACGATCCGGCGCACCGTCTGGGACCCGCCCGCCGACCAGGCGAGCACCACCGCCACGCCCGCCACCAGCCCACCGGCAAAACCACCTCCCGGTTGGTTGTGCCCGGCAAACACCAGATACAGCGAGAACACCAGCAGGGGCCCGCCGGCGGCAACGATGCCGTGCTCGAGGATCGGTGATGGGCGCCTGTTCACGTCGCGTTCTCCTTCCGTCTGATGATCGGGAGAACCAAACCCGCTGCCCCCAGGGTGGCGGCGACCAGCACGGTGATCTC
Organism: Actinomycetes bacterium; assembly: GCA_024641245.1. GTDB lineage: Bacteria > Actinomycetota > Acidimicrobiia > Spongiisociales > JAHEDJ01 > JAHEDJ01. The sequence continues at coordinate 15,677 of JAHEDK010000023.1, forward strand.
CCCGAGCGTGTCGAAACCGCGAAAATCGACCAAGATGACGTTGACGACGTTGGCTCCACCACCCTCGGGTATCGAATCCTGCAGGTACCGATCCGACACGGGAGCATCCATTCGGGCAGCGCCGGTCAACAACCCACCCCCGAACACGAACACCGCCACCAGCACGGCCACGAGCGCCCGCAATGCCTGGGGCGTCCTCGGTCGGGTGAAGGCAGCGGGCAGATGTCGCAGCACCAGGGCGAAGAGGGCGATGATCAGAGTCTCGACAAGCAACAGGGTGAGCGCCAGGTCCGGTCCGCCCAGCAGGGCATAGAGGCCGGCGATCCCGTACCCGACACCGCCTAGGAGGATCACAGCTGCGAACCGGCGTCTGGTGAACACAATCGCGACCGCCAGGACCGCCACCAATACTCCCAAGATCAGCTCCAGAATCTCACCGGTTGGGGGCAGGTCGAAGCCGGCGACACCACCGAGTAGGGACGTGGAGGGGAGCAGTACCGCGACCAGGGTGATGATGGCGACATAGGTAGGCAGGGACCCGTTCTGGATCAGGCCGCTCGAACGGTCGGCGAAACGGAGCAGGCCGGCCACGGATCGGCGGAAGGACCCATCGGCGGTGGGGAATCGCACGGCGACTAGTCCCACCGCGTCGGTGGCCCGGTCGAGGATCTCCTTGCGCCAAACCAGCAGGGAACCGACGCTGAGCGACACCAGCGACCAGCCGAGGGCAGGCACCAAACCGGGCCAAACCACCAGCTTGCCGGCGCCCTCCACGCCGTACGCTCCTGCCGTGGCCTGGGCAACCAGGGGTTTGATGAGAGCGGGGAAGAATCCGAGCACCAGCCCGGTGCCGGCCAGGACCAGCGGTGCCCACAGCAAACTGTTGCGGGGTGTGTGGGCAGTTTGGCCGGCCGGTTCGTGACCTTCGAGATGCGCGCCGAAGGCACCGAACAGGAACCGGCCGGTGTAGGCCACGGTCAGGATAGAGGCCACCGCTGCCGCCATGATCGGGACCAGACCAGTTCCGAGCAGGCCATCGAAAGCCGCCTCCTTGGCGACGAAACCGTAGGTGAGGGGCACCGCCGCCATCGAAGCGGCGGCGGCAGCAGCCGACCAGAACACGGCCGGCATCGATCGTCGCAGACCCGAAAGCCGCCGCAGATCCCGGGTGCCGGCCTCATGGTCGATAGCGCCGACCACCATGAACAGGGCCGCCTTGAAGAGGGTATGCGCGGCCAGCAGGGCTAGCCCACCGAACAGGAGCTCGGCCGACCCGGCACCGAGCAACAGGAACAGGAATCCAAGCTGGGATACAGTCCCGAACGCCAGCATCAGCTTCAGGTCGTTCTGGCGGAGCGCCCGCCATCCTCCGACCACCATTGTCACGAACCCAATGGTCAGCACCGAACCGCGCCACCATCCCGTCGAAGCCACCGCGGCCGGGGCCAGGCGGCCCACCAGGAAAATGCCGGCCTTGACCATCGTGGCCGAGTGGAGGAAGGCGCTGGCCGGTGTCGGCGCGGCCATGGCGCCCGGCAGCCAACCATGGAACGGGAACTGGGCCGACTTGGTAGCTGCCCCGATCAGCACCAGCGCCCAAGCGAGCGACACGGTTGGAGAAGCGGCAGGCGGATTCGCCACAATCTCCGAGATACGCAGACTCCCTGCCTCAGTTCCGAGCAGCACCAGGCCACCGAGCATCGCCAACCCACCTGCGCCGGTCACCAGGGCGGCATGCAGAGCGGCCGAGCGCGCCTCCTTGAGGTGATCGAAGTAGCCGATCAACAGGTACGAGGTGATCGTCGTCAACTCCCAGAACACGAACACTGCCAGCAGGTTGTCGACGCTGACGAGGCCGACCATCGCCCCGGCGAAGGCGGTCATGGTGCCGGCAAACGCGGCCACCCGTGGATCCGACCCGAAGTAGCGCACGGCATACAGGAAGATTGCCGTGCCCGCTACCCCCACCACCAACAAGAACAAGAGGGCGTAGGGATCGACACGGAAACTGAGCACCAGATCGAGACTCGGAACCCACTCCACGATCTCCTCGTATGGCATGCCGTTGAGCACATCTCCCGCCATCGCGACAACCCACCCAAGCACAGCCGCCGGACCCGCCGCCGCCACCACGAACGCCCATCGACCCATGCGGCGGCGAGCGGCGACCAGGCCGAGCGCCAGCGCGGCGTGTAGCAACAAGAGGTAGGGCATAAGGTGATGAAGTTTACACGAATACAGAGGCGTATATACTCGGCGAGCTGAATCGACCGGCGACAATGGAGACGGCTGGTGAGCAGCTCGTGGACGTTCCTCACCAACAACGCCCATGTCCTTTCTGGAATCTTGAAGGAGCCCGACATCGACAGGCGTGACGTTGCGAAGATGAGAGCCCGAAGACCACGGCCGGCTATCGTGGGAATCCCCGAATCGCTCGTGTCGGAACTACTCAGGTTCCCACCTCGAGAATGGGCCCGATGACGGTCCTGTCGCTTCTCGCAGGGATAGCCCTGTTGATCGGAGGCGCCGAGTTGCTCGTGCGAGGCGCCTCACGGTTGGCCGTCTCATGGGGGATCTCACCACTAGTCGTGGGCCTCACTGTGGTGGCGTTCGGCACGAGCTCCCCGGAGTTGGCCATCAGCATCGGATCGGTCATCGGGGGCGAAACGGATCTTGCGGTTGGGAATGTGATCGGGTCGAACGTCGCCAACGTACTGCTGATCTTGGGGCTCGCCGCGATAGTCGCTCCTTTGATCGTTCGGTCGCAGCTCGTGCGGTTCGACGTGCCGGTCATGATCGGAGCATCCCTGCTGGTGCTGCTGCTCAGCCTGGACGGGGCCATCGGGCGGCTCGACGGTGGGGTCCTGGTCGCGGCACTCGTCACCTATGTGGTGGTACTGATCCGGCGCAGCCGCCGGGAGGCCCCCGAGGTGTTAGATCAGTTCAAACAGGAATACGGCGCCACTCCGCCGTCACCGGTTCGCAATACCGGCTTGGTGCTTGCCGGTCTGGCTCTCCTGGTGATCGGCTCCAACCTGCTGGTCGATTCAGCCGTCGCAGTCGCTGAGCGGGTTGGGGTCAGCGAACTTGTCATCGGTCTCACGCTGGTGGCGGTAGGAACTTCTCTTCCCGAGATCGCCACCTCGCTTTTGGCGGTCGCACGCGGGGCCCGTGACATCGCCGTTGGAGCCGTGGTTGGGTCGAACATCCTCAATATTCTCGCAGTACTCGGGATCACCGCCCTCGCCGCCCCCCGGGGTGTTGCGGTAGCCAGGGGAGTGCTCGACTTCGATCTTCCCGTGATGATTGCCGTGGCTGTGGCCTGTCTTCCTATCTTCTTCACCGGCCACCAAATCACCCGCTCAGAAGGGGCATTGTTTCTCGGCTACTACATCGCCTTCACCGCCTATCTACTCTTGCGAGCCACCGAACACGACACCCTCGAACCATTCTCCGCCACAATGATTCGATTCGTCGTCCCCTTGACCGTCGTCACTCTTGTTGCGGCGGTTATTCGCGCTGGCCGAAACCCGGCGCAACCGTGACGTCAACGCGGTTCAGCCGCCACGAACCACAACGCATCCGGGTGTCCCGGGAGGCGGGCCTAGTGTTCGCCGGCCGGCTGCTGTGAATCCCCGGACTCACCTCTCCGGTCGACGTTGTCAGTGTCTTCCGGCTCTGTGAAACGTTCCCACCCCGCCGCGACGGCGTCGTCGGCGAGTGCCTGTCCGGCCTCTTGGTACAAATCCCGGGCCACGTCGACGCCGGCGGTCCGGAGTTCGAAGACTTGGTCGGGGTAGGTGGCGATGGCTGCAATGTGGGCTTCCGGCAGGAACTCTTTCGCTCGGTCGACGCATTCGAGGTTCGAGCGGTGGTTGTCCATGGCGACCACGATTAGTTCCACGTCGTGCCGGAAACGGAGCCGTTCCCAGAAATCCCGGTCGAGCGCATCGCCTCGGACAACATTCCGTCCCCCGCGGGCGTGTCGGGCGATGGTGTCTTCGCTGCGGTCGACGCCCACAACTATCGCGCCACGGCGGGCGATTATCTCATCGTAGGCGCCGGTCCCGACCCGTCCCATACCGAAGATGATGACTCGGGCGTACCCACCATCGACTACGGAATCGTCTGGTAAGGGTGGGTGTCGTTCCAGGCGTGCCAGCCCATCCGACAGAGATCCATACAAGCGGTAGCGGGCGGTGTTGGCGGTGGAGGCCACGGCGAAGGAGGCCGCCACGGCGAGGGCGATCGCCGACACCCATGCCTGATCAAGTTGCCCGCCGGCGAGACCGGCAGTGGCGACGATCAGCCCGAATTCGCTGTAGGTGGAAAGGGTCAACGAGGAGTGGAGGGCGGTGCGGGATCTCAGCCGGAATCGGTTGAACATCAAGAAGAACAGGGCCCCTTTGGCCGGTATGAGCATGAGCATCAATGCCGCAACGGCGTACGAGCCAAGCGGAGGTGTTCCGGCCAACCCGATCGAGAGGAAGAACCCGACCAGGAAGAGGTCCTTGAAGTCCAACAACCGGTCGGCCATCTCACCCGCTCGAGGATGCGACGAAACCGCAATCCCGACCACCAGAGCACCGAGCTCCGGTTTCAGGCCAACCAGGCCGAATCCTCCCGCACCGACCCCCAAGGCGAGGGCGAAACCAAGCAGGACGAGAAGCTCGCCATGTCCGCTCCTTGACAGAAGCCATCCAGCCACCGGTCGCAGTGCCACAATCAGCAGCACCATGGGGAGCGCCCACAATGTCGGCAGCTCTCCCGTCGAAAGCGCCAGAAACGTGACTGCGAACACGTCCTGCACGATCAGCACCCCCACGGCCACCCGTCCCGAAAGAGACCCCGACTCGTTCATCTCCTCGAGGGTCTTGACCGCAAAGACGGTGCTCGAGAAAGAGAACGCAAAGCCCACCAACGCGAGTTGCCCAATGTCGAGGTTCGAAGCCATCGGGACACCCAGCACGCCCATCACGAGTATTGCAACCGCCACCAGGGCCGTGGAGGCTGCGACGTGGATGGTGGCTGTTCCCCACACCTCCGGGCGAGCCAGGGTACGGATCTTCAGCTTGAGCCCGATCCCGAACAGCAGCAACTGCACCCCGAGGTCCGAAATGGTCTCGATCGCCTCGCTCGTCTCGAACCCGCCGGCGTGAAGCACGAAACCGGCGGCCAGGTACCCCACGAGGGCCGGGAGCCGTATACGGGTGGCGGCGAATCCGAAACCGAAGGCTGTAACCAGCAGCACGAGGTCCATTCGAAGCGAGCATAGATGCCTCGACCAAACCAAGTACTGGATCCGCTGTGTTGCCCATAACTGCACGAGTCCGGTGCAGGCGATCATCTCTGTAACCACAGTCTCCCGACCGGTGCTTGTCGACGAGGCGTTGGTGGTGTTCTTCGCGCTCGGCAGTTGGATTTGCCACACGCGGTCGTTGGCCCGGTGGTGATTCTTGGCGCAGCCGGAGGCGGTCCGTTCGATCCGAGTAGCGCCCACTACCCGAAACCCCTGGTAGTAGGAGGCTTCTGCGCTTCAGCGGACCTGATCTCGGCCGCCCCAGTCCCGTCAGCCTCGACCCACAATCACCGCTTCGTCGGCCCCACCGACCCGATGCTTCGTCCAATCGACGTCGGCGAAGCCGGCTTTGCGCATCATGGAGGTGATTCGGTGGATCCCGGCCGCGTCGACCCCCCACGGCTTCCCGGGATCGATCCGCTCTACGACGAGAAACCGGCCTCCGGAGCCGAGGACACGGTGAGCTTCGGATATACCGGCTTCCTCGTCCCCCCAGTGGTGCATGGAGTGGATAGTCCAAACGGCCGTGAACAAGTCGTCCTCGAAGGGGAGGTGATGGGCGGGAGCCTGGACATAGCGTACGTTCGGTATACGGCGCGAGCGGCGGTGGGCCAGATGAAGCATCCGGCCGGACGGATCGGCACCCACAGCCTCCTCCACGAGCGGAGCGGCGCCTCGCACTGCGGCACCCGGCCCACATCCGATGTCCAGCACTCGATCACCTGATGTGAGCGCAGCCAACTCGACAACGAGCAGGTTCGAAGCCGGTTTGCGATGGAGGATCGGGTATAGCCACGACATCAGGCCCCGCCAGATAGGTGGGCCATGGTCGTGGCCGCCATGCCCGTGACCATGATCATGGGGGCCGACATGAGAGCTGTGGTGGTCTCCGTGATCGTTCATCCGCGTGGTCCAATCGGCGGCCGACAGACACACGATACAAGTTCATCGACCGGCTCAGTCTGGATGCCGCGGTGGGGCGTAGGCCAATTTGCTCTGGTGACCTGATCTCGGATCGGAGAGAATGGCGGAGGGGTTTCCCCGGTAACGGACATGTATGGGTGTTCGGCTTTACGAGGGTCGCCCACGGAGGAGCCAAGCCCCCGGTTTTGATGAGTCAGCCGGCGCCGTCCCACCAGTCGAGCACCCGGAGAGCGCGGAGGGTGTTCCAGCGGCTCGGCGTTCCGACGCCGCCTTCGAGGTCGAAGTGGACGCGACCGGGGTGGATGCGGTCGAGCAACCACCGGCCGTCGGGCTGCCGCTTCGATCGCACGACCTCCACCGCCTCGGTCATTCGGGGATCTGGGTCGGCGCCCGACCAGCGGAAGTAGTCGAGCGCCCGCAGTACGTCGTAGTGCCAGTAGTACGGGAACGCGAACTCGAGGTAGGCCGGATCGGCGACCTCGCCGGTGCTCTTGCGGCGGAACAGGCGGCGCTCGAGCAGGTACTCCTCACCGCCGCGCCGGGCCGCCTGCACCTCTGCGGATCCGCCGGTCGCTCGCTCGAACGCCACCAGCCCGTCGAGTACGTTGATCGTGGTATCGAATGAGGAGCGGGCAGAACCGGTCTCGACCTCGCAGTTCCAGCCACCGTCGTCCAGTCGCTCGCCGAGGATCCGCTCGACGATCGCTGCTACATCGACCCCGAAGTAGGCCCCGGTCTCGATCGTTCGGCCGTTGATGCACGGCTCGACCTCACCGTCGAAGTAACGCTGCCCGGCGTGCTCCCAGCGTCCGTTCTCCGCGACGAGCGGCATCACACGGCGGGCGGCCGCCGACGCCGGGTCGAGCCCGAGGAGCTGCAGCGTCTGCAGCGTGTGCATCGTGGCCGTCCAGGGTTGCCCCGGTTCTCCGCCGGTGAAGGACGCCGGGAAGCAGGCGCCGCCGTCCCAGAGCCCATCGGGACCTGCGAGCGCCAGGAGGCGCCCGCCCCAACCTTCGTGTTCGACCCGGGCCCGCTCGGCTGCTACCGCGCCGTCGGGCTCGTCGGTGAGGTCGCGCAAGATCTGCCACCGCAGAGAGGGGTCGGAATTCAACAACCAATCCAGAACGGTCATCACTGTCCTCTCGCCTCCAAACGAGCAGGCTACCTGCGCCGCCCCGGACCGGCGGTCCGCGGGCCTACGGGAGCGGTCGAGTCTGCCCGTTCAGAAGCTCGATGCTGCAGGTGGTCATTCAACGTGACGGCGCCGATCTCCGGCGGCCATCCGCCGGTGGTGGCCTGCGTTCCCTATTCGTCCGGCAGTTGGTCCAGGAATCTCAGGACTCGCTGTAGTAGGAGCGTGGTGGCTTCGGGATCGTAGGAGGGCAACGAGTTGTCGGCGAAGTAGTGCTGATCGCCTGGATACAGGAACAACTCGGCGCGTGGGGAGGACTCGACGATGGCACGGGCGGCGTCGATGTCACCCTCGTCAACGAAGAACGGGTCGGCGTCCATGCCGTGGATCTGCACCGGCACGTAGGCGGGCCACGACTCGCCAAATTCCGAGGCGGGCACGCACGAATAGCACAGCACCGCACCCAACGCTCCTGGACGGGTCTGGGCGAGCATCTGGGCCGGCACCACACCCAGCGAGAATCCTGCGTACACCAGGTTGCCGCCGAGGGTGTCGGCTGCACGAGCGCCGCGTTCCATGATCTCCCCGAACCCCATCTCTCCGACATGAGCCATGCCGGCTTGAATGGTTTCGAAAGTTTGGCCGTCGAACAGGTCCGGGGTGTGCACTTCGTGATCGGCGGCCCGAAGATGATCGGCAAATGCCTCTACACCCGGCGTCAGCCCCTGGGCATGATGGAAGAGGACAACTCGGGTCATGGCCGACTCCCTAGATCGGACGGGGTGGCCGGGGAATCAAGACGGGTGTCCGGCTCGTGTACTCCTGGAAGGCCGCTTCGTCGCCCCAGCGCTTCTCGGCTCGGGCCTCGAGCATCGGGATGCCGCTCACACGTGTCAGCAGAAGCACAACGAATACCGGCGATATCAAGGCGATCCACCGCCAACCCGATAGCACCGGCAGCGCCATGACGGCAATGCCCGTCCAGAGCACGATCTCTCCGAAGTAATTCGGATGACGCGACCATGCCCACAATCCCGACGTGATGAACCGGCCGGCGTTTGCCGGATTCCGTTTGAAGGCCGACTTCTGCCAATCGGATACGGACTCGACCGCGAAGCCGGCTACCCAGACGACGATACCGATGACTGCAACCCAGCCGATCGTCTGTCGTTCGGTGCTGGTGATGATCGCAAGGGCCGCAGCCAGGGTGAGCAGTACCCAGAGGCCCTGCAACGTCCAGGTCATGAAGAAGCGCAGCGGATCGGTCTTGATACGGTCGAACCGGCCGTCTCGCCCGTCCCGCCGTACCCGGCGGAATAGGAACGAACCCAGTCGTGCGGCCCATATCCACACCATGACTCCAACGATGATCGCCCGGGCGTCGAGGTCACCGCTGAGCGCCAGAGCAAGGGCCGTGACGGCGAGATAGGTGACGCTACCGGTCAGGTCGAAGTAGTGCTCTGTTTTCGCCCGGTTGGAGGGTACGAACACCACCCAGTTGATCGCATACGCGGCCACTCCACACACGGCGAATACCGCCAGCGGGCCGACCGTTCGGCTGCCGGCGCTGCCGGCCAACACGACCAGTGCGCCGATCACGAGGCTGGCGGCGATGCCAATGAGGGATCTTCTTTTTTCGTCGGTCATCGCGTCGACCATAGGGGTGTCGAGTTCAGGTCGCAACGACCCTGTGGCAACGTCGACCCCGCCGCCGGATCGGGCAGTCCCCGGCTTCTATTCAGGGGAGCCCATATCGATGCAGGTGTAGACCTCCACCCGGCCACCGTGGTTGAGGTGCGGATGGTCCGCACAGGCGGCGGCGGCTGTATCGAGTGAGTCGGCCTCGATCACGGTGTAGCCGGTGGCCGGCGTATCGCCCACGGGTCCGTCTTCGATGCCGTTGCCCGTCAGGTGCTTGGAGTGGGCGAAGGGTGCGCCACCATCGACGATCGCGGCACCCATCTTGCCGTACCAGACACCCCACTCCTCCATGATCCTCTGCTGATCCTCGGGGCTCGCTTCCATTCCCATTCCGCCGGTGTAGATCAACATGAACTTCGCCATCTGGTTCCTCCCAGGTTGTCGGGTCCCGGCAACGGTACGCGTGGACTACTCGCGGATCAAGAGGTTCTTGTCTATCAGAAGTACGGCACTGTGCGACCGGATCCGCAAAGAAATCGAAAGCGGCTTGGGCCCCGCCACCCGACGGGTTGGTGCTACCTTCGGCAACGTGAATGGTCGATTGAGTGCGACGGTTCTTCTGATCTTCCTCCTCGGCGCGTGCGACGAGGGAGGAAACGCAACGACCAGTATTCCTCCGGTCAAGGTCGCCAGCACCGCTTCTACAGTCGACTCGACCACCACTACTGAGCCGCCGACTCCCCCCACGATCAGCACAACTACAACCAGCGTGCCCGACCCGGCAGACGTCGTGTTTAGAGGTGGCGACATAGTGACGATGGATCCCGAGCTGGGAACGGCGGAAGCGATCGCCATCACCGGCGAGGTGATCGCGGCAGTAGGCACCGCCGAAGAGATCGAGCGGTACGTTGGGCCCGGCACCACCGTCGTCGACCTCGGTGGTCGTGCTCTCAGCCCCGGGTTCGTAGATGCCCACACCCATATCCTCACCGATATGGGCGGTATTGCGGCCGGGCAGCGTCTCGCCCTCGCCAACGGCATCACTTCTGTGGGAGATGCGTCGGTCGAACCGGAGTGGCCGGAGCAGTTCATCGAAGCTGCGACATCTGGGGAACTGGCGGTGCGGACTACTTTGTACTTGGCGAGGACTGATCCATGCGGTGAAGACCTGGGGCCCTGGTATGTGGCATATGGGCCGGATGCGATCCTCGCCGAGCGGGTGCGAGTGGGTGGCGTCAAGATCTTCTCCGACGGCGGGGTGTGCGGAGCCATCGCAACGAGCGAACCGTTCCTCGAAGGCTACGAAGCCGGCGCTCCGTATCACGACCTCGGCGTCCTCACCGCCTGGATCAGGGAGGCCAATGCGGCCGGGTATCAGGTGATCATCCATGCCCAGGGTGATCGAGCAATCGCGGAGGTGCAGGACGCCTTCGCGGCGGTGCTCGACGGACGTTCCAACACGCTGCGGCATCGCATCGAACACAACGCGTTCGTCACCGAGGCAATCGCCGGGCGGTACGGCGAGCTGGGGCTGGTCCCGACCGTCTTCGGTATCTCTGAAGCGTGCAGGGCCGACCTCGGCTGGACCGATTTCTACAAGGAATACGGAGATAGGCCCGGCGCCATCGGGGCTGCCAACCCGGGCCTGGTCGTTGCATGGCACGGAGATGATCCGTGGATGACTCCGATCAGCCCGATCCTCGAGCTCTTCAGCCTCGTAACGCGCGTCACGGTCGGCGAGGACGGTACGACCTGTGAGCCGCCGGACTGGATGGCGGGCGGCGGCGTGAGCGTCGAGCAGGGACTGGCCATGATGACCACCGGGTCTGCGTATGCCCTCCGTCAGGACCAGCTGGTCGGGTCACTCGCACCGGGCAAGCTGGCGGATCTCGTGGTGCTGTCCGACAACCTGCTCACAGTCCCGATCGACCAGCTCCCGTCGGTGGAGATTCTCGCCACCGTGATAGGCGGGACGACCGAATACTGTGCGCCCGGCGCCGACGCGTGGTGTCCCGGCTACACCGCATCCGGATCCTTCGAGGCTTCGGCCTCGAGGAGCAGAGAGGGCCATGGACCGGAGTTGGTATTCGACGGTTCGGTAATCGGTGAATCCTTCTGGTCGTCCGGGGGCGATGCGCCGGACTGGATCAAGGTCGATTTCGCCGGCTCCGCAAAGGTGACAGAAGTCCGCTTTGTCGTGTACCAGAACCCGCCGGGCGAGACGGTCCACGAACTCGAGGTGTTCGTGGACGGCACATGGAACCTCGTCGAGACGTTCCGGGGAACAACGGCGACCGGCGACGTTCTCATCTGGCACCCGGCGTCTCCACTGGCCGGGGTGTCGGCGTTTCGCATGACGACCCTCGAGAGTCTCTCCTGGCCCGAATGGTTCGAGATCGAGATCGACTCCGCCGGCGAGTGACCGCGCGGTCCCGGGTGGTCAAACCGCCGGTCTCAACCCACGCCGAGCGGGGGGCCTCCCGCCACCGGGGCCGGGTCCTCGACATCGGGTCCCGCAAACTGCGAGTTATAGAGATGGGCGTAGGCGCCGTCGAGCCTGATGAGCTCCTTGTGGTTGCCACGCTCGACAATCCGGCCTTCTTCCATCACCAAAATCAAATCGGCGTCCCGGATGGTCGAGAGACGGTGGGCGATCACGAAGCTTGTGCGGTCGGTGCGCAACGCCGCCATTGCATGCTGAACCAGCAGCTCGGTGCGGGTGTCGACCGAGCTGGTCGCTTCATCGAGGATCAGTAGAGCAGGATCGGCGAGGAACGCTCGGGCGATCGTGATCAGCTGCTTCTCGCCCGAACTGACGTTGCTACCCTCGTCGTCGATGACGGTGTCGTACCCGTCGGGAAGGCTGTGAACGAAGCGGTCGACCAGAGTGGCCTGCGCGGCTTCGAGGATTTCAGCCTGCGTGGCATCCGGCCGCCCGTAAGCGATGTTGTCCCGGATCGTCCCTTTGAACAGCCACGTGTCTTGCAGCACCATGCCGATTCGTGAACGCAACCCGGCGCGCGACATCCGGGTGATGTCGACCCCGTCGAGGGTGATCCGACCCTCGTTCAATTCGTAGAACCGCATGATCAGGTTGACCAGCGTGGTCTTTCCCGCTCCGGTCGGCCCGACGATGGCGACCGTCTGGCCCGGTTCGACGGTCATGGACAGGTGCTCGATGAGCGGACGGTCCTCGTCGTAGCGGAACGAAACGTCCTCGAACGTCACCCGCCCGTGCGAATCGTCCGAAATCGGAGGATGATGATCGTCCGGTACCTCCTCCTCTGCGTCGAGAAGTTCGAATACGCGTTCTGCTGAGGCGACTCCCGATTGCAGCAGGTTGACCATGGACGCCACCTGAGTGACCGGCTGCGTGAACTGGCGGGAGTACTGAATGAAAGCCTGGACGTCACCGAGGCTCATGGTGCCGCTGGCCACCCGCAGCCCGCCGAGCACGGCGATGATCACATAGTTGAGGTTTCCGATGAACATCATGATCGGCATGATCAACCCGGAGAGGAACTGCGCTCCGAAGCTGGCCTTGTACAGCTCTTCGTTCTCAACCTCGAAGGTGGCCTGGACTTCCTTCTGACGGCCGAACACCTTGACCAGCGAGTGGCCGGTGAACGCCTCTTCGATTTGAGCGTTGAGGTTCCCGGTCCGTCGCCACTGGGTGATGAAATGCTTCTGGGACTGCCTCATCACCAAGCCCGCAACCACCATCGTGACGGGTATGGTCACGAGGGCGATCAGGGACAGCGTTGGTGAGATCGAGATCATCATCCCGACCACGAAGATGATCGTCAACAGAGATGTCAGCAGCTGGCTCATTGTTTGCTGGAGGCTCTGGGAGACGTTGTCGATGTCGTTGGTGACCCGGCTCAACAGCTCTCCGCGCGGCTGGCGGTCGAAATAGCGGAGGGGCAACCGGTTGAGCTTGTCCTCGACTTCGGAACGAAGACGGAAGATCGTTCGCTGGACTACGTCGTTTAGCAGGTACCCCTGCAGGAACCCGAGCAAAGCCGAGCCGGCATACAGGGCGAGCACGATCAACAGCACGTTCCCCAGCGCCGGGAAGTCGATTCCCCGGCCGGGTACCACGTCCACTCCGGTGAGCAGATCTGCGATCTGGCTCTGGCCCGCTGCTCTGGCCGCTTCGATGGCTTGCTCCTTGGTGAGCCCGGCCGGAAGCCGTTTGCCGATCGCGCCGGCGAAGATCAGGTCTGTTGCCCGACCCAGAACCCTGGGACCGATGGCGGAGAGCGCCACACTGACGATGCCGGCCGAAAAGACGCCGATCACCTTGGGAAGCTGCGGCCGAAGGCGCCTGATGATGCGTTTGGCCGAAACTCCGAACGAGAGCGGCTTCTGCCCGATCATCCCACCGCCGAACGGGCCGTGACCCGGTCCGCGCTGACCCGAGATCCGTTCGGTCGCCTTCATGTCGCGGCCGCTCACGAGGCCACCTCCGCCTTCAACTGCGACTCGACGATCTCAACGTATGTTGCGCACGTCGCCAGCAGCGACTCGTGGGTGCCGAGCCCGACCAACTCGCCGTCTTCGAGCACGACGATCTGGTCGGCGTCGGCGATGGTCGAGATCCGCTGCGCCACAATCAAGACGGTGGCGTAGGCCGTCACCGGCTTCAGCGCCCTTCGGAGCCTGGCGTCGGTTGCCAGATCGAGGGCAGAGAACGAGTCGTCGAACAGGTAGATTTCGGGCTTGAGGATCAGTGCCCTGGCGATGGCAAGGCGCTGGCGCTGACCGCCCGAGACGTTGGTGCCACCCTGGGAGATCGGCGCCTCGAGACCATCCGGCATGTCTTCGACGAAACCTCGCGCCTGGGCGACTTCGAGCGCCGTCCACATCTCGCCTTCGGTGGCGTCGGGCTTGCCGTAGCGCAGATTGGAAGCGACCGTCCCTGAGAACAGGTAGGGGGTCTGGGGGACGAGACCGATCTTCGACCACAAGAAGTTTGGGTCGAAATCTCGAACGTCGACACCGTCAACCAGCACGTTTCCGGTGGTGGCGTCGAACAACCGGGGGATCAGGCCGAACAGAGTGGTCTTTCCCGCACCCGTCGACCCCACTATGGCGGTGGTCTGGCCGGGCCTGGCCGAGAACGTCACGTCACACAGCACTGGGAACGTTGCTCCCGGGTAGCTGAATCCCGCTCCGCGCAGGTCGAGTTCGCCGCGCCGATCGACCTTGGTAACTCCGACCGCCGGGAGCAGCACGGACGACTCGGTGTCGAGGACTTCACCGATGCGATCGGCAGACACCGTGGCCCTTGGCACCATGACCAGCATGAACGTGGCCATCATCACAGACATCAGAATCTGGATCAGATAGGTGAGGAAGGCGGTGAGAGCGCCGATCTCCATGGCGCCTGAGTCGATGCGGAACCCGCCAAACCACAGAACCGCAACACTGGACAGGTTGAGCACGAGCATCACCACCGGGAACATGGCCGACATCCAGCGGCCGACCGTGATCGACACGTCGGTGAGGTCGGTATTCGCCTGCTCGAATCTCTTGGTCTCGAACGGTTCCCTGACGAAAGCGCGGAGGACCCGGATGCCGGTGGCCTGTTCGCGGAGGACCCGGTTGACGGTGTCAATACGGGACTGCATCAGCCGGTAGGCCGGGACCATTCGGGAGATGATCATCCCGACCGCCAGGGCCAGAATCGGAATCGCCACCACCACCAGCCATGACAGCCCGACATCTTCGCGCAGAGCCATGATGATGCCTCCCACCATCATGATGGGCGCCGACACCATCATGGTGAGGCCCATCAACACCAGCATCTGTACCTGCTGGACGTCGTTGGTGTTGCGGGTGATCAGCGAGGGCGCTCCGAAGGCGGCCATCTCCCGGCTCGAGAAATCGGATACCCGGTGGAAGATCACCGAGCGGAGGTCGCGTCCGAACGCCATCGCGGTTCTGGCCCCGAAGAAGACGGCGGAGATCGTGCAGCCGACCTGAATCAGGGATACGAGCAGCATCCATGCGCCGGTGCGGGTGATGTAGGAGGTGTCGCCGGTGACGACACCGTTGTCGATGATGTCGGCGTTGAGGCTGGGGAGGTATAGAGACGCGATGGTCCCGGCCAGTTGCAGGAGGATCACAATCGTGATCGCTCGGGTGTACGGCTTGAGGCGCTCTTTGAGGATCCGTAGTAACACGAGGTGATCAGTCTCCGATCGGGCGGGCTGAAATGCCGCAGAGCAGGATCCCGACGACCTCATCGATCGTCAGTTTCTCCTCCGGGTTCATCACTGAGTGGGCATTGGCGAAGATCAGTCCGCGGAAGGCCGCCGCCGCCCGTGAGGGTGCAATCACGAGGCGGTCGCGGTGGCGTTCGAGGAGCACCGTGAGGGCAGCCGAGATGGAGGCGATCGACTCGGCAACCACACGGCGGGCGCCGGCGGGGGGGCCGGTGGCCGGAAGTGGCATGGTGCGAAGGACTTCCATCAGCGCAGTGATCCGGTCGAACCGTTCGACGAGAATGCGGGCAGCCTCTGCAAGTTGTATCTCGATGGGGGCGGCCGCGTCGATGGCTTCGAGGGCTGCCCGGACCGGGGCCGGATCCATCGTGATCTTCACCGCTTCGTGGATGAGAGCGGCCTTGTCGGGGAACGCCCGGAAGATGGTTCCTTCTGCGATACCCGCCGCCTCTGCCATCTCGGCGGTGGTCACCGCCTGGCCCTTCTCGATCAGGAGCGGGATGACGGCAATCAAGATCGCCTGTCTGCGATCGTCACGTGACAGCGGCTTGGCTCGGGTGGGTCGGGTACTCACGAACGACCAGAGTAACTGAGTGAGTGCTCACTCACAAGAGGGGGCGTGGATGCTCCGGCCGGCCGGTCGACGATTCCGCTCCTGCGGTGCCGGGAGTACTACGAAGTAAGGACCACGGCGAAGGTATCCTCCCGCCGGTGGACGCGCCTCTCACTCTCGTCACCGGCGCCACCGGATACATCGGTGGCCGGTTGGTGCCGCGCCTCCTCGAGCGCGGCCATCGAGTGCGCTGTCTGGCACGCGACCCTTCCAAGCTGGCTCTCGACCCGTGGCGCGATCAGGTCGAAGTGGTGCAAGGCGATGTTCTCGACCCTGCCACCCTCGTGGCTGCGCTCGAGGGATGTGACTACGCCTACTACCTGATCCATTCGATGGGTCATACTGCCGACTTCGGACAGACCGACCGGGTCGGCGCACATAACTTCCAGGAGGCTGCTGCAGCAGTGGGGCTCCGCCGCATCGTATACCTCGGCGGACTGGGCCGTGCCGAAGATGAAGCACTCTCAAAGCATCTCCGGTCCCGCCAGGAGGTGGGCCGGACGCTGGCGGCCGGACGCGTCCCGGTGACCGAGGTCCGGGCGGCTGTGATCATTGGATCCGGTTCGGTGAGCTTTGAGATGCTCCGCTATCTCACTGAAGTGCTGCCGATCATGACCACTCCGAAATGGGTACGCACTCGCTGTCAGCCCATCGCCATTCGCGACGTGCTCGAGATGCTCACCGCGGTGCTCGAGGACGAACCGGTCAACCGGGTACTCGAGGTGGGTGGTCCCGAGGTACTCACCTATGAGGAGATGATGCAGATCTACGCCGAGGAAGCCGGCCTGCGGAGGCGAATCATAATCCCGGTCCCGGTGCTCAGCCCGGGCCTGTCATCCCGGTGGATCGGGCTCGTCACGCCGCTTCCGTCAGGCGTGGCACGACCGCTCGTGGACAGTCTGAAGAATGAAGTGATCGTCACCGACGGCACTCCGGCGCACCTTTTCCCGTACCGGCCGATCAGCTATCGGGAGGCCGTGCGCCTGGCGCTGGAACTCACGACCTCCCGCCAGGTTGAGACCCGCTGGAGCGATGCAGCCACGAGCCCCGCACATCCACTTCCCACCGATCCGGCGTGGGCGGGAGGTAAGAGGTTCGAAGATCGTCGGGTCGTCAGCTCACAAGCCGCCGCCGAGGACATCTTCTGGGCGTTCACACGGGTCGGGGGTGACGTCGGCTACTACGGTTTTGACTGGGCCTGGCATATGCGCGGGGTGTTCGACTCTCTGATCGGGGGAGTGGGACTGCGGCGCGGCCGGCGCCACCCGGAGGATCTCCGGCCCGGCGAGGCTCTCGATTTCTGGCGGGTCGTCCGGGTGGAACCCGACCGAAGTTTGCTGCTCCAGGCAGAGATGAAACTCCCCGGGGCAGCCTGGTTGGAGTGGAGCGTTGACTCACACGGGTCCACGACGCAGTTGACCCAGACGGCGACCTTCGTACCGCGCGGCCTTCTCGGGCGGCTGTACTGGTATGCACTGGTCCCGTTTCACGCCGTCATTTTCGGTGCCATGGCGCGTCGCATCGCGGCCGCCGGCGCCGGGCGGCGCACGGTGGGGGAGCGGCCCTTCTCCGGATAGGTGGACCGATCCGCAGGCAGGGGGGCCGGTTAACGAGAATGGGGTGAGTCCGTTACCGAACTCACCCCAACTCAATCAGTCTATGCGCCCCGAAGGGGACAGATCACGACGAGCGCTTCGCTCCCTTGCGGCCGGAAAGCTCCGGGTCCGCCGGTTGCATGTACTCGCTACAAGCACACTTGGGTACCGAGCACCCTTCGCGATCGTTGTGCTCCTTGCGGGGATGTCCGCATCCCACGCATCGTTGCCTGCCTCCGTCGATCTTGCGCATCGAACCTGGTTTCAGCGTGAGCGTTCTTTGGCGACGTTCACCGTGAGGTCACGACCGTCGAGGTTGTAACCGTTGAGGTTGTCGATGGCGGCCTTGCCGCCCTCGGAGGTTGCCATCTCGACGAAGCCGAAGCCACGTGACCGACCGGTGTCCCGGTCTGTGATGACCTGGGCCTTAGTCACTTCGCCGTGCTTGGAGAAGAGAGTCTCGAGGTCACTCGAGGTGGTGTTGAACGTGAGATTTCCCACGTAGAGGTTGCTGGACATGATGGTTGCTCCTTCCGAAGCGTCGAACCGTCGGGGTTGACGCCCCGCCTGATCTGCGATGGAGAGCCGACGCGGCGTCGACGTGAACCAGCATGTCCTGCGGTGGCTCCACCAGACGGAACGAGTGGGGGGGAGCCCGGCGTTGTACGCAATCGGGCGTACACCTCCACTATAGCGCTTGTCGGAGGGTTTCGTAGGATCGGTTTAGCTCGAGAGTCGCGTTATCTCGAGATTCTCAACCGACCGAACGACCATTCAGTAGAAATTCTGGCCGCCATGTTCTATTGTCCATTCCCTATCTGCTCGAATGGGCAGCGGGATCCAACTGAAGGGGAGGAAACAACCATGACCACGCGACGCGTGTTCGCATCGACGGTGCTCGGTCTGATCATCGTGTTATCCGGATGTGGTGGCGGAGCAGCTACCGAGATCGACGCCACCACGAAGGATTTTTCCTTTAACCCGACCTCTTGGGAGGTCGCAGCAGGCGAGACCATCACCATCAACCTGACGAATGACGGCGCCGTTGAGCACGAGTGGGTGTTGCTCCAGCCCGGTGTCACGATCAGCAGTGAGGCAGACCTTCCTGATACCGAGGAAGAACTGCTGGCCGACTTCGTCTATTGGGAGGAAGAAGTAGGGGCAGGAGAGTCCAAGACGGAGACGTTCGTCGCCCCGGTCGCCGGTGAGTACCAGATCATCTGTGCAATCCCGAGCCACTTCGATGCCGGCATGAAAGGAACGCTCACCGTCGTCGCCGAAGGCTGAGCAATCTCCATCTATCGAGGGGCCCCACCGCACGGTGGGGCCCCTTTTTTCATTGAGTCCCGAAGGACCGGAGCTCTCACACCCGAACGCCGATCCCTGGAGGCTCGGGCGGGCGGGCTCAGCCTCGCCGGACTCGAACTGCACTGAAACCGTGCCTACGAACTCGTTCTTTCATCGCCATGCCCTTGAGAATCCCCGACTCCACGACCCTGGTGATCGTGGTGCTGCTTCCACCCAGAACCAGTGATCCTCGTTCGGCGACCCTTTCCGCCAGATCTCCGACGATGGCCGTGGTGACATTGATCGGGAGCTTGTCTGCCAGTGCCGCCGCCACCAGGTCGAATGGCTCGATCAGAGTGGCGAGGTCGGGAGCGTGGTGAACGTCCACAGCGTTGGCTTCCACCTCATTCAACGCCAGATTGGTCCGGGAGATCTGCAGCGCCAGGAGATCCCGACCGGCCAGAGTGATCCTCTCGGGCGAGCAACAACGGTGGATCGCCACGGCGACATGTCCCTGACCGGGTTCGAGAACGAGTGCCCTCACTCGTTTCTGATGGGCGTTGACGATCAGGTTGACCATCAGTCGCGTGCGGAAACTGAGCGAATCGAACTCCGGCAACCCCCACGCCGTGGAAGCTTCCCAATCCAACGAAGCATGTGAGAACGACGATCGAGCACGCGCATAGACGCCCCGCTCGAAAGATGATCGTGCGTCCCGGCCGGCCGACTCCACCGTGTAGTGGAAGACCGTGTAGTCCCGAGCCTCCTCACGCAACAGAACTCTCGCCCGACCTCTCTCCAACACCTCCGCCACCAAATCGTTCAGTGCCGCCACGGCGACGACCGCGATTGTTCCTCCGGGACGCAGCATCCGACCGGCACCGAGCAGTAGCTCCTCGATCACCGTCGATCCCGCCTTGCCGGGAAGGTTGGCGACGACGAGATCGAAGCGGTGGTTTGGGTCGACGGAGTCGTAGCCGAGACTGCTGTACGCAGTGGTGTCATCGACCCCGTTGCGGGAGGCGTTGGCCGACGCGAAGCGCACTGCCAGCGCATCGCGATCGATCATCTCGAGCCGGGCGTCGGGGAATCTCGCCTTCAATCCCAACCCAAGTGGCCCGTATCCGCAGCCGACATCGAGGATCGCGGTGGGCGGGTCGGTAGTCATGAGGGTGCGAAGCAACAACCTCGAGCCTGCATCGACGGCATGGCTGCTGAACAGGTCGTGGGCGACGGCCAGTTCGAGGACCGTTCCGGAGACGCGCAGTGTGACGAATTTCTTGAAGTGCGGAGATGTCTCCGCCGGCGTTGTTCGATCAGCCGGCACGCCACTCCGATCGGCCGTCGAAGCCGAACCTGGCCAGAAAGAGAGCCCGGTTTGGCCGGATCTCGATGAAGATCGTTTCCGGCGAGTTGTCCGGACCGCCCGGCGAGAAGAGGTCGAGATCATACGACATCACCGACCACAGGTGACGCTTGTGCGAAGATGAGGTCAACAGGCGAGCAATACCCCAGACCATGAGCGAGTCCCACCCGGAATCCGCGGTCACCTGATGATGCAGGCAGACGAACGGGTGAGCAGCCGCATTGCGTGCTTTCGCGCTCGATCGCCCCACGGCGCAGTAGAGCAACCGGTCGTGCCAGTCGACGTGAACCGGCGCGACATGAGGGATCCCATCAGGTGTCACCGTGGCCAGGTGCACGATCGGTCCGAGCCGTTCGGATTGGACGATGACGTCCTTGAGGTCCATAGGCTCTCACGATAGGCGAGTTCGTCTAGGGTCTTGCACGATGTTGCTCCTTGCTTCGGGATCGCCGCGCCGCCGTGAAGTCCTCGATCTGCTCGGCGTTTCCTACGAAGTCGAAGCTCCGGCCATAGACGAAACACCTCTACCGAACGAGGCTCCCGAACAAACCGTTCGACGGCTGGCGGTGGCTAAGGGTGAGGCACTCTCTGATCTCCATCGCGATCAATGGGTTCTCAGCGCAGACACAGTGGTGGCGTCCGAAGGCCGGATTCTGGGCAAGCCGATCAGCAGTCCGGATGCCGTTGCGATGCTGCAACTCCTCTCCGGCCGATCCCATCAGGTCTTCACCGGCATTGCATTGAGCAGACAAGGTGCAAGGCCAATGGTTGAGCACGCGGTGGCGACCGTTCGGTTCCGCATTCTCGAGGAGCGAGAGATCGAGGCATACGTCGCCACCGGCGAACCCTTCGACAAAGCCGGTGCCTACGCCGCCCAGGGCCTGGGCGGTGCTTTCGTCGATCGCCTCGATGGAGAGTTCTCGACGGTGGTCGGGCTGACCCTCTCCGTCACTGCAAGGCTGCTCACACAGGCAGGTATCCCCAACGTCATGGCCCGGTAATGGATCCTGCCACCCCGGTCTCGTTGAAACTTGTTACGTGGCTTCCGGCCCAACAGCGTGGGCCAAAAGACCCTACGAGCGCCCGGTGACCGGGAAGTAACGTTCCGGTTGTTGGGTCCCCCCTCAGCGATCGAGACCCCCGGCACTGCCGGGGGTCTCATTCTTAATGGATGCCTCTCGGCCGGCCAAGGTGTGGATGCTCCTAGCGGCTTCGCGCAGGGTGCGAAGTTGGTGCCAGGTGCTTCCGGAGCATTGCCCAAACATCCGGCCGCGCCAGCTTCGTCCGAAGAGACGCCAGCGTCTTGATGAACGCCGGTACTGCTGCCGAGGCGCTCATCGGGTTCGGGCGCAGGAGCGTTTGCACCTCGACTGAGGGAGTGATGGTGAGAACCTCCGCCTTTGGCCAAGCATCGTGGATCATCGTGAGTTCTTCGTCGAGTGCCGCCCTTCCGACCCGGTCGAATGCTCCCTCATAGAACCTGCCGCCGTCACGCGTCTCGTCTGCAGCCATCGGCGCAACGATCAATACGAAATCGAGTGGCTCTTCGTTGGCGAGGATGAGGTCGGCGTGGGTGCCCGAAGCCACGCCACCATCTACATAGTGGTTGCCGCCTAGTTCAAATGGCGCAAAGATCAGCGGCACTGCGGACGACGCCGCCACGGCTTGACGAAGTTCCACATCGGGCGCCTCCAGGGTGCCAAAGGCAACCCGACGCTTCGATTCCAGTTCGTATGCAACGATTACGGTCGGGTCGTCCGGCCAGCCGTCGGCGAACTCACCCACCTCCTCTGCAAGCCAATCTCCGATCCCGGCAGCATCGAACGGAGCCGGAGACCCAAGGATGAGTGACACGCCGGGATTGCGGATTCCCGGGATGATCCCATGTCGAACCCAACGGCGGACGCCTCCCGGGCGCCTTCGGCGATAGACCGCGGTGCGGATGCGATTGGCCACGTCTTCCCGACTGTCGTCGGGGCGGGCAAGCGAGTCGATCGACAGTCGGCCCGAACGCACGATGCCGGCGACGTACGAACCGGCCGACGTTCCGATGATCACCTCGGACGAGTTGGGATCCCAACTCGTAGCCATGTGAATAGCCATGAGAGCTGCCAGTTCATATGCAGCACCGGTGATACCGCCACCACCTAGAACCAGTCCTACCTTGCTCACGATTTGACAGGATAGAGCCGTTGTCCTGATTGCGCGGTATGGTCGACGGAATGTCCGTTCGCCGATATTCATGGCCACACGATCTGCCGAGACTCGATCAGTTGTTCGAGCGGTGTCGTCTCCACGATGGGCATCATCCGCTCAGTGAGAACAAGTATCGGACGATGCGGGTCGGTCAATCACCCGGTGCGGGCTTTGTCATCGAGGAGTTGGGGGTTCCGGTCGGATACCTCCACATGCTGGCCAGCAAGGTGGTTGGAACGTATGAGTTCGAGCTGGCGGTCGATCCGGATCTGCGCGGGCAACTCGAGGCGCCGCTGCTGAGAAGTGCGTTGGCGAGAGTCCGGCAACTGGGAGGCGACACGGCCTTGGCCTGGGTCTATACACCCGGCGGCGAGCGCCCACTGGAGGAGTTTGGGTTCGAGCCGTGGCGGGACCTCCATCAGCTCCGGGTGTTATTGCCCGCCGTGACTCCCCGAGAGGTGCCCGGTATCCAGATACGGGCATTCGAGAATGCGGACGCGGATGCGCTGCTTGGCGTCAACAACCGCGCTTTCGAGGGTCATCCGGAAGCCGGAAACTGGAGCGCAGACGATCTTCGTGAACGACAGGGCTACGAATGGTACGACCCGACCGGAATACGCATGGCTTGGCTTGGGGACCGTCTGGTCGGATTCTGTTGGACGAAGGTGCACCCCGGGGGGCTCGGTGAGATCTACCTGATTGCCACCGACGGAGGATATCGGGGTCGCGGTGTCGGCCGGGCGATTGCCCTCGACGGTCTCCACTACCTCAGCAGCGTGAGAGGGTCAACGCAGGGGATGCTCTATGTTGATGCAGCGAACGAACCCGCGCTTCGGCTGTATGAAGGACTGGGTTTCGAGGTCCATCACACCGATCGGGTGTTCAGAGCGAGGATCTAGGCGTCACTCAGACGTGCGTCGAGTTCGCCGAGCCCGTCGGTACCGAAGCGGCGACCGCACGACCGGCATGCCTGATCTCTTTCGTTTGTCTGGGAGTGGCACCACGGGCATGGAAGATCGATCTCGAGGTCCATTGTCGGTTGGGAATCCTGCAGGCGGGAACCACCAAACCTACCGCCGAGCACGATACCGATTAGCAGCGCGCGCACGATCAGAAAAGCGATCACATTGTCCTCCTTCCCTTGGGGAGAATACGCGGCACGGCGCTCATAACGACGGATTTCGCGTTCCGGGGGCGGCGCAGTTTGCCGGAGAATTGGCTCTTCTCACCGGTCGGATGGGTCCGCTCGTGAGGGAGAGTGAGCGAATGCCGCGCCGGCCGATCGCCGACGGCCCTCTTCAATAAGGCAGTGCAGCCTCGATCTCATTCACAACCGGCATCAAGCGATCGAGTCGTCCGTCTGCTGTTTCGGCTGCCTGCATCAGTTCTCGACCTCCGTGGAATACGATCCACGGTTGCAGCACATCTTTCGGCATCGTTCGGCCGTAGCCCTCGATCATGGCCTCTGCCGCCGCGTCGCCAGCCGACAGGCGGAGAGTCCACACAGCGAGTGAGAAGTCCCATTCCGCGGGAGCCGCAGTTGCCCAAGCCCAGTCCGTCAATGTCACCCGGCCCGTCTCGTCGTCGACACGAAAGCGATCGGGGCGGGGATTCGTATGACACGAAGTGGGCACGCCTCCGACGGGTGGCTCGGCCGCCAGAGCGCGTTCGAGCAGACTCTGAGACAGCCCAACGCGGCGGCGGTAGCGCGCCAGACGGGTGAAGACCGATTGGTACTCGGAACGGAGCCAGGCCGCGTCCATGCCGCCGGCCAGGTTGGTGAGATCGTCGGGACTCGCCTCGTGTACGTGTCGGAGAATTCGGCCAGCCTGGCGGGCAGGGCCCAGACTCGTCGGCAATGTGGCCAGATTCCAGGCACCGGCATCCTGGAACAAGCCCCAGGCGGCGTCGGCCTCGACACTCCACTCGATGACTTTGGGGATTCCTTCGACATCGGCCAGAGCTTCCAAAGCTCGCTGTTCACGACGCTGCAGTGAACTGGTTCGATACACAGTGAGGATCGTCGTTGCATGGGGAGCGAACAGCCGGAAGGTTCGACCTGAATAGCCGGACAACTCGTGGACCCGACCACCGCGAGCCAGCTGGTTGGCGATCTCCATAGCGTCCATACAGTTCCCTCCGAAAGTAAGTTCCGAAAGTTTCGTTTGCTGCCATTACCCTACCGCGACATGACCGGAGAAACGCGATGACTATCCAACTGATCTTTCCAGACGGATCCGTGCACGAACACGAATCAGGCGTGTCGGGGTTCGAGGTGGCCGCCGGTATCGGCGCCCGACTTGCCAAGGCGGCCGTGGCCGTCAGGCTCGACGGCGAACTCCTCGACCTGAGCAGGCCGCTGCTCCACGGCGGAGCTTTCGAGGTAGTCACCGAGACGACCGATGAGGGCCGCCATGTCATCCGGCACTCCGCCGCTCACGTAATGGCGCAGGCCGTACTCGACCTGTTCGACGGTGCGACTTTTGCAATCGGCCCGGCGATTACCGACGGGTTCTACTACGACTTCAACATCGGACGCCCGTTTGACCCCGATGATCTCGAGCAGGTCGAGCGCCGCATGGCGGAAATCGTCGAAGCCGACCAGCCCTTTGAACGAGAGGCCTGCTCCATAGAGGAAGCACTGGCTCTGTTCGTCGACCAACCCTACAAAACGGAGATCATTCAGGCTGTTGATGACTCTGAGGGGGCCGGTGGTGAATCGGTGAGTGTTTACCGCAACGAGGATTTCGTCGATCTCTGTCGTGGTCCACATCTGCCGAGCACAGGACGCCTCAAGGCGGTGAAGCTGTTGCGCTCTGCCGGTGCCTATTGGCGGGGCGATGAGACGCGCGATCAATTGCAGCGCATCTACGGGACTGCCTGGGAGTCGAAGCAAGCACTCGACGACTACCTCAACCGGCTCGAGGAAGCTGAACGACGCGATCATCGGCGCCTCGGCAACGAGTTGGACCTGTTTTCGTTCCCACCCGAGTTGGGCTCCGGTCTGGCCGTTTGGCACCCCAAGGGTGGCTTGCTGCGCACGATCATCGAGGATTACAGCCGGAGGACCCACCTGTCCCACGGCTACGAGATCGTAGCTACCCCTCACGTCGCCAAAGCCCAGCTATGGGAGACCTCCGGTCATCTCGACTTCTACGCCGAGGGGATGTACCCCGGCATGATGCTCGACGAGCAAACCGAGTACCGGATGAAGCCGATGAACTGCCCCTTCCACATTCTGATCTTCAAGAGCAATGGACGCAGTTACAGGGAACTGCCGCTCCGTCTCTTTGAACTAGGCACCGTCTATCGCTACGAGCGTTCCGGCGTGGTCCACGGCCTCCTCCGAGCCCGCGGATTCACTCAGGATGACAGTCACATCTTCGCCATGGAGTCACAACTCGGCGACGAACTGCAGAGTCTGCTGGACTTCACGCTGATGGTGCTGCGGGACTTCGGGTTCGACGAGTTCGAGGCCGACATCTCAACCAGGCCGGAGAAGTACGTCGGCCAGGACGATGCTTGGGACAAGGCCGAGGCAGCCCTCCAGCAAGCCCTCGAAATCGCCGGCTTGCCGTTTGAGATCGCAGAAGGCGAAGGCGCCTTCTACGGCCCGAAAATCGACGTGCACGTGCGTGATGCAATCGGTCGCCGCTGGCAACTCTCGACGCTCCAGGTCGACTTTGGGCAGCCCGAGAATTTCGACTTGCTGTATGCCTCGGCGGAGAACACACGGGAGCGGCCGGTCATGATTCACCGCGCCCTGATGGGGTCGATAGAGCGTTTCGTCGGCATTCTCGTGGAGCACTATGCCGGAGCATTTCCGGTCTGGCTCTCGCCGGTTCAAGCAACAATCGTTCCGGTAGCCGACCGCCACATCGGCTACGGCAGGGAGGTGGCTGCCGCGATGGGAGAAATCGGCTTGCGGGTGGAAGTCGACGAGGCAGACGACACCGTCGGAGAGAAGATTCGGCGGGCGATTACCCACAAGACGCCTTCGGTGCTCGTCGTCGGTGACTCGGATGTGGAAGGCGGAACGGTCGGGCTCCGGCTCCGAGGAGAAGAGCATGAACGGCGCGGCGTCGGTATCACGGCCGTGCTCGACGAACTGAAGCAGATGGCGGCCGCACCACGATGACCGACCGCGAACCGGCCGGAATCCATATCCCACAAGAGACGGCCGACGCTGAAGCCGTCCCCGAGGACCTCGACTCCTGGGCTCTCGGCCCGTATGAGTTCCCTTCTCCGCACCGCCGACGCCTCTCGGGCTGGGTGTATCTGGGGGCAGGCATACTGGCCGCAGCCGGGGCGATGTCGGAGTTGCCGGCCGGCATGTGGCTGGTGGCCGCTTCCTTGGCGGTGCTGGCCGGCTGGCACATGCTGACGGCGTGGCCCCTGGAGGTTCGGGACTCCGAAGCACTGGAGTCGGCAGCGAGGTCTGTTTCGTTTCCGGTCGGCCATTCGTCTGGATCCATCCGTTTTGAGGGCTGGCGTTCCCGACCGATCTGGAACGTGTTGCTCTACGCGGCAGACAACCCGCCGTCGAAGCGGGGACTCGTGCTCATTGATGCGGTGACCGGAGAGGTACGGGGAGAACCATACGAAGAGGTTCTAGGTTCTGAGTGAAGAGGTTCTAGGTTCTGAGTTCTAGGTCGTAAGTTGAGGGTTCTGAGTTCGAGACGGCGGCCCCTTGTGGAGCCGCCGTCTCTCGCGAACCTAGAACCTAGAACCTGGAAGTTGTTTCTACCTCTGGTCCATCGGCACTAGGTTGCGCTGGTTTTCTCCGACGTAGATCTGTCGTGGACGGCCGATACGGGTGGTGGGATCGAACCGCATTTCCTTCCATTGGGCGATCCATCCCGGCAGCCTGCCGATGGCAAACAACACGGTGAAGATA
>JAHEDK010000002.1:0-3608 GCA_024641245.1 Actinomycetes bacterium
TGAATCTGCACTGGTGGCTGCTGGTTCCGGCCGTGTACCTGTCGGAAATCACCGTGGTTCACTTCCGAGGTCGGCGCGACGCTCATTCCTTCTCGATGAGTGAGATACCGCTCATCTTCGGGCTGTACTTCTTCGCGCCGGGCGAAATGATGCTGGCAGTATTACTCGGGAGCGCGCTCGTACTTTCGATTCATCGGCGACAACCCCTCCTCAAGCTGCTTTTCAACGTATCGCAGTTCACCCTCGTATTCGGTGTCGCAGCAATAGTGTTCCGCCTCATCATACGGCTGGGCGATCCGCTCGGCCCGGCCGGTTGGGCGGGAGCGTTGCTCGGCGCGCTCGCCTCTCTGGTCGTGGCGATGGGATTGGTCAACCTGGCCATATTTCTGGTTTCAGGATCGTTCCGCCGACCGGGACTGACCGAAGTCGTCTGGCTCAGCACATTGGCCACGATGATGAGCGCCAGTCTGGCGCTCATCGCAGTCACCATGGCCAAAGTCGCACCCGGGATGGCATTGCTCTCACTCATCCCACCGGTGGTCCTCTATCTTTCCTATCGCGCCTACATGGGCCAGCGAGAGCAACGCACCCGCCTCGAATCGCTGTACGAGGCGACCCGTGTCCTCCACGAGACTCCTGAAATCGAAGAGGCGATGCTGGTGGCGGCGGAACGGGCCCGGGCGATGTTCCAGGCTGAGTACGCCGAGATCACCTTGTTTTCAGGCGAGGCCCATGAAGTCGCCTACCGGACGCGGGTAGGACCAGCCGACTACCGGATGGCGATGACGCTCATCCCTCTCGAGAATGAGCGGTCCATCTGGCACCCGATCGCCGAAGCACGCACGACGCACATGTTCGCCAAGAACGAGGCGGAGATCGTCCGCCCGGCTGGGTGTCCGTCGATCCGCGAGGGTATCGCCACTCCCCTGTTTGTCGATGATGCCGTCGGCGGAGTGCTCCTCGTAGCCAACAAACTCGATGACGTGAGCGAGTACAAGCAGCGAGACAGCCGCCTGTTGGAAACCTTCGCCAGACAGGTGGCCGTGTCACTCGAGAACGGCAAACTCGTCGACTCGCTGGCCAGCCTCACCGAACTCAAGGAGGAGCTCAAGCACCAGGCTCTCCACGACTCGCTCACCGGTCTCGCCAATCGAGCCAACTTCTCGCTCAAGGTCAAGGAGGCGCTCGATGCGACCTCGCCGGACGCTTCGGTCGCCGTCATGTTCCTCGACCTCGACGACTTCAAGAGCGTCAACGACAGCCTCGGCCACGCCGCCGGAGATCAGCTCCTGATCGAGGTTGCCGCCCGCCTCCAGGCCGTGTGCCGCGCCGGCGACGAGGTGGCCCGGATCGGCGGCGATGAGTTTGCGGTGCTCGTCCCGGCCGCCCAGGACGAGGCCGGCGTCGAAGGGCTGGCAAGGCGGATGGTCGAATCACTGAACATGCCGTTCGCGATCGAGGACCGCCAGGTGGTCACCAGAGCCAGCATCGGCGTCGCCTTCGCCATGCCCGACGACGGACCACGGGAGTTGCTCAGCAACGCGGACGCCGCAATGTACGCAGCGAAACACCAGGGCAAAGGAACCTACCGGACGTTTGAGGAGTCCATGCATGAGGCGGTGTCGAAGACGCTCGAGCTCCGCGCTGCGCTCCAGTCGGCCCTCCACCTGGATCAGCTCGAACTCCACTACCAGCCGATCGTCGACATCAACTCCGGTGCCATCACCAGCTTCGAGGCGCTCATGCGATGGAATCATCCTGAGCGAGGGGTCATCCAGCCGAACGAGTTCATCCCGTATGCCGAGGAATCCGGCCTGATCGTGCCACTCGGCGAATGGGCCCTCACCAGAGCGTGCAGCGATGCGCAACGTTGGCAGACGGAGCACCCGGAGTCCGCCGTCGGCGTCACCGTCAATCTGTCCCCAAAGCAACTGCAGGAAGCGAACATCGTGGACCGGGTTCGCCTCGTCCTCTTGGAAACCAACCTCGATCCGGACCGGTTGACACTCGAAATAACCGAGAACGTCGTCATGCACACGGCCGTCCGGCGACTCGAACAACTGAAGGCGCTCGGCATCCATCTCGCCATCGACGATTTCGGAACCGGGTACTCCTCTTTGAGCTACCTGGATCGCCTGCCAATTGACATAGTGAAGATCGATCGGTCCTTCGTCGAGCGTCTCGGGCATGGCGAGACCTCATTGGTCCGGACGGTGCTGACAATCGGCAACTCCCTCGGACTCGGCTCGATCATCGAAGGAGTAGAAACCCGAAACCAGCTCAGGAGACTACGACAACTCGGGTGCCGGCACGTCCAGGGTTTCTACCTATCTCCCCCAGTGCCGATCGATCAGGCCATCGATCTCATTCCCCACCTGCTGCTCGAGCCATCCGCATCCGGCGCAACGGTCACCCGCCTTCGCACCGGATAGTCCCTCACGGCTACCCCCAGGGACAGGTTCATCGCGAAGGCGCATGGCGAACGGAGAGTGGTGTCAGAGCGTACTGAAGAGTCCCCGGCAAGGCCCCAACGACCATCGGCGCGCTTTCGCGCGCCGATGGTGATCAGCCGGAGGAAGTGCCGGTCGTCGGTGACGGGCGCGGCACCTCCGGGCAACCGGCTACTTGGTGAACTTGAACATAGCCTTCTGGGTCGTACCGTCGTTGAACATCACCTGAAGCTCGCGGCAACCCGTCCACGATTTGTCGGTCTTCCATACGTAGTTGTACTGGTCGGCCACAGGGTCGTAGGAGAGGCTGCTGTTGCCGGCAGTAACGGTCTCTTCGATCGAGTCCTGCGTCGTGTTTGTGCATGAAGTGGAAACCGACCGCGGGTACCCACTTGCGAAGATACCGAGCCCGTGATTGCCGTTCAGGCTGAACTTCACCGGGACGGCACTACCCGCCTTGACGATGTTCATCGTCGGCAGGTTGTCAACCGGCCGGAAGAACCCGGCGAAGTTGTAGATGACGTTGTAGGTGGCGCTGGCCGAGGCCGCCGCGTTGTCCGCATTGTCGGTCGCACCGCCGCAGGTCGCCGTGAAAGAACCCACGACGGGTCCTCCCGACATTGCCAGTGAAGCCCACGTCGCAACACCGGACAGCGCGTCAGTTGTGCTGCAACCTGCCGCCGGCACCGAGCCGAGCGTGTAGGTGGCTCCGTTGGTCACTCCGGTCACTGCAACCGAAGGAGCCGTCTTGTCGATGTTGATGCCGCTCACGGTGGTTGAGGCGCTGTTGCCGGCGTTGTCGATTGCCGTGCCCGTTGCGGACTGGCTGGCGCCTTCAACGCTCAGGGTCTGGTTCGGGCTGCACGAGGCGATCCCCGACGTTGCATCGCCGCAAGTGAAGCTGACGTCCACGTCCGTTTTGTTCCATCCCGCGCCGTTCGGTCCCGGAGAAGCGGACCCGTTGATGGTTGGGGCGGTGGCGTCCCGCTTGATGGTCACCGACTGGCTGCTGGTACCACCGCCGCTGGTGGCCGAGCAGGTCAGCGTTGTGCCGGCGGTGTCGGCGCTAACGGTGGTCGGGCCGCATCCCGTCGTGGACGTGACCGTCGATTCGGAGTCAGTCACCGTCCAGCTCACAGTGACGTCGCTGACGTACCA
>JAHEDK010000002.1:3708-31016 GCA_024641245.1 Actinomycetes bacterium
GTCCGCCAGGGCCATCCCGGCGGTCAAAAGGCTCAGTACCAAGCCCAGAATGAGGGCACGGCGCAGCACGATCGGTGTGCGGGCCGGGTCCTTTCGATGGATACCAAGATACATGGGAACCTCCCAGTTGCCCCCGCCGCCGCCCGATGGGCGCCGGCGACTCCGGATGCGGGAGATCCTCGACCCCCCGCCGACCACACTGCGTGGCGTAAGGAAGGTGTACCGCATGAGCGAGACCGTGTCTGTACCCCCGAGGAGGTATCCGGCTCGTCAAGTGGGGGGATTCAGACCCGCTCGGATTGGGCGGCCACCAGCATCAGCTCGCGCCGGTTGCTCAGCCCGGTTTTGTGGAGGATGTGCTTGACGTGGGTGCGGGCCGTGGATGGAGCGATGAACAGGGCTTCGGCCAGCTCCCGGTCGCTGAGCAAGCCGGATCCGATCGCCTCCATCACTTCCCGTTCCCGGTCGGTGAGATCGTCGAGAGGAACCTGGTCCGGCGGGATCCGATCGGTGAGGACGCTGACCATCCGATCGGCCCTCCCCAACGGTCCCCACACCTTGGCCAATGCGGCCAGGGCCAGCACACCCAGTGCCATGGCCGTCAGCGACTGGGCCAACTGCCAGTCGGACAGCAGGAAATCGGTAACCCGGGTCGACAACCAGCCCGCCCGGGTCGCCTGGAGGGCCATCCGCTGGCCGGCCCCCAGCACGAAGGCGCCGGCCGCCGCAGCCGCCACCCAGCCGAGCGAACGCAGCCGCGGGGAGGCATCGGAGCGAGCCCGTTTGACCGCCGTCCAAGCCAGGGCGGCGAACAGCGCCAGGTTGATCGTACTGACCGCAAACAGGACTTCAGGCAAAGGCGCCTCCCAAATGTCGCCAACAGCCATGGTAGCCGACCAGAAACCTCAATACCACCATACGTGGCAATCGTGAACACACACCGTGGTGGGCGCTCAGTTGTGCCACCTTGGGAAGGCGACAACCCGACACTACCCGTTCCACTGCCTCCAATCAGGCTCGAGGCCTGGTTGGTGGGCCGGGCCGGACAGACCCGCTCGACAAGCGAGCATATGCGGCAGTAGACGCACGCCCCCCGCGAGCGGTGATCGGCCAAATGATCTTGCCGGGTACAGCGTTTGCTAGAGCGGCGCTCGTCGAAGCAGCAGCCATGGCGTTGGATTGCACCTCACTCTGCTCGCCTGGCAAGCCCGCCGAAACGCCCAAACCGAACACGTCTTCACCACACCTCAAGCCGTCGACCTGATCCGACTCCAACAGCCGGTCTAACCGGCCACCCCCACAGCACGACACTGCCAGACCAGGTCACCGCTGCGCAAAGCACTCTCATCGGACGTTCAACCCAACATTGTCCTCGGCCCGGATGCCATTACACTCACCAACAGCGCAGCCGGAAACACCGAACTGAGTTTCCAACCGCGTTATCAACCGATCCCGCCCGCGTAGCTCAGGGGATAGAGCAACTGCCTCCTAAGCAGTAGGTCGCAGGTTCGATTCCTGCCGCGGGCGCCGAAAGGAACATCCATGGTCGCCTATGAACGGCTTTCATCACTAGACACGTCGTTCCTGGCTCTCGAGACGCCCGAACTCCACATGCACGTGGTCGCGGTCGGCATCTTCGAAGCAGAGCCGCTTCAACGCGACGATGGCGGCATCGATATCGATCGAATTCGTGCCTTCGTCGCCTCCAAACTGCAGTATGTTCCCCGGTACCACCAGAGACTCGCGTGGGTTCCATTCGAACGGCATCCAGTTTGGGTGGACGACCACGAGTTTGATCTGGCCTTCCACGTCCGTCACTCCAGCCTCCCGCTGCCCGGCACCGACGAGCAACTCAAAGAACTCGTCGGCCACCTCGTTTCTCGCAACCTCGACCGAGCCAAGCCCCTCTGGGAACTGTCCATCGTTGAGGGTCTCCAGGATGATCGATTTGCATTGATTGCCAAGGTTCATCACTGCATGATCGACGGAATGTCCGGGGTGGACCTGATGGCGGCCATGTTCAACGTCATCCCGACCGAAGACATCGAACCGACGGCCGATTGGACGCCGCGCCCGACTCCGTCCGGTGCCGAACTCGTCGCCGCCGAGACCGGGAGGCGACTGCGGAACTCAATCGATCTGGTCAAAGATCTCGGACGGCTGGCCAAGGACGCCCAGCAGTTGACCGGCCAAGCTGGACGAAGGCTGCGAGCCATGACGCATTCGCTCGGTTCGGGATGGCTGAGCGCAGCCTCACAGACTCCTCTCAACCACAGCATGAGCCCGAACCGCCGCATCGACTGGCAGGTCACCGACCTGACCCAGGTCAAAGCGGTCAAAAACGCCCTCGGTGGGACGGTGAACGACACTGTGCTCGCCATCGCCGCGGGAGCGATCCGGGAATTCCTCATCACAAACAGAGACTTCCCAGTCGACGATCTCGACTACCGGATCATGGCACCGGTCAGCGTTCGCTCCGCCGATCAACGAGGACAACTCGGCAACCAGGTCGCCATGTGGCTCGTTTCGCTGCCTCTCGAGGAACCAGATCCAGTGGAGCGATTCCGACGCATCCAGCAAGAGACCAGAACCCTCAAGGAGACCGACCAGGCCCTCGGCGCCTCCAGCCTGGTCCAACTGAGCGCCGGCGCCCCGAGCACCCTGGTGTCGATGGGAGCCAGATTGGCCGCAGGAAACATACGACCATTCAACATGACGGTCACCAACGTTCCGGGACCACAGTTCCCCCTCTATCTGCTCGGATCTCGCCTGTTGGTGCAGGTGCCCTTCGTGCCCCTCTGGGCTCAACATGGACTCGGCCTGGCCCAGTTCAGCTACGACGGGTCGCTGACCTGGGGTCTCAATGCCGACAGAGATCTCGTCCCCGACATCCGCAATTTCGGTGAGGCGATCCAATCATCGCTCGATTCGCTGATCGCCGCGCTCTAACGTGAACGAGCCGGGCGCCGCGCCGTCCTCTCAACCGATCCGACGGCTGACGGCGACCCACGTGCGGGGATTGATCGGGGTCTCCTTCATCTCGTTTTCGTCGACCCTCGTCAAGCTGGCGGATTCGTCACCAAACACCGTCACGTTCTTTCGCGCCCTCTACGCGATCCCGCTCCTACTCCTCCTCTGGGCACCCGGTCGAGCCAGGGACCGGAGAACCGGCCGGGCACGAGCCATGGCCATCGGGTCTGGATTGATCCTGTCCGTCGACCTGATGCTATTCCATGCCGCCATCGACGCCATCGGAGCGTCTCTCGGCCTGGTGCTTGCCAACCTCCAGGTGTTGTTCGTCGCCCTGGCGGCCTACCTCGTGTACCGGGACCGGCCGAGCCGGGCGGCGCTCGTCGCTCTGCCGGCCGTCCTGGTCGGGGCCGCCTTCCTTTCGGGTCTCGGACGCATCGACAGTTTCGGAGACGACCCGCGACGCGGCGTCCTTCTCGGTATCGGAGCGGCGATGGCGTATGCGGCCTTTCTGATGACGTTCCGTTCTGCCAACACGTCGTCTGCTCCGCCCGCCGGGCCGCTGCTCGATGCCACGGTCGGGGCTGCTGCCGGAGCACTGCTGCTCGGCATCTTCGACTCCGGGTTCAACCTCGTTCCATCCTGGCCGTCCCACGGGTGGCTGGCACTCATGGCCCTGACCGTGCAAGTCGCCGGATGGCTACTCATAGGAGCAACGCTGCCGCTACTACCTGCGCTGGCAGGATCGTTCTTGATCCTCCTACAGCCGGTGCTGGGGCTCGTCTGGGGCAACACGCTGCTCGGAGAATCGATCTCGGTTCTGCAAAGCTTCGGCGTGCTGTTCATCCTTGGCGGCATTGCCCTGGTCACGGTGCGCGGATCCGTAGCGGGAGCACGAGAGTCGTCACACGACCCGGGGTAGATGGTCGGCGATTCGACCAAAGAACCGGGAACGCGGCACGGCGTCGGCGGCACCGAGGCTCATCGCCCGCTGCAGACCAAGATCGTCCACGTGCGGCCCGTAGACAATCACCCGAACGCCCGCGCCGGCGAGAATCCGCACCACCTCATCGACATCAGGGCTCTCGAGGTCAACGAACGCCACCGGCGGCCTCTTTCCCGTCATCGCCTTCCCGACCAGCTCGACATTGCGAAGGAGGAACACGTCGAACCCGGCTCCATGAACAGCCGATTCGATCTTTGACCGATCCATCAAGTTGCGGGTGTAGACCCCCGCCAGGGGTCGCCGCACCTGTTGTGCCATCGCCTGCGCCTTCGCCGCCCCCCAGGCCAGGTGCGCTCTCCAGGCCGCGGACGTCAACTCCTGGGATGAGGCCGGAGCTAGGCCGTAGATGTCGCCCGGGAGAGCCGCGACGGCGATGCGATCCCGAGTCACGGGCGGTGCTCCTGCCGCGTTGAGGGCCGCAGTCGGAAAACGGGCTGCTTCCTGAAAGACTTCGAGCGGGCTGCGGGACTGCTGCGAGAACGGTTGTTCGAGGAGTTCCGTCAACGCGTCCCGCAACCATCCCTCGCCCTGCGCGATCGCCTGCTCAACTCCCTCTGTGAGGGCCAGGCCCCCGGCCGCCAGACGTTCTTCCATGGTCGCCGGGTACACGGATGTGAACTCGATCAAGAGTTGCCGGGCGATGTCGGTCAGGGGCATGGGACGAGGGTAGCTAGTCGCGAGTCGCGAGTCGCGAGCAAGAGGTTCTGGGTTGTAGGTTCTTGGTTCTACCTTGCCTCACGGACCGGTCAGCTTCGGTTAGCCGCTGAACACCTGCACCACCATGTAGCCCAATGGACCCTTGATGGCGGCGATGCCCACCCGGCGGAAGGTCGGCCGCACGATGTTCTCATGATGGCCGGGGCTAGCCATCAAGCCGTCGTGCACTTGCGACGGAGTCACAGCCAGAGCCAGGTTCTCACCGACGATCTGATATGGAATCCCGGCCGCTTCGATGCGATCGGCCACGGTGCCGGTGGCGGGCGAGACATGGGAGAAGTAGCCGTTGGCGTACATCGCCCGGGCATGCCCGACTGCCACATCGGCCAGGGCATCAGACCATGCCAGCGGATCGACGCCCGCCTCAATCCTGGCCAGGTTCACGAGTTCGAAGATCTCCCGCGCTGCCTCCGGAGCGTCCTGGAGGTCTTCGACGGGAACGGCGTCGAACTCGATCCGATCGTCCTCATCGAGGATGACCGATCGCTGACCGAGAACGTCCTCGAGGCTCAAGAGATTGGCCAGGATGTCGTCACCTGAGATCACCGTGAAGGCCTGATGGGTCACGAAACCAGGATCGGTCAGCGCCGACGCTACGCGCGATTTCTCGACGGCCTCATGGGCAGACTCTGGGAGCGGGAGGACCTTTACGAGTGAGAGAATCAGGGTGGCGAGGAACAGCGCCCAGGCGAGTGCTAGGGCTGCTCCGAGCAACCGGTTGCTCATGTTGAGCCCCGGCAGCCGGGCCACCTTGCTCAGGTAGTGGCTGAGCACAGTGGCGCCGAGGCCCACGATGAGAAAGACGGCCACGCCGCCCAGCAGCGGCGCGGTTGGATCGCTCACACCTGTTGTGGCCTCTACCACCTTGCCGGCCGGTCCGCTCAACCGGAAGGCGAGCGCCAGGCCGATCAGCATCCCGGCCAGATCCATCGCCTCTTTGACCAGACCGCGCAACCATCCCCTGACGAGTAGACCGGCGAAGTAGAGACCTAGGACAAAATCGAGCATCAGTCGGCTAGTTCAATGCGGATCCGCTTATTGGATTTGCCTTTGCTCTCCGTCTTCGTGACCGCCACCCGACCCACCTCTCCGCTGGAGCGGACGTGGGTCCCTCCATCGGCCTGTTTGTCGAGGCCTTCGATCTCGATGATGCGGATGGGGTCGATGAACTCGGGCAGGAGGTTCACCTTGGTTCGAATGAGATCAGGATCAGCCAAGGCCTCTAGGCGCGGAAGGAAATGCACATGAACCGGCAGATCCCCGCCCAGTTCATGGTTCAGCACCCGCTCCACGTCACGGCCGAAATCCATCGAGATGGCGTCCAGCTCGAAGTCCATGCGCGCCGATCCGGGCTCCATGTTGCCGCCGGTCACCTTGGCGTCGAAGTCGCGCCAGATCACCGCAGACAGAGCGTGCAAAGCGGTGTGTGTTCTCATCAAGAGGTGCCTTCGCTCCCAGTCGATCACCGCCTCAACGCTCATCCCGGGCTCGAGGTTCCCG
The DNA here is from genome assembly GCA_024641245.1 of Actinomycetes bacterium. Classification (GTDB taxonomy): domain Bacteria; phylum Actinomycetota; class Acidimicrobiia; order Spongiisociales; family JAHEDJ01; genus JAHEDJ01. The sequence goes on from JAHEDK010000002.1 coordinate 9,902, forward strand.
CCCTCGATCCGGTGCAACAAGAGGCCGCTTCGCTTGAAGGTATCCGACACCCTCACATCGCCGGCCGGAGTTCTCAGGATGCCGGTATCCCCCGGCTGCCCCCCACCGCGAGGGTAGAACACCGTACGGTCGAGTACTACGCCGCCGTCGTCCACCTCCTCAACCACGGCATGCACGCTGCGACGGTATGAATCGACCGCCGCTATCTCTTCAGTCATCGGCACTCCTTCGACCAATCGGGGCAGCGTACTGCACTGCTGAGAAATCCAGGCGAATAGCCACTTCAGAGAACAACTGCGGGCCGGCGTGCCTAAACTCCTGCGACACATCCTGCCCGGCAGGATCAACGGGAAGAAATCGGTACCGCCCGGCGGCACCGAAGGAGGAAATCAAATTGCGGAACAAAACATCCCTAGGAAAACTCGTTCTGCTGCTCGTGGTCTTTTCGCTCATCGTTGCCGCCTGCGGCAGTGACAGCAGCGACACGACCACAGCAGGCGGCAGCGACACGACCACAGCCGGCGGCAGCGGAGATGCCTCGGCAGTCTGCGACGCCGATCCGTTCGGCTGCGTGGAGGTTGGCAGCGGTGAAGCGATCACGATCGGCACATTGCTCGTCATTTCCGGTCCGAACGCCAGCTTGGGCCAGGACAGCCAGAACGGCGTAGTCATGGCCGCCGATCATCTCGACGGAACCTTTGACGGCGTGAACGGCGAGCTCCTCGGTCATCCGATTGCCTTCAATCATCAGGACGACGGTTGCTCGGCAGAAGGCGGACAGGCAGGCGCCCAGGCGCTCGCCGCCGACCCGAGCACGGTCGGCGTTATCGGCACGAGCTGCTCGAGCGCCGCGCTCGGCGTTGCCGATACGATCCTGAGCGACAAGGGCATCGCGATCATCTCGCCGTCCAATACCGGCCCGGCATTGACAACACCTGAAGAGCACCAGCCCTTCTACCTGCGCACCGCCCACAACGACAAGCTGCAGGGCGCGGCGGTCGCCAAGTTCGCCTACAACGAACTCGGCGCACGGACCGCGGCCACGATCCACGACGGCAGTCCCTATGCCGACGGTCTACAGGCCGTGTTTGCAGAGACATTCGTCTCGCTCGGCGGGACGATCACCAAACAGGAAGCTATCCAGGTCCAGGAAACCGACTTCACGTCGGTGCTGACCTCGATCGGTGCAGACAGCCCCGACGTGCTCTACTTCCCGATCTTCGCCGCCGAGGGTGGCCTGATCACGCAACAGGCGCGCCAGACCGACGGCCTGGCCGACACCAACCTGATCGGGTCCGACGGCATGCTGTCGGCCGACTATGTCGCCGCCGCCGGCGAAGCGGTCGAAGGCGTCTACCTCTCAGGACCGGACCTGTCCGCCTTCACCGGCGACCAGGACTTCTATGAGGGCGAGTTCAAGACGGCCTACCAGGAGTTGTGGGGTGGCGAACCGGCCGCGGCCTTCCACGCCCACTCCTACGACGCCGCCAACATGCTCTTCGACGCAATCAAGGCGGTAGCGATCGACGAAGGTGGGACTCTGTATATCCCGAGGACGGCGCTGAAGGACGCACTGTTCGCCACCTCCGGCGTCCAGGGCATCACCGGCACGTTGAACTGCAACGACCTCGGCGACTGCCAGTCCACGGCAACTATCGCCGTGTACCAGGTTGTTGGTGGGAACTACGACACCGCCAATCCGGTGTACAGCGAAGTGGCGAGCCTCGACGGCTAGGACGTGATCCAGAGGGGGGAAGCTGCTGAGCTTCCCCCCTCCTCACACGCCGACTCCCATGACCGCCCCCGCCCCCGCCCCCACACCCACCGAACAGTCGAGCCGACGCCTCCGATTCGAACGCATTCCGATGCGCCGGATCATCCTGATCGTGCTCAGCCTCTCGATCATCTATGGAGTAGTGGCCGGGAGCACCGCGACGCTCCGAACGGGTGTCTTCACCGCCGAAGATTGGCAATCGCTCATTATCAACGGCCTGGCGCGGGGCAGTGTCTACGCCCTCATCGCCATCGGCTACACACTTGTCTACGGCATCCTCTTCATGATCAACTTCGCTCACGGCGAGGTCTTCATGTCGGGTGTCTACACCGCCTATTTCGTTGCCGTCGCCTTTGCCGGCAATGGGTTCCTGAACAGCAACCCGCTCATCGCCATCGCCATCCTGTTGCTGGTCTCCATGGCCGTCTCCGTGTTCGTCGCCGTCATCCTCGAGCGCCTCGCCTACCGGCCGCTGCGCGGCGCCCCACGGCTTGTGCCCCTGATCACGGCCATCGGCGCCTCGTTCTTTCTTCAGTACACCTTCCGTGGCCTGTACGGCGCCAACGTTCGGGCTTATCCCAATATCGAGATCCTCCAGGGCAAATGGACCATCTTCGGCATCCAGATGCTCAAGACGCAGGCCATCGTGATCGTGGCGGCGATGCTGCTATGGGTCCTTCTCTACCTATTCGTGGCTCGCACCAAGACCGGCCGCTCGATGCGGGCAGTCGGCGAGGACCGGGAGATCGCCTCGCTGATGGGAATCAACGTCGACCGGACCATCGTGGCCACGTTCGCCATCGGGGGCGCGCTGGCCGGCGCAGCCGGCATCCTGTACGTCTTTCTCTTCAATCAGGTGATCTTCACCATGGGCTTCCTGCCCGGCATCAAGGCCTTCACCGCCGCCGTGCTCGGCGGGATCGGCAGCATCACCGGCGCGGCCCTCGGCGGATTGCTGCTCGGGATTCTCGAGGCGGTCGGGCCGAACCTCTTCCTGACCGGCGCCAATGTCCCATCTCCGAATCAGCTACAACCGGTGATTGCATTCGGCATTCTCGTCCTCGTGTTGATCTTCCTCCCCGGCGGATTCGTCGGTGCATCTGAGGAGAAGCGGGCATGAACCCGACCGCGGCTCTCAAGCCAGGCCTCATCGGCGGCACCGTGGTCATCTATCTGGCGGCAATCGGCATGGTCGAACGCTTCCAGGACCGTAACGTCATCACCGGAGTCGTCGGACTGGGTGTCGTGCTGATCCTGCTCACAATTGCGATCGCCGCCTACACGGCCGCCCGCAAGGGCAGAACCCCGATGCCGACCGGTGCCCTGGTCGGACTCGTAGCCGGCGGCATGGTTGCGCTCATCACGCTGGGCTTCGAAGGTCTCATCAATGCCGGCGTCGACGTGCGGGGCATGTTCGTCAGCATCACCCCCGGTCTGCTCGAAACGCTCGAATTTGGCCTCAACCCGGCACTCGGCGCCATCGTCATGGCGCTGGCCGGTGGAACCACCGGCCTAGTCGCGGGTGGGCTCGTGGGACTCAAGGACGAGCACCTCCGCTCCTCCATCGTCTTCGCGGTCAGCATGACATTGCTCATAAGTCTCGGCGAGCCGATTCTGCGGGTGACGCTCGGCAACCTCGGCATACCAACCAACTGGCTGTATGAACTCGGTGGCCTCACAATCGCCGGAACCATCATCACCTTGCTGGCCGGGTTCGGCCTTCGCTGGTGGCTGATGGGGCGCAAAGAGAAGCGGCAAGAGATCGCCGCCCACATGCCGGAAGACACTCGCCGCACGTGGGGTCGCGCATCCCTGATCGCCGCCATCCTCGCTCTGATCGCCCTGCCGTGGGTGGTCGGACCGTTCGTGAGTGACGTGCTCGGCACCGTCGGGCTCTACGTGTTGCTCGGCCTCGGCCTCAACATCGTCGTCGGCTACGCCGGCTTGCTCGATCTGGGCTATGTGGCGTTCTTCGCCGTCGGAGCCTATGCAGCGGCCATCTTCACGTCCCCTGCCTCGTTCCTGGTAACGGAGGAAGGGGAGACGTTCGCCGCAGCCGGGTTCACAAACATCTGGTTCGCGTTTCCGTTCGTCGTCATCATCGCGGTGGTGATCGGTGCGATGATCGGGGCGCCCGTTCTTCGCTTGCGGGGCGACTACCTGGCAATCGTGACTTTGGGTTTCGGTGAGATCATTCGCACGCTGGTGCTATCCGACTGGCTGGCTCCGTTCCTCGGCGGAGCGCAGGGGTTGACGAGGATTCCGGCTGCGCCGCCCGAATCGTTCGACCTGCGCAACCCGCAACACATCTACTACGTGATCCTCGCCTTCTGTTTCGTCGCCGCCTACATCTCGTACCGGCTCGCCGACTCACGCGTCGGACGGGCCTGGGCGGCCATGCGTGAAGATGAGGACGTTGCCGAAGCAATGGGTATCAGCGTGGTCCGCTACAAGCTCCTGGCCTTTGCGATGGGTGCCGGGGTCGGCAGCCTCGGCGGAGTGTTCTTCGCCGCCAAGATCGGATCGATCTTCCCCAATAGCTTCGGGCTCCAGGTCTCGATCAACGTGCTGGCCGTGATCATCCTGGGAGGCATCGGGTCGATTCCGGGCGTCATCGTCGGAGCGGCCGCCCTGGTCGGCTTGCCGGAGTTGCTCCGTGAGTTCGGCGAGTTCCGCTTGCTGATCTACGGTGCGATCCTCATTGCGATCATGATTTTCAGGCCGGAGGGTCTGCTGCCCAACAAGCGCCGGCAGCGCGAGCTCCACGAAGGAGCCGGCTCCGCACCGGTCGAGCTCCCGGAAGGGGCGTCACCCGCATGAACCACCTGCTGGAACTCGAGGGCGTTTCGAAGCGATTCGGCGGCGTGCAAGCGGTCGACAGCGTCGACTTCTGGGCGGATCCCGGCGAGATCGTTGGGGTCATCGGCCCCAACGGCGCCGGCAAGACAACACTGTTCAACATCGTCACCGGTTTCTACGCGCCGGATGCCGGCAAGATCCATTTCGACGGACATAACCTGGTAGGCCTCAAGCCCAATCAGATAACCAGGGTGGGGGTGTCGCGCACGTTTCAAGCCGTGCGCCTGTTCGGAGCGATGACGGTCCTCGAGAATGCCATGGTCGGCCAGCACACCCGCACGAAGGCCGGCGTCTACGGAGCCTTATTGAATACCCCGCGCACGGTCAGAGAAGAGCAGAAAGTGCATGCCTCGGCGATCGACAGCCTCGCCTTCTTCGGCGACCGGTTGACGCCCCGAATCAACTCGCTCGCTTCTGAGCTTGCGTACGCCGACCGGCGGCGCCTCGAGATCGCCAGGGCGATGGCAACGGAGCCACAACTTCTCCTCCTCGACGAACCGGCCGCCGGTATGAATCCGTCAGAGAAGGAAGGGCTGATTGAGCTGATCGGGCGCCTGCGGGATGTGAAGGGATATGCAATCGTCCTCATCGAACATGACATGCCGGTGATCAAGGGTGTCTCCGATCGAGTAGTTGCACTGGACTACGGCAAGAAGATCGCAGACGGCACCTACGACGAGGTCGCCGCCAACCAACAGGTCATCGAGGCCTACCTCGGGAAGGCCGGATCGGAGGAGCAGGAATGAGCGAAGCCATTCTCAGTCTCCGTCACGTCAGCGCTTCCTACGGGCCGGTGCGCGCCCTCGAGGACATATCGATCGACGTCAACGAGAACGAGATCGTGTGCTTGCTCGGCTCCAATGCGGCCGGGAAGTCGACCACGCTTCGGACGATTCTCGGCATGACCCGAGCAAGTGCAGGTGAGATCATCTTCGACGGCGAACGGATCGAGCACCTGACCACTCCGGAAATCGTCAGCCGTGGCTTGACGATGGTTCCAGAGAACCGCCGCCTGTTCGGCAAGATGAGCGTCAGGGAGAACCTCGAGATCGGGGCGAATCTGCGTGACGACAAGAAGGAGATCCAGGAGGACATCGAGCGGGTCTTTCTGCTCTTCCCCCGCCTCAAGGAACGCATCCGTCAGCGAGCAGGAACTTTGTCGGGAGGCGAACAGCAGATGCTGGCGATCGGCCGGGCGTTGACCGCTAGGCCAAAGGTACTGCTACTCGATGAGCCGTCGATGGGTCTGGCACCGATCCTCGTGGAGCAGGTGTTTGAGACGATCGAGGAGATCAACTCGCAGGGCACGACGATCTTTGTCGTCGAACAGAATGCCCACATGGCCCTCTCGATTGCCGACCGCGGATACGTTCTCCAGACGGGATCGATCGTGCTCTCAGACACCGCATCCAACCTGCTCGAGCACCCCCAGTTGTCAGACGCATATCTCGGAGAGATGGAGTAGGCCGACCTCCAGGAGGTCGCCACTACCCTCCCTGCCCCGACTGAGGCGGGTCGTTGGCACAGACGGTATCTACCCGGACTCGTCCGAACCCGTTTCGTCGTTGCGATCATCCGGCACGCCGTGAGATTGGTGCGATACGTCGCCCCTGGACACCTGCATGTCGCGAATCCGCTGGAGCCGCCCCAGAAGTTTCTCTGCCGACGGAGGTTCGTACTCCTGGATGACCGCTTCAGTTGCTTCGTCCCATGACTGACCGAGCACCCGTGTCCGCCACATGTGAGCAACGATGATTTTGATCAACGCGGCCGTCGGCACCGCGATCAGCACCCCGAGCAGGCCGGCCACCGAACCGCCGACCAGCAGGGCCAGAATGATGAGGGCCGGGTGGAGCTTGACGGTGGCGCGCAGAATGATCGGGCTGATGAGATGATTGTCGATCTGTTGCACGATGATCATTGCCACGGCAGCCCAAAACGCCATCCGCCAGTCCCCGAGCGCCAGCGAAACGGCGACCGCCAGGATCCCACCGGAGGTCGGGCCGACGAAGGGGACGAGATTGAGCAGACCTGTGATCGCCCCGATGACCAGCCACAGCGGCAATCCGATGATCCAGAGGGCAAAGCTGGTGAGAATCCCAACGATGAGGGCGACGAGTAGCTGACCGCGCACGAAACCTCCGAGAGCCTTGCCGATCAAACCCGCCACGTACAAAGCTTCATCGCGTAGGTCGGCCGGAACCAACTCCGTCGCCGTTCGCCTGGTTGATGGTGCGCCGATGAGGATGTAGAAGGCCAATACCGGTGCCAGCAGGAAGAGCAACAATGCTTCGACCACAGTGGCGGCCACGTCAAACACCCCTGAGGCGAGTTCGGTGAGGCGTTGCTGATTGTCGGTTTCCGAGAACCAGTCACGAATCGTGTCGAAGCCCGGCATCTCGATGCTCACACCCAACCGGTCGGCGATTTCCTGAGCCGTCTCCGTTACTTGATCAACGATGACTGGGACTTCTTCGGTCAGCGCAACGGCCTGACTTCGAATGATCGGGATGACCAGAAACCCAATTGCAGTCAACACCGACACGAGGAGCAGATACGAGAAACAGGATCCGATCGCCCGGTGAATGCGGTGCTGTTCGAGACGATTGACGAGCGGATTCAGGATGTAGACGATGGCGATGGCGAACACCACAGGCGACCAGATAACGCGCATCTGAATGAGCAACCAGGTGACGAGGGCGAGCACGGCGAAGCCGCCGATAGCCGACCAGATGATCACACCCACGTTGCGGATTCGCTCATATGGCGTCGGGGAGGAGGTCATGCGTCTCTGACCAGCAGTATGGCCCCACTAGTTACCGTCACGACGTACCCATCCCCCGTTCCCGGCGAAGCCCACTCGCCGTCACCACCCGTCCAGTCCGCCGGTACCGTTACCTCAGAGCCAGACACCCGCATGGCCACTCCCGCAGGAAGATCCAGTGCGAACCGGCCATCTACGATGACTTCGACCTCGGCCAGCGGTTCCGGGAGTAGAACGTCACCGGCTCCTGCCAATCGTAGAGAAGTGATCCTGCCGCCGCTCAGATCGGCCTCCATCTCGCCCGCCTCGAGATCGACGCTCCAGGAAACGCCGGCGCTGAGCCGCACCCTCCATCCTCTGGCGAGGAACCAGGTGTCCGGCTCTCGCTCTTTGATCGTCACTTGAGCACGGGCGCCGTCGACCCGTTCCAAGCTCCGGGGCGCGGGAGTCGAACCTCCCTTTCTGATCGTCTGGACCTCATACAGGGACGAGGAGTCCGAAAAGACGACCATTAACTCGCCTCCCGTCACCGCCATCATGCTCGCTTCGTCTATCCCGGTGATGGCCGGTCCATCGAAATCCGCCGCCGCCGAGGGCAAGACACTCCATTCAGCCAGATGCAGAGCAATCGTCGAGCCGAGCCACGACAACACGAGCAGCGGCACCACGGCGGCCAACCGGGACCACTGTCCACGGTGAAAGGGGTACAGAGCGGCAGCAACCAACATCACGAGGATGAGTCCCGGCCAGAACGAAATGAGGTCGAGGATCAGTGAGCGAGGGAACACTCCGCCGACAACCCCCACCCCGGTCACAATCAGCCCGAAGGCCACCATGATCCAGGCCCAGATCGGCCAGACGCTAGAGAACCGCCTGCCCGTTGGCCCGATCACGGAACGTAACTCGTCCCGAGGACGACCACGATATCTGCCAGCGGATCTGCGCTCGGGTTCGCCAGTACCTCCCCGTCGGGAAACTGCGCAGCCAACGTGTACGCCTCCGCCGCGAACCCCTGCGCGAACAGGATTTGCGTCGCGCTCAGCAGCGGCGTCGTATTGTCCGGTTCGAGGGTCTGGTAGCCGACACTCGCAAGCCCGGCGGTGGCCGAAGCGGCGAGTCCACTCCTGCCCGTCGTGTTGCGTACCAGAACCGTCACGTCGGCCGCCGCTCGTTCGGGCGGTGCCGTGGTCGATGTAGGGGCGGGCGCAGTGGACGTTGTCGTCGTGGGCAGGGTGGGAAACGTTGAGGATATCGTCGAGCCGAGTACCACCGAAGGCACTTCGGTGGTAGAAGTGCTTTGGGGAACGGAGGATTGAGCCGACTCCTCACCACCGCCGAGCCATCCCGGTACGTAGGTGATCAGCAGCCAAACCGCACCAAAGAACACCACCGACACGACGAGCAGGCGCAGTGAAAACGACCAGAGTTCACGGGTAAACCGCCCGTACCCGGGCGCAGCATGCTTGCCCATCTAGACGTCTTCTCCCTCTGCGGCGGTCATCTCTACCTTTTTCGTGGAAGTCGACCGCTGTAGCCGCCGAACCGTCAACGGATCGTACAAGACTGCCTCGGGATCGTCGCTTAGGCGCCGGAGGACCCGGTAATACTGCGTGGCGCTGATATCCAGATGTTCCTTGATGGCGCGGTCTTTCGGCCCGGGAATCAACCACCAGGAACGTTCGAAGTCGAGAATCGCTTGGTCGCGCGCGGAAAGAGCCACTGCAAGAAGAGAGGCTATCCCAGCCTCAGCAAAACCGGGGGATTTCGGGTGTCGGAGCCCACTTTTAGCCAATCAGCCCTCAGCGGCTTGCCACGCCCGGCGAGCGAGGAGGTACGACCCGGCGTTGATGGCTGCATGGGCCAGCCACGGTGCCGCCACGCTGTCCGAACGCTCTCGCAGGGCCGCGAAGCCGAATCCCGACAATCCTGTGATCACGGCACCTGAGAGGGCCGCTATGCAGCGCTCCCGCATCGAGGCAGATGGGCCGTTCCTGATCGCCATTGCCGGATAGTCGCGAAAGGTGGGGAGAAGGTGCCATGCGCCGAAGGCAGCGGCGCCGACCGCCCGGGCCGAGCCTGCACCGGCGCGGCGTCTCCACAACCCGTCGAGCACGCCGCGAAATGCCACCTCCTCGAAGAGCGCCGTCCCCACGGGGAAACGGACGAGGGATCGATAGGCTGCTCCCCCCCGCTCATGACCACGCGCCCGTTCGTCCAGCAGCCATCGATCGAGACGCCGGGTCGACGATGCAACTACGGCGGCGGCGCCGATACCAGCCGCGACGGCGCCGCCCAGGCGCAGACCGTCACCCACTTGCGCCCTTCCGAGCCCCATCGCGTCGAGTGGCATCCCGGACTTGACGGCAAACGTCACGAGACCGGCGGTCACAGCCACATTGGCCGGCACATAGGCGCGGTCGGGGATGATCAGATTCTGAACGAGGTTGTAGGCGGCGAGAGCGCCGACCGCAGTCACTTCTGGTTCGACGTGGCACATGATTCGAGGATACGCCCGCTGCGATGCGCGACGACGACCTACCGAACGCCTACTCCAGGTCCATCGCCTTCTGCGGCGTCAGCATCTCGTAGAACTCGATCCAGGAGTCCACGGTGAGGGCCCGCAGGCGGGCACCCAGCTCGACTGCTTCGGGAATCGAGGGCTCACCGCGACCGTACGGCGACCGGACGACGTCATCGGTCCACTGCATGTAGACGACGTCGGTCTCTCCGGGCAAGGTCGTGCCGTTGAAATAGACCGTCACCTCAGAACGTCGACCGGCCTCGTGATACAACTCACCGATGCGGGCCGCGATCGTGGCCGCTTCACGAGCCGTTCGGGGATTCACCTCGTAGACGCGCCTTATGACGTACACAGTGCACTCCTCGGTAGGGGAAGCCGACGCTAGTCGCAAGATGTTGTCCACGGAGTGCACGGCAGCAGCCGATATGCAGCCGACCTCACTCCAGGGAAGTCAGTTGAACAGGAGTGTCCTTGTGTAGTCGAGTCTCGGGTTTGAGCCGACGCCTGTTTCACGAGACTGCTTGGTACGAAGGTGGATGAGATCGCCGCGTGGCCCGGCATCCGACGGTTCAGGCCGCTCGCGTCGAACGGACAGTCCTGGGAAGCGATCAACTCCGGCCACGTGTCGTTGGGATGACCCGGCCGCGGACTCAAAAGACGGAGGACTCCACGCCGCCGTGACGGGAGTCCAGCTGGTATGTATCTGGGCTCTGGCCCACTCAAGAATCACGATCGTGGGGCCGATGACTAAGTGTTGGTTCACCGAAAAGAAAGCGCCTTCCATGAAGACGACGGTTCAGCTTGCAGGGGCTGGCGATTCACCCTGGCTGCGCCATGGAATCTTGGACCCGATGTCCCAACAGGCAGCGGTGGCGGAGCTGGGTCAGGCAGCTCTCAGCGGCCTGGACCTCGATGGCGTCTTCGATCGCGCTCTCGAGCTGCTCAGCGGAGTCCTCGATGTCGAATACACCAAGATCCTCCATCAACCTACCCCCGGTCGACCGCTGGTCGTGAAAGCGGGTAGAGGTTGGGGAGACGACGTCCGGGCGGGGGAGACCACAGTCCCCTGCGACCAAGGTTCACAGGCAGGCTTCACGCTCATGTCCAACGAACCGGTCATCGTCGACGACCTGACACACGAACGAAGGTTCACCGGGCCGCCGCTCCTCACCGATCATCGAGTGGTGAGCGGGATGAGCGTTATCATCCCCGGCCGAGATCGTCCATATGGGGTGCTCGGAGTCCACACCCGCCACCCACGCTCGTTCACCACCGATGATGCCGACTTCCTCCGATCGGTGGCCAACATCATTGGCAGCGCGGTTCAAAGCAACCGGGCCCGCCAGCAGATCAAAGCCCACGTCCGCAACCAGGAGCACCGTCTCCGATATCAGGCTGCCATCGCCGAATGCGCCCAGGTCCTACTCACCAATGTCGGTGACAACCGCCTGGAACGGGCGATCGAGTCACTCTTGACAGCAACTCAAGCCACCTATGTATTCGTGGAACGAAACGTCGTCGACCCCGAACTTGGGTTCTGCTCTTCGACCGTGGTCGAGGCAAAAGAACCGGGAACGCCCGGCAACGAACTCGATAGTCAAGAGTATTGGGAACTTGTTCCCTGGGATCGGATGCCGACAACCCGGGCCCGTTTGGAAAGAGGAGAACCGTTCTCTTTCAAACCTGACGAGCTCGACGGGGTCGAATACGATCTTTACGCCGCCGACCCGGTGCCCCTCAAGTCGGAACTCAACATCCCAATATTCACCAACGGCGAGTGGGCCGGGCTGATCGGCTTCTCCGACGCCACCCTGGTGCGGGAATGGACACCAGAAGACCTGTCCCTGCTCACCACCGCCGCCACCATGATCGGAGCTTTCTGGGAACGAGAGATAGCCCGCGAGAGCCTCGAACGACTGCTTCTCGCCAAAGACCAGTTCCTGGCCAGCGCCAGCCATGAACTCCGTACCCCGCTAACGGCGATTGTGGGATACGGTGAGATCCTCCTGGAAGAATCTGAGATCATGTCCGCCGAGGAACGCACCCAGTTCCTCAAGACGGTCGTGGGACAGGGTGCCGATCTCGTCAACATCGTCAACGACCTGCTGGTCGCCGCCAAAGCCGACATCGGCACCCTGCACGTCACCCAAGTTCCCGTCAATCTGCAGGCCCAAACAGCCCAGGTGCTGGAAGCGTTTGAGCACGATCAGGTCGACCACATCGGTCTAGCCGGCGACTCGGTGAGAGCTGCAGGCGACCCCGACCGAGTCCGCCAGATCATCCGCAACCTCATCTCTAATGCGCTCCGATACGGCGGCGACACCATCCATATCGAAGTGTCCGAAGATGAAACCACCGCAAAGGTATTTGTCGCCGATAACGGCAAGGCCATACCCGAAGAAGACAGAGAGCGCATCTTCCAGCCCTACCAGCGGGCCCACAACGCTCCCGGGCTCGCCGGATCGTTGGGGCTGGGACTGGCCATCTCCCGCCAACTCGCCCACCTGATGGGCGGAGACCTCACCTACCGGCACCAGAATGGACAGAGCATCTTCGAGTTGTCACTACCCAAGGCGGACTGACGGGCTCGGCGGAACAGAAGTCGTCACCCAATCTCACTCAATCAAACCCAGTCGGTAGGCGTTACACGGTTGCAGCTTCCCGACCAGAGATGCGAGATCGAATTCATCCCCAAAGGCGCCAGCGATCAGATCGAATAAACGAACCAAGTAATAGACGATGGCTGACCTCACGCACCGGCACTGCGCGGCGAGGTTGGCGTGGCACAGAATCCGAGACCGGAATGACAGTGCGCCAGTTCAACTCGAACAGACATACGAAGGGGGCTTGAGGATATGGAACGCTTGCGTGAGAACCCGCTGCTCTCCGGGATTCTGCTGGGAATCGGAGCCGGCATCGCCGTTGGTTTGCTCTGCTGTTCGTCCGCCTGCTCAGCCGCTAGATGGACCTCCCGCAGCCTCGCTCTGCCCGAAACAGCTTGACTGGCGGACGGGCCGGATGACTGCGAGCCCGAACCGTGCTTGCAACGCCGCCGTCAAACGAACGCGTCTCCAAAGACCCACATCCGCCCGAAGCCCCTCTTGACAGGTTCCCACTCTTCATGCATGCCGATCCCGGGGACTCGGCGAGTTGCACCCGATCGCGCCAGATCTGGGCGATCGGTGCTCTCTCGGCTGAGGGTGCTTGTCCTTGCCAGGCCACTCCTGGAATCGATCGTGTTTGCTGGGGGCAGGATCGACACCGGGCGGAGTTAGGCCATTAGGCTGCCGTGCCCGTCGGTTGGAGGTTCGGTTTGGCGGACAATCCGTTCTGGGGTAGTGATACTGTGAAGGATGCTCCACCGAGTTTGTTGGACCGGTGATATTCGATGGTGCCGCGGTGGGCTTCGACGAGGGAACGGGCGATTGGTAGACCAATGCCGGATCCGGGGACGGTGGCGTCGAGGCGGTGGGCGCCTCGTTCGAATCGGTCCCAGATGGTCTCTTCATACTTCTTTGGTACACCCTCGCCGCTGTCGTGCACCTGGAACTCAATACGTCCTTTGTTGGCGTGGACATCAAGAAGTATTCGTCCGTTGCCGTAGCGCACAGCGTTGGTGAGAAGGTTTACCAGTACCTGGATGATGCGGCCACGATCAGCCTCGATTGCCAAACCCTGCTCGGCTTCGATGTCGAGTTTGATTCTGCCCTCGGCGAGTTCTGGGACCATCGCAACGGCGTCCCTGACGATGAGGCCCACGTCGTGGTTGTCGAGTTGGAGGTTGGTGGAGTGGAGGGTGTCGCGGGCGATTCCGATGAGGTCGGTAACGATCCGGTTGACGTGTTGGGCTTGGCTATCGACGATCGCGATCATCTCGGACCGTTCGCTGTCGTCGAGGGAGTCCCACTCGCTGTTCAGCAGCGAAGTGAACCCGGTCACACCGGTTAGGGGTGTTCGTAGTTCGTGAGAGATCGAGGCGATCAGATCGTTACGTTGGGTTTCGACTAGTTCGCGGTTCTCACGGATCGCTACTCCTTGGCGGATGATGATCAGTATTCCGACGATACCCGACGCCATTTCGAGTACCGATGCGTTTCCACCGATATCCCACAGGGTCAAACCGAAGAGGAGGCCGATTGCTCCGTAGGGGGCACCCATCTGCCAGATTCGGGAGGCACGGTCTGCTTGTTCGGTTGTTTTGACGGGTTTGAAGAGGTACCAGCCGGCAACGGCGAACGCTGCGTAGCCGATGATCCAAAGCGAGTCCAGCCGACCGCCGGACGTGTAGGTTTCGGCTTCGACCTGGGGGATGTAGAGGACGTCGGCGATAGCCGTTGCAACCATGCCGGCAGCCAGTCCCACGATTCGCACATCGAAACGATTGGTGCTGCGGCGTACTGCCAAGATCATCAAACCAACAAGCAGGAAGGCATCACCAAAGGCATAAAAAAGGTTGATGACTTGTTCGAGGATCCCGGCCTCGGGATCAAAGTAGACCTGATCTCCTAGATATGTGACCCACATGATGGCCCCGACTGCGACGCTTCCGGCTAGCGCGTCGAGGGTCAGTCGCAGCCGTTCAAGTCTACGAGGCCTGACGTGAGGAAGAAGCAGTATCCCGGCAAACATCAGGGGATAGCCGGCCACATAGGCGACATCTGCCCAACCCGGATAGGGCACCTCTGTCTTGAGGACAAACTCGTAGAACACCCAGATAATCTCGCCAATGCCCCAGGCGAGCACTCCTGAACCGATCGTGATCCAGGCGACCCTATTGCGTCCGGTAAGTGTCATTGCGGCAGCCACCACGAGGGTTCCAGCACAGACCGGGACGACCGAATACACGAGCTGACTGAAATTGTATGCAGCATCCTCTGACAACATTCCGGAACCAAGCAGGGCTGCAGACACGACTGATAGCCCCAGCAGAATCACCACCGCCGCCCGTAGCGCCGGATGACGCGTCCAATCTGAATGTCTGGGATCTGTCGCTACTGCGTTCGCCATGGCGCTCCTCTTTCTCAGAATGCTCGTCGATGACGTCGTATCAACTACTTATCGGTAACACGCCACCCCAAACTTGAGCAGCAGGCGATGATTTCCTGGTGATGCCCGAAGCCACCCGACCCGACTATTCACAAGGATCTGCGGCTGTTGGAAGCGGATACGCTCAACTAACGCACAATCACCACCCATCGCGGCGGTCGGAAGTCATCCTTGAATCGGCAGTCGTAGCGAGTCTCGCTATCTAGAAGAGAAGCATGTTCGCTCCGAGAAACCGCGCATGATCACGCCGCTGAAGCATCAGCGACTCGCCCTGCGGCGTTCTCGATCCAAGGATCGGGCGGGGAGCCGGCACGCAGGGTGGTGTCGGCCCCAGGTCTCTTCCGCCGTGAAGCCGGCCATCTCCCCAAATCACCTCAGCGCTGCCCGTCCCGGCGATGAGCAGTGTCTCGCCGTTGGCGGCGGTAGAGGTGACCGTACCGTCGCGGAACACAAGGCCCAGCTCAACTACCGCGCGGCGCTACTACGCGCAGTCACGGGGGCCATCGTCGATGATCGCGGAGGCCATGTCTACATGTGGCTGCCCCGCCGCGCAGTTGCCACCAATCCGGTCTCACTTTGGCCGCGGGTCCCGTCGGCTGTTTGCTGTTCCTTGTTGTCCCACTCACCGAGGAGCCGTGGCTTCGAGACCGCACTGATATCGCGTTCGACGAGTACGCAGCTCGGTCCCTCGCTTCGTTGGGATTGCCAGCTGCCGAGCCCGACCTTGAACTGGCTGCCGGCCAAGCCTGGCGAATTCCAACCGGGCAAGCGAGGCATCGTAGGAGCAAATCGGACCTGGCCGATGCGGTCGCTGCGGCTCGGGCGGCCCTTTCGTGACGACGCTTGGACTGGATCTGTCACGGACGGACCCAGACAGAATTGTGGGGCACCTCAAGAATCCATATCACAGCAAGAACCCCCGCCAAGCAGGGGTTTCTTCTGGAGCCGGGTGTCGGAATCGAACCGACGACCACTTCTTTACAAGAGAAGCGCTCTACCGACTGAGCTAACCCGGCGGTGCTCGGAAGATTAGTGTCATTCCGGGGTAGGGCTACCCCAGTTCGCCGCGAACGCGACCGATCTCGAACATAGCCAGGGCGGCTGCCACCGAGACGTTGAGACTCTCGAGTTCCGAACGCATTGGGATCGAAGCCACGACATCGACTCGGTCCCCCACCAATCGGCTCAGCCCCTTGCCTTCAGCACCGGCGACGATGGCCACCGGTTCGGTGAGGAGCGACAGGCCGAACAGGCTTTGCGGAACTCCGGCGGACAATCCGACGGTCCAGACACCTGCCCGCTTCAGCTTCGTCAGGGTGTCGGCTACCGAAGACACGATGCATACCCGCACGTGTTCCAGAGCCCCGGCGGCGGCCTTGAAGGCGGCAGGCCCGAACGGAGCCGACCTCCGACCGCCGGTGATCAGAGCCTGGACGCCGGCCGCATGCGCCGAGCGGGCCACCGCCCCGACATTGTGCGGATCCTCGACATGGTCGAGCACCATGAGGGCCGCCGGCGTTGCCAGGCTGATGGCCTGTTCGACCGAAACAACGGCAATCGGACGGCATTTGGCGACGAACCCCTGTGGCACCTCGGTGAGGGCGTGGAGCCGAATATCGTCCACGACCTCATGCGGCACGCCGGAGGCACCGACCATTCCCTCGAGATCATCGCGACGGCGACGGTCGACGAACAACCGCTCGACCCGCCCCGCCTCGATGGCGGCGCGCACGGCGTGGATACCCTCGACGCTATCCCCGATGCCAGCGGGCGCCATTGGCCGTATCCTCTACGATCACTCCCAGGTCGGCCAGATTGTCGCGAATGGCGTCGGACGTCGCCCAGTCGCGGTCATCCCTTGCCTGCGTGCGCTTGGCGAGCAAGGCTTCCACCATCTGATCGACGGGTCCGGCGACGACCCCGAATCGGCCCGCAAGCGCGGCCAGCACCGACTCGATATCCTCGCCATCCGTCAGCGCAAGGTCGAGGCCGAGCACCCGCACCATCGTGGAGAACACCGCAACGATCGGACCCCCATCGACTCCCTCGTCGAGCCGGCGGTTGCCTTCCTTCACCGCTTCGAAGATGACGGCCAGCGCGTCCGGAGTATTGAAGTCGTCATCCATCGCGGCGGTGAAGCGTGCGAGCAGTTCCCGGTCCGCGGCGGCCCCATCATCCTCCGACCGCCTGCCGAATGCGCGCAATCGCTCGAGTGCAGCGGCCGCATCCTCCAGGAGATGCTCCGAATACTCGAGGGGTGATCGGTAGTGGGCGCGCAGGTAGAACAGCCGCACCGTCATCCCGCCGAACCGATCGATGGCCGTGGCGAGGTCTATCACATGACCCGTCGACTTCGCCATCTTCTCGCCGCCGAGATTCAACATCTCGTTGTGCAGCCAGTAACGGGCAAAAGGCGCGGCCCCGGCACCTTCAGACTGCGCAATCTCATTCTCGTGGTGCGGAAAGATCAGGTCGGTTCCCCCACCGTGGATATCGAATCCGTCTCCCAGGTACTCGGCCGCCATCGCCGAGCATTCAATGTGCCATCCGGGTCGTCCCTGGCCCCACGGAGAGTCCCACTTCGGCTCTCCCGGTTTGGCTGCCTTCCACAGCGCGAAGTCGAGAGGATCACGCTTGTGCTCCCCGATCGTCACCCGGGCCCCCGACAACAAATCGTCGAGGTTTCGACCGGAGAGCCTTCCGTACCCGGGGAGAGAGCGCACAGAGAAGTAGACATCACCGCCGGCCGGATAGGCCAGGTTCCGTTCGATCAGGATTGAAATGAGATTCAGCATCTGGTCGATGTGCTCTGTGGCGCGGGGCTCGATATCTGGACGTTCCACACCCAGGGCGCGGTAGCAGGCGTCGAATCGAGCCGTCATCTCGGCGGCAAGGTCGGCGACCGGAATCCCGCGTTCGTTGGCGGCCGCGATGATCTTGTCTTCTATGTCGGTGACGTTCTGCGCATGTGTCACCTCGAAACCCTTCCATCGGAAGTAGCGGCGGATGACGTCGAACGCCACGCCGGCTCGCCCGTGACCCAGATGTGGTTCTGACTGCACGGTAGGACCGCAGACGTACATGGAAATCTTGCCCGGATCCCGGGGGACAAAGGGTTCGAGGGTCCGACCGAGGGTGTTGAATACCTGCATAGGGAAGCGGATCCTAGGGCACCACCGAGGCGGTAACCACCGCCACCGCCGCCACTCCTTCGTCTCGCCCAATGAACCCCAATCCATCCGTCGAGGTGGCTTTGACGGACACCGACTCGACCCCGGTCTCGAGCACCGCAGCCAGTTGTTCACGCATGGTCGTGCGATGGGGAGCAATACGGACACGTTCGGCAATCACCGTGACGTCGAGGTGGGCGATCGCTAATCCCGCACCGGCGAACCGCCTGAAAACGTCGGCGAGAAGCACCATCGAGTCTGCGCCGGACCACCTCGAGTCGGATGATGGGAACAGCGAACCGAGATCACCCAAGGCGGCAGCTCCGAGCAGCGCGTCGGAAACTGCGTGGGCAACCACATCTGCGTCGGACGTACCAACCAGCCCGCGGTCGGGGTCGATGATCCTGCCGGCCAACAGCAAGGGGCCTACACCGCCGAAGGCGTGTACGTCGTATCCCCATCCGACTCGTATCACAGCAGCGACTCGAGCACGCGCAGATCCTCTGGATAGGTCAGCTTCAGATTACCCGGGTCACCGTCAACCCACCCGACTGCTCCCCCCATTGCTTCGACCATGGAGGCATCGTCGCTGGCGTCGCCATCGAAGAAGGCATGCGCTTCCATGAGAGCGGGCAGTCGAAACCCCTGCGGTGTCTGAGCAAGAACGAGATTCGTCCGATCACGGGTTCCGACAACGGCCCCGCCTGCAATTTCTTTCAAGGTGTCGCGAACCGGGACGACGGGGACGACACCGTCGACATCCCCCTGCGCGAGACGTTCGATCACGCGACCGACCAGCCCGGAGCTCGCCAGCGGACGAGCCGCGTCGTGGACGAGAACATAATCAACCGCCTCGGGAAGCCGGCTCAACCCTGCCGCCACGGAATCTCGGCGCCGCTCTCCACCCGGGACGCCGCCTTCCACCGGGCCGACCAGGATCACCCCATCGACCCCGCCGCTGAGAAGTGCTTTCTGTCCCCATCGCCAGAGAGGCACGCCGCCGAGTTCGATGTGCTGTTTCATCCCTCCAAATCGACGGCCCAGGCCCGCCGCAACGACCACTCCCCAGACGATCATGAGGCCGGTCGTGCAAACAGCATCCGACCAACCGCGGTTCGGGTCGTGCTCGTCACCACCACCTCGAGATCCTGACCGATCAATTCGGACGTCTCTTCAACGACCACCATCGTTCCATCATCCAGGTAAGCGATACCCTGTCCGGCTCCCTTACCGGCCTTGGCGATCGTCACGATCAGGGTCTCGCCGGTGCTCACGATCGGCTTCAGCCGCTCGCCGAGAACACTCGGATTCAACACGGTGATACCGCGCAGCTCTGCAGCCTTTGAAAGGTTGTAGTCGGTTGTCACCAACCGGGCGTTAGAGCGCGCCGCCAGATGGAGCAATTTGGCATCGACGTGCTCGAATTCGGGAACATCTTCCTCGAGCACCGTGAACTCGCCGGTCGCGGAATGTAGCGCCTCGAGCGCCTCGAGGCCCCTTCTTCCCCGTCTCCGCAGACCACCATCCCCGGCATCCGCCAGGCCCTGAAGTTCGTCGATCACAAAGGCAGGCGCCCACAGCCGGCCCTGCACGAGACCCGCCTGCACGAGCGCCAGGAGGCGGCCGTCGATCGCCGCTGAGGAGTCGATGAGATGGGCCCGCTCTCCCTCCAAAAGGCTGTGACTGCGGAGCGGCCCGCGGGTCCTGAGGCCGGCCACGGCCAGGAGATCCTCCGAGCGCGCCATGAAAACCCGGACGGCCACCAGAATCAGGAGCAGCGCAACCAGGGCTGCCAGGGGCCACCCGATGGCAGGAGGAAGGAGAAGCACAATCGGAATCGAGGCGACGATCCCGATCAGCAATCCGGTCACGACGCCGAATGCACCGGCAAACAGGCTGGGGCCGGATACCCTCGCCACCAATCGTTCAGGCGCGGTCTCGAGACGAGAACGAAAACCCCGGCCAAAGATACCGCCGCCGACATAGCCGACTCCCGCTCCGATGACCGCACCCACCACAGAGGCAGTGTCCGACAGGCCGAGTGCGTCCGGGAAACGGGCGGAAAACGAATCTCCCAGCTGGAACCCGACCGCGGTGAAGACCAGCGTGATCAGCAGGCGAACGGCCTCAACGACCACGACAGACCTCCGTCAGCTCTCTTCGATCTCGACCTTGGGGAGTGCCCTATCGAGTTTCTTCGTTGCCTCTTCGTCGTCGATTGCCAATGCGAACTGAAGCTCGCTGGTGAGCGTGAGCCTCGCTTTGCTCAGCATACGTTTCAGGGCAGGCGAAATGCCCTTCGTCTGCTGAGCGAACGTGAGGTCGCGAACCACCTCGGCAACCTGATAGATGTCGCCACTGGTCATTTTCTCGTTTAGTACTTTGTACCAGCGGGACCAGTTGCTGCCCGCTTCCTGGGGCTCCTCCTTGAAGAGCTTGAACACGCGCCCTGCGGCAGCCTTGGAGATGACCGGGCGGATCGTGTCTTCGATATTGTCGACCGGCACGAAAACGGTGAGTTGGTCGGTGGCAATCTCGAGTACGAAGTAGTCGCGTTTCTCCCCCGCCACGACCTGCTTGACCTTCTTGGTGATGACCGCGGCACCGTGATGGGGGTGCACTACCTTGTCGCCCAGGCCGAAAGGCGATGCCTTCTTGCGACGAGGAGCAGGTTTGGCGGCCGGAGCGCTCGCCGTATCGGCCGTGGCAGCAGGCTGGCCGGCGACAGGTCGCTTCGCGATGGGCTTCTTCAACACCGCTGGCTTCAGCTCGGCCTTGGCAGCCGGCTTCTTCGCCGTGGGTTTCTTGGCCGTAGGTTTCTTGGCCGTAGGTTTTTTGGCTGCGGCCGTCTTCGCCGTAGGTTTCTTGGCTGCGGCCGTCTTCGCCGCAGGTTTCCTGGCTGCGGCCGTCTTCGCCGCAGGTTTCCTGGCTGCGGCCGTCTTCGCCGCAGGTTTCCTGGCTGCGGCCGTCTTCGCCGCAGG
>JAHEDK010000002.1:31116-95314 GCA_024641245.1 Actinomycetes bacterium
GTTTCTTGGCTGCGGCCGTCTTCGCCGCAGGTTTCCTGGCTGCGGCCGTCTTCGCCGCAGGTTTCCTGGCTGCGGCCGTCTTCGCCGCAGGTTTCCTGGCTGCGGCCGTCTTCGCCGCAGGCTTCTTCGCCGCAGGCTTCTTCGCCGCAGGCTTCTTCGCTGCGGCAGGTTTCTTTGCGGATGCGGGTTTCTTCGTGGCCATGCACACTCTCGTCGGGGGCGGGACAGTGTACCTCGCGCAGAGCCGGGCTCGTTAGTCGAGGGAGGTGGATTGCCACATCTGGGTCCGGTCCACCATGCGGTCGAAAAAGCGCCGGATCTGCTCAGCGCGGGCTGCGCCGACGCCTTCCACGCGCTCGAGATCAGCAGCTGAAGCGGCCAGCAAGCGTTGCAGGTCACGGAAGTGGCGGACTAGCGAGGCCCGAACGAAATCCGGAAGCCTTGGAACATGCGAGAGAAGCCGAACCCCGCGGGCTTCAGCCTGCTGGTCGGGTTGATCGAATCCGAGTGCCTCCGCAACACGCTCGGCACTGGTCAAATCCGCCGTCGGTATTGCTTCGAGATCGTGGAGTGTCCTACGAATCACATTGGCCCGATTTGGGCGAACGTAGTCGGCCAATATCAGTTCCCTGAGCTCGTCCACTCCATGGATGAGGTCGGCGATCTGAAGAACGATCAGGCTTCCCTCGTCACCCAGACCGACAGCATCTTGCTTGATCTCCTGACCGATCCTGTGCACGAGTTCAGATCGCTGCAACACCGTGAGGACCGTCCGGAAGGTAACGAGGTCGGCTATCTCGGAGCGAGTGAGGATCTCCTCTGCATCTTCGAGCCGTCTGCGGAACCGATCGAGCGTTTGGAGCGATTGGTTGACCTTGGCGGCGACGAGCGTGGGACTCAAGAGCTCGTGCTTAGTTCCGTCGATGAAGAGCGTGGCCATGCGGCGGTCCTCGCTCACGCTCAATACCGGCTTGCCTGTCTGCTGGGCGGTACGTTCCGCGGTTCGGTGTCGTGCACCGGTCTCATCCGTTCCGTATTTGGGATTCGGCAGCAGGTGCACATTCGCTCGCAGAATGTGTCCAAAGGAATCGTCGATGATGATCGCCCCGTCCATCTTGGCCAGTTCGGCCAGCTTGGCGGGAGTGAAGGCGGAGTCGGAGAGTTCAAATCCGCCGCTACACAAATCTGCCACTCCCGCGTTGAAGCCGAGAATGACGAGGGCGCCATTCCGCTGCTGAATGATCCGCTCCACAGCGTGCCGGAGAGGTGTTCCCGGCGCCAGACGCTCTAGAACATCGTGGAGAGAGAGACGAGCAGTCATCGCAAGGAATCTACTACACCCACCTCGAGGTTTCTCACAGCCGACTGATGTGCAACTCGAACCATCAGTCTCGAGTGTCTCACGATACGAGTTTCCACCGGTCCGGAGTTTCGATGCAACGACCCCGGGCTCACGTCCCTGTTCTGTGGCCTCCGTCAGGTAACAAGCCCGCCCACTCCAACGCCTCAACCAGCGAGCCGACATCGGAGGGCGCGACGATCCGCTCGACACCCAGTCGGTTGGCTTCCTCCCGTCGCCTCGCCTCGTGCGGCACCGACCTGATCTCTCCCGTCAAGCCCACCTCACCCCAGGCGGCCAGTCGACCGAGAGGCTTGTCGAGCAACGAAGAAACGAGCGCGAGCGCCAGCGGAAGGTCGATCGCAGGCTCGGCGATCCGCAGACCACCTACCAGACCGACGTACACCTCCCGGTCGTAAAACGGAATACCTCCATGGCGAGCCAGCACCGCGATCAACTGGTGGAGTCGAGCGGACTCGATGCCACGGGTGCTGCGGCGAGGCTGGACGAACTTGGTAGGAGCGACGAGAGCCTGCACCTCCACCAGCACGGGCCGGCGGCCCTGCACGGCCGGCACCACGACGGAACCGGCCACCGAATGGCTCCACCCGGCCAGGAATACGGCCGATGGATCAGCGACCTCGACCAGCCCGACTGTCGCCATCTCGAATAGGCCGGCGACGTGAGTAGCGCCAAATCGGTTCTTGAGACTGCGAAGCGTGCGCAGACCGTGCTCTGACTCGCCTTCGAGATACAGCACGACATCGACCATGTGCTCCAGCAGCTTGGGTCCGGCAATGCCGCCATCTTTGGTGACATGACCGACCAGGATCACCGCCACGTTCTGTTCTTTGGCGAATCGCGTCAAACGCGCCCCGCATTCGCGCACCTGCGCAACCGAGCCGGGGCCGCTGCCGACCTCTGCGACACTCACGGCCTGCACGGAATCCACGATCAAGAGATCGGGCCGCAACTCCCCGGCGGCCGCGATGATGGAATCGACGTTCTCTTCCGCCAGGAGGAACACGTCATCTGTAGCAACATTGAGGCGTCGTGCACGAAGGCCCACCTGATCTTCCGATTCCTCGGCGGTGGCAACGAGAACCTTTCCGCCGGCACCGGCGAGGCTCCCGGCGACCTGAAGCAACAGTGTCGACTTGCCGACCCCGGGCTCGCCGCCGACGAGTACAACAGCTCCCGGCACGAGGCCACCACCGAGCACACGATCGACTTCGCTCATACCGATCTCAGCGCGCTCGATCATCCGGTTGCCGGCCGTCTGCAACGATGTCGGCACCGGGATTCGCGCTACGGACCGGACGCGGTCATCCTCGATCAAACCCAGATCAGATCGGCACTGCGGGCAGAAGCCCATCCACTTCCCGGATCGGTATCCGCACTCTCCACATCGATATGTCATGGAGCGATCCTATCGGCAGGATGGGACACAAAGGCAAGTGGCCACCCTTGTCCGCTAAGGCTTCCGGCGCCTTAGAAAGAGCCAGTAGGCAGCGCCCGCCGAGGCGGCCACCAGCACCATGAAACCGACGATATTCGCCGGCGTCCATGTTTCTGTCGTCCTGATCGCCCAAAGCACCATCAATGCATGGCACAATAACGCCGGAAGGAAGGACTCTGGTTGAGCGAACATACCTGCACCAACTGTGGCGCCCAGTTCACGGACGATCAGTTCTGCCCGCAGTGCGGCCTATGGGTCGATCCTCTTGCGGACGGCGAGGTCGAGCAATTCGATCTCGATGACGCCCCACCCGACGGCTACGTGGAGGAAGGCGGCTTCGGAGTGGCCTCGATCCCCTACACCTCCCTCACGTGTCCGTCGTGCGGCGCCGCCAACCCGGAGACCAACCGGCACTGTGAGGAGTGCGGAGCGAGGCTATCGCAGGGTCCCCTCCCCGTCGCCCCACAACCGTTCCTCCAGGCGTCGGCAGGGGTCAGGGCTGCCATCATGATCACCGGCGTTCTGCTCGGTGTGCTGTTGATCGCCTGGATCTTCGGGGCTCTGACCGGCGACCCGACCGATGACACACTGGCGGACGGAGCATCGAGTACGAGCACTACGTCGGCGACGATCGCCGCCACTCAGAAGCTGCCGGTTCTCCTCATCACATGTTCATCCGAGTTCGTCAGCCTGCCCTGCGACAACCTCAAAGATGGATCCGTTGAAACCTACTGGAATGACTTGAGCCTCAAGGGTGAAGGCGCCGAATTCGTGATCACCTTCGGCACACCCGTCCAACTCGAGACGATCGTCATCATGAACGTAACCGACGAGGCGAAGTTCAAGCGGAACTACCGGATCAAGGACCTGGAGATCATCGCCGACGATGTGACCTCGCCGTTCAACTTTACGCTGGATGACAAATCACAGCCACAGTCGATCCGCATCCAGACACTGGCAACGACCGAACTCACGATCCGGGTGACCGGGGTTTATGCCGCGGAGGCTTTCACCGATCCGGCTACGGGAGAAGTCGGCATCCCGTTTTCCGAGTTGGCACTGGCCGAGCTGGAATTCTACGGCAAGCCCGGGCGTTGAGCACCGCTCAGCACCAGTAATGGGTTCTAGGTTCTAGGTAGTGAGTCCGCGGCCGGACTCCCAGGTGTTCCAGCCGGCAAGAACCTACAACCTAATACCTGATTGGGGCCTACTCCTTCACGTACGGTTGACCGTCGGCCGCCGGCGGGCGAGCCCGGCCGACCACTCCGGCTACCACGATCACCGTCACGATGTAGGGCGCCATCAGCAGGAACTCACCCGGAATGGGCGTCTGGAGAATGGCCAACTTCGCCTGGAGAGAATCGGCGAAACCGAAGACGAGGGCTGCCCCGAGGGCTCCAACGGGATGCCACCGTCCGAAGATCATTGCCGCCAGACCGATGAAGCCGCGGCCGGCCGACATGTTCTCATCAAACGCACCCGCCGAACCGACGGTGAAGTAAGCACCACCGAAACCGGCAATCATTCCCCCGAGAATCACGTTGAGGTAGCGGAAACGGAACACGTTGATGCCCAGCGTGTCGGCAGCCTTCGGATGCTCTCCCACTGCGCGCGATCGCAAACCCCAACGGGTCTTGAACAGCGCAAACGCAATCACCGCCACCAACACATACATGCCGTAGACGAAGAAGTTGTGATTGAAGAAAATCGGTCCAATGAACGGGATATCTCCGAGCAGGGGGACTTTCCAGGCCCGGAAGATATCGACGCGATTCAACGTATCGGAATTCTCCACGAGAATGGAACTCGTCAGATATGAAGTAATTCCAAGCGCAAAGATGTTGATGACCACGCCGGCAATGATCTGATCCACCCGGTACTTGATCGCCAGCACAGCCAACGCGAACGCCAGCAAGCCACCCACCAAGATTCCTGCGAGAATCCCCATCCACGGTCCGGCAACGGACCCGATCAAGGCTCCCAGAAAGGCCCCCGACAGCAGCATGCCCTCGATGCCGATGTTGATCACGGCCACCCGTTCGCACATCACTCCCGACAGCGCTCCGAAGGTGATCGGCACGCTCTTCACCACGGTCAACTGCAGCATCCCAACCAGGCTGAGCGACTTGCCCGCCGCCGCCCAACCGAGGAAAGTGAACGCAATGACGGCCATGGCCAGACCGAGAATGATGTTGGTTGCCTTGCCAAAGCCCCTGGTCAGCTGAATACCACCGAGAAACGCCAGGAACGCTGCCGCGACATAGGAGAGTCCGGCCGCGGAGAGGACGAGATCCGGAATCTCGAATCGATCCCCGGTGGCGGCCAGTTTGAACGTGGCATCCCCTTCAGTCCCCATAGCAAAGACAACCAGGACGAAGGCGGCCAGCATGAGGTAGATGATCCCGATGATGCGCGATCGGCGTATCTCGGCCGGCGATCTGAGCACTCGCGGTGCCGTAGCCGTTGCTGCAGTCATGTCGCCCACCCCCGTGTGATTTGCTCGGCCGCCTTGACGGCTCTCACCCGGAAGATGGCCCGGATCAACTCCGGAGCTGCGATGAACACCACGATGAGCGCCTGAATGACCAGGATCAGGTCGATACCCACATCGCTCGCCACCTGCATTTGCTGCCCACCCGCTCGCAGCGCACCAAACAGGATGCCGGCCAGGACCACGCCAAACGGATGCGACCGCCCCAGCAGGGCGAGGGCGATTGCGTCGAAGCCGAGATTCGCACTGAAGCCGGGAGTGGCGTTGCCGAGCACCCCGAGGATCTGAGTCGATCCGGCCAGCCCACCAAGACCACCGGCAACCGCCATGACCAGGATGTAGGCCCGGGTGACGTTCATACCGGCGTACCTGGCTCCGTCCGGATTGGCTCCCACTGCCCGGAACTCGAAGCCGACCGTCGACTTGAACAACAGCCAGTAGACCCCCCAGGCGGCCAACAACGCCACGATGATGCCGGCATTGAGCCGGTACTGCGGATCGATCCAACTGAGCAACTTGGGAAGCCGGGCGGACTCCAGAACGTCCTTGGAGATACGATCGGGCCGTCCCTCGCGCTGAATGAAGGTCGTCTTGAGGGCGTAGTCGACGAACCGGATGGCGATCCAGTTGAACATGATGGTGGTGATGACTTCATGTGCCCCCGTCCTGGCGCGCAGCCAGCCGGGAATACCACCCCAGATCGCCCCACCTATGAAGCCGCCCAGAATGGCCAGGGGGAGATGGAGCCAGATCGTAACGTTGAGCTGGAACCCAATCACAAGAGCCAGCATGCCGCCCATGAGCATCTGACCCTCGGCGCCGATGTTGAAGAGCCCGGCCCGGAATCCGATGGCGACGGATAACCCGGCGAGGATGAGCGGAGTCGCCCAGGTGAACGTCTCCGACACCCCTCGCACCGAACCAAAAGCACCCTTGAACAGACCACCGTACGCATCTCCGATCCGCGCCAAGGTCTGCCGGAACGCCTCACCGGCGTCGTCGCCCCACAGGCCGAGCAGATCGACGTCCGAGACCGCAATGATGACTGCGCCGATCACCAGGGCCGTGAAGACGGCCAGAACCGGGACCAGAACCTGGGATCGCCAGTCACCCTCTGCCCCTGTGATGCGGGCCCAGATTCGCCGATCCGGACCGTTGGAGGCCGGCTCGGTATCGACTTCTTCCCCGGTGACCCGGTCCTCAGCCTCTGGACCAGTGTTCTCGTCGTTCATGTCTCCGTCACTCCTGCCATGAACAATCCAAGCTTCGTGGTATCCGTCTCGTCCGGCCGGCGCTCGGCCACGATCTTGCCCCGATACATGACGAGGATGCGATCCGAAAGGGCCATGACCTCGTCGAGTTCCGTCGAAACGATGAGGATCGCCCCACCTGCGTCGCGCTCCTTCACGATTCGCTCGTGGATGTACTCGATAGAACCGACATCGAGCCCACGCGTTGGCTGCGAGGCGACGGTGAACTTCACGTCGCGCGAGAACTCGCGCGCCACGATCACCTTCTGTTGATTGCCACCAGACAGATTGCGAACTTCCACTTCGATCGATGGCGTTCGCACGTCGTACTCCTCGACGAGCGCCCTGGCGTTCTCTCTGGTCCGGCCCCAGTCCATGACCACACCCCTCGAGAACGGCTCGTCGTAGTAGCTGTCGAGCACCAGGTTCTCGGCAACCGTAAACGTCAGCACGAGACCGGACCGCTGCCGATCCTCCGGCACGTGTGCGACGCTCTTGCGGTGGATCTCACGGGGGGTGTCGTCGGTGACGACCTCACCGGACAGCCGGACGACTCCCGACAGCGCCGTCCGCAACCCGGTCAACGCTTCAACGAGCTCGGTCTGACCGTTACCCTGCACTCCGGCAATGCCGACGATCTCGCCGGCGTGGACGGTGAAGGAAACTCCGTCGACGTTGGGGTGGTTGCGGTCGTCGAGAACGACCAGATCTTCCACCTCGAGAACGGGGGCACCAGGATTCGCCTCTTCCTTTGCCACCACCAGCTCCACCGGGCGGCCGACCATCAGCTCGGCAAGCTCCTCCTTGCCGACCACTTTCGGATCGGCCTCGCCGACGATGCGCCCTCTCCGCAGCACGTTGATGCGGTCGGCCACCTCTCGGATCTCATCGAGCTTGTGGGTGATGAAGATGATTCCTTTGCCGGCGTCGCGCAGCGAGCGGACGATGCCGAAGAATTCTTCTACCTCCTGCGGGGTGAGTACCGCGGTCGGTTCGTCGAAGACGATGATCTCCGCCTGGCGGAAGAGCACCTTGATGATCTCGACCCTCTGCTGAATACCCACCGGTAGGTCTTCGATGACGGCGTCTGGATCGACTTCGAGGCCGTATTTGGCGGAGATCTGGCGGACGTCGCGGCGGGCCTCCTCCATGTTGAGGATGCCGGCTGCCCTGGTCGGTTCAACTCCCAGCACCACGTTCTCGGCAACGGAAAACACTGGAACGAGCATGAAATGTTGATGGACCATGCCGATTCCGGCGGCGATGGCGTCGCCGGGCGACTGGAAATCCTGGACCCGGCCGTCGATCAGGATGTCGCCTTCGGTCGCCGAGTAGAGGCCGTAGAGGATGTTCATGAGCGTGGTCTTCCCGGCCCCATTCTCCCCAAGGAGACCGAGAATCTCCCCCGACTTGATTTCGAGATTGACTCGATCGTTGGCCAGGACTCCAGGGAACCGTTTCGTGATTCCCTTCAGCTCGAGTTCCACCCACTCCTCCTCTCGACCAGCATCAGGCAGCCTAGACGAACGAGAGCCCCCTCGTGGACGAGGGGGCTCTCGTTGTTTGTTGTCGTCGCAGTCTTCTAGCCGGAGATAACGATGTCGAGCGAACCATCGATGATGGCCGCCTTGATCGCCTCAACTTCGGCCTTCAATTCAGCGGGAACCAGTGAATCGGCATCGTGGAACGGAGCGATGTCGATGCCACCGCTCGCCATCGTGTTGACGATCGTACCGCCGGCGAACATCCCGTCGACACCCGACTTGATCGTGTCGTAGACCGACACATCGATCTTCTTCAGGACCGAGGTCAGAATGACGTCGGAGAACTGTGGAACGGAAAGGAACCAGTCGGAGTCCACACCGATCACCCACATGTCTCCACGCTCCTGGGCGAGTGCCGCGGAGCCCTGTCCGATCTGCCCACCAACGGGCAGGAAGATGTCGGCGCCCTCGTCCGCCAAGCTCACACTGAGCGTCCGAGCGTCTTCGATGCTCTCGAAGTTTCCGGTGAAGAGGCCCTCTTTGGTGTCGGGATTCCATCCCAGGATCTTGACGTCGGTGCCTTTCTCCTGGTTGTAGTAGCGAGCGCCCCAAACGAAACCATCCATGAAGTCGGTGACGGGACCGCCGATGTCGATGCCGCCGTAGGTGGCGATGGTTCCGGTCTGAGTCATGCCGGCAGCAACGTATCCGGCCAGGAAGCCACCCTGTGCCGTCGCGTAGACGTGGGCGGCAATGTTGGGCTCAGCGGGATCGTAGGCATAGTCGACAATCGAGAACGCTACATCCGGGTTGGCCTGAGCTGCGGCCAGGGTGTCATCACCGAGCAAGAAGCCGACGGTGATCACCATATCGCAGTCATCGGCGATCAGAGAACTGATGTTGGGCTCGAAGTCGGCGGCCGACTGCGACTCGAGGTACTTGACCTCAACACCCAGGTCGGCTTCCGCTTTCAAGGCACCTTCCCAGGCACTCTGGTTGAAGCTACGGTCGTCGACGCCGCCGGTATCGGTGACCTCGCAGGCCTTGTAGGCCATCGGAGCCGCAGTCGTATCCGTCGTGTCCGGCGCCATCGTCGTATCCGTCGTGTCCGGCGCCATCGTCGTATCCGTGGTATCGGGCGCCATCGTCGTATCCGTCGTGTCGGGGGCAGCAGTCGTATCCGTGGTGCTGTCACCGCAGGCGGCCAATACAAGTGCGAAGACCGCGAACAGAGCCGCGATCTTCATCCATGTCTTGGAATGCATCAATGAATCCTTTCCTGTCGAACGGTGGGAGCTGGGCCCACCACCATCATTGTACCTGTTCGAAAGCGCCCTCAGGCCGATGCGCCGGTTGCAGGCTGCGGGAGCGGAGAAGGGTTCACGAGGTAGATCCAGGGGATGGAAACCATGGTTACCGCTCCCTTGATGAGCACGTTCGCCCAGAAGATGCTCAGGAGCACGCCGGTGGCCAGTCCCTCTGATCCCGGCAGCAGTCCTCCAAAGGCGAGCCACACGAACAGGGCGGAATCGATGGGGATGGCAACTCCGTTTGACGAGAGAACCCGGCCCCATTGCCATCGTTTCCCGAACCGATCTACCCACCTCTGATAAACCTCGGTGTCGATCAGTTCTGCGATGACCTCAGCGATGATGGATGCCGCCACGATCGTCCAAACCGGTGCCAGTACGGCACCGAACCCGGTCTGCGTGCCTACCTCGAGATCGGCCGGGAGCTCGGCCACGAGCCGGAACACACCTGCCATGACGAGGTTGATGCCCGCCGCCAGGAAGATGAGCAGTCTGGCGACCTGTTTGCCGGCGATCTTGTGTACTAGATCGCGAATCGTGAACGTGAACGGATAGATGAGCGTTCCACCGTCCATGGACATCCCACCCACCGAAACAATCTTGAGGCTGGCGATATCCGCCAGCAGTTGGGCGGAGATGTAGGCCGAGACCACAATCGTGAGTACCCGGTAGGCCCGGTGCAGATCGCTCGAGGCAACGGTCATAGGGTTCGGGAGTGTAGCGAGAGCGGATCGCAGCCCTTCTGAACCTAGAACCTAGAACCTAGAACCTAGAACCTAGAACCTAGAACCTAGAACCTAGAACCTCTTAGGAGTCTTGCGACTCGGCCAGCACCACCGGCGGTTGATCGGGAGCTTCGACTTCCTCAAAGGTGAGCTCGTCGGTTTCGGTATCGACGTCCACGACGATGGTAGTTCCGGCCTTGAAGGAGCCGAGCAGGACCCGTTCCGACAGAGCATCTTCGAGGCGCCGCTGTATGGCTCGGCGCAACGGCCGAGCACCGAGCTCCGGGTCGTATCCCTTGTCTGCGAGGAAGCCTTTGGCAGCATCCGACAACGCCAGCTGAAGGCTCTGTGACTTCAGCTGTTCGTGGACTCTCGCCAGCATGAGATCGACGATCTCCTTGACCTCATCCTTGCGAAGTTCGTGGAACACGATTACTTCGTCGATGCGGTTGAGGAACTCCGGACGGAAGTTCTTCTTGAGGGCCTCGGTCACGCGCTCCTTCATGTACTCGTAGGTGACTTCTTCGTTTCCCTTGTGGAACCCAACCGCCTTCTTCCGCAGCTCGGAGGTACCCAGGTTGGAGGTCATGATGATGACTGTGTTCTTGAAGTCAACCGTCCGACCCTGGGCGTCGGTCAGCCGGCCGTCCTCGAGAATCTGGAGCAGTGTGTTGAAGACATCCGGGTGGGCCTTTTCGATCTCGTCGAAGAGCACGACAGAGAATGGTTTGCGCCGGACCGCTTCGGTGAGCTGCCCGCCTTCGTCGTATCCGACGTACCCGGG
Organism: Actinomycetes bacterium; assembly: GCA_024641245.1. GTDB lineage: Bacteria > Actinomycetota > Acidimicrobiia > Spongiisociales > JAHEDJ01 > JAHEDJ01. The sequence goes on from JAHEDK010000002.1 coordinate 41,959, forward strand.
AGGCGAGCCAACCAACCGGCTCACAGTGTGCTTTTCCATGTACTCCGACATGTCGAGCTGGATGAGGGCGGCCTCATCGCCGAACAGGAACTCGGCCAGCGCTTTGGCGGTCTCGGTCTTGCCGACGCCTGAAGGTCCGAGGAAAATGAACGACCCGGCGGGACGCTTCGGATCCTTGAGCCCGGCCCGGGTCCTGCGGATGGCCCGACTCACTGCGCCGATGGCGTCGTGCTGACCGATGATTCGCTTGTGAAGCTCGTCCTCCATGCGGACCAGTCGGGCGGTTTCCTCCTCAGTCAAACGGTGCACCGGGATACCCGTCCATTGCGCCAGCACCTCGGCGATTTCTTCTTCGTCGATCACCCAGGTCGACTGAACCCCGGACTCGCTCGCTTCGCGCTCATGTTCCATTCGATCGGAAGTGAGGCTCCGTTCCTGATCGCGGAGCTGGGCAGCCCGCTCGTACTGCTGCGACTGGACCGCCTCCAACTTGGAAGACCGGACTTCGAAGATACGATCGTCGAGTTCTTCGAGTTCAGGCATGCTTCCTTTTCGCTGGATCCGCATGCGGCTGCCGGCCTCATCGATGAGGTCGATGGCTTTGTCCGGGAGGAATCGATCGGCGAGATAGCGATCCGCCAGGTTGGCGGCATTCACGAGCGCCTGGTCGGTGAACCGCACCTTGTGGTGCGCTTCGTAGCGATCACGAAGGCCGTGCAGAATCTGAATGGTATCGGCCACAGTCGGTTCCTCGACCTGAACCGGTTGGAATCGGCGCTCGAGTGCCGAGTCCTTCTCCAGATACTTGCGGTACTCCTCGAGCGTGGTGGCGCCGACGGTCTGCAGTTCGCCGCGAGCCAGCATCGGCTTCAGAATGCTCGCCGCGTCGATGGCACCTTCTGCGGCGCCCGCGCCCACCAACGTGTGAATCTCATCGATGAACAGGACGATGTCGCCGCGGGTTCGAATTTCCTTCAGCACCTTCTTGAGGCGCTCTTCGAAGTCACCCCGATAGCGCGACCCTGCCACGAGCGAGCCCAGGTCGAGCGTGTAGAGCTGCTTGTTCGTCAACGTATCCGGGACATCGCCGGCGACGATACGTTGGGCGAGGCCTTCCACGATGGCCGTCTTGCCAACGCCGGGCTCTCCCACCAGGACCGGATTGTTTTTCGTTCGCCTGGACAGAATCTGCATGACTCGCTCGATTTCGGTCTGGCGGCCGATCACGGGGTCGAGCTTCTGCTCACGAGCAGACTGCGTGAGATTCCTTCCGAACTGATCGAGGATGGTCGACCCACCGGTCGGTTGCTCGGCCCGGCCCTTGGCGGATGAGAGCCCAGACGGCTGGTCGTCACTCTGAACTCCGGACAGCAACTGAATGACGGTTTGACGAACCTTCGGGAGATCTGCGCCGAGCTTCTGCAGAACCTGAGCGGCGACTCCCTCACCCTCCCGGATGAGTCCAAGCAGAATGTGCTCCGTACCGATGTAGTTGTGGCCGAGTTGAAGAGCCTCTCGCAGACTCAGTTCGAGAACCTTCTTGGCACGGGGAGTGAACGGAATGTGCCCGCTCGGCGCCTGCTGGCCTTGCCCGATGATCTCGACCACCTGCTGGCGGACCGAGTCGAGGTTGATACCCAGGCTCTCCAGGGCGCGGGCGGCGACGCCCTCACCTTCGTGGATGAGTCCCAACAAGATGTGCTCGGTGCCGATGTAGTTGTGATTGAGGAGGCGCGCCTCCTCCTGAGCAAGCACCACAACTCTTCGAGCCCGGTCGGTAAAGCGTTCGAACAAGGTCTCTCGGCCTCCTACCAAATTCCCCAGCGGGCCAATCTCCGGCCGCGCCGTTGAGTATAACCCCGGCACCCGCCAAACCCGACGGGCCACCGCATCAGCCCAGTCGGCCGGTACATCCGGGACCTGCGTGTTGTGCCCCGCTCCGTTCACCGGCAGCGCACTACCATGCACCCGCATCCGATGAGAAGGTCGTGCATGGACGCTCCAACGCTCGAAGATCTCGTTCCACTGCCGTCGGTGTGGCAGCGGCTCGACCGCGTCGAAACGCGATTGCTCGAGGTATCGCAGTCAGGGGATGCCTTCCTCACCAAAGCCGCTCAACACCTTCTCATCGCCGGTGGCAAACGCTTCCGCCCCCTCCTGGCTCAGCTCGCTGCGGAGTTCGGTCCGGCCGACGATCAGCGTTCTATCGACGCGGCCGTCGCCGTCGAACTCATTCACGTCGGCAGCCTTTATCACGACGACGTCATCGATGAGGCGACCACCCGCCGCGGAACAGACTCCGCAAACGCCAACTGGGGCAACACCGTTGCGATCCTGGCCGGCGACTTCTTGATGGCGCGCGCATCCGAGGTCGCGGCCGCCACACTGGGGCAGCGAGCGGTCGAGATCCTGGCCAGGACCTATGCCGAACTGGTCGAGGGCCAGACGCTGGAACTCCAACTCGACTGGGACATCCACCACGGCACCGGCGAGTACTTCCGGGTCATCGAAGGGAAGACGGCCAGCTTGATCCGCACCTCTGCCCGGCTCGGCGCCATGGCCTCAGAAGCCTCCCCCGACGATGTGGAACGCCTCAGCCGCTGGGCCTGGGAGCTGGGCATTGTCTTCCAGATCAGCGACGACGCCCTCGATCTCGTTGCCACCGACGATTTCCTCGGCAAGCCGGCCGGGTCCGACATATCGGAGGGCAAGTTCACCCTCCCAGTGCTCTCGGCGCTACAAGGTCCAGACGGGAGCCGGATCGGCGAGGTGCTGGCCCGCCCCCGACCCTATTCGCAGGAGTCCGTTTCGGAGGTCATCGACCTCGTGCGGGCCGGCGGATACGTAGAGAGCGCTCTTGATGAAGCGTCCCGACGGATTGCGGTCGCCGGGAACGCCATCGCCGATCTGGCGGATTCGCCGGCGAAGGACGTCCTGAACTCGCTCGGGGGCTACCTCATCAACCGGGTGGCTGCAGGGCGATCGGCCGGTTAGCCGGTTCGCGCAGGCCAACGCCCTTTATCCATAAGCCGTAAGCTATGGGCGGGGCCGGCCGACAGGAGTCCACGAAGACGCAACCAAACGGACTCGATCATGCGCTCGCAAACGACCCAACGGATCGGCCACAACAGGGGGGGCAATCCGGCTCCGATCAGGCACCAGGCGGCATCGTGATCGACGACCGCGCCCGCACCGAACCCCGCCCGCGATCGTCAAAGCGGCAGCTGATGACGGTCGCATCGATCATCCCCGAGGCATTCCCCTCAGAGGGGACGCCGACCGCGGCCGACACAGAAACCGCCGCGCAGCTGGTAGACGAGATCCTGGCCACGCACCTGGTACCCCCAGCCAGGCATTTTCCCGGCGTCGGCGACGAAATCGTTTGTGTATTCCCCGACCTCGACCGGGCTGAGGCCGCCGGTTTGTTGGAGACGGCGCGCCACCGGATCAGGAACCGGACAGAAATCCCGGAGGTTATGGTCAGCTTCTCAGCGGGTCTGGCCGCCGACACTCGGGATGAAGACCGCCAACGTACTCTCGATACTGCAAGACTGCTTCGATCGGACGCACAGGCGAAAGGAGGTGACAGAGTGCAAATCCAACCCGAAGCAACGGGTGAAGGCCGGACGATCCTCCTCGCCGAAGACGACCTGCTCACAGCCCGACTGATCATCCATCGCCTTCAACGCGAGGGCTATGCGGTGGTGCATCATCCCGATGGCCAGAGCGCGCTCGAAGCGGCTCAGGCAGCCGGCCCCCAACCCTATGCCCTGGCGATATTCGACGTGAAGATGCCACGCATGGACGGTTTCGAACTCCTCGGTCGATTCAAGGAGGACCCGAAGCTAGCCTCGACTCCAGTGGTGATGCTCACCGGAATGGGCGCCGAACAGGACGTCGTACGCGCACTTTCCGGCGGAGCCGATGACTACATCCTGAAGCCGTTCTCGCCGACAGAGCTCGCCCTCCGGGTCCAGCGTCTGTTGGCGAAGTAGTAGCCGGCCAATCATGTGGACCGGTGGCACCTCTCCTGCGTGGGCGGCGAGTTCGTTGATCGACGTCGTGCTGTGGTCGACCCTCGCCATCGTCGCAGTCGTCTTCTACCTCGCCGGAGCAGCTTTCGCTATGCGAATCCGCAACGTTCTTCGTGCTCGCCGCTACAACTCCTACGAGGCGAGCTGGGAGCCCGTGCTCCTCGACGTCATCGACGGATCCGTCGCCCTATCCGGGCTGCAGGCCACCGTCACTTCGCGCTCGAGGCGACACTTCCTGAAGTTCCTTGTCCGCTATGCCCGGCTACTGTCCGGCGGCGATCGCCAGATCGTCGTCGACCTCGCCGAACAACACCTCCCGATGATGGTGGGCGATCTCAAGGCCCGGAATCCGGAGCGGCGCGCCTTCGCCGTGCAAACGCTGGCGACCCTCGGTATGGAGAAATACGGCCCGGCAATCGCCGGGGCACTCGATGATGCTTCGGCCCTCGTTTCGATGGTGGCGGCCAGGACACTTTCAGCATCGCGGCAACCGGCGTACATCGACGACGTCCTCTTCAATCTCCACCGCTATGCCAGGTGGAACAGCCGCTTCCTTTCCAGCATGCTGGCCTCCATGGGGTCCGAGGTGGCTCCGGCACTACGGTCGTTCTTGCGGAGCAACCGTGACCCCCTCGACCGGGCGGTCGCCGCAGACGCCCTCAGCCTTCTCACCGACCCCGCCGCCGCCGACGTTGCAGCCGGGATCCTCAACGGGACACCCGACCGAGAACTCGCCGCAGCTTCGCTTCGTCTCCTTAGAACAGTCGGTGGACCAGAGCACCTTCCGATCGTCAGGAGCTGTGCGACCAGCAGGGACTTCGTGCTGCGAGCCCTGGCCCTGCGAGTGCTTGGGACCGTAGGCGAAGCGGCCGATCTCGATCTGCTCGAGCAAGGAATGGCACACCCAGAACCATGGGTAGCCATCAACTCGGCCCAGGCCATGCTGGAGGCGGGCGGCGCGGGGCGGCTCGAAGCCATGGTGGCGAGCGGCCATCCCCTGGCGCCGCTGGCTCGCGAAGCGATCATGGAAAGGGTCGGATGACCACCGTTATCACCGTCGTCAGCGGCGTGATCCTCGCCTACTTCCTGGCCTTGAACTTCATCTACATGACCACGAGCACGCTGGCCTTTCTCCACCTCAAGAAGTATGTCGGGCGCCTCGAGTCACTCCACATCAGCGATCTCGTCAACGCCGCCGGCGGGATGCCGATCACCCTCGTAGTCCCTGCGTTCAACGAAGTAACCGGCATCGTCGAGTCGGTCCGATCGCTACTCACCCTCCAGTATTCGGACTACGAGATCATTGTCGTGAACGACGGGTCGACCGACACGACACTCGATCGCCTGATACAGGCCTTCGAGCTGGCAAGGGCGGAGCGCATCCCGAGTTCCTCGCTCTCAACTGCTCCGGTGCGCGCGATGTACCGGGCCGGCCGCCATCCAAACCTGTGGGTAATCGACAAGGAAAACGGGGGCAAGGCCGACAGCCTGAATGCCGGCCTCAACCACACCAGGACTCCACTGTTCTGCGCGATGGACGCCGACACGTTGCTCGAACCGGAGGCACTACCCCGCCTCGTTCGCCCGTTTCTCGAGGACCGGACGACCATCGCGGCTGGAGGAATCGTGCGAATCGCCAACGGCTGCAGTGTCGAAGGTGGCATCGTCCGCCAGGTGCTGCTGCCCGCGAACATGGTGGCCCGCTTCCAGGTCGTCGAGTACCTCCGCGCCTTCCTCGCCACCCGGGTCGGTTGGGATGTGCTGCGTTCGACGCTCATCATCTCCGGGGCATTCGGTGTATTCAAGCGGGGGATCGTTGCGCAGGTGGGCGGATTCGCCACCGACACAGTCGGCGAAGACATGGAACTCGTCGTCCGCCTGCATCGACATTGCCGGGAGAACCAGATCAAGTACCGGATCACCTTCGTGCCCGACCCGGTTGCATGGACGGAAGCTCCGGAAGATCTCAAGAGCCTCGGCCGGCAGCGCGATCGATGGCAGAGGGGTTTGGTACAAACGCTCTGGCGTCACCGGCGGATGTTCGGCAACCCGCGTTATGGTCCTCCTGGTCTGATCGGATTCACCTACTACACGATCTTCGAAGTCGTCGGGCCGATCATCGAAGCCTTCGGGTTCACTTTTTTCCTGTGGGCTCTGATCACCGGCATAGCTCCGATATCCTATGTGCTGGCTTTCTTTGCGCTGGCGGTGGCCGCCGGCGTTGCCCTGTCGGTAGCGGCAGTGGCTCTGGAGGAGTTGTCGTTCCGCCGCTACACCAGACCGGCCGACCTCGGACGAATGATCGTCGTGGCACTGATTGAGAACTTCGGATACCGGCAGTTGTCCACGTGGTGGCGCATCAAGGGCATCGTTTCGGCTCTCCGCCGCGATCACACCTGGGGAAGCCTGGATCGTCGCGGATTCACTCCCTCGGTCGAGTCGACCCGGCCTGCAGTGATCGATCTCAATGCGGACGACCTGAGGACGACGACGGTCTCCGACCAACAGTGACAGAGCCGCGGATCAACCATCGCTCCCCAGGCCCAACGTTTTGTGGAGGGAACAGCACGGGCGATGAGCCGGCCCGGATCTGAGTCGAAAGGGGCCGCAGCGTTCGGGGGCCTCAGACGGCGAGGGTGCTGTCTGCGCGACGACCAGAATCCAGGCGTGAGCGCCACGTGGTGTTCTCCGACATGACCGACAGGTATGACGCCCGCGCCCGTTTGCCGGGCGTCGCAGCCGCAACTTCCGGAAGGCCTTCGTACAGCGTCGAGAAGTATGCCCGGATGGCGGCAAGCGCCTCGGCCCGGATCTGTGAAACCCTTGCCTCGGTGACCTTCAGATCGTCCGCAATGTCTTGAAGGGATTCTCCCTGCAGGTAGTAACGAGCGACAACGTCTGCCTGCGCCGGTGGAAGGAGCTCGATTGCCGCCTTGAGGGTGCCGAAGAGCTCACGTTGCTCGAGCGCTTGTTCTGGCAGAGCTTGTGAGCGCTGCTCGGCGACCTGATCCCGGAGGGGGGACTCGTCGGAGTCATCCTGATCGAGATGCAGGAGCGTGCTGTGGCCTTCCTGGGCTTTCCGGGCGGAGAGCTCCACGGTGGTGATGCCGAGGGTCGTGGCCAGATCCTCGTCGCTGGGACGGCGTCCGGTGTGCTCTTCGAAGTCTGAGGTCGCCTGCTGGATCTCGCGCAGGTTGCGCCTCACCGACCGGGTCGCCCAGTCGCGCGTCCGGGTGGAATCGATGATGGCTCCCCGAATCCGGATGGCGGCGTATCGGGCGAACGGAATGCCGGCATCCTCATTGAATCGACGAGAGGCTTCGACGAGGCCGAGCGCCCCGGCATTCCACAACTCGTTGCGATCGACGTGCCGCGGGTAGCGAACCGACACTTCTGCGACGATGTGACCAACGAGCTCGAGGTGATCGGTGGCAAGCTGATTCCGGTCCGAATAGGCCATGATCTTGTCCTTGTCGGTTGTCCCTGGTGTGTAACTAGTTCTTTGTTGTAGCTACTCTCTAGTCATCGGCACTCGGATGCATGGTTCTTGAGTGCTATTCGCATCTAGTCACATTCTGATTGAGACGCTCAAGGGCGAGTTCATACTCCAGAGCTTGAACACGCGGCCGGCCCGCCGACAGGTCCAGTGCAGAAAACCGCGCCGCGCAAGCTCCGGGGACCGGCCCGATTGGTGCTTTACCGCCGGGGAGTCACGGCCGGCCGAGATTCGATGGAGACCCTAGGTGAACGAACTGATACTCATGCTGCAGCCCGGGGTCGAACCGCTCCTTGAAATCCTGCGAAAGGAGCGCGATATCCTCGAAAGTCTCTTGGCGCGACTCCGCCACATCGCTCAGTTGGTCGTATCGCACCCCGACCGCTCCCTGGCTTCCGCGGCCAGACAGGTCTCCAACCTCGAAGACCAGCTCGGCACCACCGAGATGATGCGTGCACTGATTGTTGCGGGAATTGCCGCGAAATGGCGCATGAATGAGCACGACCTCTCCCTACGCACAATCATCAGTCGGGGCCACCCCGATCACGCACAGGCTCTCGGACAACGCCTCGACGAACTGGTATCCCTGACGGGTGCGATCGAATCAATCAGGTCCTCGCTCGAGCAGTCCACCCGTGAACGATTGGAAGCTGCGCAACTAGGCATCGAGCGACTCGCAGGCCTTCCCCTCGATGGGTGAGAGCCGCGAACATGGTCGTGCCGTGTGTGCCGATCCCGACACGGTGACGCCGTCATCGACATCGAGAACGATCGCTCTCCATGGACCGCAAGCCGGTCTAGCGGAGGAAGTCCATCAGCGATGGCTGCACGACTCTTGAAAGCACCTCGAGGGTCACCTGATAAATGACCGTCTGTGTCTGGAGTTCGCCAATGAGCTCGGGCGCACGGACGCGGTCGAATCCCGGAGGGCGCAATTGGAGCTTGCATTGTTCGATCACGCTGCGCGAGAGACAGACCATCAAACGCCGACGGGCATCCGCGAGCTCAGCAATACTCCTACCCACTTCGTCGATGCATCGTTCGAAGGTACCGACGGATTCATACACCCGGTCACCGGCTGCCGGCGCATCGCTGAGACCATCGAGGACGCGGACCAAGGGGGAACAATCGGGTAGGCCATCGCCGGCCGGCTCTAGGGCCGTCGCGGCACGGATCACACGTCCGGAACCACTGCAGTAGACCCAGGAGTCGCCAGACCGGGACCCCGGCCCACCACCGATCCTCGTGGTGGTTGCCGCTCGAAGCGATTCGGCCAGAACGCCGATCTCCTGCCGGGCAGCGACCCGCTGATCCTCATCGACCACGCCGGCCAGTCGAATCGCCAGGTGCCATCCCCTTCGGAGTTCTTCTTCGAGGACCCGTAGCCGGAGATCGGCGCGTTCGATCCAGGCCAGACCCTCGCCGGAGTCATTCCCCTCCTGGATCCAATCGCTGAGCTCATCACTGAGGCCTGGTCCCGGGTTGGATCGAGTGGATCCGACCCGCTGCGCTGTTTCGTCGGATTCGAGCCCTGCATCGAGATCGTCAACCGAACTGATGCGCCCGTCGAGTCCGTGTCGTGTGCAATAGTCCTGGATTTCCCAAAGAACGTTCATGACCGGCTCACCAGACGTCGACAACCGGCCCGACCGACGGTGCCTCGGGGTCGTTCTGCGCGTCTCGACCGGAAGTTCTTCCCGGTCGACCGTCCCGTGCAATCGATAGGCAGACGGGGCCGGCTAGTCGCCACTATCCTCATAGTTGCCGATGGAACTACAGCCGCCGACTCGCGACCCGAACGAACTCGAGGGGCTCCTTGCCGAACGCGAGGAAGAGTTGCGGCAATTCCGCCTGGCACTCGACGTGCTCTCACCGATCGACCCGAGCACGGGAACGCTCAACCGGAACGGCGTGATCGACGCCATCCAGGATGCCCTGGACTGGCTGACCCGTCGCAACGACCCCTTCGCCATTCTCGCCGTCGAGATCCCCGGCCTCCAGTCCCTCAGCGCAAGCGCGGCCGACCGTCACCAGCGCATCCAGCAGCACCTGGAAGCCGTACTGGAGGCCGCTCTTCGCAAGGTCGATAGGGTCGGCCACATCGACCACACGACCTTCGCGGCGGTGTTGAGGGAATTCAAGGCTGAAGGAAGTCAGATACTCCTCGAACGACTGCGAACCATCCTGCAAATGGAATCTGAGCGAGCGAGCCTGATGCCGACGGATCCGTCCTTCACGCTGGTCTCCATCAAACCGGGACCGTTCCATCAGGCAGGATCCCTCCTCGAGCAAGTCGAGGCGCTGCGGTCCAGATCCCTGCCGGGCAACCCCCTCATCATCGAACTGTGATCCCGGCCGCGCGGCCGGCAGGCCGCCAGGGCAGACTCGATACAGGTCGGCAGGGAGACCGGTAGTCGGCCTCGGCTCATCGAGGTACGCAACCCGAAATGCCCGGTTGCACGGACCGGTGCGTATCCCCACGGAATCCTCGAAGGCCGGGTCCGATGACAAAACGCCTACTCGGGTCTGATCCAACCGCACCGACTCCCCCGGACCGGCCCTTGAAGTGCCGGCTGTTCGACAACAGGCACCGCCGCAACAATCTGAGCGGTCTCGGTTGTCGCCAATGCGGGCGCCGCCATGACGGGGGTTGGCTCCGGAACCTCGGCTGTAATCGTCGGGAGTGGAGCGGCACCGACGGGAGCGACCAGGACTTCTGTTGCCTCAGGAACCGGCGATAGCTCAGTCGTGGTTCCGATCGGTACGGATGCCACCACGAGTGCGGGGGTGGCGTCCTGCGTTTCGGCACTCTCTTCAGCCACCGGCATCGGCTGACTGTTCAGCCAGCGCCGCACGATATCGACGGCTTCGCTCGAGATGGCAATCCCTCCATCGGTGGTTCCTTGCACAACCACCACGGCCGCCTCCGCGAACTGCTCGGCCGGGATTCCGCTCCAACCGGCCGAACCGTCGAACCAGCCACGATCGGCCGGGATGTCCTGTGCCGCATAGAAGGCGTCCATGAAATCGGAATCACGATGTGCCCGACAGGTGATCATCACGTGGTGGGCGAGTTCGTGGTAGACCGTGGCCGCCATCGTCCCGACCTCACGATCTGGATTGACCACGACGACTCCCTCTGCCGTCCGGTACTCACCCTTGCGACCCGACAGCGATTCGAAGATCACGGAGGCCGAGCCGATGCAGGAGGCCCGGGCTGAAAACGATGCTTCAAAGAATCCGATGGCGCTGTCGACGGCCGAAGCGGCTTCTGCACTTCCGCCGGCCGGGTCGAATGAAATCGTGGAAGCCTGGACGGGGATGATCGTCACGAGGGCTATGGCAACCCCTGCCAGTAGCGCCAGTCCTTTTCGCATCTCGAGGCACCTCCCTGGGCTCATATGGCGCCAGTCGGAGGCTGGAGACGGGACTTAACGCGAAAGATAGTTCACGAGGTAACCATTTAAGTGACTAGGGGAAACGATGCACGGCGTGTCTAGTTATGGGCGGAAGACCAGAGCCCGGGATTCACCTTTGCTGCAATAGGCAATAGGCAATAGGCAATAGGCAATAGGCAATAGGCAATAGGCAATAGGCAATAGGCAATAGGCAACCCGCTCAGTTTTGCTCTGGCCTCAAGTGGGGGAACAACAGGACCTCACGGATGGTCGTCTGATTGGTGAGCAACATGACCAGGCGATCGACGCCGATGCCGAGTCCGCCGGTGGGAGGCATCCCATATTCCAGGGCTCGCACGAAATCCTCATCGATCGGATGTGCTTCGTCGTCGCCGGCTGCCCTTGCCAGCGCCTGCTGTTCGAATCGGTCCCGCTGATCGATGGGATCGATCAGCTCCGAGAAGGCATTGCACAGTTCCATCCCGCCGGCGAAAAGCTCAAACCGCTCGGTGAGATTCGGATCGTTGCGATGGATCCTGGCCAGCGGCGAGGTCTCCTTCGGGTGGTCGATCACGAAGATCGGATCCCAAAGATCCGGTTCTACGAGGTGTTCATAGAGTTCGGCGATGAGTTTGCCCTTCCCCCATCCGTCTTCCGGCGTGATTCCCCGACCGGCTGCCAGTTCCCGCAGTTGCTCCAACGACCAATCGAACCCGACCGGTTGCCCGATTGCTTCTGCAAGAAGATCGAGCAACGTTGCACGCCGGTACGGTGGCGTGAGATCGATCGGCATACCGTTGAACTCGATCAGACTCGAGCCCGTCGCTGCTTCGGCAACGGCACCGATCACTTGTTCCATCAGTTCCATGATGTCGCCGTAGTCTGCGAAGGCTTCGTAGGCCTCCAACGTCGTGAACTCCGGATTGTGGGTGGTATCGACGCCTTCATTGCGAAAAATGCGGCCGAGCTCGAAGACTCGTTCAATGCCGCCGACGACCAGTCGCTTGAGATGCAATTCGGTGGCGATGCGGAGATACATGTCTACGTCGAGGACGTTGTGGTGAGTGGCAAAGGGCCGCGCTAGTGCCCCGCCCGCCTGGGACTGCAGCACCGGGGTTTCGACCTCGACGTAGCCCCGGTCGGTGAACTGCTTGCGGAGTTCGGCAATGATCCGAACCCGGGTGAGAGCCACATCGCGAGCCTGCTCACTGGAGATGAGATCGAGGTAGCGCTGCCGGTAGCGGCGTTCCACGTCTTTGAGTCCGTGCCACTTCTCAGGCAACGGCCGGAGGGACTTCGAGAGTAGAGTCCACGACTGTACGCGGATGCTCAGCTCACCCTTCTTGGTCGTGACGATTTCGCCCTCGGCTCCAATCCAATCGCCTGCGTCGATCTCAGCGAACCGATCGAACTCTTCTTGTCCGAGCGTATCTCTGGCCACGAACAGCTGGATCCGACCGGTCCGATCGAGAACGACGGGGAACATGAGCTTGCCGAAGCTGCGAATATTGAGGACCCGCCCCGCCACCGCCACGGTGTTACCCGTCTCAACCCCCGGTTCAAGGTCGCCGTATTCAGCATGGAGGTCCACGGCCAACGCCGTCCGGTCGAACCGGTAGGCATAAGGCTCTCCTCCCGCGGCCCGAATCTCGCCGAGCTTCTCGAGGCGGCGCGCCGTTATGGGATGAGCAGCAAGGCCGGCATCGTCGGAGACTTCTGCATCTTCGCGTTTGGTGGGGTCGTCCGTCATGGGGAGGGATGGTACCCAGTCACTGGTGCCAGCAGTCGGACAATCCGCCGGAGAGCGGCCGGTTGCCCATGGCCAGATACCGAAAGCTATCTGCCCCCATACAGAATGCTCGGACCTTCCAACCGATTCCCCCGGTCCGCCTCGGTGCCGGCGGAGGTCACGCGGAAGAACACGTTGTCTATCAACCGGGTGTTCCCCGCGTGAGCTGCCACGGCCAGGAAGGCGTCCTGCTCGAGGCGACGGGCTGGTTCCACCGAATCGGCATCGGCCAGCGTCACATAGTCGACTTCGAGATCGCCGAGGTAGCCGGCAACTATCAGTTCGAGTTCTTCCGCAGAACACTCTCCGTCTTCGGCCGCTCCGGCTGCCGCCATGAGCCCGACGGAAATGCGCAGTGCCCGATCCCGCTCTTCTGGCGACAGGAACACGTTGCGACTGGAGAGCGCCAGGCCATCCGACTCGCGGACGATTGACACCGGCACGACTTCGACCGGCATCGAAAGGTCGAACGCCATCCTGGTGACGGTGGCTAATTGCTGTGCGTCCTTCCTTCCGAAGTAGGCCCGATCGGCGCGGGTGCCGGCCAACAGCTTGGCGACAACGGTGGTTACGCCTTCGAAATGGCCCGGTCGAAAGCGGCCCTCCAGCTCCTCCGTCACGTCGGATACTCTGACACGGGTGATCTGCCGACGGGGATACATCTCCTCGAGTTCGGGAGCGAACAAGACGTCGACCCCCCGCTCCCCGGCCAGGTGGGCATCGCGGTCGGGGTCCCGTGGGTAGCGAGATAGGTCGCGTGTTTCGTCGAACTGGAGTGGGTTCACGAACAGGCTCATAACCACCGTGTCACATTCCCGGCGCGCTGCATCGACGAGGGCCAGATGACCCTCATGTAGGAACCCCATCGTCGGCACCAGACCGACAACACCGGCCGTCAGGTCACGCGCGGCCGCGAACGTCCCGACGGTTTTCATCCGAGCACCTCGCGCACGGCTTCGCCGGCGCCTGCCCATCGGGCGGTGGCACGCCCGAACGCCCTGAAATCGGATGCGAGATCGGCATCGACAGCCTCGACTGCAGCAAGGTGAGCGGCCACAGTGCCGACATCGCCGCGGGCGATCGGTCCGGTCAGGGAGACCAGGGGGCCCAGGTCGAAAGCGTTTTCGACGATCTGGATGACCAACGGCCGTGCCGCAGCAAACGGAACTCCCGCGGCTGCGAACAATCGCTCGGCCATCCCCAGCGTGGTGAGCACGTAGTTGGCGGCGGCGGCTGCAGCGGCGTGATAGACGGGTCGCTGCGCGTCCACGAGTTCGAACGGGTGAGCGCCGATACTGATGGCCAGGCCTTCGAGCACACCCTGAAGGGGCGGGTCGGCAGTGATTCCGACTGAAGCGCCATCCAGGGCTGCCGCTCCGTCCCGGGGGTTCGGCATCGATTGCAGCGGATGGAATCCACCGATCTCCAACCCGGCCTGCCGCAGTGGATCGAGAGCATCAACGGAGGTGAGACCGGAAAGGTGAACGGCTGCGGCCGCGGTTGAGGCTATCGGCGCCAGCGACGCGGCCGCCTCGGTGATCGCGTCGTCGCGTACCGCCACGATGATCAGGTCACACAGAGGCAGCGGGATTTCCCATTCGAGGACCGGAGCCTCGAGCGTTGCGGCCCTGGGAATGACGTTCGACCGGCCGAGCACGCCCACGATTTCGTGGCCCGCCCGATGGGAGGCGAGCCCAACCGAGGTTCCGGCGCGCCCCGGTCCGACGATAACGATGCGCAGTGGATTGTCCATGCCGGGAACGGTAGTGGAGGTTTTCCGGCCAGGTGGAAGGTCGGCCATTGGATGTGGGCCAATTGGTCGAAAGTGGGCCGTGGGCGTGGTTGCTCGACCGGTAGCATCTGCGGACCGATGGAGTGGAAGATAAGCGATGCCATCAAGAGCTGAGAACCCGGGGGCCGGCGCCGTTGTCGCATCAGTGTGGGTTCTATTCCTCGGCACCGCCCTCTTGATGGCAGGCAACGGACTTCAGGGCTCGCTCCTGGGTATTCGATCGGATTTCGAAGGCTTCGCTACCCCTGCCATCGGCATCGTCATGGCGTCTTACTATGCCGGGTTCCTCGTCGGCTCGCTCACTATTCCCGCCAGGCTTGCCAGCGTCGGGCACATCCGGGTGTTCGCGGGGCTGGCTTCGCTGACGTCGTCTGTTGCACTCATCCACTACCTCGTCGTCGATGTCTTCACCTGGTCGCTGTTGCGCTTCATCACTGGGATGTGTCTGTCTGGGTTGTATGTGACGATCGAGAGCTGGCTGAACGAACGAGCCACCAACGCAACCCGGGGCCGCCTGCTGGCCGTGTACATGGTGGTCGTGACGATCTCCGTCGGGTCCGGGCAGCTTCTCCTGGGAGTCGCCGATCCATCCGGCCCCGGGCTCTTCATCACCGCTTCGATCTTGATCTCTCTGGCCATCGTCCCTCTGACTCTTTCACAGGTGCCGTCACCCGCGATCGATGCCCCCTCCAAGGTCTCGATTCGAGCGCTCTTCCGTGCGGCCCCTCTGGGCATCGTTTCCGGGGCCCTGGCCGGCGCTTCGAACGGCGCGATCTTCGGACTGGGTGCAGTCTTCGCCACCCGGATCGGCATGAACCCGGGTCGGGCAGGGCTCTTCGTAGGAGCGTCCATCATCGGTGCAACCCTCACGCAGTACCCGATCGGCCACCTATCCGATCGATTCCCACGCCGACGGGTTATCTTCGCCGTGGCGGCTGCCGCCGTCGGAGTTGCGGTGGCGGGAACAGCCGTTGATCCGGACAGCCTCCTTCTCTTTGCCGTGGCGGTGCTGTACGGCAGCCTTGCCTTCCCGATGTACTCCCTCGCAGTCAGCCACATCAACGACGTTGTCTCAGACGATCAGCTGGTGGCGACCGCTGCAGGCGTGCTATTCGTCTACGGCGTAGGGTCGATCTTCGGGCCGATCGTCGCCTCGCTCATGATGACCCTCCTCGGACCGGTCGGCTACCTGTGGAGCCTGTCGGGGTTCTTTGCACCCGTTGCCGCATACTCGCTCTACCGTCTCGTGACGAAGGCCCGACCCGGCCAGAAACGGTTCGTCAGCCTGCCGCCGAGAACATCGTTGATGGCCGCCCGTCTGGCCGAGCCCCGCCCCGACGACGACCCGCCTACCAGCTAGATGACCCAGGGGACCAATCGCGCCCGGGTCCTGGCCCGATAGTCGGCATACTGCGGGAATCGCCTGAGCAAACGCGCCTCTTCCCTGCTCGCTTTCCACCAGAAGAACACGCCTGCGATCACTCCCGCCCCGAGGCCGACCGCCGACAACTGGAACAACGCGGCGCCGACCATGGCGACCACGATCCCGCCGTAGATCGGGTGCCGGACGGCTGCGTAGACACCACCGTGCACCATCCCGCCTCCATCAAGCGGTTCCGGAAAGGGCGTCAGGCGCTCGCCGAGTTGGAGTAAACCGAGCGCAGACTCGACTACCCCGGCGACAATGACGGCGATACCTGCGAGGCTGACCACGTTTCCACCCGGAAGCGACGGCCCACCCGCGCCGAGCGCGAGGGCCACCGCCAGAATCATCAGAACCTGGGCGACGACCCACCAACCACCGCGACCGTGGAAGCCTTTCGACGGTGGGGCGAGTGACCGCCAGGCTCCCAGAGCGGTCACCTCCTGATCCCCAACGGACGCCGCGAAGGTCGCAACCTTGGTTCCGTCGGGAAGGACGGCATCCGGCCATGCGTTGAGGAGCGGCTCAATGACGAACCGACGTTCCAGCAAGCGAGGGTGCGGGATGGTGCAGGCCTCGTCGGTATGGGTTTCCGTTCCGTAGAGAAGCAGATCCAGGTCTAGTGTCCTGGCCTCCCACCGGAACCTCCGCGTGCGCCCACGCAGGTGTTCGATGTCGTGCAATGCGGCGAGTAGGTTCCGAGCCGCCACACCGGTCTCCAGAATCGCGACTGCGTTCAGGTACGGGCCCTGCTCCGGGCCTCCAACGGGAGCCGTCTCGTACAGGTCCGAGACGCCGACGAGTTCTCCGAGTGAGCCCAGGGCTTCGACGGCAAACTCGAGGTTCTCGAGTCGATCGCCCAGATTGGAGCCGAGCGCAATTACCGCCCTGGTCACCGTGACCTCTTGACCGCTACGGCAACGTCCGAGAACGGCACGATTATCGGAGCGGAGGGCTTGTGAACCGTGACGGTGACGCTGTGCACTCGCTCGTCCTCCAACACCAGGTCGGCGACCCTCCCGGCGACCCGCTCGATGAGGTTCCACCGTTCTCCTGCCACCCGATCGTGGATCGCTTGCGCAAGGTCCCCGTAATGAACAGTGGCAGCGAGGTCATCAGTGGCCGCCGCCCTCGAAAGGTCCATGAAGACATCAACATCAACGACAAAGATCTGGCCATGTTTCTGCTCATCCGCCAGAACACCGTGGTATGCGAAGACCTCGATTCCCCGCAAACGGATGCAGTCGGTCATCCAGTTAACCCCTCGAGAGCGCCTATTGCCCCGCCACCCGGATCATCGCCCTAGCTCTCGGACCAAGTGGCCGGCCGAGTATCTCCTGTACGACCGCCGAAGCCATGATGGGACTGTCGACGTATGCGGCATGAACCAGATACCCGGCGAGGAAACCTCCCATCCCCTCGTCAATGAAGTCCCGATGCACAAGCACTACCGACTCCTTGTCGGCCAGCGCTTCGTCCAGCAACCCGAAGAATGGGAGGAGGTCGTCGTTTTCGTCCTCGGGAAGAAAGGGGCGATGCAGAACCT
Organism: Actinomycetes bacterium; assembly: GCA_024641245.1. Taxonomy (GTDB): domain Bacteria; phylum Actinomycetota; class Acidimicrobiia; order Spongiisociales; family JAHEDJ01; genus JAHEDJ01. The sequence continues at coordinate 59,437 of JAHEDK010000002.1, forward strand.
TGAAACCGGCATCCGCATAAGAGGTCAGGTTCTGATTGCCGGGAAGTAACGACAGGACTGTGGTGATCTTGGCCTCGTTGCGTAGCCAGTTGACCTCCTCTTCGCGCCGCACCCGACGATGCTGAAAGCCGTGACCTCCAATCCGCTCACAGACGGCGAGTCGACCGGCGATCACCCACACGAACTCTCTTGGCTTGAGACCGGTCATCTCCCAACCTCATCGAAGACATTTTGCCGCACAATAGCGTCGGCAAGGCGGGCGGATTGGAGGTTCCCCGGCACATCATGGACGCGTACCGCGAAAACTCCTGCCGCAACGGCCAGAGCCGTGGTTCCGGCGGTGGCCGCGTCTCGGTCACGAGCGTCGGGCAGCCCTGCAATAGCCCCGATGAAGGACTTGCGGGAGGTTCCCACCATGATCGGGTAGCCACTCGACACAAGATCGCCCAGATCATGCAGCAGGGTCAGATTATGTGCGATGGTCTTCCCGAAACCGATACCGGGGTCGAGGCAGATGCGATTGCGCTCGATCCCCGCCGACTCGGCAAGGGCCGCGCTCGCCAGCAGAGCCCGGCGAACTTCTGCGGATACGTCGTCGTAGCGCGGTTCGATTTGCATGGTCGATGGCGTGCCTTGCATGTGCATGAGGATGATCCCGGCACCGTATTCGGCAACCACCGCCGCCATTGCCGGATCCCCCAGCGCCGAGACATCGTTGACGATCTCAGCGCCGGCGGCCAGTGCACCCGCCGCAACGGACGCTTTGGCGGTGTCAACCGACACGACGATGCCTTCCTCTGCAAGCGCCCGAACCACAGGAATCACGCGTGCGGATTCCTCTTCCGCGGATACGGGATGGGCGCCGGGTCGGGTCGACTCACCACCAACATCCACGACGTCCGCCCCCTGAAGGGCGATTCTCCGTCCATGGGCAATTGCCTCGGTTGTGCCGTAGAACTCACCACCGTCGGAAAACGAGTCGGGGGTGATGTTGACAACACCCATGACCAGCGTGTGGGCACGGTTGCTGAGGACTCTCGTCCGCAAGTGCCAGTCCACGAACGTCAACGGCCGCCGTAGATCAGCGAATAGGCCTCAGCCCTGGTTGCGTCCCGATCACAGAAGCTGCCCCTCACCGCAGAGGTGACGGTGACCGAACCTGGTTTCCTCACGCCGCGCATGCTCATGCAGAGATGCTCGGCCTCCACGACCACGAGGACGCCGTGTGGGTCCAGCCCCTCCATGAGGGTGTCTGCAATCTGCGCCGTCAACCGTTCCTGGAGCTGCGGCCGGCGCGCAAACGCTTCAACCAGGCGGGCAAGCTTGGAAAGGCCCGTGAGGCGCCCTTTGGGCAGGTAGGCGACGTGGGCCTGGCCGTGGAACGGAATCAGGTGGTGCTCGCACATCGAATAGAACGGGATGTCTTTGACCATCACCATCTCTTCGTGTTTCTCGTCATCGAATACCGTGCTGATGACGCTCTCCGGATCGATGCTCAATCCGCCAAACACCTCGGCATACATCCGTGCGACCCGCCGGGGTGTGTCGCGCAGGCCCTCCCGGTCGACGTCTTCCCCGATACTCTCGAGTATCACCCGCACGGCATCGGCGATTGCGTCCAGTTGTACACCGCTCTCAGCGTCGGCCATGTGCTGCTCCTCAGACGTTGGAACCCGGATCGGTCGAGATGTGTACGGCGGCGACGGCGTCCTCGGACGACGCCATGTTGGGCATCTGAATGCGCATCGCTCCATCTGCCGTGTGTTCCCACTTGGGGACGTCAAAGAAGATCTCAGCAACTTCGGCCGCGTCGACGGTCTCCTTATCCATCAGCTCGGCGGCGATGCGATGAAGCGCGTCCTCATGAGTGGTGAGGATCTGCCGGGCTTCGTCGTGCGCTTGACTGATCAGCTTGCGGACTTCAGCGTCGATGAATGAGGCGACCTCGTCGGAGTAGTCCGGCTGCCGGGAATAATCTCGCCCGAGGAACACCTCACCGGCCGCCTTCCCGTACTTCATGGGACCGAGGCGGTCGCTCATGCCGTACTCCATCACCATCTTGCGAGCGAGATCGGTTGCCGTGTCGATGTCGTTGCTGGCTCCGGTCGAAGGGTCGCCGAACACGAGCTCTTCTGCCGTTCTCCCACCAAGGGAATAGGCAAGCTCGTCGACCATCTCGCTACGCCGCTTGAAGAAGCGATCCTCGGTGGGCAGAGCCATCGTATAGCCGCCACTGCGACCACGGGGGATGATCGTCACCTTGTGAATGGGGTCGAGGTTCGGCAGGGCGAAGCCGACCAGCGCGTGGCCGCCTTCGTGGTATGCGGTCAGCTTCCGCTCGCTCTCGGAGATGACCCGGCTCTTTCGTTCCGGACCGGCAATAACGCGATCGATCGCCTCTTCGAGTTCTTCCATCCCTACCCGCTTCTTGTCGCGGCGGGCGGCCAAGATCGCGGCCTCGTTGATGAGGTTGGCGAGATCTGCCCCGGTGAAACCGGGAGTCTGGCGCGCCAGAACTGCGATATCGATCTCGTCGTCGAGGGGCTTGCCGCGGGCATGGACTGCCAGGATGGCCTGGCGACCCTTGAGGTCCGGACGGTCGACCACGACCTGCCGATCGAAGCGCCCGGGACGCAGCAGAGCCGGATCCAGGATGTCCGGCCGGTTGGTGCCTGCGATCACGATCACACCTGTATTGACATCGAAACCGTCCAACTCGACCAGCAACTGGTTGAGTGTTTGCTCACGCTCGTCGTGACCGCCACCGAGACCGGCCCCCCGGTGCCGTCCAACCGCATCGATCTCGTCGATGAAGATGATGGCCGGAGCTTGAGCCTTCGCCTGCTCGAAGAGGTCACGGACACGGCTCGCACCCACGCCGACGAACATCTCAACGAAGTCGGAGCCCGAGATCGAGAAGAACGGGACCCCGGCCTCACCGGCGATGGCGCGGGCCAGCAGGGTCTTGCCGGTGCCGGGCGGCCCGTACAACAGCACGCCCTTGGGGATCTTGGCGCCCATGGCGCGGAACTTGGCAGGATTCTGAAGGAAGTCCTTGATCTCCTCGAGCTCCTCGATGGCTTCTTCAACGCCGGCAACATCGTCGAATGTCACCTTTGGCGTATCGCGGGTGACTTGTTTCGCCTTCGCTTTCCCGAATTGCATGACGCGGTTCCCGCCGCCCTGCATTTGCGTGAAGATGAAAATCATGAAGCCGATCAGGAAGAGCCACGGCAGCAAGCTGATCACGACTTCCCACACGGAGGTGTCGGATTCGGGGAACATCGGGACATCGTTTGCGACGAGTACCTCGGTCAGTGTCCCTTCGTACTCCGGCGGATACGAAAACGTGAAGCCCGGCGACGTCCCTTCCTCATCGTCGACGTAGTAGCCGGTCACGACGTCGGAGCGCGTGAACATGGTTACTTCTTTGATCCTGCCGGCCTCGACATCCTGGATGAATTCGCTGGTGGTGATCTCGACGGGCTTGTCGCCGGTTTCGAACCAGGTTTGGGCGACCACAACCATGAGTACGACGACTACGCCGTAGACGAGGATGGTACGGAGAGTTCTGTTCATGAAAACTCGCTAAACGGTATCACGGGCGCACCATGGTATGCCTCCCGCAGGATTACACCGCATTCGCTTCAATCATCCTCTTCCATGACGGCGATGTAAGGGAGATTGCGCAGTTTGCCGATGTAGTCGAGTCCGTACCCGACCACGAACTCCGGACCGATCGAGAAGCCCGTGTACTTCACATCGAGCGGGACCCGCTGGATCCCTTCTTTCACCAGGATGGCGGCTACTTCGAGGCTGGCCGGGTGGCGCACCCGCAAGCTCTTGAGAAGATAACTCAGGGTGAGTCCCGAATCGATGATGTCCTCGACGATCAACACATCGCGATCGGCGATCTCCTGATCCAGATCCTTCAAGATCCTCACCACACCGGATGTCTGCGTAGCAGCCCCGTACGACGACACGGCCATGAAATCGAACTCCACCGGGATATGCACATGGCGAGCGAGGTCGGCCATGACGATGAAGGCGCCCTTCAGCACGCCGATCATCAACAGATCTCTACCCTCGTAGTCTGCATCGATCTGCGCCCCCATCCGAGCGAGGGCGGTTTCGATTTCCTCAGCGGAAATGAGCGTCTTTCCAACTTTCACACGGTCTCCCATCGGGCGTGAACCCAAAGGTAGCGCCGTGTGGTCGATCCAACCCAAACGGCTCGCGAAATTCGAGCTCCCGGTACCCAGACGACGGAGCCGGACGCAACGACTACCGGCCAGTTTGATCGTTGCTCTGGCGAGACTCCGAGCCGGCGAAGCACTTCGCGCACGGACACACCGTCCACCTCATCGGTCGGTTCCGTGACTCGCACCGTGACGGCATCGGGCAGTTGTGCTGCGTCCGCCACTGCCATCCACGCAGAGAGCGGGAACGCCACGGGCGCGCTCTGATCGACCCAGGACTCCAACGCCCACCGCCCGAACGACGCAGCGCCGGGCAGTGCCCATTCGACGGGGAGCGGCGCGTCCCGGTGATGGACCGACGACACAACCAACCAGGGGCCACGCCGGAACGCCTTCAACCCGCCGGCCAACTCAGCGGAAGGCACGGTGCCAAAGGCGACCTCAGACAACCTCAACACCTCCGCCCTGGTGCCGGCGTACGGTCCTCGCACTCTCCGGAGGGCGTTCCGGATCGCATGGGACGCAGCCGCCGGGCCGATCGCATACAGTTCCGGGGCCACCAGCGCTATCCCTTCATCGAGTTCCAGCATTTGCACTCTCTTCGCGCTGGTCGGAATACCGTCCGCCACAGACCCGGCGAGGTCCGCCAGTGACGTTCTCAGTTGCGGATTGAAGCGCGCCTCGAGATCCGGAAGGACTTCCCGCCTGATCTGGTTCCGCCGCAAATCGAGATCGCGGTTGGATGGATCGTCCCGCCACGGAAGACCAAGCAAAGTGGCAAGTTCCCTGGTTTCAGATCTGGTAGCCCCCAGGAGGGGCCGCAGAATGCGCCCGCGCCGGGGCGGGATGCCGGTCAGACCGGCCGGGCCCGTACCCCGCAGGATATTGAGGAACACGGTCTCCGCTTGATCATCGCTGGTATGCCCGGTCACCAGCCACTCGCCTTCACCACAGGAGTTTTCGAGGGCGGCGTAGCGGACCTTCCTGCCCTGATTCTCGGGGGAGGCGCCGGAAGGCACCGCTACCTCGATGACCTCGAGATCGAGGACCAGCCGTGCCGCAATCGCAGCAGCCGCGGCACGTACAACCGGTGATCCTGCCAGGCCGTGGTCCACATGGACTGCGCGACAAGCAGCGCCCAGTTCGAGCATCAGCCAGGCAGCCACCGCACTGTCCGCGCCCCCGCTGAGCGCCACCGCAACAGGACCAACCGGAGGGTCGGGCGCCTGTGCCAGCACCCGTCCTGCCAGTTCTCCTAGGCGACGCGAGCCAGCCATGCTGAAGGGTTGCGGATCTCGTCGAGAGTGGGCAACGAGTCGACATCCCGCCACACGAGATCGACAGTTTCCCAGCCCGCTTCTCGTTCTACTGCGAGTACGAACTTCTCTCCCAGCTCGTACTGACGGAGCTTCATCTCCAGCCCTGTGATGCGAAAGAAAGCGGCAGTCCTGGCGTCCATGCGACGCCGTTTGATGATCGCCGACATCCGCTCCTGAGTGACGAGATGGCGAGCACCGATGCGATCCATGATGACATGCCCGTGACCCTCGAGCACCGACATGAGCGCCTGGACCTTGTCAATCAACTGGCGCTGAGCTTCCCCGGCGAACAAGCCGAGCAACCCCGTCTCTCCGATGATGTCGGTCTCGCCCTCCGCGGCGGTTCTTATTTCTTCGACGATTCTCTTGAGACGGCCACGCTCCGGCTCGGCACTCTCAACCAGACCTTGCACGAGCGAGAGGAAATACTCCTGCATCCATGGGACGGCAGTGAACTGGGCGCGATGAGCGCACTCGTGCAATGCCAGCCAGAAGCGGAACTCATCCGGCGAGAACTGATGAGCACGTTCCATGGCAAGGACATTCGACCCGACGAGGAAGACAACGTCGCCCGCCGACTCGTCGGTGGGTAAGACCAGCTCGTACTGGCCGAGTACCCGACGCGACAAGACGCCGAGCAGAGCTCCGGTCTCGGCTGCCACGATGCCTCTGGCAAATCCGGCAGCCTTGGAGCCGAGGATGCCCGCCTGACTGAGGCGTCCGGCGATTTTCTCTTCAGCCGGTTCCATCAACCGCGAGAAGAACTCGATGTTGCGACGAACCCAGTCGGTTCGGCCCACAACCTCGACCGCGACCCGGGTCGGAGTGACGAGTCCGGTTTCCTCGCCGACCAGCTCACCGGCACGTTCCATCAGTCCGGGTGCCTGGCGGCGTAGAGCCTCGACGTGGTAGGTGGAATCGAGGGGGTGGCTGCCGGCGACCCGGTCGGCCACTTTGACGGCCAGGGACCAGGGAATCCCGTCCGTCATCGTACGACGCGGTACCGCTTGCCGACCACTCTCACAAAGTATTGCACCACCGTCAGCACGACGACGAGAACCGCCACAACCAACAAGGTGGGAATGAGAAAGCGGTAGGTCCAGGACGGGAGGTCGTTGGATGGAGCCGGTTCGGGGACCTGGATCGCGGGGACGTCGCCCTGTGCGACGACATCAACAACGGCGAGCGCGGCCGGCGCAATCATCATGACTGCGGTGAATACCAGCAGGAGCAGAACGATACGACGACCGTTGTTCGACATGGCGGGGACACTAGTCGCGGGTCGCGGGTCGCGAGTCACCTAGTTCGTCTCATCACGCAAGACACGCCGAAGCCGTTCGATCAACTCGTCGGGGATCTCCTCTGCGCTCTTCTCCCTCACGACAGATCGCAGTTTGCTCTCGAATTGAAAGGCTCCTTCGCAGGGCGGGCACGAACGCAGGTGCCAATTGATGCGCAGCCGGCGATACCACGTGATCTCACCATCGAGGAAGTAGTAGATCTTCTCGACTGCCTGGTCGCATGTCCGCTTACTCATGAGGGTCCCCCGTTGACCCGGTCAGGCCGCGTTCGCCGGCGAACTCCCACAACGCTTTCTGGAGCGCCTTTCTTCCCCGGTGTAATCGGGACATGACCGTTCCGATCGGGACATCCATGATCTCGGAGATCTCCTTATAGGAAAACCCCTCGACGTCGGCCAGCAAAACCGGCAGCCGGAAGTGCTCTGGGAGGGCCTCGACGGCTTGCTTCACATCGGAGTCCACGAATCCGGAAAGCAGCTCCTCCTCAGCGCTGCGCGACGCCTCCGTGGCCCCCGCGCTGGAAACGCGCCGGTAGAGATAGAGGTCCTCGAGCTCACCAAGGTCGACCTCTTTGGGACGCCGGGCCTGCTTGCGGTACCGGTTTATGAAAGTATTCGTGAGGATCCGGTAGAGCCAGGCTTTGAGGTTCGTGCCATGAGTGAAGGTGTGATAGGCGCGGTAGGCCTTCAGGAAGGTCTCCTGAACGAGATCTTCGGCATCGGAGGTGTTGCGCGTCATGCGCATCGCGGCCGCGTACAGCTGAGGTGCATACTGCATCGCATCATTCTCGAAGTTGGCCTGATCAGCCACGAACACTCCTGTCGCCCAGTGGACACTACCAACCGGGCAGATGGCGACAAGCCGGGTTGAGGGACATGGTGTGAACTTGAGCCGGAGCGGGGATTCGAACCCCGGACCTGCTCATTACGAGTGAGCTGCTCTACCCCTGAGCTACTCCGGCGGCGGCCCGGTATGTTAGGCGTTCAACAGTCAAGGGGCGAAGCAAGAAGCGCACTTCGTAACGCGTACCACGACGGCCCGGCGACATCCGCGCTCCCACGGTCAGTGGGCCGATTGCTAGACGTCTGCCAATTGCTCGCCGACCCACTCTGTCCAGGCAGCCATCATCGCCTGAGCAGGATCATCCCTGTCGCGGAAGTCGGCCGGATTCATCGGGGCGCCGACCACGACAGTCACTCTGCTGCGACGCAAACGGGTGGCGCCTTTCCCGTACGCCTCCGCCGTTCCAACGACCGCAACCGGAACAATCGGAATGCCGCTTTTGAGGCTCAACCAGGCGACCGAGGCGTGCGGTTCCACACGTCCCCACTCATCAACAACCCCACCCTCCGGGAACACTCCAATCGATCCGCCGGCGAGTAGATGCTCGAAGGCGGTCCGCATCGCTCCAAGCGGTGCACGTTCTCGCGAGATCGGAATCATTGCAAACGTGCGCAGAAACAGATTGAGCCAGCGGTGAGCACTCCACAAGCCATCGACCGCAAGGAACCGCACCGGCCGGTTGGCCACTACCCCGACCATTGGACCGTCGAGATGCGACAGATGGTTGGCGGCCAGGATCACCGGACCGGCCGGAAGCGGAACCTCCCAGGAGACCCGTAACCGCCATCCGAGCCGGGCGATCAAACGGGCCGGCGGCAGGGCAGCCCTCCAGGCCAAACGCCAACCGGCGAAGGGAGGTGTCCTTGGATCAGGCGCCGAGATCAGCAAAGAGTTCCGCCAGGACGAGCTTCGGGCGTTGGTTTGCACGCAGTCCCACGACGGCGCCGAGCACGCGCTCGGCGGATCCCACCGCCCTGGCCGGCGTGAGCATGGCAAGGTCATGCACAGGGATGTCACGATTGCGAACCTCACCCCCGAACTGAGCTGCAGCAGAGTCGGTATACCACGAGGCGAGCATCTCGAGCCCGGAGATCAGAAGCGCCTGGGATGATCGCTTCCGTTCGCGTTCTTGCCGGTCCTTCAGCGCCTTGCCGGCCACGCCGTGGTCCTCAGCTTCCGCGAGTTCATCGGTATGTCGCTGTTCGAGTGCTCCGAGCATCGGCTCGACGGCGGCCAGGACTTCCTCGGCGAGATCGAAAGCTCGGCCGGGAACCGGCGACACTCGTTGCGGAATCCCCATCCACACGCGCCGATACCCGGCGGCCTCCGGTTGGGTCGCCAGCGTGAGCGCCAGACCCGGCCGGCCCCCTGCGATCTTGGCAACCTGTTCGGCCTGCTCTGCGACCACACCGAGGCCGATTAGCCCTTCGACAATTTCCGCCTCATCGACGCGACCGAACTGCACCGTTCGGCAGCGACTGGCAATCGTGGTCGGGAGGTCCTCTTCGGCTTCTGCTGCGAGGAGGAAAACCGTGGATGGCGACGGCTCTTCGAGCGTCTTCAACAGCGCATTGGCGGCACCCTCACTCATCGCTCCCGCCTCAGCGAGTAGAAAGACCTTCCGGTCTCCTTCGACAGGCGCCAACCGGGATTGAGCCACTGTGGTGCGCGCCTGATCCACGGTGAGCATCGTTGATCCGGCCGGTTCGATCGCAATGAGATCCGGGTGGGTCCCCGACGCCACCCGCCGGCAACTCGAACACGGCTCGGTGTGCACCCCGGCAATCGGGCAGAGCAAAGCAGCCGCGAAGCTCAGGGCGACCGTCGCCTTGCCGACGCCGCCCGGCCCGATGAACAGGTATGCCTGACCGGGGTGAGCTACGTCCCTGGTCAGAACCGCGGCAATCCGAGCATGGCCGATGATGCCCGCAAAGAAGCCGCTCACCAACGCTCCTCGACGACGTCGATCACAGCCGCTACGACCTCGTCCAGGGTCCGATCGGCCGGCAACCTGCGAAACACTTCCGGTTCGATCCCGGCCAGCGTCGAAAAGGTCTCGGCGACCCGCTGCTGGAACTCGACACCTTCGGCACCGATGCGATCGGCCACGGCCTGACGGGACAGGCCTATGAGCGGGTCGAGTTCGAGGAGCACGACCAAATCCGGCCAGGTGCCGCACAACCCGGCGGCATTGACGGCTCGGACCATCTCGACGCCCAGCCCGCGGCCGCCGCCCTGGTATGCCAGCGATGAGTAGACGGTCCGGTCGCTGATGACCCAGGTTCCGGCTGCCAGTGCAGGACGAATCACCTCGGCTGCCAACTGGGCGCGTTGGGCCGCGAACAACAACGCTTCGGTCCACGGTTCCATGTGCTCACCATGCAGCAGCACATCACGAATCCCCTCTCCGGCCGGGGTGCCGCCGGGTTCACGAACGATGATCGCCGTTCGCCCGCTCCCGCGCAGGTACTCGGCGAGACGCTCCGCCACTGTGCTCTTGCCCGTTCCTTCGATGCCCTCGAGAGCGATGTAGTGGCCGCGCATTCAACGATCCTTATTGCGGCGTTTCCCGCGCATCGAAGAGAAGGCCTCGGATGCATCCTGAAGGTTCTTTCGTGCCTCAGGGCTGAGCCGGTGTCGTTTGATGAGACCGCGCACCGTCCACACAGTAGAGAGCCCGGCCAACAGGATGATGATGCCGCCGAGCATCAACACTGCACGTACACCGTCGTCGAGTGGGTGGGGCAACCGACCGTCGACCGCCGCCGCCACAGCTCCGGCGAGTGCCACCGATGCCAGCAACGCGGTCCTCACGACCGTGAACAAAGCCGCAAAGGTTCTCCCGCGTATTTCATCAGCAACCTGCTGATGCAGAGCGCTGAAACCCATGACGTAGGCACCACCGGCCCCCAATCCGACAACGAACACCCAGCCGCTTGCACCGAATACCGTTTGGGCCAGCGAGGTGAACATGGTGGCAGCTCCCGTCGCAATCAGGCTCACGGCGAAGAAGATCTCGTACCTGAGACCGGAAATGCTGAGACTCGCCACAACCAGCATGCCCAGGCCCACGCCGGTTCCCAGCGCGGTGAGCAGGATTCCGAAACCGGAGTCGCCGGCCTGGAGGGCGTTCACACTGAACGGCTGACCGAGCACGAAGAGCGAGCCGCCTCCGAACAGCGCGGTTGCCATGCCGACGATGATCATGCGAACGTGCTTCTCGCGGGCGACGAAGCGGAGACCCTCCGTGAGATCCCGCCACGGAGCTTTGAAATCGAACCGGTGTTCCGATTGGCGCTCCTCCGGCACTTCGGGTGTCTCGAGCACCATGGTCGCCACAATCAGGGCACTGACGACAAAAGTCACCGCGTCGAGCAGGAAGGCCAGGTTCCGGCTGGCGATCGTCGAAGCCTCGGGAATCCACTCGCCGATCTTCGTGGCGGCCGACCATCCCAGCGATCCCAGCGGGAAGGTCCCGTAGGCACTGACCAGGCTCAGACTGTTGGCGGTTACGAGCTGCTCTTCGGTGACGATGTTCGGGATGCTGGCCTCCCGCGCCGGCTGCCGGATCAGGGTCAGCACCTCGAGCAGGAAGGAGATGATGAAGAGCTCGACCAGGTTGTCGACGAGGATGAGAAAGAGGACCAGAGCTCCGCGTCCGAAGTCGGCTATGACCATCGTCCACTTCCGATCGAACCGGTCTGCGACGACCCCTCCCACCGCGCCGAAGACGCCGGGAAGCAGACGGCCTACCAGAGGGACGATGATTCCGGTAACACCGGCGATCTCATTCGCAAGAGCAATGGTGGCGAACAACGCCACCCAGTCCCCTAGCGATGAAACCGTGCCGGACCACCACAGTCGCGCGAACGGGCCCTTTCGGATGAGCCGGAATGACTCGATGTGAAATCCTTTCCGGTATGAAACGATATCAGCAAGGGCGGCTTTCGAGGCCATCGGACACCCGGAAGCTGGTACCTAGTACCTAGTACCCCATCCTCGGCCCACGCGGGCCGGGCCCGATAGGATGCCGCCTGGAGTTCTGGGTCATAGGTTCTAGGTTGTATGTCGCCGGACCGTCAAGTGCCGGCAACAACATTTTCACCCCGCCACCACCAAAAACCCAGAACTCAGAACCCATAACCCTGTGGAAGATTCACCTCAAATCCCACAAGCGCCTTAGTATCCCTGCCCGTGCCCAAACCCCTGATCATCGTCGAATCGCCTGCCAAGGCGCGCACCATCGCCGGCTACCTCGGCGGTGACTATGAAGTGGCGTCATCGGTCGGCCACATTCGGGACCTCCCTCGCAACGCCAAAGAGGTGCCCGAGAAACTCAAGGGCGAACCATGGGCGCGGCTCGGCGTCAACGTCGAGGCCGGCTTCGAACCCCTTTACATCGTGACCAAAGAGAAGAAGGACACGGTCAAAGAACTCCGCAGGCTGATGAAAGAAGCCTCGGAGCTGTACCTGGCAACAGATGAGGATCGAGAGGGCGAGTCGATCGCCTGGCATCTGTTGGAGGTGCTGAAACCCAAGATCCCGGTCCGGCGCATGGTCTTCCACGAAATCACTCCGGACGCCATCCGGGCGGCTATCGCCTCGCCTCGCTCGGTCGACCAACAACTCGTCAATGCACAGGAAGCCCGCCGAATCCTCGACCGCCTATACGGCTACGAGGTTTCCCCGGTCCTGTGGAAGAAGGTTCGCCAGGGCTTGTCTGCGGGCCGCGTCCAAAGCGTCGCCACCCGCGTGGTTGTCGAACGCGAACGCGAACGAATCGCCTTTCGCGGCGCCTCATATTGGGGGCTCGATGCCACCCTCTTGCCCGTCAACGACGACACACCGTTCGAATCCCCACTGGTTGCCGTCGATCATGTACGCATTGCGACCGGGAAGGACTTCGATTCACTCGGGCAGGTCAACCGAGAGGACGTGTTGATCCTCGACGAGGCGCAGGCCACGGAGCTGGCCTCATCACTCGAAGGGGCGACGGCCACCGTCACATCTGTCGAGCGCAAACCGTACCGGCGTTCCCCTTATCCGCCGTTCCGTACCTCAACACTCCAACAGGAGGCCGGACGTAAGCTTCGATTCTCCGCCAAGCGGACGATGTCGGTCGCCCAACGTCTCTACGAGGGCGGATACATCACCTACATGCGAACCGACTCAATCACCTTGTCCGAGACCGCCATCGTGGCGGCCAGATCACAGATCACAGATCTCTACGGCCCGAAGTACCTGTCGGACAAGCCGCGCACCTACACGAAGAAAGTGCGCAACGCCCAAGAAGCGCACGAGGCCATTCGACCGGCAGGCGATCGATTCAAGACACCAACCGACGTGGCGAGCGAACTCGAGAGTGATCAAGCTCGCCTCTATGAGCTTATCTGGAAACGCACAGTCGCCTCCCAGATGGCCGACGCCACCGGGGAGACTCTTCAGGTTCGACTCGAGGCGCCGGCGACCGACCGGACTGCCGAGTTCGCCACCAGCGGCCGCACCATCAATTTCCCCGGCTTCCTCCGCGCCTACGTCGAGGGGTCGGATGACCCGGACGCAGAACTCGACGATCAGGAGCGTCCCCTGCCTGCATTGGCCGAGGGCGACCGCACCAGAATCACGGCCATCGAGGCCGGAGCACATGAAACGAAGGCCCCCGCCCGCTACACCGAGGCGTCATTGGTGAGGAAGTTGGAGGAACTCGGAGTTGGCCGCCCTTCGACCTACGCCTCGATCATCTCCACCATCCTGGATCGCGGGTACATCTGGAAGAAGGGGACTGCACTCGTCCCAACCTTCACGGCCTTCGCAACGGTGACTCTCCTCGAGACGCACTTTCCCGATCTCGTCGACTATGCCTTCACCGCCCGGATGGAGGACGACCTCGACAAGATCTCAAACGGCGACGAGGACTCCACACCCTGGTTGTCGAGCTTCTACTTCGGCAACGGGAGTCCCGGACTGCGGGACATGGTGTCGACGCGACTCGCCGAGATCGACGCCAGGGCCGTCAACTCGATCGCCATCGGCGTCGACGAGTCGGGCGCCGAGATCGTCGCCAGAGTGGGACGGTACGGCCCCTATCTCGAGCGCGGTGAGGACCGGGCAAGCGTTCCCGAAGACCTTGCGCCCGACGAGCTGACGGTTGACAAAGCCCTCGAGCTGCTCTCCATGCCAAGCGGAGACCAGGTTCTCGGTACCGACAAGAACACCGACCTGCCTGTAATCGCCAAAGCGGGTCGATTCGGACCGTATGTACAACTCGGTGAACTGGAAGAGGGATCGAAGCAGAAACCGAAGACGGCGTCGCTGTTCAAATCGATGTCGCTGGACGAGATCACACTGGAGCAGGCATTGCAGCTCCTGACCCTGCCCCGCCTGCTGGGTACCGACCCGGCCGACGGTGAAGCGATCGAGGCACTCAACGGTCGCTACGGGCCATACGTCCGCAAGGGCAAAGAGACACGAAGCCTCGAGGCAGAGGAGCAGCTATTCACCGTGTCGCTCGAAGATGCGTTGAAGCTCCTCGCCGAGCCGAAGCGGAGGAGAGGGCAGAGCGCGGCCAGCGCCCCTCTCAAAGAGCTCGGCGACGACCCGGCATCCGGCAAACCCATCGTCCTGAAATCCGGGCGATACGGCCCCTACGTGACTGATGGGGACACGAACGCCTCGCTGCGCAAAGGTGACGATGCCGACACCATCACACCCGAGCGCGCGCATGAGCTACTCGCCGATAGAAGAGCGAAACTGGCCAAATAGCCCCAGCCGGCTCCAGTACAGGGTATTCGATACCTAGAGGATCGTCGCGGCCAGCTCCGCCAGCGGGCTGCGAATCGATCGCTCCAGCGTTACGTGGCCGAACAGCGAAGACCCTTTGAACTTCTCGATGAGGGCAGCCATCCCGCCGTAAGGTGAAACATACGGATTGTCAACCTGACTGAGGTCACCACAGAAGATGACCTTCGATCCGCGTCCCATCCGGGTCAGGATCACCTTCAGCGTCGACATCTCGAGGTTCTGCGCCTCGTCGATGATGACGATCTCATCAGTGATGGAGCGACCTCGCAGGAATGTCACCGCCGCCATCTCGACTTCGTTTCGTTCTAGCAATTCGTCGACCGCGTCGCGGGCATCATCCGATGAGAGGTCGCTGAACAGAGCGTGCAAGTTGTCGTAGATGGCGGCCATCCAGGGTTCGAGTTTCTCGTCGAGATCACCGGGCAGGAAGCCGACCTCCTGACGGCCCACCGCCACCAGCGGCCGATACACGGCGACGCGCCGATAGCGATTCGACTCGACTACTTGCTCGAGGGCGGCGGCTAGGGCGAGGAACGTCTTGCCGGCCCCGGCCATGCCCATGATCGAAACCGCAGGAACGTCGGGATCGAGGAGGAGGTCGAGAGCCAGGATTTGCTGCATGTTCTTCGGTTCGACGCCGAAAGCCCTGGGATGACCATGGACGCGATTGACCACCGTTTCTGGATTGATCTCAACGACTCTGGCCAGGGCCGACTGCGACCCGCACCGCAACACGGCGTACTGGTTGATCAGCGCTTCGACGCCCGGCAACGCCACTTTGTGGTCCTCGAAGAGCTGGTCGATGACGCCCCGCTCGACCGACATGTCGAGGATGCCCGTGTACAGCTCTTCGACGGGCATGGTGTCTGCCCGGTAGTCCGCAACGGGCACGCCCATCTGAGCGCCCTTGATCCGGAGCGCAGCATCCTTGGTGACGAGCACCGGATCGCCCCCCGCATCCGACATGTTGAGACAGGTAGCAAGAATGCGATGATCCGACGTCGTCGGGTCGAACACCTCGGGGAGCCGCGGCGACACGATTCCGTTGAGCTCGATCCTCAGTGCGCCGCCGCTCGGAAGAGGCACGGGATCCCGCAGACCGCCGGCGCGCGAGGCGCCCAAGCGTTCGAGCAACCGGAGAGCTGATCGGGCGTTGGCGCCCACTTCATCGTGCCGGATCTTCATACGGTCGAGTTCCTCGATCACGACGAGCGGGAGAATCACTTCGTGCTCATCGAAACGAAGGACCGAATTGGGATCGGCCAGAATCACGCAGGTGTCGAGGACATACGAGCGGGTCACAGGGTCTAGGCCTCCTCTGGCGTCACGCTCCGTAGCAAACTCGCTCCAGACGACGATTACAAGGACCCTGTCGGCACGGTATACCGAGTTTCAACCAAACCGATCGGTGAAAGCACACAGATCTGCAACGGAGAGGTTGCCGCCGCAGAGAACGAGAACGAGCGTTCCGGTGGGATCGAAGCGCCCTTTCAGCCTCCGGGCCGCAGCCAGAGTGCAGGCGGCGGCGGGTTCGGTTACGAGTTTGGCTCGCTCGAACAGGAACACCATCGAGTCGACCGCTTCCGCGTCGGGAACTACGGCGACCTCCTCCAGATGACTCCCGGCAATCTCGAAGGCTGTCTCCCCCGCGTACGGCGACCCCAGAGTCTTGGCGATCGATGTCGGCGTCATGGTCTGAGGGGAACCCGCCCGAATCGACCGTGCCATTACGTCGGCACCCTCCGTCTCCACCCCCCACATCCGTACGTCGGAGCGCCGGCTCTTGATCGCCGACGTGACACCGGCCATGAACCCTCCGCCACCGATGGAAACGATCACATCGGTAACGTCGGGTACCTGGTCCAGGAGTTCGAGCCCGAGGGTTCCGTTCCCGGCCATCATGTCCGGATCATCGAACGGGTGCATCGGACCCCACCCCTCTGCAACCAGTTCGTCGTAGCGAACAAACGCGTCGGCGATGGTAGGGACCAGCTCGACCTCGGCACCGTAATCGCGGGTGGCGTCGAGATAGTTGCGAGGAGTGGATTCGGGCATCACGACCCGGGCCGGGACACCGAGCCGCCCGGCCGCGTAGGCAAGGCCCTGGGCGAAGTTGCCACCGCTGATTCCGACCACGCCGTCGGCTCGCTCGTCATAGGCAAGGAGCTGGTTGACCGCGCCGCGTGGTTTGAAGCTCCCGGTCTTCTGGAAGAGCTCCAGCTTGAGCAGCACCTTCGTTCCAAGCTGCTCCGAGAGGGTCCGGCTCGAGGCGACCGGCGTCTCGACGATGTAAGGCGCGACTCTGAGTCTGGCGGCTTCTATGTCGGACAAAGGAATCATAGGAGCAGGTTATAGGTTCTGGTTCATAGGTTCTGGGACAAGACGTACAACCCAGAACCTATGACCCCTTGCTCTCGAGATGAGCGGCGACGGCATAGTCCGCCAGAACGGGGCCCTTCGATGTCATCACGACGTGCGTGACCGCGGTGTTGGGGGGAACGATGGTGTCGAGAACCTCCGGCCAGCCCACCCCCATGTTGCCAAGTGCATAGGCCCGAATCGACCCACCATGTGAGACGACCGTTATCCGACGCGATTCCCCGGCATGTTCGATCGCCTTGACCACACCTGCCATCATGCGGGCGGATAGTTCAGCCCAGGTTTCGCCGTCACCACCGCGCGGCAAGTCCTCGCCTCGTTGAAAGATCCGATCCGCAAGATCGCCGTCGGCCGCCGCCTGTACCTCGTCGAACGTCTTGCCCTCCCAGGAACCGAATGACAATTCGGCGAACTCGGCGACTTCGGTGGCGCGGCCTGCAGCAACCGCCGCGGCCGTTTCGGTCGCCCGTCCGAGGGGCGAAGTGAATACCGTGTCTTGCCTTCCGTACCAGGTGGCGAGCAAGTCGGCCTGGCGTCGACCATGTTCGTTCAAACCCCAGTCTGTTTGACCCTGCACGCGCCGTTCGAGGTTGGCGTTGGTTTCGCCGTGGCGAACGAATGTGATCACCGGATCTCCTTCGGTGAGGCGATCCATCGCCCATTCGTTGAGAGTCCCGAGGTGTCCCGTGTCGTTGTAGGTGGCCAATCGGAGTTTGCCGAAGGCCTGCCGGAAAGTTGTGATCGACGTGTTGGCGGGCCCGGCGAACGGAGGAGTCGGTGAATCGATGCCCCAGTGCAGACGCACGAGGTGCTCGATGACTCCGCCGTGGGTGATCACGAGCGCCCGCTCATCGTCACTCAGCCGGCCCTTCAATCGCTCCATGCCATCGGTTAGTCGCTCGCGCAGGCCCGCCAGCGTCTCGCCGGTCCGACCCATCGGCACCGGCTGGCCGGTCACTACCGCCACCAGCTCATCGCCGTAGATCTCCGAGATTTCCGAGAAGGTCAGCCCGTCCCACTGCCCGAGGTCGATCTCCTGCCACGACGCGTCGATCTCCGTCTTGACACTGAGTGCGGCCCCTGTGGCGACGGCACGATCCAGACCGCTGGTAATGACAAGGTCGAAGGGTCTCCGGCCTATTCGCTCGGCGGCTGCAAGAGCCTGGGCCTCACCCCGCCCGGTCAATCGGCCGCCGTGCCTGCTCCCTTGCCAGATACCGGCAACGTTCGCTTCGGACTCTCCGTGGCGCAAGAACGAGATCTCCATTGCCCGCCAGGATGCCCGGTTTCGCCGTCTCCGCCAAACGCAACACGAAGCCGCGTGCCCTCCCGTCAGCCGACAAAGGCCGAGGCGAACACCAGGCTGACGATGGTCATAACCTTGATCACGATGTTCATCGCCGGCCCGGAGGTGTCCTTGAATGGATCTCCCACCGTGTCCCCGATGACCGCCGCCTTGTGAGCGTCGGAGCCCTTGCCGCCAAAAGCACCGGCTTCGATGAACTTCTTGGCGTTGTCCCAGGCGCCACCCGCGTTCGCCATGTAGATGGCCAGCAGGAATCCCGTCACCAGCGCGCCGGCGAGGAACCCGCCGAGGGCTTCGACGTTGATGAACCCGATCAGCAGCGGAAGGATGATTGCGAGGGATCCGGGAAGGACCATTTCCCGCAGTGCCCCTGCCGTAGCGATGTCGACGCACTTGGCATACTCGGCCTTGACTCCCTCTCTGCCCTCCCTGAGGCCCGGGATCTCGCGAAACTGCCGGCGCACTTCCTCGATCATCTCATTGGCGGCTCGGCCGACCGCGTTGATCGTCATCCCAGAAAACAAGAACGGGAACATGGCGCCGAGGAACAGACCGATTGTCGTCTCGACGTTCATGATGTTGATGCCTTCGGCGAGCGGATTCACGACGTCCTTGGCCAGCGCCGCGTTGGTGATCGCCTGAGTGAAGGTCGAGAACAGGGCGAGAGCGGTCACGGCCGCCGAGCCGATGGCAAAGCCTTTGGCGACTGCCGCGGTGGTATTGCCAAGTGAGTCGAGAGCATCGGTCGCCTGGCGAACCTCGGGTGGGAGATGCGCCATCTCCGCAATCCCGCCGGCGTTGTCGGCGATCGGCCCGTATGCGTCGACAGAGATCACGATCCCGAGGGTGGCGAGGACACCGATGGCGGCAATGGCCACTCCGTAGATCCCGCCGCCGGACCCGAGCGCAAGATCTCCGGCCCAGTACGCGCCCCCGATTCCGGCTGCCGTGACGATGACGGAATACGCAGCCGAGCGTTTCCCTTGTGCGACCCCGGCGAGGATCACGGTGGCGGGTCCGGTTTGTGCCTGGCGAGCGATCTCTTTGACGGCCTTGTAGTGATCGGAAGTGTAGATCTCGGAGATCTTGCCGATCACGAATCCGACGAGCAGTCCGATCGAGACCGCCACGAACAGGCCGAGCGGATTCACGCCGTCGATCGAACCGAAGATCCAGTACGAGAGGCCGAGCACTCCAACGGCAGCCAGAATCATGGCGGTGTTCGTTCCCCGGTGCAGGGCAGAGGCGAGATCGGAGTCGGACTTCGGTTTGACGAGGAACGATCCGATGATCGAGGCCAGCATGCCGACCGTTCCGACGGCCAACGGGAAGATCACCGCTTCTGCCTGAAAGGCGGCATCGCCGAAAGCGAGCGCGGCGAAGGCAATCGGGGCTACCAGTGATCCCACATACGACTCGAACAAGTCGGCACCCATGCCTGCCACATCTCCGACGTTGTCGCCAACGTTGTCGGCAATCGTCGCCGGGTTGCGCGGATCGTCTTCGGGGATTCCCGCTTCGACCTTGCCGACGAGGTCGGCGCCGACATCGGCAGCCTTCGTATAGATCCCGCCGCCGACGCGAGCGAACAGCGCTATCGAGGAACCGCCGAGGCCAATGGCGGCCACGATCTCGGCTCCACGGCCGATGTCGAATCCGCTCCACTCGATGAAGATCAGGTATCCCAGGGTCACACCGAGGAGGCCGAAGCCTGCCACGGTGAATCCCATAACGGCTCCACCTCGGAACGCCAGCGGAAGCGCCTTCTTGATGCCACCGGTTCGGGCGGCTTCGGCGGTTCTGGCGTTGGCAGCAGTGGCTATCCGCATTCCGATGAAGCCTGCGCCCGCTGAGAGGAGCGCCCCGGCCAGATACGCGAACGCCCTGAGCCAGCCGTCGTCGAGAAGGAAACCGAGCAGCATGAACATCGCCGCCACAAAGACGGCGACCCAGGTGTACTCCCGCCGGAGAAAGGCCATAGCCCCGGCTCTGATGTTCGAGGATATCTCGATCATCGTCTCGCTTCCCTGGCTGGCGGCAAGCACCACTCGGGCGTAGAAAAGCGCTAATCCGAGAGCTGCCAGACCGGCTACCAGGGAGGCAATAAGGAAAAAGGTGTTCATGAACAGATCACTCCCGTGCTACCAAGCTGGGCGGGAGTATAAAGGCGACATATGCCCGCCATGCCACCCGGCGTTGTGGTTTGGTTCGGCGCATGGCTACTGTTCCCGCCTTCATGCTCCCTCACCGTGCCAGTGCGATGCTGGCCGTAGCCCTCTTGCTCTCCGCATGCGGCGGCTCCGAAACCAGTACCACCACCACTGCACCCGCGGTGGCGTCGACATCTACGCCGACGATGGCTGCGACAACCACGCTCGTCGAACTCGAAGCCACAGTCGTTCTCGAGGGCGCACCTGCAGAGCTGGCCGATGCTATCGAGCGGCTTTACTCCTGGATTCTGGATCCGAGTGCGCCTCCACCCGGATCTATTGCCGACAGTCTCGTCGCCGGACTCGCAGAAGTTCACACCGATCAGCGCACGATCGAAGTCGAGGGGACTGCCTACCTTGGGACCATCTTTGAGACCCCGATCGCCGTCGTGACCGCGGGAGACGACGTAGTACTCGCAGTGAACGACGGGGAATGGCGAATCGTGGGCGCCCGGCTTGGTCGTTTCAATGCCCCGCCCGTGTACGGGGAGTCGCCGCGCCTTGTGTTCGTCATTGGTTCCGACGCACGGCCGGGCGAGAACCCCCTGCGCTTCCGGGCCGACAGCCTGCACATCGTCTCGACGGTTCCGGGGATCGGCGACGGCGCCATCGTGGGGATCCCGCGCGACTCGTGGGTCGAGGCTTCCTACGGCGGCAACGCCAAGTTCACTAATGTGATGGCGTCCCGGGGACCGGAGGTCGTGGTCGAGACCGCGGAGATCCTCACCGGCCTCGACTTCGAGGGCTACGTCCTCACCGGGTTCAAAGGCTTCGTGGGCCTGGTGGACGCCTTCGGCGGATTTGAGATCGACATTCCGTTCGCCATGTCCGAACCGAAATCCAAGGCGTACTTCAATGCAGGCGAACAGCACATCGACGGGACCGCGGCGCTTGCCTTTGCGCGCAACCGGACTATCGCCGGAGGTGATTTGACCAGGCAGCTCCATCACGGGTTGATCATGAAGGCCGCCCTTTTTGAGACGCAACGCCGCGGCATCGAGGAGCTTCCGCATTTGCTCGAAGTCTTGACCGAGTACGCGTGGACGGATCTGTCGGCGGAGGACCTTCTGACGCTGGCGGCATCGAGCTACGAGCTGAATCCGCTCACCCTGACGAACATCGTCGTTCCCGGCACCGTTGGAACGGCGGGGGCGGCTTCCGTGGTGCGCCTCGACGAAGGGGCAATAACGATCTTCGAGGACCTCACGGACGGCCTCGTCGAGACTCCCTAGGTTTCTCGGCAATGCTATGAACCGTCACACGACGTTGCATTGCGCAGAAACTCGCATCGGTTTTCTCAGCAATGCTGTGAATCGTGACAATCCGTTGCATTGCCGAGAAAGTCTCAGTCCCCCACCGTCTCCCAGGCGGGGTGGAGACGGACAGTCCTGCGCTTGACCGCGTCGACGCCCAGAAACGGCAGCACCGTCAATGCGATGATCGCCGGCCAATCGATCCACTCGATAGGCACCGTGTCGAACAACCGATTGCCGAGCGGCGTGTAGACGACCAGCACGTGCAACATCAACGAGCCGATCACCCCCCACGTCAGCACCCGATTGCCGCCGAAACCGATCTTCCATACCGTCGTGCCCTGCGCCCTGATGTTGTAGATGTGCGCAAGCTGGGCGGTGACCAGGGTCGTGAAGATCATGGTTCGTACATACTCCCACTCGGCCCCTCGCAGGTAGTGAGCCCAGATCAGCGCACCGAGCGCGCCGGCCGCCAGGAAGGCGCCCTGCCACAGGATCCGCAGCTGGTGCGGCACGCTGAGGATCTCGCGCCGCTCGTCCGGTGACTGCTGCATGAGCCCGGGTACCGGCGTGTCGATGCCCAGGGCCAGTGCAGGCAATCCATCCGTAACGAGGTTGATCCACAACAACTGGGTGGCCAGGAGCGGCTCGCCCAGCGCCCCGAAAAAGAGGAAACCGAGGAACATCACCAGCACTTCTGAGGCGTTGGCGCTGAGCAAGAAGTACACGACTTTCTTCAAGTTCGAGAAGATCACCCGACCCTCAGAGACCGCAAGGAGAATGGTCGCGAAGTTGTCATCCGCCAGGACCATGTCCGCAGCTTCCTTAGCGACGTCCGTGCCCGAACCCATGGCTACCCCGATGTCGGCAGCCTGCAAGGCCGGTGCATCGTTGACACCATCGCCGGTCATGGCGACGATCCCGCCGGTCGATTTCCATGCTTTGACGATCTTCACCTTGTCGGCCGGGTCAACACGGGCATAGACCGCCACATCCTCGACGACCGCATTCAGTTCTTCCTGCTCCATTGCCCGCAACTCGGTACCTGCCAACGCCGAGCGTTCGCCGAGCAGCCCGAGGTCGGCGGCGACCGCCCTGGCGGTAACTAGGTGATCTCCGGTCACCATCACGACCCGGACTCCGGCTGCGTTGGCATCCTGTATCGCACGCCGGGTTTCGGGTCGAAGCTCATCGCTCATCCCGGCCAGCGCCACGAACACGAGATCTCGTTCGGCGTCGGCAAGATCGGCCGGTCGCGCATCGATGATGCTGTAGGCGAAACCGAGCGTGCGCAGCCCGCGGGCGGCAAAGCCGTTCGCCGTCTCCACTGCAGAGGTGCGCCTCTGCTCATCCATCGGAACCGGCCCCCCGACATGCTCGAAGGACGCGCAGCGCCCCAGCACGACCTCCGGCGCTCCCTTGACCGCCACGAGAAATCGCTCACCGGCCGGATGCAGGGTGGTCATCATCTTGCGAGATGAGTCGAACGCAACTTCGTCCAGGCGAGGACTGGCCGCACGCACCTCGTTCACCTTGAGAATCGTTGGATCGATGGATCGGAGAACCGCTATCTCGGTGGGGTCACCCTGATAGCCGTCGGTGACCCGGCGCGCATCACTGCACAGCGCGGCAATCTGGGCAAAACGCCACACCCTCCCGTCGGCTTCCTCCACGTCTGCCGGCCGGGTGGCGAGATCAGCGAAATCGATGACTTGCACGCGCATCTCGTTGCGGGTCAGCGTGCCCGTCTTGTCGGTGCAGATGACCGAAGCGGCTCCGAGTGCTTCGACGGCAGGAAGCCGCCGGACGATGGCGTTGTTCTTCGCCATGGCTTGCACGCCCCTAGCCAGCGTCACGGTGACAACAGCCGGCAGCCCCTCGGGAATGGCGGCAACGGCAAGCGCGACGGCGATGAGGAACATCGTCTGAACGCTCTCCGCCGACCGGTCGCGGGCCAGGCCGAGAATGAATACGATGACGGCGATCCCCAGCGTGAGCCAGGCGATCCGGCGTCCGACTTCGGCAAGCTCGAGCGAGAGAGGAGAAGGCTGCTCTTCGGGTTCGAGCATCTCTGCGATCTTGCCCATCTCCGTGGAGGGTCCGGTAGCAGTGATCACCGCCCGGCCACGCCCGGCGGCGATCACCGTCCCGGCAAACACCATGGACCGCCGATCCCCGGTCGAGGCCTCGAGAGGAGATCGCTTGAGGGATTTGGAAACGGGCAGGCTCTCGCCGGTGAGTGATGCTTCCTCAGCCTGCAGATGCACCGCGGCCACCAGCCGGGCATCTGCCGCGACTTTGTCGCCCGCCTCGAGAACCAGCAGATCGCCGGGCACAACCTCCGCCGTGGCAATGTCGACCTCCTCCCCGTCACGTATGACAAGCGCGGTCGGCGCCGCCATTTCCTTGAGCCGGGCCAGCGCGTCCTCGGCACGGACCTCCTGCGTGTACCCGATCACTGCATTGAGGACCACGATGGCGAGGATTACGCCTGCGTCGATCCACTCCCCCAGGAGAAAACCGCTGACAACCGCGGCGACAAGCAAGACGAAAATGAGCATGTCGGTGAATTGCGAAACCAGGATTCGCCAGCGGCCGGGTCCCCGGCCGCCCCCGAGTTCATTGGGACCGATCTCCGCCAGTCGCCGGGAGGATTCCACCGTAGACAATCCGCGTTCGGAGTCCGTCTCCAAACCGGCAACGACGTCGCCGACGTCTCGCGCATGCCAATCGGTCATCCCCTGACGCTACCGCATCCTTTGTCCGGCTCAGTCGTCGTATGCAGGGATACCGAACAATTGGGCGGGAACGAACTCTGCGGCAGCGGTGGCCGAGACGGCCGACCTCCCGAACCCGAGAACGTCGACGTCGACCAAGACCTCGACCTCTACCACCCGCCGATTCCACGAAGGGTCGGCTTCGCAGCCGGAGCACCGGGTGAGCCGTCCACCGTTGGCCCCGGCGAACCGCCCGGCTTCCTCGACGGCGGACCCGGTGGCTCCGAAGGGCCTGAACGTCACGGGAGCAGCGGCGAGAGCGGCAGCATCGGCCGCCGTTTGCGCCACGTCGCCGGCCACCAGGATCTGCGCCAGTCCGCCCAGAGCGGCGGCCATGACGGCCAAGATGCCGACGAAGAACGCCGACACGACCGTCACGGACCCATCTTCGCGATTCATCGTTCGACCCGCATGACCGATCGTGCAGACAGGTTGACCGGCACACCCCCAAAGAGGGTCGCCGCCAGCCGGTGAGTCATCGCCAACTCGACTACTGCCTCCCTGCCAACCACCGCCGGCCGCTCAACCGTCACAATGACCTGTTGGACGACTCCTTCGCTCAATGCTCCGTGCACCGCATCGACGGCGTTCGCCGGGTCGGGGTTGGTGGCGGCGACCCTCGCCCCTTGCCGGGCTGCGCCGAGCAGTTCCATCTGAACGCGCGCCACTACGGCGACTTCTACCAGGGCAACCAGCACCAGCAGCACGACCGGGATGACCAGCGCGAATTCGACCGTAGCCGAACCCCGCCCGGTGTCGGCCGTTGGCGACCAGGCGCTCAACGCACGAAACCAATCACCTTGTCGATTACAGAAGTGAAGAACGACGGGATCAGGCTCGACCCGCTGATCCAGGCGACCAGGGCCATCGCGAAGGCAGCCGCCGCCAGCAACACGAGCACGTATTCCACAGTGCTCTGTCCATCATCACTCGAGATTCTCGTCCACACGGGTGGACTCCTTTCAGCAAATCCGACACATGCCGGGCTACCGGTATCCGGCCGGCTCCGGGGGGAACTCAGGGCATCAATGGTCCGAGCATTCGCTGCAGGGACCCGACGGCGGCCGGGCCGGCGGTGAGCAGGACGAAGCCGGGCATGACAAGCAGCGCAAGCGGAATCGTGAGTCGAACCGGCAGCTTCCGAGCCGCCTCGATGCGGGCGGAGCGGCGAATTTCGCGTTCCTCCGCGGCAAAGCCGGCGACGGTGGCCGCCAGGGGAGCGCCGCTCACCTGCGCCCTGGCCAACCTGGCGAACAACGGCGACATCCTGCCCTCTGATCGGGCAAGCGCGGCACCGAGACCCAGATTTCTCGCATCCCTGAGCACATCGTCCAGTTCTCGTCTTCGAGACGGGCCGAGGGCGGTGCCGGCGAGCTCCAGTGAGGACTGAAGGGTCAGACCGGCGGCCGTGCCGACCACCAGAGCCGCGGCAACCGCCTGCAGATCGCCAGGGACGGCGGCGCTCCGTTGACGCCACAGTGGAACCATCCTCCACAGTCCGCCGGCTCCACCCGGAGCGGGATGAGTCGGGAAAGAGATCGACTCACCCCTTCGGGCAACGACGAACAGCGCGACTGCGATGGCGACCGTCCACATCAGGCCAGCTCCGCCCGCCGGACCATCTGCCAGATCGCCAGGAGCCCGACGGTGATGAGAACGAAACCCGCCGTCACAAGGCCCACCGAGAGCGGGCCACCGGACAACAAGACATCCACCCGACCCGTCCCAACCAGCAGAGCGAGCAGGAGCGCAGGTAGCGCGGCAATGATGAAGGCAGAGGCGCGCGCCTGGGCGGATGCCACCCGCCGCTCGTTCCTCAGTTCTTGTTCATCGTCGGCCAACAGTGCGATGGCCTCGAACGCGTCGGCGACCCTTCCACCGCTATCACCGGCAATCCGGATGGCGGCGCCTGCCGCCGGGCCGATGAGCGACAAACACGCTTCCACCCCCGATGCCAGTTCGTCGTAGGGCCGCCCACTCAGACAGGCTCGCGCCAGACGACCCTCGTTGATCTCCTCGGCCGCCACCGCAAGGGCCTGCCGGAGTGACGATCCGCCGCGCAGTTCGTCGGCCACCCCACGGCTGAAGCGCACGTCGACCGACCAACGGGACGGCTGCTCGCGCTTCGACAAATGCAGGGCCCAGATAGCCGCCAATCCGATCCAGGGATGGATCAACCCGATCATCATGAGGAGAACGAACCCCGGGGGGGCGCCGGACATGATGACCACGCCGATGGCGAAGGCCTCCGTCATTGCCGGTACCTCTCTTCTAGATCTGCTCCACGCCGCGCCGCAATGGAGATGACCTGCCGCCGGGATTGAGACCTGCCCATCTGCACGATGACGTCGACTGCAGCCTGAAGCTGCGCCCGGATGGTGTCGGCCTCCATACCCCCGCCGTCGAGCAGCGCGAGGGTCTCGAGTCTCAACAGCGCCTCCTCCGGGCTGTTCGCATGCACCGTCGCCATCGACCCGCGATGTCCCGTGTTCAGCGCACCGACCAGGTCGAGCGCTTCAGGGCCCCGGACTTCACCTACGATGATGCGGTCCGGGCGAAGCCGTAGTGCCGCCCGGACGAGATGGCGAAGGGTGATCTCGCCACGCCCTTCTGCATTTGCCGGTCGCGCTTCGAGCCGTACCACGTGCCCGGTCAGCGCCAGCTCTGCGGCGTCCTCGACGGTCACCACCCTCTCGTGCGAGGGGATGGCCCGCGAAAGCACGTTCAGCAAGGTTGTCTTGCCGGTCCCGGTGCCACCGGAAACCAGAATGCTCCGGCCCTGAACCACCGCCTTTTCGAGCATTCGCGCACCCGCCTCGCTCACCGCGCCCGAGGCAGTGAGGTCATCCAGATCACCGATTGCTTGCGTGAATCGCCGGATGGCGACGACGGGACCATCGACGGCCACCGGAGGGAGCGTCGCATGGAGCCTGCTGCCGTCCGGGAGTCTGGCATCGACGGTTGGAGAAGCATGGTCGATTCGCAGTCCGAGCGGCCCGATGATCCGCTCAACGGCGGCGCGGATGTCCGCTCCACTCTCGAATCGAACACTGGTCTTGGTGAGCCGGCCGTCGCGCTCGACCCACACGTCATCGGGTCCATTGACGAGGATGTCCGTGATCCCCTCGTCGCGGAGGAGGGGCGCGATGGGACCCATGCCCACCAGCGCGTCGATAACGGCCTGCGAGGTTCCCGGCGGCGCCAGCGGCGCTTCCTCTGCCAGCAATCGCGGCATGATCTGTTCGAGGACCGCATGCTCGAGCGGTACATCCGAATCGATGAGTCCCGCGACGAGCCTCTCTATCAACGCCATGGGTACTCCCACACCCGCCGCCAGGCTCGGATCCACCTGCTGCCGACGGGCAGAGAACCGGTCAGGAGCCTCTGGACGGTGCCCGAACCCGGACGCGGGAGCACTATCCCGTCCCCGCCCGGCTCGGCGGGGAACCCGGTTCTCTGAAAGACGCAGTAACGATCTGGACTGGAAGCGAGAAAACCCGGCATCAACGGATAGACCGGGACAACCGGTGCGAATTTCCCGCAGTCTTCGGGACTCCTCAGCACGACAACCGGCCACCCCCCGATCAGGGCGCGGACCACCGATTCGGCCGCTTCGGGTTCGATGCCGCCGTTGGACAGCAGCGCCGGGCCCGCCGCCGATGGTCGTAGATCGTCGCGACGCGGACCCGACCGCACCAGCGCGGCGAGAGAGCCGACGCCACGGCACGACGGCCCGTTCGGATCGAGATCGATCACGAGTGCCGTTCCGGCCGCGGCCGCCAGTCCTATTGGGCCGAGCACGGACAGCAGTCCGTCTCCATGGGTCCACACCGTCAACGCGGCCACTCCACCTCTGCGCTCGAATAGGGGCAACATATGGGGACACGACCGGCGCGACAACCCCTTGTCACACCCGCAATTCCGTGGCTCAATGGGGGGTCGGCCCCGTCCGACCTCCACACGACGTACAATCTCACACGGTGACCGACCGCGACACACGTTCAGCCGGGGGTTCGGGGGGACGGCGCTCCGCCGCCTTCTTCGACCTCGACAAGACGATCATTGCCAAGTCGTCGACCCTCGCCTTCGGCAGGCCGCTCTACAAGGCGGGCTTTCTGAACCGTCGCGCCCTTCTCAAGGCCGGAATAGCCCAGATCGTCTATGTCATGGTTGGTGCCGATCACGATCAGATGGAGAAGGTCCGAGGACAACTCCTGGCATTGACCAAGGGTTGGGACCGCCTGCAGGTGGGAGAACTCGTCAGGGAAACCGTCGATGAGATCGTTGCCCCGCTCGTCTACGCCGAAGCACTGGCGATCATCGACGAGCACCATCGCGCCGGCCGCAAGGTCGTGATCATCTCGTCCAGCCCTGAAGAAGTGGTGCGACCGCTGGCCGTTTACCTAGGTGTCGACGACGTGATCGCCACCCGCTCGAAGTCGGGCCCGGACGGTCGCTACACGGGCGAACTCGAGTTCTACGCCTACGGGCCGGGCAAGGCGGAGGCGATCCGGGAGATGGCCGAGCGCGAGAGCCTCAACCTCGACGACTCGTACGCCTACTCCGACTCGATCACGGACCTTCCGATGCTCGAAGCTGTCGGCCATCCGGTGGTCGTCAACCCGGACAAGGAACTCGAAGAGATCGCCACGGAGCGCGACTGGCAGGTGATGGACTTCGAACGCCCGGTCACCCTGCGCACCCGTTTGGCGACGCTTCCGAAACCCGTCCCGGTCATTTCTGGGGCCGCGCTCGCCGGGGCCCTCGGCTCTGCGGCCATCTGGTGGGCCATCCGCACACGCGGCCGCTCGTCCTAGGGGAAGACACTCGCCTCCGAGCCGCCGGCGAATCTTCACTCCCGCCGGAAAAAAGGGCCACTGCGCGGAAACTTTCCCGGTCCCAACTACGTCTTAACGAGATCGTGCATCTCGCGCGATCCCGAAGGGGGTATCTACCGGTATTCATTCCGGAGAAAGGGATGGGAAATGCACAAGCGCTTTGCTTTGCTTTCTGTCCTCGCGATGCTGGCGACCGTGCTGCCGGCCCTGCCGGCGCTCGCTCAGCCGACCAACGACAACTTCGCCGATGCGACCGCGGTGAATAGTTATCCATTCGCCGACAGCGTCGGGATCGCCGACGCTACTACCGAAACGGGTGAACCGGTGGAGGTCTGTGCCCCCATGGCCGGTACCGTCTGGTACGCGCTGACACTCGACGAGTCATCGCTGGTGATGATCGATACGGCGGGATCAGGATTCGACACCGTGCTGGCCGTCTGGCAGGGAACCGATCTGAGCAGTCTCAACCTGGTGAAGTGCATCGATGACACTTCGCTGAGTGTTGAGTCGCGGATGCTTCTGTCGGCAGATGCCGGTCAGACCTATCTGATTCAGGCCGGCGCGTTTGGTAGCACACCGACCGGAGCGACTCTGAATCTGTCCATCGGCGAACCGCCGAACACCACCGGCAAGCCGGTCATCTACAAGGGAAGCTCCAAGGGAACCGCCGCCCAGGCATCTCTCGACACCTACGACGAAACCACCTCCAGTTCGACCGGGATCTATCTCGTCGAGGGACGCTCGAAGTTCGCAAAAGGCAAGCCGTACAAAATGGCGGAGGTCGATGTCTACTGGTATCAGTCGGCCTACGACGAGGGTGCCGGTACCTACACCTGGGAGTCGTGGTACGGAGCCAACGCGCTGGAGCCCGGGAAATACCAGCTTGACGCCAAACTGCGGAACGCCTGGGTGAACACGACGGTGACGCTGTTCGGTCAGAGCTGCGTCGAGGGGCCCTACGTCGAGACGGAGGAGGGCTACGAATACGAAGTGAGCTGCGAGGACCTCGGACCCATCGAGGTTCAAGCAGCAGTGTCCTGGACGGGGCAAGGACCCAATTTCAAATACTCCTACAACGAGCGGTCGACTTCCGGCGACGGATACCGCAGCAGTTATGGGGGGAGTTCGACGGCCAGAGACGCCGACGTGGCCGGCACCATTGCCGGAGACGGTTTGTTCTTCGACCTGGGCGATGCCTACGGGGCACTCATGAAGGACAGCAACCGCTATATGACCGTCTATCGCGGGATATCCGCCTACTAGGAACGCTCATCTCGAGGGAAGGGTTGGGTGGCCCCACCCTTCCCTCGGGCACTTCTGAAGGAAGGTCACAGGCGCCGCCTACCTCTCGGGTGGGCGCCCGTTCAGCAGCTAGGCTCGCCGAGTTTCGAGGAGATACCCCGTGGACAAGAGCGAACCGAAGCTCGGACACAACTATTGGAAGCTGCTGACCGCCAGCGTCGTCTCGAACTTCGGAGACGGGATCTCCACCGTCGCCTATCCCTGGTTGGCCTCTGCCGTCACTCGAGATCCGCTCCAGATCGCCCTCATCGGGGTTGCCACCCGCATTCCCTGGCTCGTGTTCACCTTGCCCGCCGGCGTCATTGCCGACCGCGTCGACCGGCGCAAGCTGGTCGGGTGGACGGATACGTTTCGTTTCACCCTTACCCTGGCCGTGGCGACCGCCGTGCTCCTCCTCGGTCGCGACCTCACCGAACCGGACTCCTTAGCATCCGGCACGGCCGGCGGGCCGGAACACGCCGGACTGCTCCTGGCAGTTCTGTATGCCTCAGCACTCCTCTTCGGGTTTGCCGAGGTCCTCCGCGACAACGCAGCCCAGACGTTGATGCCTTCGATCGTCGACACTTCACTGCTCGAGAAGGCCAACGGCCGGTTGTGGGGCAGTGAGATGGTGATGAACTCGTTGCTCGGACCGGTGCTGGGCGGATTGATCATTGCCGTCGCCTTCTCCCTCCCCTTCTTCGTCGACGCCGTCACGTTCGCCGTCTCTGCCGCGCTGCTCTTCAGCTTGCGCGGATCATTCCGTGCAGAACAAGCCGAGGACCGACCTTCTTTCGTCGGTCAAATCAAGGAGGGGTTCGGCTGGTTGTGGAGGCACCGGTTGCTGCGGGTGATGGGCATCATTCTCGGCGTCATGAACGCCATGTTCTCGATGGCGCTGGCCACCTACGTGCTCTTCGTGCAGGAGATCCTCGAACTGGACGCCTCGCGATTTGGGTTGTTGATGACTTCCGGTGCCCTGGGCGGAGTCGCCGCCAGTTTCACGGCCTCACGGGTCAGCAGGACTATCGGACCGGGGGCCTCTCTCTTCCTGACCCTCCTGGGTTCCGGTGCCACCCTGGTGTTTACCGGGCTGACGTCGAGTTGGATCGTCGTATGGGTCATGTTTTTCATCGCCAGCTTCCTGGCGGTGTTGTGGAATGTGATCACCGTCTCACTGCGGCAGACGATCATCCCCGACGCGCTCCTCGGCCGTGTCAACAGTGTCTACCGGTTCTTCGCGTGGGGGATGATGCCCCTGGGAATGGTGGCCGGCGGGACCATGGTGGCGCTGGTCGAGGCGATCTGGTCTCGCGACCTGGCCCTCCGCATGCCTTTCCTGGTCGGCGGGGCTGTCTATGCACTGCTCTTCGTTATCGCATTGCCGGTGCTCAACACCCGGCAAATCGAGCAGGCCAAACTAGACGCCGGGGATCGAGTTCCCGAATAACCCTGATCGGTCGCCTCGCACAGTGCGGACTCCGCCGGATCCATTCAGGCGGACAGCCGCCACGATCCTTTATTGGTCCTGATCAACCGATTCGGGCATTGCAGGGCGCGTGCGCTTCGGATAGTCGGCCAAGGCCCACCAGGCGAGTAGCGACAGGGCACCCGCGCCCAGTCCGAGTGCAGCCCACCCCCATCGTTCCGTGGTGGCGTCCAGCGTGAGTTCGTTCTCTCGGGGCTCGATGGTGCTCGATCCTTCAAGGAGCAACGCGGTATCGACTCCGAGTTCGGTCAAAGTGACGGGTCGAGCCAGCTCGGACGTTGCGCCGGCGCCGATAGCCTCAAACACCACGATCAGGTCGGCCCGCTCAACAAGCGCCGTGCCCTCGTACGTACCGGCGCCCTGATGCCCGAGGGTCACCGTTTCTTGATTGTCACCGGGATCGATGAAGTGGGCGACAACGCTGGCGGGGTTCCCTCCGACCTCCACCGACAGGGTCACCTCGATCTCGCCACTCGACACGGCAACGGCCTCTGCCGCAGCCATTCCGAACGTCCCACCGAGCTCAACAGTCAGCAGCGAGAGGATGAGCCAGGCTTTCATATACCGAACTGTATCGGACACCCGGCATCAATCGCGTAGCCTGACGGTGTGACCGTACCAAACGAGCCGATCCGAGTCGTGCAGGGCGACCTGACCCGGCAGGATGTAGATGCCGTCGTGAATGCAGCCAACGAGTACCTCCAGCACGGCGGAGGTGTGGCTGCGGCTTTGGTACGGGCCGGCGGAGCCGTAGTCCAACAGGAATCCGAAGCCTGGGTTCGGGAACACGGGCCACTAGAATCGGGCAAGGCGGCCGTCACCGGTGCGGGGGACATGCCGGCCCGATGGATCATTCACGTCTCCGGACCGCGATTCTCAGCCGGTCAGGACAATGAGGCGTTATTGGAAGCGGCCGTCGAGGCTGCCATCTCTGCAGCAGCCCAGTCGGGCGCGACCTCCATTGCGATGCCGGCCATTTCGTCCGGTATCTTCGGCTACCCGGTCACCGAAGCGACCAGGGTGATCGCCGACACGTGCCGCCGGTGGGTTGCGTCCCACCCCGGGGTCGTCCGGGAGATTCGTCTGGTCGGCTACGAGGCGGAGACGGCCGCCGCATTCGAGAGGGCCCTGTCATGACGGAGAACCGGATGTCGAGGGTCTGGCGTCGTGCATCCGACCGATGGGACCGCAATCGCGTTCCGCCCCCCTTCGATGAGGGGACGACCTGGGAGCGAGTCGAGCAAAGAGACAGTCACATCGGGGTGCGCCGGAGGATCGTCGTGCACCTCGAAGATTCGATCCGAATCGACGACACTTTCGCGCTCGCCGAAGGTGATTTCATCGGGTCCTGGTCGGCGAGCATGGACTTGACCGCGCCACCCGAGTCCATCTGGACTAGCTACACGTTCGCCGTTGGCAACGGCGATCCCGTCACATATGCGTGCGAAGACGATACGGTCATCCCTCGTTTCGGCATCTATCCGGTCCTGGTCAAGGTGCCCTTTGAGGCAGGCCACCTCAAAGCGATCACGGTCCTGGACGATCGAACCGGTGCGACGGCCGATGTTTCACATCTCGTGTCGGTCGGATGGGACGAGGCGGTCAACGGGCAGTGGTGGCGGATCGACCAATACCACGACGGCGAGCGCCGGGCCGCCTACTGGCTGGATGCTCAACATCGACTGAAGCGTTCGGATTGGGATGGCGCTGTGCTGGCGGCTTCGCCATCCAGATCGGTGGCCCTCGGTGATCTCGCCGATACGCTCGGCCACCTTTTCAGCGAGGAACCTGAACCGGCGCTCCCTGAGGATTCGCCCGATAGGTGAGGGTGCCGGACCGGTCCCTACCAAATGCCTCGGCTACGCTACCGCCTTCACGGAAGGACACCGATGACGAGAAATCTCTTCGACAAGGTCTGGGACGACCACGTAGTTCGCTCGGCACCTGGTGAACCGGACCTTCTCTATATCGACCTTCACCTCGTCCACGAAGTCACCTCTCCACAGGCCTTCGACGGGCTTCGCCTGACCGGTCGTTCCGTGCGGCGACCAGATCTCACCCTCGCCACCATCGATCACGGCGTGCCGACGACCGGCCGCCAACTCGGCATCACCGACCCTCTCTCGAAGCGGCAGATCGAAGCACTGATCCACAACTGCGCTGAGTTCGGTGTCACGCTCTACGGCCTCGACGACCCCCGACAAGGGATCGTCCACGTGATCGGACCAGAGCAGGGTGTCACACAACCCGGCATGACGATCGTGTGTGGTGACTCCCACACGGCCACCCACGGCGCCTTCGGCGCACTCGCCTTCGGTATCGGTACCTCCGAGGTAGAACACGTTCTTGCCACCCAGACACTTCCCCAGTCGAAGCCGAGCGCTATGGCCATCAACGTCGACGGCGACCTGCCCACCGGTGTGACGGCCAAAGACGTCATCCTCGGCATCATTGCCCGGATTGGAACCGCCGGAGCCACCGGACATGTTGTCGAGTATCGCGGCTCGACGATCCGCGCCCTCTCGATGGAAGGTCGTATGACGATCTGCAACATGTCGATCGAAGCGGGCGCGCGGGCGGGCATGGTTGCTCCCGACGAGACCACTTTCGCATATCTGAAGGGGCGCCCCGGGGCGCCACTAGGTGACGACTGGGAGTCGGCCGTCGCCGATTGGCGGGCGTTGCAGACCGACGAAGGAGCCGTCTTCGACACTGAGATCTTCATCGCGGCCGGGGACCTCGAGCCCTACGTTTCGTGGGGCACCAACCCCGGGCAGACGCTGCCGATCACGGCAGTGATCCCGTCGCCCGATGACTTCGAAGAGGCCAACGACCGGGATTCGACGAGGCGCGCCCTGCAGTACATGGGGCTCGAACCCGGAACGCCGATCACCGAAATCGAAGTCAACAAGGTATTCATCGGATCCTGCACGAACGGCAGGATCGAGGATTTGCGGGCGGCGGCGGCGGTCGTCGATGGACGGCACGTTGCATCAACAGTGACGGTCATCGTCGTACCCGGCTCGGGCTTGGTGAAACTCCAGGCGGAACGGGAGGGGCTCGACCGGATCTTCACCGAAGCTGGATTCGAGTGGCGCGACGCCGGTTGCTCGATGTGTCTCGGAATGAATCCAGACATCCTGGATCCGTACGATCGGTGCGCTTCGACCTCAAACCGGAATTTCGAAGGGCGGCAGGGAAAAGACGGGCGAACTCACCTGGTCAGCCCGGAGATGGCTGCCGCCGCCGCCATCGCCGGCCGGTTTGTCGATGTGCGCACGTGGGAGGGTTGAGATGCGCTCCATTGAACGAGTATCCGGAACCATGGCACCCTTGCCTCGGGCGAACATCGACACCGACCAGATCATCCCCAAGCAGTTCCTCAAACGAATCGAGCGCACCGGGTACGGGGAGTTCCTGTTCTGGGACTGGCGACGAACTGCCGACGGGAACCTCGACCCGACCTTCGTCCTGAACAAGCCCGAGTATGCCTCCGCCTCGGTACTCGTGACCGGACCCAACTTCGGTTCCGGGTCCTCGCGCGAGCACGCCCCGTGGAGCCTCGAGGACTGGGGATTCGAGGCGATCATCGCCCCGTCCTTCGCGGAGATCTTCTACACAAACTGCACGAAGGTCGGCCTACTCCCGGTCGTGCTCACCGAGAAGGAAGTCCAATACCTGCTCGATCTCGCTGCTGAGGACCCGGGGGCAATCGTGACCATCGACCTCGCCGACCTGGTAGTCGAAGCGCCAGGACTAACCGCCGACTTCGAACTGGACCCCTTCGTGCGGCGTCGCATGCGCGAGGGTCTCGACGACATCGGGATCACCCTCCAGCAAGCCGACATGATCGACGCGTTTGAGTCGAGGCGCCCGTCTCAC
>JAHEDK010000002.1:95414-102856 GCA_024641245.1 Actinomycetes bacterium
CTGGTGCACGATGTCGACGCGATCAGAGATCAAGGCGTCGACGCCGAGGTCGAGCAGATAGCGCATCTCATCCGGTTCATTCACGGTCCATACGTGCACCTGTTTGCCTGATTCGTGAGCTGCATGCACGAACCTGGCATCGACAACGGTGGTCCGACCATACGAGACGGGCACCTGCAAAGCGTCGGCAGCTGTCTTCAATGATCGCCCAACACGAGCGGCCGCCCAGAGCGCCCTTGTTTCCCAGGGCCCTGCCGAGGTGGCAACGGACGGTCCGGCCATCTTGCGGAACCGGGTGATTCGCAGATCCTTGAACGATCCGACGATGACGCGCTCGTGAAGCCGGAGACGATTGATCATCTCAACGACGATATGCTCGATGCCGGATTGCTTGAGGTCGAGCGTGAACATAGCGTCGGGGAAGGCAGTCAGTACCTCTTCCAACGCCGGAACGGTGACCCCCTTGCTCCGGAAGGGAAACCCTTTCAGAGGTTCGTGCCGGAATCCTGCATCGAGCCTGAGGACTTCTGCATAGGTGCGGTCGGTGATGAGCCCTGTGGCATCGGTAGTGCGCTCAAGGGTGTCGTCGTGGAAACAGACGAGAATCCCGTCCGCGGTGGCGTGCAGGTCCGTTTCGAGGTATCGAAAGCCCAGATCAACGGCACCCTGAAATGCCGTCATCGTATTCTCCGGCCACAACAGGCGGCTGCCGCGGTGCGCCATCGCAATCGGATACTCGTGACTGAAGAATGGTTTCATGGTGCTAAGAGCATAAGCTCACGGCGGAACCTCGTACCCGATGCCCGGTCGTCACGGTGGACTCACTAGCCGACGACGACCCGGCCGTCTTTGACCACCTTCCAGGTGCAAGGCCGATCCGGCCGGTAGGCGAGATCGAGATAGTTGTCCGTGTCGAGCACATGCAGATCAGCCACGGCACCCACCCGAAGCCATCCCTTGTCAGGTTCCTCGACGGCCAGGGCTCCGCCGCGCGTAGCCGCCCAGATCGACTCCTCCACCGTCAAACCCATTTCCATTGCACCCAAGGCAACGACAAACTGCATCGACTCAACGTTCGACGTTCCGGGGTTGCAGTCCGTTGCCAGGGCGACCGTCACACCGGCATCTCGCAACAGCCGGGCGGGAGCCTGAGCGGCCTGCATCGAGAGCGAGGCGGCCGGGAGGAGCACCGCGATAACGCCGGCATCTGCCAGGTAGGAAGCCTGGCGTTCAGAGACGTGTTCGAGGTGGTCGGCCGAAACCGCACCGACCTCGACCGCCAGTTCGAGCCCGCCCGTGTCGCCGAGTTGATTGGCATGGAGTCGGGGGCGTAGTCCGTGCCGCCGCCCGGCCGCCAACACCCGGCGCGCCTCGTCGACAGAGAACACCCCGGCATCACAGAACACATCGCAATACTCGGCGATGGAGGCAACGGCGGGCAGCATCTCCTCCTCGATCAGCCACAGGTAGGCGTCCCGATCTGACCTGTACTCATCCGGTATGGCGTGAGCTCCGAGGAATGTTGACACTACGTCGAGGGGCAGGCGGCTCCCGATCTCGGAGGCTACCTCCAGCATGTGGCGCTCGGTGAGCGTCTCGAGGCCGTATCCGGACTTGATCTCGACCGTGGTCGTACCGAGCGACAGCATCCGATCGGCTCGAGCCATCGAAACCTCGAGAAGACGATCTGGCCCGGCTGCCCTGGTCGCCCTGACGGTGGCCTGGATACCGCCGCCGGCCGTCATGATCGTTTCGTAGCTCGCTCCTCGCATGCGTTGACCGAACTCATCCGCCCGATCACCGTCGAACACCAGGTGGGTGTGGGCATCCACGAAGCCGGGCAAGACGGTTCGACCCCCGCAATCGAGGGTGACGATCTCACGATATCTCGAGGGAAGGTCTTGCTCCCGGCCGATCCACGTGATCCGCCCGTTGCGGACGGCAATGGCGCCCTCCCCAATGGGCCCGTCGAGACGAGGGTCGTTGGTGATGATGCGATCAACGCCGGTGAGTAGGAGATCGCCCGAGGTCTGCTCGAACGCATGGTCACCGGTGATCTCCACTGCCAGTTCGGCGCACTCATCACAGATGGCGACACCACGTGGCCCGGCGAGGAGATGGGCGACCTCGTCTTCGGGTTTCTCGCAGAAGCTACAAACGCGCCGTGCCAAGTTCTATCCCTCGAGCATGGGGATGCCGACGCCTCGCTCTTTGGCAACGTCCTTCGCCCGCTGGTATCCGGCATCCACGTGACGCATGACTCCGGTCCCCGGATCATTGGTGAGGACGCGACTGAGTCGCAACGCGCCTTCCTCCGTGCCGTCGGCCACTACCTGCGCCCCGGCATGGATGGACTTTCCCATTCCGACCCCGCCACCATGGTGAACGGCCACCCAGGCGGCTCCGGAGGCCGTGTTGAGGAGAGCATTCAGAATCGGCCAGTCGGCCACCGCATCAGATCCGTCGGCCATCGCTTCGGTTTCCCGGTAGGGGGAGGCCACCGAGCCGGAATCGAGGTGATCGCGGCCGATAACGATCGGAGCACCCACCTTCCCCGTGCGAACCAGTTCGTTGAAGGCGAGACCCGCCTTGTCTCGCTCGCCGTAACCGAGCCAGCAGATCCGAGCGGGGAGTCCTTGGAAGTGGACGCGCTGGCGGGCCATCTCGATCCAGCGATGAAGGCCGCGGTTTTCGGGGAACAGGTCGAGCAGTGCCCGATCGGTGGCCGCGATGTCGGCCGGGTCGCCGGACAGCGCCAACCAGCGGAAAGGGCCCATCCCCTCGCAAAACAGATCGCGAATGTAGGCGGGTACAAACCCTGGGTAGGCGAACGCGTTTTCGAAGCCGCCCAGCTTCGCCTCACTGCGCAGGTTGTTGCCGTAGTCGAACACCTCTGCACCGCGTTCTAGGAAACCGACCATCGCGACGCAGTGAACCGCCATCGACTCCCTGGCCTCGGCGATGTAGCGATCCCGATCGTCGCGCCGGAGCTTGGCAGCCGTCTCCAGATTGTGACCTCGGGGAATGTACCCGTTGAGCGGATCGTGCGCGGAAGTCTGATCAGTGACGATGTCGAAGGCGACGTCGCGCCGAAGGAGCTCAGGAAACAGATCAGCAGCATTTCCCTCGATGCCGACCGAGAGGCCCCTCTTCTCGCGTACAGCCGACTCGCACATAGCCAGTGCCTCGTCGAGCGATCCGGCAGCCACGTCGAGATATCCGGTCTCGATCCGCCTCTGAATGCGGATCGGATCGACCTCGACGCACAACACAACACCGTCGTTCATCGCGACGGCCAGCGGCTGCGCCCCACCCATCCCACCGAGTCCCGCCGTGAGTGTGAGGGTGCCTCTCAGCGAACCCCCGAAGCGCTGCTCGGCGATCGCAAGGAACGTCTGATACGTTCCCTGGAGAATCCCCTGCGTGCCGATGTAGATCCACGACCCGGCCGTCATCTGGCCGTACATCATGAGGCCGGCTGCTTCGAGATCCCAGAAGTGCTCCCAGTCGGCCCAATCGGGAACGAGCAGGCTGTTGGCTATCAGCACGCGGGGCGCCATCTCGTGGGTGCGAAACACCCCTACCGGTTTGCCCGACTGAACCAGCATGGTCTCATCGTTCTCGAGCGAGCGGAGCGTGCGAACGATGGCGTCAAAAGCATCCCAGTTGCGAGCCGCCTTGCCCCGACCTCCGTACACGACGAGTTCATCTGGGTTCTCGGCTACCTCCGGGTCGAGGTTGTTCATCAACGACCGCAGAGCGGCTTCCTGTAGCCAGCCCTTGGTCGACAGGTCGGTTCCGCGTGGAGCCCGGACGGCGCGTGGCCCGCTCATGTCAGCCTCTCGATTGCTCACCCTCACGCTACTCGGAGCGACGGACAACCGGCCTTCGGACGAGCTAGACCGCCCGGATCCAACCGTGGATATCGGGCGCCACGCCTGTCTGGAGCGCCGTAAGGGCGGCACGAAGGCGCAGGGTGTTCGGCCCGACTTCCCCGCTCCCGACCTTGTGCTCCGTGCCCTCATGGAGAATGGTGCCGACGCCGGCCAGCACGGCAGCCGTTCCCGAGAGAGCGGCCTCGCCGCGCTCGGCGAACTCCAGCATTTCGTCGATCGTGAAGTCCGCCTCGATCACCTCGTAGCCGAGGTCTCGAGCAATGACGAGGACGGAATCTCGCGTAACGCCGGGCAAGAAGGATGGGTCGAGAGGTTTGGTCAGCACGCGGTCGTCATCGAGCAGGATGAAGTTGGCGGCGCCGGTCTCTTGCACATCGCCTCCTGGCGCAAACAAGACCTGGTCCGCAGCATGGGTGTGCTTGGCCTCCATGATGAGCCCCAGGGCGGCCGCGTAGTTGGCCCCGGTCTTGGCCATGCCGAAGGTCGGTGTCGAGCGGGGACGGTTCACTTCCACAACCACCTTGAGCGGGCGAATGCCACCGGAGAAGTAGTCGCCGACCGGCGAGGCGAGCACATAGAGCAACGCCTGTTTGCTGGGCGAGGCGGCCGCTCCCACGTTGGCCTCGGTACCCACCAGGGTCGGGCGAAGATATAGAGAACCGGGCGGGTCGGGAATGGCCTCCCTGGCCGCATCGACGACCTCGATGATCATGCGCTCCAGAAGCGGCCCGTCTGGTGGCGGAAGGTAGAGCAGCCGGGCGCTTGCTTGCATGCGCTCGATGTGCCGGTCGAGACGAAACAAACGCAGATCGCCCATGATACCGCGATGGGCTTTGAGACCTTCGAACACAGAACTCGAGTAATGGAGCACGTGGGCGGCAGGGTGAATCGAGAGCGGGGCAACCGGTTCTAGCCGCGGCTCCTCGAAGCGTTCTCCATCCCATCTGCTCAGTGCCATCTTCTCGGCAAATACCGCGCCGAAGGGGGCGGTCTCGTGCGCTGGAGTTGGCATGGTGCCTCCCTTCGGAATCGGCTCCGGCACTCTAGCGAACACTCCAGCACCGATCTTGCGTGAGTTTGGTGCGCCCTGCGCCCGAAACTCACGCAAGATTGTGGGTGAGGTCTCCTCGCTCAATCATCCCGGCCACCGCCTCGATCTCATCCGACAGCACCCGATCGT
This sequence comes from Actinomycetes bacterium, assembly GCA_024641245.1. Taxonomy (GTDB): domain Bacteria; phylum Actinomycetota; class Acidimicrobiia; order Spongiisociales; family JAHEDJ01; genus JAHEDJ01. The sequence goes on from JAHEDK010000002.1 coordinate 100,491, forward strand.
CCTCCAGGGGCGGAACGACCTCACGGACCTTCCGAACGACGGCTGCCAGCCGGGCGGACGGTTCGAGCGGCCGGCGATACTCGATGCCCTGCACCGCGCAGAGGATCTCAACCGCCAGGACCCGGCTGATGTTATCGAGGACCTGCCAGAGCTTGCGACCGGCACCCCAGCCCATCGACACGTGATCCTCCTGACTGCCGGAGGTGGGGATGGACTCCACCGAGGCGGGATGGCTCAGCACCCGGCTCTCTGCCACGAGGGCGGCGGCGGTGTACTGGAGCAGCATGTACCCCGAGTTGAGGCCCGGTCGGGGCGAGAGGAACGCAGGTAGGCCGGACGAACGCTCGGGATCGAGCATCCGGTCGGTTCGCCGTTCTGAGATGTTGGCGAGTTCCGTGACCGCGATTGTGAGGAAGTCGAGAGCAAACGCCAGCGGCTGGCCGTGGAAGTTCCCCGCTGAGATCAATTCGCCCGTCTCGGGAAACACAATCGGATTGTCGACGACCGCGCCCAATTCGCGACCGAACACTTGCCCGGCGTGGTCGAGGGTGTCCCACACCGCCCCGTGCACCTGAGGGGCACAACGAAGGCTGTAGGCATCCTGCACGGCATGCACGAAATCGTCCTGATGGCTCCGCCCGATGCCGGATCCCTCCAGCAGTCCCGCAATCCGCGCCGCCGAGGCGATCTGACCCGGGTGCGGGCGCAGGGCATGGACCTCAGGACGGAACGGACGGGAGCTCCCCTTCAATGCCTCGATGGAGAGCGCCGCTCCCAGATCGGCGGCGAGCGCCAGGAGACGGGCTCGATGGAGACCCAGGACGCCCAACGACAGCATGCCCTCGGTGCCGTTCAGAAGGCTGAGGCCCTCCTTGGCGCGGAGCCGGATCGGCGCCAGGCCGTGTCTTGCCAGCACGCGGGCGGCGGGCTCGATCTGATCGCCGTCTTTGAGGTAGCCCTCGCCGATGATCGGGAGGGCCAGGTGAGCGAACGGAGCGAGGTCACCGGACGCTCCCACCGATCCTTGAGATGGGACAACCGGCAACAGGCCTTCCCGAAGGAACTCGATGTAGCGCTCGACGATCACCGGGCGCACGCCCGAGTGGCCTTGGGCGAGCGTCCTCGCCCTCAGCAGCAGCATCGACCGAATGAGCTCATCGGGGAGTGGATCGCCGACACCGGCGGCGTGCGAGCGAAGCAGCCGGACCTGAAGATCCTCGGCTTCGGCCGGGTCTATTCGCTTGGAAGCCAATGCGCCAAACCCTGTGGTCACTCCGTAGAGCGTGCGGTCCTCAGCTACCGCTTGTTCAACGATGTCGCGAGCAGGGAGCATCCGAGCCCGGACCTCGTGGTGAAGGACGGCCTCGGCGCGGCCGGCGGCCACCGCTACTACCTCATCTATGGTGAGTGGTCCGCCGTCGATTGTCACGTGCATGCCGTGAGGCTATCAGTCCGCAGACGTCCGATTTGCCATCGCCACGATCGGCCGGCGGGCACGACGCAACGGAAGTTGATTCGCTATCACCGGCCAGATTCCCACCGCCGACGGGCGCCGTGTGCACGTTGAGCCCATCACGGTCCTTGCGCATTGAGCTCCTCGCTCCACTGCTCGAACGCATCCAGGAATCCGGCGTAGTCCTGATCCAGCTCGAAGGGATCGCATGCATCGGCCGGGCGGATCCGGGCGGTCAGCAGATGAAGCCCGTTCGCACTCAACTGCACCAGGCTTCTCCGGCCGTCGTATCTACCAGCGAAGCCGCTAGTCAAGCCCGCAACCTCGAGGTCAACAGGGCCCCGAACCGGCGGAAGATACAACGTTACGGGCACCGGAATCGCGCTCGAAGGATCGATGCCCTGAAGGGGACCGAATGCAGATCCGATGAACTCCGCCGACATGCCCGCGATGGTTGGCGTCCCCATGACTAATTCCGATGGGCTAGCGAGCGCTCCAAGTACCCCGATGGCTGCAACGGCGGGGTCCTGGAGGCTCATGCCAAGGCCCGTAGTCACAACCCCGGCCGCCTGAATCAGGCTCAAGTAGGGACTCGCCTCGATGTAGATGACCCCGCGCCAGGCTCCAGACATGCCGAAACAGGAGCGGGCAGCAAGAGTCACGCTCAACGGGCCGGGAGCTATTGGACCATCTTCATCGGGGTTGAGCACGACCCGGTACTGGCCTTCGAGAAAGTAGGAGGAGGCGGACCGGAGAAGGGCAAAGGTGATCGTCGACCTCCATCTCTCGCCGCCGGCCTCAACTCCGACCGATGCCGAACCGCTCTCCGTCGTCAAGAGGGTCGCTTGGACCGCCCCTCCGGACGTGGTTCCGACCGATGGATCGACCGTCCCCAGCTCAACGTCCCCGATCC
>JAHEDK010000002.1:102956-231876 GCA_024641245.1 Actinomycetes bacterium
TGATCTCCAGCCGTCCATAGTACGAATCGGAGGTTTCCCCACCCTCGACGAACAGCAACACGGCCGGTACATCCGGGTCATAGGTGGCGAATGCGATTTTGATCTCGGCCCTGCGGTAGTCGCAGAACGGTTCGACCAGAAACCCCAATTCGATATCTCCGGTGAAGGTGAGGGTTCCACTATCTCCCGGGAACTCGGCAACATCCGGAGCCTGCGCTTCGAGAGCGGTGACCTCGAAGTCGCCATGCTCCAGATCGACTACCGCCGCCGCTCCACATGGGATGTCGAACATCAGGGGTTCAATCTGTTGTCCGTCATCTCTGGCGCCAAAGACGGCCAACAGACCATGCGGGGCGTCGATTGAAAAAGTTCCATCTCCGGTGATCAGGCCGGCGCTTCGCAGACCATCACCGGTGGACAGTACTCGCAGGGCGCCGGGGCCTCCGATCGTTCCGGAGAGCCGGGAGGGTTCAGCGCAACCGGCCAGAGGAAGGAAATTCGAGTAGAGCGCTTCCTCGCTTTCGGGATCGATGACGAGGGCCTGCAGGCCGGCGACCTGCATGCCGGACATCAGCAGCGATCGACCGGCCAGGTCATGGAGCGGAACGGGATCGTATCCGGGCTCCAGCAGCCCGTCGCCATCCGGGACGAGGAAACCGAGCGGTTCGCCCGCCTCGCCCCCATCATCTTCGACATAGGAAGCCAGATCGAGATCGCCCCACCCGAACAGGACGAGCGCATCATCCTTCACTCCATTGGCGTCGAGTCGCACCACCACGTCATCGGCCGGACCGACCGACCGCCGATCCGATCTGAGCCAGACAGAAGGGCCGGTTGCCACCAGGAACGTTCCCACTCCCAGGGCTCCGTCTTCTCCCTCCATGACGACGAGGTACTCCCCTTCCGGAGCATCATCCGGGACGGGAATCTCGGCTCTGCCGTCGACAAATGGTCCGATCAGCTCGCTGCCCGTCGGAGCTACGAGGCGAACGCTCCCCGATAGGCGACTGCGAGTTGACAACGAAGCGACGGTGCCCGGTTCGATGATTGCTGCCTCGGGCTCCACTTGTACCACTGTGGCGCCACCTGCGGTGCTCGATTCGCCGGGATCATTGGAGACAGGCTGCTGCTGCGATGTAGCCAATGGCGGAGAGTCGCTGGGCGGCAGCGAAGCCTGGTCCTGGATCGTCTCGCCATTCGATGTGCACGCCGCCGCCAGCAAAACGACCGACATTCCGACGCCGACCAATGACTTCGATCGACGTCCCGGTCTCCGATTACCAGTGACCCTCCCGGCGAGGTCACTCATCAGCGCGGCCTGAGGCTCCGTCCATCACAGGCTCCACTAGAGCTTGTTGAAGAGGTTGCCGATCAGCAGCAGGACCGCTCCGCCGGTCGTCGTCCAGTATGCGACTTCGGGGTCGACACCGAGATCGAGCACATCCATCCAGAGGATGATGCCGATGACGATCGCGACGATTGCGATCGAGAAGGTGTTCCGGGTGGGGGCGCTCAAACGCGGCATTGTGGTTCCTCACTCTCATCGGAGTGGCCTCCTGTGTCATGCCCACGATGCCTGAAGGGCCCAAAACATCGCCAAACAGAGAGACCCTCAACTTTCTCAGCAATACAGTGAATCACCACGATCCGTAGCATTGCGGAGAAACGGGGATGATTCTTCTCGGCAATACTGTGAATCACCACGATCCATAGCATTGCGGAGAATACTCTGAGGATTCACATCTGGCTGTAGGCGCGTTGTCTCTCCGCCAGCTGATCCCATATGTACGGGGGGACGCACGACCGCACTTCGCTCACGATCTCGGGCGGCGCGCGACCGGGTGCTCCCCACGGTACATGGACGCTTCGCCCGCCGGAGTGGACCTCGATCGATTCGACCTGACTGCCCGGCGGGTCCTCGTCCATCGCCGGGTGCGGCCTCGAATCGAATACCCCGCGCTCGACCATCGCCTGATGCAAGGCCGCGCGGTGGTCCTCCGGCCAATGAAACCGGTGTTCCCAACGCGGGGTCTCGTCGGAGGGGTAGTCCGGGCGATACAGAATCTCCCCGCCATCGTCGGGTCCAAGGTGAATCTCGAACTCGAAGTGATTAGGGGGAGGGACGGTTGCCTCCCGGAAGGCGTACCAAACCTCGAAGTCGTCGCTCAGGAGCACCCCTCCATCCTGCCACGACCCCCCACCGCGCGGAACAACCCTGATCCCTAGATAGGGCTGCGACATGCCGACGGCGAGCACGCCACCCGAACCCGCATGGCTCTCTTGCGAGCCTGCCGGCGGCTACTCGACCCCGACTACCTCGCGATGCTCGACGATCGGCTCGCCGCGCCCGCGGTGCCAGCGGTCCCAGAGCACCAGCATGGACGGCAGTACCAGAACCGCGGCAATGAGCGCGAAGCTGATCGCGTAGACGGTCACCGCCCCGAACTGCTGGAAGGGCACGAGCGATGACGTGACCAGAATGCCAAAGCCGGCCACCGTCGTGAACGCCGATCCGGCCAGAGCGCCGCCGGTATGGCGCGTCGTCGAGTGAATTGCCTCTTCCGGGTTGTCGTAGCGTTGTCGGTCTTCCTGATACCGATGCGTGATGTGGATCGTGTACGGCACGCCAATGCCAATCGCCAACGCGGAAATCGTGGCGGTCACCGGCCCGAACGGGATTCCGGTCAAGGCCATCATCCCGAACGTCCAGAGAACGACCAGCGCAACCGGCAGGATCGTGATGATGCCCAGGAACGGTCGGCGGGCCTCGATGAGGAAGTTGAGAACGAGCAACAGAGCGGCCGCCGCCAGGGTGATCAACAGCGACCTGAGCTGCGACTCCGACAGCGATGTCACCACTACCTGCGAAATGATGTTCTCATTCGTCGCCACCGCAGTCACCCCGTCGAGCGCAGAGACCGGCGCCAGATCGGTAGCGAGATCCGCGGAGAGCTGCTGGACGCCTGCCTCACCGGCCTGCGTGGACACCGACATGTCCACATACGCGTAGGTCCCGTCATCGCTGCGAGCCAGCACTGCGGCCATCTGATCCGGTGCTAGTTCAGCGGCCCGGTCGTATATAGCCACAACGTCGGCGTCGGCGGCGACGGTCAAGTCGGGTTGGAGGCCTGAACCGAAGGCGTATTGCGAGAACTCCTCGTTGTAGAGCTCACTACCCCCGGACTCCACCGGTGTGACGAGTTGGGCGAGAATTGTGGCCGGGAAGTTGGCCGCCGCCTGTCCGCCGAAGTTGATCACGTTCTCGGTATCGGCCATGTTCTGCCATGCAGAGACCGAAGCGTTGTGGACCGCCGGGGTCGCTACGTCACCCTCGATCAAGACCTGTGTCGATTCGCCGAACCCCCCGGCGAACTGCTCGTTGAGCGCATCGACGGTTGCCAGGACGGCAGAGCCTTCCGGGATGAAGTCGGTGAAGCTGAACTCAGTCGACAGTTGGGTGGTCCCATACACACCCAACCCGCCGAGTGCGAAGGCCACGATCAAGGTGGGGATTGGCAGTCTCTCGGCGAACACCGATGCACTCCCCATCAAGCGTGGCAGCAACCGCTCGCCGCCCCGGCCGAAGGATTTGGTCGGAAGACGGCCGGCCTTTTCTGCGCGCCTATCGAGGATCATTCGCACCGCGGGGAAGAACGTGAGCATCAGCCAGAAAGCGGAGGCGATTCCGATCGCGGCCAGGATCCCGAAGTCGCGCAGCGCAGGAACCGGGTTGGTCACGTTGGTGAGGAATCCAACACCGGTCGTGACGGTGGCCAGCACCAACGCAACCCCGACCGTCCTGGTCGCCCGACTGGCGCTCTTGTCGACCGGCGTATCGGCGCCGAGTTCCTCACGGTACCGGGAGTTCAAATGGATGGCGTAGTCCACGCCGAGGCCGATGAGCAGAATCGGAAGAATCTGCAGCATCTCGGAGAAAGCTCCGATCCAACCAAGGTAACCGGGGCCGAGGAGGACACCGAAGCCCTGCATCCAGGCGATCGACATCATGATCGTCAGCAGCGTCAGGCCCATATCGGCCCACGCCCGACGGGTCCACCACTCGACGAACCGGAACCCGACCAGGAAAACCACAAGAAAAGCGAGGATCGCCCAACCGATCGAGACGCCGATCAGGGAAGAGAGAATCCAGAAAACCAGCCCCGCCGGCACCAGAATCACATGAAAGTCCCACAAGGTGCGACGGGCCCACGGTTCGCCGGAGCTGAGAACCCGTCCAAGCGCAACGGCTATCACGAGCAGGACCGCGCCGAGGAGGCGCGCCAAGACGAAGGAGCCGCCCTCACCGCCTAGATCGAAGCCCTCGAGAACCGGTGAGGGCCAGATCAAGAGCCCGGCGCCCAGTATTCCCACCAGTGCGGTCGTGATCCACAAGGGGACCAGTCGGATCCCACTGGTCCGGTCGTCCATCCCCCGCCTACCGCGGGGGCGAAGGAAGAAAACGAAGATGAGAATTGCGAGGATGATGCCGGCCGCCTGACCGAACAACCGCCCGATATCCTCCAGGAAGGCGTCCTGGTTCTCGAACAGCAGGAAGAAGCTAAAGGGCTGGATCGAGACGGAGTCGGACGACGCCTCGCGCAGATTGGCGGCCAGATCGAACTGGATCTCCTGAATACCGGTCTCGTCGAGATCGGCAACATTCAGCCAGACGACCATCAACCCGGCACTCGACGACGGTATGGAGAGGTCCGTGTTCTCAGATGAAAGCAATTGGGTGAAGAATCCGGCGAACTCGGGCGGCAGCTGACTCAGCGAATCGTTGAATCCGCCTTTGACGGCGGCATCATCGGCCAGCGCCGAGGCGGGAATCCCCTGCCTGTCCAAACCCTGGAGTAGAGGCCCGAAGAAACCCTGAATCGCACCATCTGGTCGTTCCGACAGGTAGGGCGCAGCTTCACTGGCGAGGACCGCCTCCGTGGCGGCGGCATACGCCTGTAGTCCGTCCGCGGTCAGGACGTCACCGGACTCCGACTCGAACAGCACCTGCATCGGGGTTTCGCTGTTCGAACTGAACTTCTCACTGATCGTCAGGCTGGCCGCCCACTCCGGCGCGTCTGGAGCGAAGCCCTCGTTGCCTTGCGTTTGAACCTGCTGCGAGATGAACGATCCCAGGATGAGCGTAATGATCAACGATCCGATCACGATCATCCACGGCGAGCTGCGCACTACGCGAGCAAGAAGCCTGATGATTCTTTCCACAAGTACTCCTAGAGGTGAGATCTGACGGGGTCCCCGCAGACTAGGAGTAGGGCGTATCTAGGCGAAATCTCGGCCGTTAGGGTGAAGGGCCTGCAGGGCGTCGAGGAACCGGTCGTTCTCGCCTTCCAGGCCGACCGTTGTGCGTACCCATCCATCGACTCCGGGACGAACAATTACACCATGTGCGATGAATTCCGACGCCTGACCGGGTGAACGATGGAATATGAAGTTCGTCTGACTGGCGGCGAACTCGATTCCGAGCTGCTCGAACGCCCTGATCAGACGCGCCCGTTCGCGGTCGTTGTGGGCCACCCGGGCGGAAACCCGATCCTGATAGTTGAGAGCTTCGGCGGCGGCCGCTTGCGCGATCGCGGTGACCGGAAATGGTGCCTGGGTCTTGCGCAGGGCGCGAAGGGTGGCGGGCCGCCCAACCGCATATCCGACCCGCAGCCCTGCCAATCCGTAGACCTTTGAGAATGTGTGCGTAACGACCACATTGTCACGCTCGAGCGCCAGCGGAATGGCGGAGGAGAAATCGGTGGCACCCGCGTAGTGCAGATAGGCCTCGTCCACCACGATGAGCACTCGATCGGGGACCCGGTCGATGATCATTCGCACATCGTCGGCCGGCAGGTAGGTTCCGGTCGGATTGTTGGGATTGCACACATAGAGCAGGGTCGTGTCCTCCCGAACCGCCTGGACGAGTCGCCACGGGTCATGAACCCAGGCCTTCGTCAGTGGGACCTCGAGTGGTTCCGAACCGGCGATGTGGGTGACGATCCGATAGAGAACGAAGGAAGGCGACGCATACACGGCCGAGGTGCCGGGTCCGCCCATCGCCAGCCCGATCGAACGCAGCAGGTCCGAGCTCCCACCGCCGAACCAGAGGTGATCCTCTGGGACGCCGAGGTGTTCGGCGGTGGCGGCCCGCAAGGCTCGCTGATCGTTGTCCGGATAGCGGTTGACCCCGCTACCGGCCACTGCCATCGCCTCGATCACTTCGGGCCACGGAGCAAACGGGCACTCGTTCGAGGCGAGCTTGGCTAGGTCGCCGACACCCAACTCGGCGGCCACCGCTTCGATCGACGTGCCCGGCTTGTAGGGGGTGATTCGGTCGAGATCAGAGCGGAATCGGGGCACAGAGAAAAGATAGCAATCGGCAATAGGCCGAGAGTCAGGGCCCAGGACTCACGGCTCTAGCCCCTGGCCCCTCCTGTGAAGTTCCAGGCGGCCAGGTGCATCGTTGGTGCGTGCACCATTCTCGGCCCGTACTCCGAGTCGGCCAGGCGCGGGTCGTTGCCCATCGCCAGGACGTTCCCCTCGCGCAGGGTCTCGAAGAAGGACTCCGTGAACCGCAGGTTGGACACGGGTCGGGTCACCTTTCCCTCCTCGATGAGAAAGGTTCCGTTGCGGGTCAACCCCGTCACGTATAGGGTCGTCGGGTCGAGGATGCGGCAGTAGTTGAACTCGGTGACCAGCAACCCTCGCTCAATCGAGGCGGTCATCTCCTCTTCGGATCGGTCGCCGCCCCCGATAAAAAGGTTTGTGGGCGCCGGTCCGAACCACGTCGAGAACTCCCAGCCGTGCCCCGTCGAGGACAGCTTCATCTGAGCAGCCGTGCGACGATCGTGCACGAACCCTCGGCTCACTCCGTCGACGATGAGGTCAACCGGCAGCTTCGGATTCCCTTCCCAGTCGACCGGAAGGCCGAGCGCGGCCGAATCGGCCACGTCATCGCGCATCGACACCTTCGGATCAAACTGTGCCTCCCCAACCACAACCTGCGTCCTCCCTTCAGACGCCGCTTTCCCGCCGAAGGCGTACAACCCGACAAACGCCCCGATTGTGGCGACACAGTTGGGGCGAAGCACCACCTCATAGGAACCCGGGTCGACGTCGACGCCCCCGGCCGCAGCCCGAGCGATTCCGGCGGCCTCGGCACCAACAGACGCGCCGTCGAGTGCGGCGAGTGACCTGGAGGCGCGGTGCGCCTTGCCGGCCGAGGTCGGGGTTTGGTGGATGCCATCGAGCACAGCCGACGTGGCCGCACCCTCGAACCGAAAGCCCAGGTGATTGGCAACCGCCAGGATCTCTTCCGTCGTATCGCAGAACCCGGCCGCGGACAATCCGCCGCCCGCACCGATGAAGTCCGCCACGACCGCCGCCCGATCCCCGGGGTCGGCCGCCGCGGTCGCCGGATCGTAATGATCGACGGCCGGAACCTCACCCGGCGGAGCGAACCCGGTCCAGTACTCATCGACAGGATTCAGCGCCACGGCTGCGAGCGCCGCCGCTACCAAGCGTTCGATCGAGGCATCGTCGGTGAGAGTCGTGGCGGCCCGTGCGGTTCTCCCCCCGTCAGCGAGATCGAGCGTCACGACCGCGCTGTCCTCGGCAACGTTCTGGTGAATGAACGAGTTGGCGAACCGTGTGAGTGCCTTGCGGGTCACCCGGATGTTTGCCTGAGCTTCGATACCTGCAGGCACTCGCTCTACAACCTCCTCGCAGAGTTCGAGAAAACGACTCATCCCAACACCCCCACCCGCACGTCGTGGAAGCGAGCCGGTGCAGCACTGTGCCCGGTATGTCCGACCTGGGCCGGTTGACCCTTTCCGCAGTTGGGAGTTCCCCAGTGGATCAATTCATCGCCGCCGGCCAAGCGATCGAGCGAGCCCCAGAACCGCGGCGTGATGCCGGTGTAGGTCGGATTCTTGAGCATTCGCCCGATCCGGCCGTCCTTGATTTCCCAGCCGATTTCGCAACCGAACTGGAAGTTCAAGCGTCGATCATCGATCGACCAGGATCGATTGGTCTCCATCAGGATCCCCTCCCTCGTATCGGCGATGATCTCTTCGAGAGAGTGCGGGCCGGGCTCCAATCCAACATTCGTCATACGGACCATGGGGATCCGCGCAAACCCATCGGCTCGCACCATCCCACCCGGCGGGAGGCCGGCGATTGAGGCGGTATCCCGCCCGGATAGGACTCCTACCCAGATCCCTTCGGAGACGATCGGAACTCGTTGAGCCGGGGTTCCCTCATCGTCGAAACCGAACGTTGCGAGGGCGCCGGGAATCGTGGCATCGGCCTGTATGTTCATTAATTGCGAGCCGTAGCGAAGTGTGCCCAGTTGGGCGAGGTCGAGGAAGGACGTCCCCGCGAAGGCGGCCTCCCACCCGAGGATCCGATCGAGTTCGATCGCATGACCGACTGACTCATGAATCTGGAGAGCCAGTTGACTGCCTTCCAGGATGACGTCGGTCACGGCCGACGGACACCGATCGGCGCTCAGTAGCGCAGCGGCTTCTTCGGCAACCCTCGACGCATGACCCGGCAGGTTCCACCTACCGATCACCTCGTATCCGCCTGTCTCATACTGTCCAAATGACTGTGGATACGAGCGGACCTGCGACTCTGCCTCCCCGATGGCGAGTGCGTCCATCCCGCCTCCGGACTCAACGATGTGCTGGCTGATCCGGTGACCTTGCGAGGAAACGAACCACTTGTTCGTATCCCAGAATTCTAGCTTTCCACTGGTTCGTGAGATCCCCTTGCCGGCCATCATCTCAGCCGTCAGTTCGACGAGGAGATCCCCTTTCTCGCTTACCGCAACCGAGAACGGGTCGACGTCGACGGGAGTCGCATACGACGCCTCAACCACCGGCACATCAGCAAGCCGCAATGCTTGTCCGGGAACCCGCGCCGACGCCGCGGCGATGGCAGCCGCCCGCTCCCCGGCGGCGCGGGCTTGCTCGAAGTCGTTGACGGCGAAGAAGCCCCACGAGGAGCCGATCAGGGCTCGCACGCCGACACCGGCCTTCTCATCTTCGGTGATTCGGCTGATGTGCCCGTCCGCCGCATCGAGTCGTTGATGACGGGTCACTACCGTCCGTGCGTCTGCATAGGTTGCACCTGCCGCCAGGGCCCCTTCGACGGCCGCCACTGCTTGATCGAACACAAGACCTCCACCGGAACAACTAATGCAGAACAAAGAGAATACGCCTTCAGCCGCCCGGAAGCACCGCAGGAAGTGGGCAGTAGGCAGCAGGCTGTGCAGCTAACCTGCGACGGTCATGTCCCGCACTCACGTCAGCGTGTTCGGGTCGTCCCAGTCGCAGCCGGGCGAACCCGACTATGAGAACGCCGTCACACTCGGTGGACTTCTCGCCGGGCGCGGATACACGGTCATCAACGGCGGCTACGGCGGTCTCATGGAAGCGGTTTCGGTGGGAGCCGCACGAGCCGGAGGCGAAGTGATCGGCATCACCGCGCCGACCGTGTTCCCCGGGCGATCGGGAGCGAACGGCTACCTGACCTCCGAGCGGCCGGCCCCCGACCTCGTGACCCGGATCGGCGCAATGCTCGAACTGTCCGATGCCGCGATCGCGCTGCCGGGATCACTCGGAACCCTGACCGAACTCGTCGTGACATGGAACCTGAACTTCGTGGCGTCGTTCTCCGGGAAGACTCCGATCCCGCTCATCACCGTCGGCGCACCGTGGTCGGAACTCGTTCCGCTACTCACCGACCGGGTGTCGACCAAAGGGAATCTCGTCACCTGCGTCGACACCGTCGAGGATGCGATGGCTCAACTCGACGCGCAGATGCCATAGAATCGAGGATGGAGCGAACTAGCCTGCATGATCGCCGAGGTATGACGAACACAAACACGACTCCGAGAAAGAGTCCCGGCCGAAATCCGGCAGGCCGGCATAGGGCGCGCACCTTCTTCGACAACCTGCTCCGGACTCAACCGCGCGCCTGCCGCAGAGGACATCACCGCTACGGGAAGTCGATCCCCATCGGAGCCGGGATCCACCGATGCTCATGCACTGCGTGCGGCAGCGTTTCGATCGACCTGCGAGACGCTCCCGACCCACTTCGACCGCCCAGCCTCATCCGGCGGCCGTCGGTCCGACCCCGAGCCTGACACCGGTGGCAGAAATCCTGGCGTCGGGAGGCGTCGTCTGGCGGTTGGCCGGCGACGACCTGGAAATCCTCTTGATACACCGTGATCGCTACGGCGACTGGACGCTGCCCAAGGGGAAGCTCGACCCGGGCGAGTCGGACCTCGAGGCCGCCCTCCGGGAGGTTCGTGAGGAGACCGGCATGATCTGCCGCCCCGGCGTTCCAATCGGCACGATGCGGTACGGGCTCAGCAACGGGAGCACCAAACGGGTGCACTACTGGTCGATGGAGGCGGTCGATGGAGCCTTCGCTCCCAACAACGAGGTCGATGAGATCGTTTGGGCGAATCCGGCGGCGGCGGGTCGCATTCTGACCTACGAACGCGACCGCGACCTGATCGCCTCACTGCAGGACGACTGGTGGCAGCTGACCGGGCGGATCTACCTCATCCGGCACGCTACCGCAGGACGGCGCAAGGACTGGAAGGGCGATGATGTGAAGCGCCCGCTGAGCAACCTGGGGTGGGAACAAGCGCAGGAGATCGGCACGTTCCTGGCCGACACCCAGGTGTCGCGTCTGCTCACCAGTAGCTATACCCGTTGCCGGCAGACCCTCGAGCCGGCCTCCAAACTGCTCAACGTGAGCATCGAGAGTCACCGCGCCCTTTTCGAAGGTGCAGGAACCAAGCAACTCGAGAAGCTCCTGGGCAAGATCGGGAATACACCGTCCGCCCTTTGTACGCACGGCGACATCGTCCCGGCAATCCTCGAGCGCCTGCGTGCAGGAGGTACGACGCTCGAACACGAGCTCCAATCCGCCAAAGGCTCCATCTGGGCGATCGATGTCATCGACGGCAGCTTTCCGGCCGCCCGGTATATCGCGCCGTTCGTATGAGAGCCTGAGTAAGAGCCGTTAGGCGCCGATCCGCCCGTGGAATCGATGGCCGTACAATCACGCCATGGACATACTCCGCGACCGCTTCCCGATTCTCGACGACTACGCCTACCTCGTAAGCCATTCGCTGGGCGCCATGCCGGATGACGCCTCCGAGGAACTGGCGCGCTACGCCCTCGAGTGGGCGACCCGAGGCGTGCAGGCGTGGAGTGAGGGATGGTGGGAGACCTCGGTGACGATCGGTGATGAGATCGCACCGATCGTCGGAGCGCCGGGCGGCTCGATCGCCATGATGCAGAACGTGACGGTGGCCGAAGCGGTCGTCGCCTCCTGTTTCCGGCTCCACGAGTCCCGCAACCGTGTCGTCTTTTCCGAGCTGAACTTCCCGTCGGTCATGTACCTCTGGCACAACGTACCCGGCGCGGAGATCAAGCAGGTGCGAAGTTGGGATGGGATCACGGTTCCCACCGAGACATTCCTCGATGCAATCGACGACCGCACCGCAGTCGTCGCCCTCAGCCACGTCCTCTTCAAGAGCGCCTACGTGCAGGACATCGCGGCCATCACCGATCGCGCCCACGAGATGGGCGCGATGGTGGTCCTGGACTGCTACCAGTCGGCCGGGACCCTCCCCTTTTCCCTGACCGACCTCAACGTCGATTTCGCGGTGGGCGGATCGGTGAAGTGGTTGTGCGGAGGGCCGGGTGCAGGATGGTTGTATGTCCGGCCGGATCTCCAGGCGGTGCTGCGGCCGGGTCTGGTCGGCTGGCAGGCGGACGCCGACCCGTTCGCCTTTCACCCGGGCGGTATCACCTATGCCGAGGGCATCTGGCGCTTCCTTTCGGGAACGCCCAACGTCCCTGCCTGGTACGCGGCACGCGCCGGCTACCGGATCGTGCGGGAGGTTGGGATGGAGACCATCAGGGCTTCGTCGCTGATCATGACCCAACAGGTGATCGAGATGGCCGACCGCCTCGACATCCCGATCCGGACCTCGCGCGATCCGGATCTGCGCGGCGGGACGGTCACTCTGGGAGTGGATGACGAGCAACGAGTCGTCACCCAACTGATCGAACGCGGGGTGATCGTGGACGGTCGACCCGGAGCCGGAGTGCGGGTTGGACCGCACTTCTACAACAACCACGACGACCTCAACCGGCTCGAAGAGGCGCTGAAGGCCGCCCTTATCGGTTGATCGACGGCCGCGCTAAAGGTTTTTCTTCAGATCCCGAAACGTCAGTAGAAGTAACACCTTGCTGGCTGGTAAAGGGAGCACCTGATGCGACGAATCGCAGTGGTAGGAATGATCATCTTAGGTTTGGTGGCGTTGCCGCTCATCGCAGGGGCGGCAGCCGGAGGCACTGACAAAGTGCAGGTATGTCACTTCCCGGACGGCGGTGGAGATCCGCACGAGATCGTGATCGCCGAGAAGGCACTGAAGGGGCACGCCAACCACGGCGACACAGAGGGTGTTTGTCCAGATCTCAGTTCGCTTCCTCCCGCCAACACTCCTCCCGTCGCGGTGATCGCCCCCATCTTCTGTGGATCTTTCTCATGTGACATGGTGCTGGATGGGACCGGCTCCTTCGACGATGAAGGCGATCCACTCACTTTCGCCTGGACCGTGGTGGGGACATCGAACACATACAGCTCCAGCGAACCGTTCTGGTACATCATCAACCCGCCCACGGACACGTACGAGGTCACCCTCGTTGTTTCAGACGGAGAACTGTCAGGCACATCCCACACCACGGTCGTTGCCCCCTAACCCTCCCGCGCTGACCGGCGAAGAGGCGGCCTACCCGGGCCGCCTCTTCGCGTCCGGATACAATCACCCCGAATCAAACAAGGAGCCGGTGTGGTTGAGGTCGCCAGAGGAGAACTGTTCCTGGGAGGGACGCTCGATCCCGCGACGGGTGAGCGCGATGACGGGCAGGTCCTCTACGAGGCACACCAGTTGACGACCCACGGGGTCATCGTCGGCATGACCGGTTCCGGAAAGACCGGTCTGGGCATCGTGGCACTCGAGGAGGCGCTGCTTTCGGGTATCCCGGCGTTGATCATCGACCCGAAGGGCGACATGGGAAACCTGCTGCTCAACTTCCCCCTCTTCCAACCTTCGGACTTCCGTCCGTGGATCGATGAGGGCGAAGCCCGGCGCAAGGAGGTCACCCCCGAGGTACTGGCGACCCAAACCGCCGACCTCTGGAAGAACGGCCTGGGCTCATGGGATATCGGCCCGGATCGCATGACTGCCCTCGGCACCGGCGCCGGGTTCACGATCTATACCCCGGGCTCGACGAGCGGCATCCCGCTCAACATCATCGGCTCGCTGGCGGCACCGGCGATCGACTGGGACTCCGACGCCGAGACGGGCCGCGATGAGATCGAGGGCTTCGTCTCCAGCCTGCTGGTGCTGGCCGGAATCGTCGCCGATCCGATCTCCAGTCCCGAGCACATCTTGCTCGCCAACATCATCGAGAAGGCGTGGCGGGAGGGCCGCAGCCTCGACCTGGCCACTTTGATCGGTCAGGTCCAGGAACCGCCCATTCGCAAGCTGGGAGTCTTCGACCTCGACACGTTCTTCCCGAAAAAAGAGCGCACGAAGCTCGCCATGCGCCTCAACGGCCTGGTGGCCTCGCCGTCGTTCGCCTCGTGGCTCGAAGGCCCTCCACTCGATGTGCAAACGCTGCTGTATGAACAGGACGGACGCCCGAAAGCCTCGGTGCTCTACCTCGCCCACCTGTCCGATGCCGAGCGCCAGTTCGTCGTCACCTTGCTGCTCTCGAAGGTCGTCACCTGGATGCGCAAGCAGGCGGGTACCTCGGATCTGCGCGCCCTGATCTATATGGATGAAGTGTTCGGCTTCGCTCCCCCCACCGCCGAACCGCCCTCGAAGAAGCCGATCCTGACCATTCTCAAACAAGCCAGGGCGTTCGGCGTCGGGATGTTGCTCTCCACCCAGAATCCGGTGGACCTCGACTACAAGGCTATGTCGAACGCGGGGACCTGGATGATCGGCCGCCTCCAGACCGAACGCGACAAGGCGCGCATCGTCGAAGCACTGAAGTCTGCGTCCGGCGAGGTCGACGTCCCGATGTTCGATCGGCTGATCTCGGATCTCGGGAAACGCGAGTTCGTGCTCCACAGCACCCGCGCCGCGGCCCCCTCCGTGTTCACGACCAGGTGGGCCATGTCGTACCTGGCCGGGCCTCTGACGAGAGACCAGGTTGCCGGACTCATGAAGGATGCCCCCGCCTACGAAGCACCTGCCACCGCGCCAACCGGCGGACTTGCTGCTCCCGCCGTAGGTGAGGACGCAACGGTCGTGACCCCCGACATCGCCCCGAAGATATCCGTCTACCACCTCGATCCCGCCGCCCCCTGGGCAAGCGAGATCGGCTCATCGCCTACCGGTCACCGGTACGAGGCCGGAATCGTCGCCCGGGTTCATCTCACCTACGACGACCAATACGCCGGAGTCGACCACGACGAAGAGTGGGAAGCCGTATTCTTCCCCCTCGGCCGGAGCTTCGATGCCGGGACTGCCAGAGCAGTCGACTACGACGACCGGGACCTTCGTGCCGAGCGACCGGATGACGCCACGTACGTGCTGCCGGAGGCTCCGCTCGATTCGGCCTCGTACTTCACCTCCGTGTCGACAGACCTGAAGAACTACCTCATGCGGAATCGGAGCGTGGAGATTCTCAAGAACCCGCAGTTGAAGCTCTATTCAAGGGTGGGCGAAACGACGGATGAGTTTTCCGAGCGATGCAGGGCGTCGGCGGAGGACGCCGCCGACGCTGACATCGCCAAGCTCAAGGACCGCTACGAGGTCAAGATCAAACGAGTCAAAGATCAACTTATCGCCACCGAACGCCGGGTTCGTGAACTCGAAACCGACGTTGAAGGCAAGCGCCAGAGCGAGTTGCTCTCGGGGGCAGGCGACCTGCTCTCGGTGTTCCTCGGAGGCCGGCGCCGCTCCGGCAGCATCGGCCGCGCCGCCCGGCGCCGGTCATCAACCTCCAGTACACAGGAGCGCCTGCGAACGGCCGAACAGAAGATGGGCGACCAGCACGCCGAACTCGATGCAATCGAGGACGACCTGACCACGGATGTGCTGAAGATCACCGACAAATGGGACGCCATCGCATCGGAAATCGAGACGGTCGAGATCGGACTCGAAAAGACTGATATCACCGTCGACGAAGTGGCGGTGGTCTGGATCCCGGTGGGGTCCTAGTCGCGAGTTCCTAGTCGCGAGTCGCGAGTTCCTCAGTCGTTGTCGGAGAGGAGGACCCAGAGCAGGTCCTTGATCGACACGATGCCTAGGAGTTCGTTGTCCTCCATAACCGGGAGATGCCGGTAGCCGATCTCGAGCATCCACTTGGCAGCGTCGCGGACTTCGCTCTCCGGGGAAGTGACATCGGGATCCACCGTCATCCAGTCCCGCACCAGTTCATCGGTCGGATCAGCCCCATCGGCAGCCGCCCGCAGAAGGTCGCGCTCGGTGAGGATGCCGGTGAGTCGAGGTCCATCGATGACCGCGATCGAACCGACACCGGCTCCGAGCATGGCATCAGCGGCATCCCGCAACGTTGTTTCCGGTCCACACACTTCTGTGCGACCACCGACGAGTCCGTGGAGTTTCACAGCACGACCTCCCTATTAACCGCCACCCTAGATGGCGCGCGCCGGGTTGTGTTCATGGGGCGTCGATGATCCGACCCGGATCGACGACTCCGGCGAGTACATCGCGAATGCTCAAAATGCCGATGAGTTCGTCCTCGACCACCGGGAGATGCCGGTAGCCGGTCTCGAGCAGGTACTCGGCGGCGGCAAAGACATCGGTATCGGGCGAGAAGACATCGGGATTGAACGTCATGCAGCAGCGGACCGGTTCCGAGTCGACGTCGTAGCCGCGAGCAACCGCCTCGAGCACGTCGCGCTCGGTGACGATGCCAACGAAGCGCTCCTCATCCAGCACACCCATCGATCCGACACCTGCCGATGTCATCTCCTTGGCGGCCTGGGCGATCGTGATGTGAGCTCCGCACACCTCGGGTGGCGTCGAGAGCAGATCTCTCAGTCGCACAACGTGCCTCCTTCGCGATCCAGGCTAGCGACGTGTGGTGCCCTCGATGCCGGCGGCCGGGCAACGGTGAGAGCAGTCGGAGACCACGCGAAGAGCGGGCCCGCCGGCCCGCTCTTTTCGACTGGCGACCAGAAACTCGCGACTAGACGAGATCCTGCTCCCGGATCCCGAACGACGGGTGACGGAGGCGGCAAAGCGCCAGTTTCTCGAGTTGGCGGATCCGCTCGCGTGTGAGGTTGAACTCTTCACCGATCTCTTCGAGGGTCCTGGGGACGCCGTCGTAGAAGCCGTAGCGGAGAGCGAGGATGCGCCCTTCCCGTTCCGGTAACCGCTCGATCGAGCGGCGTAGGCTGTTGGCGACGTCCATCTCTTCGGTGATCTGAACCGGATCGGCCGCGTCTTCGTCCTCGATAAAGTCACCGAGTTGGGCGCCGTCTTCACCGACCGGTTGTTCGAGCGAAACCGTATCGGCTACGCCGAGCGCCAACTCGACCTTGTCGACGGTGACGCCTGCCTCTTCGGCGATTTCCTCGGGCTTGGGGTCGCGGCCCAACTCGGCCTTGAGGCTCGCCTGGGCAGCGCGCACTGCAGCCAGCGTGTCGTGCAAATGTACAGGAATACGAACAGTCCTGGACTTGTCTGCGATGGCACGGGTGATCGCCTGACGAATCCACCAGGTGGCGTATGTAGAGAATTTGAAGCCTTTGCGCCAGTCGAACTTCTCGACCGCGCGAATAAGACCGAGGTTGCCTTCCTGGATCAGATCGAGGAAGTCGATGCCCGATGTGTTGGCGTAACGCCTGGCGTTGGCGACGACGAGTCGGAGGTTGGCAGTGAGGAAAGCGTCTTTCGCCTCCTTGCCTTTCCTGGACTTGCGACGAAGTTCGAGTTCTTCCTTCTTGCCCTTGAACTCACCATTCTCGAGCTTGGCGGTGGCGTCCTCACCCGTCTCGATCTTCTGGGCGAGTTCGACCTCTTGTTCCGCGGTGAGAAGGTCGTACTCACCGATGGCCGTGAGGTACTGACTGACGAGGTCGGTCGTCAACCGGCCGCGTTCGTCTGTCAGCTTGCTGGCGCGGTCGCGTTCACGCTTGGCACGGGCATCGGCAGCTTTCGAACGCGCAGGACGCGTCTTTTCGGCAGGTGGCATTGAGGGTGTCCTCCATCAGGGGTGAGGATGGAAACGTTTCCATCGCTCATTCAGAACGCACTATTACACACTTCGGCACTCTTGTGAACCCCCTTTCTTGCTATGAGATTTCGTCAGGCTATGCACAGCTTTCCAGCCGTTCATCCACAGGCTTACCCACATGTTTCCGGGGTGACTGTGCACAACGGGGCTGCCGACAGAGCCTCGTCGGCGGTTAGCGATCGTTCGCGGCGCGAGCGGGGGCGTCGACCCTGTGGGCGAGCCGTGGGCTACGGAACCGAGAAGGTTGCGACCACGGGCAAATGGTCCGAGATCGACTGCGTATCGGCGCTACGCACCGCATGGTCCTTCAATCCGATTGCGGAACTGAAGAACAGGAAGTCGATGGTCCGATCCGGACCGGCCACCGCCGGGTCGTTCGGATAGTGGGTGAACCAGGCGAGGGCGTCGGCGCCGTTCGCCTCGTCCAACGACGGCACAGACGGGTAGGCGGCGGTCAGCACCGCCAATTCGCTGTCGGCTTCGTAGTAGAGCCGCTGGTCTGGAGGCAGATTCTCGAACTGGGGGCCGGGCGGAAGCAGGTTGAAATCTCCGCCCATCACCCACGGGTTCCCGGCCGCGCTTAGGTCGTCGAGCAATCCTTTGGCAAGGGCCACCTGCTGCTGCATCGTGTCACTACCCTGCGCGAAAGCGTCGAGGTGTGTGTTCAGCAGGGCGAAGGCGGGACCTCCCTCCACAGGCAGACGGACTTCCAGGATCGCCCTTCGAAAGTTGAACTGCCTCGTCAGTGGATCGGATGGCATGATCGGCAACTGGTAACGGGTTGCATCGTCGATCCGGTACCGAGAGATGGTCGACAGTTTCATCCCAGCCGAGCCCATGATCCGGGGATGCGGCACGAACCGCGCCTGCCAGTAGAAAGCGCTGGCCGAGCAGGCGTATTCATCGGGCAGCATTCCCAGCAGTCGCACGAGCTGATCTTCCTGGTCCGTTCGGGAGGCTCCGTCATCGACTTCCTGAAGCAAGATCACATCGGGCGACTCGTCTGCGATGACCCGGGCAACCTCCTCGAATGTGGCTGTGATTGCGGTCGCGGAAGGCCGTTCGTCTGGACCCGACTCATCGAAGAGGTCGTACCAGAAGACATATCCTTTGCCTGCCATGTACTGAACGTTCCACGACATCACTTCGAGGTCCTGGCCCGGCTGTAGGTTCGGAGTTCCCTCCGGGCAAGTGACGGTTTCTGCGCGGACAGCCGGTGGATGAAAGGTGGTGAGCCAGACGGCCGCCACCAGCAACACGACCACCGCCAGCAAACCAAACAGGATGCGACGCGCCCACTTCACAACCCACCTCCAAACATCCCCTGTTTCTCCGCAATGCTATGCATTACCACGCGCCACTGTATTGCCGAGAAATCATCTGGGAGTTTCTCCGCAATGCTATGACTTGACACGCGCCAATGTATTGCCGAGAAAACTCAGAAGATCAACTCGCCGGCTTCAACGGTCAGACCCACCCGATGCACCCCCGGCGGTCCATCGATGAAGCGCAGATCGAGATCGTTCGGGCCAAGCCATCGTTCGACCGTTCGACGGTCACCGCCCAGCTCCACCCACGCAATACGGCTCGGCCTGACGTGATGGGACGCCGTCAGACGGCCCGGATGGTCCTGCGGATCGACACCCCACTCGATGAAGAAAGGCAGGCCATTTTCGAGCCCGACATCCATGCCGAGTAGTCGCCAGTTCAGCTCAACACCATCCGGCCGCCTTCTGGACATCGCGACCGGGGCGAGATCCAGCCTCCGACCCTCCGCCTCAATGTCCCACGTTCGCAGGCAAAGCCCGGAAAACGAATCGGGCGCCGAATGGGCACCAACCCAGATCCCAAACGGACTCTCCGCCGCTTCGAGAGGATCCACCACCGCGACCAACTCGAGGTAGTCGTGCCCCAGAGGCACGAGCCGGTTGGCCGTTCCGTGACCGGAGTGACGGCCTCCGGCAACCGAGTCCAGTCCGTGCTCGACCAGAAGGCGGTTCGACGCGGCATCGAGATCCGGAACCGCTCTTATCACGTGGTCGAAGCGCAACACCCAATCGATCCTACGCGTCGCCACCCGGGGAACGCCAAGCCCGTACATCGGGCCCGTGTCGTAGAGTCGATCGCATTCAATCGAGGAGAGACGCAGTGCGCACGGTGGTGGTGACGGGTGGCAGCGGAAAGGCAGGCAGGGCATGCGTTACCGATCTGCTCGAACACGGTTACAAGGTCGTCAATGTTGACATCGCCGCGTCGCGGGACCCCGATGCGCCGACCCTGGTCGCCGACCTCACGGATCTCGGACAGACGATCGAGGTAATGAGCGCCGCCGATGCCGTCGTCCATCTGGCCGCCATACCCGCCCCCAATGTCCTGCCCGACGGCGAAACCTTCCGGATCAACATGATGAGCACGTACAACGTGTTCACTGCCGCCGCACTACTCGGACTCGACAAGGTCGTCTGGGCATCGTCCGAAACCCTGATCGGTATCCCGTTCGAGCGGCGCGACCCGGAATACGCCCCCATCGATGAGGAGCATCCCCTCCTGCCCGAGTTCCACTATGCCCTTTCGAAGCTGGCCGGAGAGGTCATCGCAGCCCAGTTCAACCGGTGGCACGGAATCCCCTATCTAGGCCTTCGAATCTCGAACATCATGGAACGCAGCGACTACCTGCGGTTCCCGGATTGGCAGGACGATCCGATGATTCGCAGGTGGAATCTCTGGGGATACGTGGATGCTCGCGACGTTGCGCAAGCCGCCCGGCTAGCCCTGCAATCCGATTTGACCACGGCCGACAACTTCCTGGTTGCAGCTGCCGACACGTGCATGGAACGATCGAGCATGGAACTGATGTCACAAGTTTTTCCCGATGTCCCCATGATCAGACCGGTGGATGGCACCGAGACATTGCTGTCGATCGAGAAGGCGCGAGCCATGCTCGGCTATGCGCCGCGGCACGCCTGGCGTGACGAACTCGGCTGAGCCCCCTGCACAAACCGCAACGGTCGCTACGGTGACCGGCATGCCCAATCGCCTTGCCGACGAAACTTCCCCGTATCTGCGGCAGCATCAGGACAATCCGGTCGACTGGTACCCGTGGGGAAACGAAGCGTTCGAGCAGGCACGCCTCCACGACAAGCCGATCCTCCTTTCGGTCGGATATTCCGCCTGCCATTGGTGCCATGTCATGGCGCACGAGTCGTTTGAGAACCCTGAGACCGCTGCCCTCATGAACGATCTCTTCGTGAACGTGAAAGTCGACCGGGAAGAACGACCAGACGTCGATGGGATCTACATGAGCGCCGTGCAGGCCACCACCGGCCGAGGGGGATGGCCGATGACAGTCTGGCTCACGCCGGACGGCAAGCCGTTCTTCGCCGGGACGTACTACCCCGCAGACGACCGGCACGGCATGCCGTCCTTCCGGCGGGTCATGGCTGCGGTGGCTGAGGCCTGGTCGGAGCGACGGGAAGGTATCGAGGAGCAGGCCGCCCACCTCACCGAGTCGATCTCACGCGATCTGCCTGCGGCAGAATCCGTCCCTGGGCTAAGTGCACTCGAAGCCGCGTATCGTCAGATAGAGGCAGCGTACGATCCGGTCGCAGGAGGCTTCGGAGGTGCACCGAAGTTCCCCCAGCAGCCGGTGCTTGAGTTCTTGTTGCGGGCGGCGGGCCGGCCATGGGCACCACGGGCGGAGGAGATGGTCCGCACCACGCTGGAGAAGATGGCGTCCGGCGGCCTCCGCGACCACGTCGGCGGCGGGTTTTCCCGGTACTCCGTGGACGCCAACTGGAATATCCCGCACTTCGAGAAGATGCTCTACGACAACGCTCAACTCGCCCGCTTGTATTTGCGGGGCTGGCAGGTGACCGGTCGCGCCGGCTTCCGAGCCGTTGCGATCGAGACTCTGGAGTACATGCTGCGCGACCTCCGACATCCGGACGGTGGGCTCTTCTCCGCTGAGGACGCCGATTCTGAGGGCGTGGAGGGGAAGTTCTACGTCTGGACTGATGAGGAGTTCGACTCGGTAGTCGGCACCGGCGCGGCAGTGGCAGGGACATACTTTGGCGTAACCAGTGCGGGTAACTTCGAGGGCGCCAATCACTTGCGAGAGACGCTCACGCTCGAGGAGACGGCGATACGCTTCGGGATCTCGAATGAGGCAGCGGCGGCGGTCGTCGCGACCGCGAAAGAACAACTGTATGAACTCCGGGCGACCCGGATCCGGCCGGGACTCGACGACAAGGTGGTCACGGCGTGGAACGGTCTGGCGTTGCGGGCGCTGGCGGAAGCGGGCGTGATCCTCGACGAGCCCCGATACCTCGACAGCGCGCGACAGAACGCTCGATTCGTGCTGGACAGGTTGCGCAATGCCGACGGGCGACTACTCCGATCATGGGGCAAGGGCAACGCCAGGATTCCAGGCTTCCTGGACGACTACGCCGGATATGCAATCGGGCTGTTCACCCTCTATCAGGCGACCGGCGAAACTGAGTGGTACGAGGAAGCCGAGCGCCTCACGCGATCGATGCTGCAGCTTTTTGCTGATGACGATGGGCGCCTGTATTCCACGGGGTCGGATGCCGAACGTCTGATCACCCGTCCCAGGGATCAGATGGACAATCCGGTGCCGTCCGGGACATCGCTGGCCGCCGAGGCGCTGCTGTGGTTATCGCTTTACACCGGTGAGGCGGATCTGCGAGAGGCGGCCGAACGAGCAATCCGCGACAGCGCAGCACTCGTCGAGCGGTACCCCAGTGCGGTGGGCCACTTGCTGAGTCTGCTGACGTCGATCGATCGAGGCCTGCGGGAAGTGGCCATCGTCGGCCCAGCGGCTGATGAACTGAGCCGGGTCATGTGGGCGGGGTTCCGACCCGGAGCGGTGCTGGCGCTGGATCGGACCGGACGCGATGGTGAAACGGTGCCCCTGCTACGTGACAGAGGCACCGGGACTGGGACTCTTGCCTTTGTCTGCGAGGGTTTCGTTTGTCGGCTACCTGTATCGGATCCAGAAGCCCTACGCGCCCAACTCGACTGATTTCTCAGCAATGCTGTGGATTGGGGCGCGCCATAGCATTGCGCAGAAACCCCAGACACGATTCTCAGCAATGCTGTGGATTGCCACGCGCCATTGCATTGCGGAGAATACTCAGACGGCGGCGGGTTCCGACTCGAGTGCGGAAACACCGAAGAACACCAGAGCCAGCCACAACAAGTCGGCCAGCGTCAGGTGCGTGAGCTGTAGCCAGACCGGCGTTCCCAGCAGGATGTTCGCCATGCCTGCCAGGAACTGCACCGCCACCAGACCCATGATGAGCAGCGCCAGACGCTGCGTGAGCCGCTTCGAAGCGCCCGCCCCGAACGTCCACGCCATCCAACCCGCATACGCGCCGATCGCTACTGCTGCCACCGGATGAATCACGCGCAGCCTGGTAAGGAAGTGCTCGGCGTCGCCAATGGCGCTCGACAAGCCGTCCGCGATCGATTCCGAGGGAAACAGAGTGTCCGCCAGCGCCGTCACTCCACCGGTTGCCGAAATGACGACCACCCCCACGAGAGCGAAACCCAGGTAGCCCACCAGGCCGTTCCGGGAAGCCAGGCGAACCGGACCGCGACCGGAAGCCAGCCAGGCCAGCACCGCCAGCGAACCGAGCAACGCGAACGTGTTTACGAGGTGAACCGGGACCATGATCGTTCGCGCCGCCGACGCATCATCTGCGACCCACTCGGCCAGCACGAGCACCGCTCCGACAAGAGCCTCGGAGATCATGAAGATTCCGGACCACCAGGCGGCCTTGCGAATCTGGCTCCCTCTCGGATAGTTGCGGAGCACCCAGATGGCAACGACGGCCACCATCAGCGCCGCCACCCCGCTCGTCGCCCGGTGCGTGAACTCGACCACCCGGGCACCTTCGAGACCGCCGGGAATGATCTCACCGTTGCAGGTTGGCCACGAGGGTCCGCATCCTGCCCCCGACCCGGTTGCCCGCACGTATGCCCCGTAGACAACAACGACGACGTTCACGGCCAGAGTGGCCCAGGCGAACTTGGCGAAGCGGGTCATGAGTCTGAGAGTAGCGAGTCGCGCGTTTGGTATCGGTCGACCCGCAGCGAAACCCCAAAAGCTCCCGCGCTCATCAACCGATACCTGTTGGGTGACCAACTGGAAGCGCCTCTGGCGGCCGCTGACCGCGGGAGCCGTCATCCTCGTGATGGCGTTCTTCCCGTTCGTTCGTAGCACGCGAGTTCCGCTCCTCGGCAATGTCGACCTCGGATTCCACGAACTAGGCCACCTCATCGGCTATCTAGTCCCAATCTCCGAGCGACTCACCGCCGCCCTCGGATCCATCACGCAGATCGCCGTCCCCCTCGGCCTCGCCGCCTACTTCCTTTGGTGGCGCACGGATCGAGTTGCAGGAGGACTAATGCTGGCCTGGGCTGGAACGTCGGCCTGGGATGCCAGCGTCTACATCGCAGACGCGCCCTACGAACGCCTCCCGCTCATCGGGGGTGACCACGACTGGGCATTCCTGCTCGGCCCAACCGAATTCAACAACTACGCCATCGCCGACGAACTCGCAGCATTCGTGGAATTCATGGGCGGCTTGTCGCTGGTCACCGGCCTGCTCATATGTCTGGCCGTCCCCGTCCGGGACTGGCTGGACGCCCGCCGAGCTGCGGAGTTCGCCGAACACACCTCCAGGCTCCCGGTTCGAGAACCGAAGTGGCACGGCGAAGCCCCAGATGGGCCCTCCGGCAATACACTGCCCGGGTGATCTACGACAATGCCGCCGCCGCCATCGGCAACACCCCTCTAGTTCGACTCTCCCGTGTCCATCCTCCCGGGAATCTCGTCGGCAAGGTCGAGTACATGAGTCCGGGCGGATCGATCAAGGAACGCATCGCAGTCTCGATGATCGATCGGGCGGAAGAACTCGGCCTCCTGGAACCAGGAGGAACAATCATCGAGCCGACCTCAGGCAACACAGGTGTGGGGCTCGCCATCGTCGGAGCAGTGCGTGGCTACCGGGTCATCTGCACGGTGCCTGACAAGGTGTCGAAGGAAAAGCAGGATCTCCTGCGTGCGTACGGTGTCGAAGTGATCGAGACGCCGACCGAACTCCTCCCAGACGATCCCGACTCGTACTACGGGGTTGCCCGCCGACTCGTTGAGGAGATTCCCGGCGCCTACTCGCCGAATCAGTACAAGAACCCAGCGAACCCCCAAGCTCATTACCTGACCACCGGACCGGAGACCTGGGAACAGACGGATGGCCGCGTGGGTGTGCTGACGGCCGGTGTCGGGACCGGCGGGACCATCACCGGCGCCGGCCGCTTCCTCAAGGAGATGAACCCGGATGTCCTCGTGATCGGCATCGACCCCCAAGGCTCCATCTTCACGGCGCCGTCGGAGGCGCAGGTTCACCAGTACGACGTGGAGGGGGTCGGCGAGGACTTCTGGCCGGAGACGCTGGATCCCGGTGTCGTCGATGGGTACCGCGTCGTCACCGACGCCGAGTCCTTCGCGATGACCCGCCGCCTGGCCCGCAGTGAAGGCCTCCTCGTCGGGGGCTCGGGCGGGATGGCGGTCCACGGGGCCATGCAGGTGGCCGTCGAATACCCGGACCGATTGGTGGTCGTGATCCT
Organism: Actinomycetes bacterium; assembly: GCA_024641245.1. Taxonomy (GTDB): domain Bacteria; phylum Actinomycetota; class Acidimicrobiia; order Spongiisociales; family JAHEDJ01; genus JAHEDJ01. The sequence goes on from JAHEDK010000002.1 coordinate 127,916, forward strand.
CCCCGACTCGGGGCGAGGCTATCTGTCGAAGGTGTTCAACGATGATTGGATGCGAACCCACGGATACGAGGTGGACTGATGCGATTCGAGACCGATGCGATTCACGCGGGCCAGCAGCCGGACCCCACGACCGGGGCCGTGGTAGTACCCGTCTACGCTACCTCGACCTACGTACAGGATGCGCCGGGGGAACATCGTGGGTTCGAATACTCGCGCACCGGTAATCCGACCAGACAGGCCCTCGAGGTTGCCCTTGCCGCCCTCGAGGGTATCGGAGAAGACGAACCAGGAGGGGCGATCGCCACTTCTTCAGGCATGGGCGCCACCTCCATCATCGGCTACACCCTCAGGCCGGGTGACCATGTTCTCCTTCCCAACGACGCATACGGAGGCACGTTCCGGTTTTTCGCCAGGGTTCTCGCCGAACAAGGTATCGAATGGTCTGCTGTTGATATGACCGATGAGCGCCTGGTGCGTACAGCCCTCCGTCCGACGACCCGGGTGATCTGGGCGGAGACTCCGACCAACCCGATGCTGAGACTGGTTGACATCGCCGCAGTGGGAGAGGTTGCCCGAGAAGCCGAAGCAATGTTCGTCGTCGACAGCACCTTTGCCACCCCCTACCTTCAGCGGCCGCTCGACCTCGGTGCCGACGTTGTGCTGCACTCAACGACGAAGTACCTGGGCGGCCATTCCGACGTAGTCGGAGGAGCCCTCATCACACGGAATCCCGACTTGTTCGCCCGGTTCAGGTTCCTCATCAACGCAGCCGGACCGATCGCAGGGCCGTTCGACGCATGGCTCGTCTTGCGGGGCCTGAAGACGCTGGCAGTTCGCATGGAGCGCCACTGCGAGAATGCCGGCCGCATCGCCCGCTTTCTCGAATCGCACCCGGGCGTCGTCGACGTCTTCTATCCGGGCCTCGAATCTCATCCCCAGCACGACCTCGCCGCCCGCCAGATGCGGGCAGGCGGCGGAATGATCTCTCTGATCCCCGCCGGAGGAGTCAGTGCCGCCGGGCGCATCGCCCGCAGCACCAAACTCTTCTTTCTGGCTGAGAGTCTGGGCGGTGTGGAGTCGCTAATCGAAGTTCCCGCCGCGATGACGCATCTCTCCGTCGATGGCACCGCTCTGGAGGTGCCGGCAGATCTGATTCGTCTTTCCGTGGGGATCGAACACATCGATGATCTCCTCGAGGATCTCGATCAGGCCCTGAGTCACGACCACGAGCAGTAGGCCAAAGGCTTTAGGCCTTGGGAAAAGTGCTGGTCATTTCGCCCGAGGTGTGGCAGCATCTCTTCTACCAGAGAAAGGAGGTGGTCCGACTTGAGTGAATGTTTCTGTAGGACTCTGGAGGTGGCCGGACGCTAAGCGGCCATCGGTGCCGCTTGCGGCGAGACATCCGTCTCGCCACCGGTAGCGACACCTACCCGGACCACCGGGACTGAGAGATCCGCGAGCTGGTCCTCTCGCGGCGCATGAAGTGTCTCTGGTCTTATCTCATGAAGCGGGCTCCTTCGGGAGCCCGCTTCCATTTCTCCGGACTGGGCCGAAGAGGCGACGTCATCCCAGAGGCCGGACCCGGGATTCGGTGACGCCATACGCCACTGCGATACTCGCCCGATGCTTACACCCGTCGAGATCGCCATTGCCCTGGTGGTCTCCGCCGTTGGAGCAGCCCTGCAGGGCGTGGTGGGCTTCGGATTCGGAGTTCTGTCCGTGCCCATCCTCACGATCGTGAATCCGACGCTTACTCCAATTCCCCAACTGATGCTTGCCCTCCCGCTCACCACCTGGATCGCGCTCAAGAATCGGCGCCATCTCGATCTCAAGGGAGCGGCCTGGGTGGTTGCCGGCCGCTTCCCGGGTGGCCTCATCGGCGCTCTCCTGCTCGGCGCACTCACCAGTCGTACGCTCGACGCCGTTATCGCGTTCGTGGTGCTCGGGGCGACGTTGGCCATCGCGTCCGGTTGGTCGGTGCGCCGTAATTCGTTCACCGAGTTCCTGGTCGGCGTCACGTCGGGCATCACCGGCACGGTGTCGGCGGTCGGCGGCCCACCCGTTGCCCTCATCTATCACGACCGCCCCGGTGCGACGCTCCGGTCGACGCTGAGCACCATCTTCATCGTGGGTCTGACGATCAACCTGGTCACCCTCGCCTTTTTCGGCGAGATCCACCGATCCGATCTGACCGCGGCTGCCATTCTGTTCCCCGGGATGCTGGTGGGGCTGGCGTCGAGCGGCTACCTGGCTGCACATTTCGATGGCCGGGTGCTGCGCCGGGCCGTTCTCGTTACCTCCGGCCTGGCTTCACTTGGCCTGGCCGTGAAGGTCATCCTCAGCTGAGGTCAGAGCGCCGGTTCGTCGAATATCAATCCGAAGGCGTCGCGGGCTTCGCCGAAAGCCCAGGTCAACACTATGAACATGAATACCAGCAAGATGGCGGTCAAGATCATCCTCGTCCGATAGGTTCGCAACTCGTCTGGATCATCGAGGTACGAGGCGGGCCTGGACTGAAGAGAGACGGCGCTGGTGGCACTATCGGTCGTGGGCGTCACTGCGGTCCGTGCGGCGGAGACCACCGGAGCAGGTACTGTCTCTGGGCCCCTTTGACCATCGCCCGGCGCCTCTTTCTGCGGGTGAGCCGGGGCCGGAGGCTCGGGCGCCCCCACACCGACAGCCGGATCCGCCACGATCGGAGAATCGACCCGTTCGACAGAGGACCCCGGCTGCTGCGGACGAATCGCCTCCCGGGAATCGCCGACATCCGGACCAGCCACCGGATCGGCCACGATCGGAGAATCGACCCGGTCAACGGGCGACCCCGGCTGCTCGATCAGTTCCGCCGCCGAAGGCTGGGACGCCTCTTCATCGAACGGCACATCGGCTGGAGCAGGGCGACTGCCGTCAGCAGCCGGTTCCCGACGAGGGAACAGCTCCGTCCGTTTCGGTGGCAAAGGCGATCGAGTGGGCTCATCGATCAAAGGGATGAACGCAGGCCGCACAGCTTCGTCGGCAGACGGCCCCTCCTGATCTCCAATGGCGTCCTCCACTTCTTCGTCCGTCAGTCCCAGCACCGCCATCAGCGCAGCCATTGCTGCTTTGTCTCCCGGAACGCCGCGGTCACGCTCCCAGCTCCGAATCGTGGACGGGGACCGGCCAACAAGTTCGGCCAGCCGCGCCTGGGTAAGGCCCAACGCTGCGCGCTGACGCTGAATCAAATCACCGAGTGAGAGTTGGCTCGACATGAACTGATAACCAGATTACCCCGGGCTGCGAGCCTGGGTGACTCTTCGGGAAGAACCGCTACTCTCCCATGCGGAGGCGACCGAGCGCCTGGTGGGCTCCACGGTCTTCAAAACCGATGAGGCGGCGAAAGCCGCCTGGCGGGTTCGATTCCCGTCCGCCTCCGCGAGAGCCCGTCACATAAGGGTCTTCCGGGTGCTGCCGTCGAGTTCGACGACGGCCCCGGAGCCCTTCGGGGTGCGCTCGGGGCGCGATAGGGGCGCGGGAGAATCACTCGAGCCTCGTTCGGGGCGCGTCTGCAGCGGTGCGGTGGCGGCGACGAAGCGGCGATCGAGCGCCTCGGAGAGGGCGTCCAGGTCGTCCTCGTAGAGGTGTCCGTATAGGTCGAGGGTCATCGCCGCCGAGGCATGGCCGAGCTGGCGCTGCACCGCCTTGATGTTGGCTCCCGACGAGATCATCAGCGAGGCGGCGGTACCCCGCAGGTCGTGGATTCGGAGTTGCTCGAGGCCTGAAGCCTCAACGGCCGGCACCCAGACGGCCTGCCGGAACGGGGAGGAGCGTAACGGGCCTCCCTTCGGTGCGGTGAAGATGAGCCCGTCGTCGGCGATGGTACCGAGGCGTGCGGCGAGACGATCGGCGAGGAACGCCGGCATCGTCACGAGACGCCGCTCGTGGGTCTTGGGCGCTCCCCACGACAGCCCCGAGCCGAGCTCGGTGGCGGACTCGGCGATCTCGATGCGACGCCGCAGCATGTGGACCCGAGGTCGTCTCAGCGCGACGAGTTCGCCCCAACGCATCCCGACCCACGCCAGGGTCTCAACGACGAGCCCGGCTCCGGTCTGAGCATTCTCAGCGGCCGTGGCGAGGACTGTGACCTGCTCGGCCGTGAGGAACCGCTGCTCGCGTCGCCGCACCGTCGGAACCTTCACCCCAGACGTCGCGTCGCGAGCCAAGATCCCGTCGTCGACGGCCAGCTTCAGCGGAGCTGACAGGACCTGCTTCGCTTGCTTGATCCGTGACGCAGAGAGCCCCTCGGCAGACATCTCGGCTATCCACTCCCGCACCATGGCAGGCGCGATGCGGTTGACTGGCAGATCGCCGAACGCCGGCCGCACGCGTGAGCGCAGCAGCGACTCGTACCCGGCCCGAGTCTTGGGTTTGATATCCAACCCGGCGAGCCAGGCCTCCGCAGCTTCGGCGAGCGGGATGTCCCCAGCCTCGGGGGCGATCCAATCACCACGGTCGATTGACCCGAGCCTGGCAACCAGCCAGCGGTCGGCGTCGACCTTCCGGTCGAAGCTCCGCGAACGGATGCGTCCGTCGGGAGCTCGATACCGGGCTCGCCACCTTCTGCCCGTCCGTCCTTGGCGATCCTCGATCCAACCGGAGCGTCTCATGCGGTCCTCCCTCCGTCGCCGTAGTGCCTGAATCCGTGGCACGGTCGATTGCGCCCGTATACGTATCCAAACACGTAACCCGGATGCGCGGGAAGACGTCTTTCCCGAGCCGTCCATCGGAAACCGAGAAGCCAGTTCATACCTCTCATCATTACGCATCAACTCTCATTAGTTATCAATGTTTTGACACTATCAACGTTGTATAAGAGCTATAATAGTCGATGAAGCGGACACCCATACGGGAATTTGAACCGTGACAGCACTCACCAACCAGCAGCCACCCAACCGAGTCCGGAAGGACAGACGAGTGCACACCTGCGGTCGGAGCGTGGGGGTGAGGCGGTGACGGTTCGCGTGACGACGCTCAAGGGCGCCATGGCGGGTCGCTACTACACGGAGCAGCTCCCGTCGTACTACCTGGATGGTGGCGAGCCGCCGGGTCGCTGGTTCGGGCGTGGCGCCGCAATGTTGGGTCTCGACGGTGTCATCAACGACGAGTTGTTCCTGGCGGTGATGGCCGGGCAGCATCCGGCGACCGGTGAACGCCTGGGGCGCCGGTTCGGGGAGGCGTCGGTGCGGGGATTTGATGCGACGTTTTCGGCTCCGAAGTCGGTGTCGGTCCTGTTCGCCATCGGCGACGAGCAGCTACGACGTGAGGTGACGGGGGCGCACGAACGGGCCGTCGACGCCGTGTTGGGTTGGGTGGAGTCCCAGGCGCATACGAGGTTGCGACGGCGGGGTCATGTCGTGTGTGTCGACGCCGAAGGGATAGTGGCCGGAGTGTTTCGGCAGCACTCGAGTCGTCGTCTCGACCCGCAGCTGCACACCCATGCCGTGATCGCCAACCGGGTACGGTCCCCGGATGGCCGTTGGTTGGCGTTGGATGCGCGCACGGTGAAGATGGATCAGCGCACCCTGTCCGGCCTGTATCACGCCGGGCTGAGGGCCGAGTTGACCCGCCGCCTCGGTGTCGCCTGGCAGCCTCCGGTGAACGGGATCGCCGAGATCGCCGGTGTCGACCCCGAGGTGCTGGCCGAATTCTCCCAACGCAACCGCGAAGTGGAGAAGCGTGTTGGCGAGAAACTGGACCGGTTCCGTGACGCCCTGGAGCGGGAACCGACCGCACGCGAGCTTTGGCATCTGGAGCGCGCAGCGGTAGTGGACAGCCGCCCTTCCAAGCAGCACGGCCACACCGCCGGTCAGTTGCATGACGGGTGGCGCATGCGGCTGGCCGCCCTCGGCTTCGAACCACGGGATCTTGTGGGCAACGCTGTCGGTCGTGTCCGGCGGCCGACCGGGATCGACCAGCAGACGATGGCGCAGATGGTCGACGGGGCACTGGAGGCGTTGGCGGAACGGCAGTCGACGTGGCGTCCCGCCGAGTTGGTGCGGGAGCTCGCCGCCCAGGTCCCCACCCACGTCACCGCCCAGCCCGACCGTCTCTGTGGTTTCCTGCAGGAGCTCGCCGGCCACGTTACCGCCACCCGCTGCGTTGACCTGTCACCGCCAATCCCGGCCAACGCGGTGCTACGTCGTGACGGGCGTCCGATCAGCGAAGCCGCAGTCGACCGTGCCCTCACCACACGCGGCATCCTGGATGAGGAGGAGCGGATTGTGGAGTGGGCTGAGCGGCAGCGCCGGTTCGGTGGCATGGTTGGCACCCCACCGGGAGATCTCGACATCGACGGATTGAGTCCGGGACAAGTGGCGGCGTGCGCCTCGGTGGCGGGGATGGCGCCGTTGGAGCTGATCGCGGGACCGGCCGGGTCGGGCAAGACCACCGCCCTCACCCCTGCCGTCCACTATCTGCAAGAGAGGGGCCTCGTGGTGTTTGGGGTGGCATCGACCGCGGTCGCCGCCGAGGTGCTCGCCACCGAAACCACCATGCCCGCCGACACCTTGGACAAGGTTCTGCATGAGCATTCCCGTCCCGACCGGCCGCCGCGGGCGGTGTATGACCTGCCGCGGGGGTCGACGGTGATCGTCGATGAGGCTGGCACCGTCTCGACGCCGAAGCTTGCTGCCCTGGCTCGCCTCGCCGAGCACAGAGGGTGGCGGGTGGTGATGGTGGGGGATCCTCGCCAGTTCTCCGCTGTCGGTCGGGGCGGCATGTTCGCCCACCTCATCGACACCCATGGCGCTATTGAGCTCGACCGCATCCACCGCTTCACGCAGCGGTGGGAACGCGACGCCACCCGGCGTCTCCGCCACGGCGACGTCACCGTCGTCGCAGAGTATGAGCGTCACGGCCGGCTCCACGACGGCACCCCCGACGCGATGGAGGCGGCGATCGTGGAGGCGTGGAGTCAGGCGCGGCGGCGGGGCGAGTCGGTGGCGTTGATGGCCAACACCAACCACACCGTCGACCGTCTCAACGAGCTCGCGCAACAGAGGCGCATCGACGCTCATGAGCTCGACCCGAACGGACCGGCCCTCGACGTCGGTCGGCCACGGCTGCTCGTCGGCGACGAGGTGGTTAGCCGCCGCAATCAGCGCACTCTGCGCACCGACCTCGGCGCCATGGTGAAGAACCGGGACCACTGGACGATCGAAGCTATCCACGCCGACGGCGCCGTCACCGTCGGCGGACGCTCGGGCAGGGTGCGTCTTCCCGCCGACTACGCCGTCGAGCATCTCGAGCTTGGCTATGCCCAGACCAGCCACGCCACCCAAGGCCGCACCGTCGACACGGGTCTCCTCCTCGTCGATGGCCCCATCGACGGCCGCGGCATCTACACGCCGCTGACCCGCGGCCGGCACGCCAACCACGCCTACGTCATCACCAGCGAAGGCGAAACCGCAGCCGACGTCCTTACCCAGGCGATCACCCGGGACTGGATCGACGAACCCGCCATCACCCGACGAACGCGCGTCGAAGCCGGCAAGGCGTTGAACCCCTCGCTCGGACGCAGCCAGCTCGGAGGCGATCTGCAAGCCGCGACGCACTCACCCGATCACGACGTCCGCAAGCCAAATCTCAGCTCCGACGAATACCAGACCTGGCAGAGGATCAACCGGAGCATCGAAGCCGCCAGGCAACGTCACATCGCCGAGCGCGCTCGGAGCCGACACATCCCCGGCATCGGCCGCTGACGTTCGAGCACTCCAGGCTTGGCCCGATCCAGATAATGTCTTGCTAGCGCCGAGTGCCGGATCCCGGACGCCAGTGGGTGCGCGATATCGTTCACGGTCGTGGGCGATCTGGGCGGCCATACGGCACCGAAGCCGTTGAGCTCACCCCCGGACGCCGCCCGGACGCCTCCTTCGCCGTGAAATGGCAAGATCGAATCCGTCGATTCGTCCCCTCACTCAGGCAGCAATGCCTGGTTCGCCTGAACTGATTCCGCTCGCGTCATCAGTTGAACGTCTCGCGGCCGGCTCGCCGTAGCAGCCGGCTGTGTTGATGCAACACTTCCTGATCCAGCACTTCGCACTGCCAGACCACTCGAAGGCACGCCACACGGCCTGGAGTCGATCACGGATTCCCGTCTAGACGGCCGCCAAACAATGAATACTGGGCGCGAGGAGTGCGGGACTACGTGTCCCGAACGAGCACCCATGGAATGTCGATCTTCTCTGTCACCCGCACGCCGTATTCAAACTCGAGTGTCGCCGAGTTAGTGAGATCGAGGGTGCAGCTGAACGTGCGCCAAGCTCCTACTGTCAGGACACCGCTATCACACGTTTTCTCGTATGTGCCGTTTGAATGTCGCACAAAGATGACCGCGCGAGGCGTGACATCACTGTGGACTGCCTTGACCGAAGCGATGACATAGAACCTCCCGTCATTGTCTCGGTCGGCGTCGGCACCTCGAATCCTTTGACGTATCTCGGGATATGGCACTGCCGCGTTGTTGTTTAGGCTGACGGTTCCACTGCCCCACCAATGGCTGGATCCGGGAGAGAACCACCAGAACTCTGGTGCGTCATCCCAAGCACATCCAGGGCAAATGGTAAACGAGTTGTTGGCGACAAAGTGGTTGCTTTGGAGGTCGGCAACACCCTGTATCTCATCTTGCGAGATGGTCCTTCGGGGAGCTATGCCCGCATCGCCGGAGCCACCTTCTATCGCTGGATCGTAGGGTGTGTAGCACATTGTCGCGGCTTCCCTTGTCGGATAGGGGGAATAGAGCGAGTTTCCGTTGCATGTGCCGAATAGGTCGTGGTTGAGGCCACGCCAGTGCCCCATCTCATGGGTCACCACACCCCAAAGGTCATACCTCGTCATCCCGTCATATGGGCAATACCAGGGAAACCCGCAGTCCGCCACACCGGGATTCGTACCCGTGCCAGAGTGGAAGAGATCGTAGAACGCATACTCCCAGTTCAGCCTGAGCACACAGCCACTCCCGTCGCATGGAAGGGTCGCGTTGGCAATGGCCGCAATGTCGTAGAGGAAAACTCTGTTGCTCGATGACGATGAATACTGAATCGAACCCGCAGCACGGTTTGTCCACTCAGATGCCGCGTCGTTGACACGGGCCTTCTGGGCCGCAGTGAGCGAGAAAACACTCTCATCGAATCGGTAGGTGACATTGAGAGCCGCTCCTGACGAGACATTGTCGATCGCGATCGCTGGCATCGACTGGATTACGAGCGCAATGAAGAGGAAGAGAACTCCGCACGATGTCAGGCGGCTGCGGATGCATGATTGCTTGTTGGTGCTCATTGTACGTTCCCCCGCTTCAGGGCTGGGATGAAGGCTTGACGGGTTCGCCGCTGAGGTCGCCTGCTTCGAGAAGCTCCATCAGCTGCTCGATCACAACGGCGGCGTCACCCGGCCTAGGACGATACGGCTCCCACGCTTCCACGACCTGGTCCCTGGAAGCCTCAACCGCGGTGAGGAATTCGCCTAGCGGGCGCCCATCAGGAAGTGGGTCCAAAAACTCCGTCAGGCCTTCCGCCTCATATTGAGCCGTGGCTTCCAACACCACGTCTGCGAACACCAGGCCTTCGTCGGTGACATGGAACACGCCGTGGCGAAGGTAGAACGGTTCGTAGACAGGGATCGGTCGCTCTCGCATGCGGAGCCGGCTTTCGGTGAGGAAGAGGACCAGGCGTTCACCTTCGCGAAAGTCTCCGCCGACAAGCGGGTCCTGGTCTTGTGAGTGCGTGCCGCCGCCCAGCGCAATGAACTCGATTCGGTCGTCTGGGACTGCCATTTCGTTGCGGATGACGTCTTCAACGCGAATAGTGATTTCTCGGTAGAGGATCGGGGAGGTGTAGTCACCACCCTCCGCTAGAGACTTGTCCGAGATCTCTTCCCATTTCTGTCCATCTGCGGTGTTCCAGAACGGACCCTCGACTGATTCGACAGAACACACGACTACCACGGGGGCCGCATAGAACAGCATCTCTCTGCTCTCGGGCACCGGGTAGAGGCCGACCACAGCCGAGGTGGTGTCCTGGGCTATCTGCCTAGCAGGCGCAGCCATCGGAACGTGTGGTTCGGTCCCATTATCCGGTGTGCCAAGAGTTTCGGTGACATCGCCACACGCGACAGTAAGGGCGGCCACAACGAGAGCCGATAGTCCACATCTGCATGCTCTGACGAGATTCCAGCTTCGCGTGGAAGTCGGTCCCATGTCATCACCCCCATGACGTTCAATGCCATACCATCATGGAGGACCCGCCTCGCAGCACACAAGTGCCGAAAGGCCCTGGCGGGCCCCCGGTCGCCTTGCCACAGGAACCCCGGCATGACCGCCTCCAGGGTGGGGAGGGACGTCCGGGCGTGGCAGGCTCATTCTGGCTTTCGTCGTACCGCTTGGTTTGCTGTGCATGGCGGCTCGCTTCGTCGCACAGATCGTTGAAGATCCCACGCGGTTGAGGATCCTCGTTCGAGGACACCCGCGCCCAGTACACCTGGAAGACGTGGCTGTTCGGTTGGATGGTCCGATCGGCTGCGTTCGTGTTGTTCTACGCAGCCATGGGACTCCTCGTCGGGGGCGAGACCCTGGTCCTCTACGCCTTCATCGGCAACGTCGTAGCCAGCGCCAGCCAATCCGCACTCGGCACCGGTCCCGACACCGCCTGGGAACGAGGGTTGGGGACACTCCCCCTCCTCGTCGCGGCACCACATTCGATGCTGCCCGTCTTCGCCGGACGCTCCTCCTTCTACATCGTTCAAGGCATCGGCGAGTCCATCGTTGTTTTCGGACTCCTCGCACCCTTCATCGGGTTCTCCGGCCACTGGTGGCTACTCCCAGTCGGCCTCATCGCCGTCGCGCTCGGCTCCTACGGACTCGGCCTCTTCCTCGCCGCGATCAGCATCCGACGCCTCCGTTTCGGCAACATACTCTTCAACTTCGTCTTCTACACCCTCGTCGCCATCGGCGGCGTCAACGTTGCCACCGAGGTCTTTCCCGAATGGGTGCAACAGATCGCCAAACTACTTCCCCTCCACCACGGACTCCTCGGCACACGAGACCTCCTCACAAACGGGATCTCGTCGTCAGCGTTCGGGGAGCTAGGCCTCGAACTGCTCATCGGCACCGTATGGTTCCTCATGGCCCTGATCGGATTCCGAACCTTCTCCGAAGGTGGCCGACGCGACGGAACCATCGACCTCGCCGAGTAGCCCAGAACACCAAATCCCGCGCCATATCGCCCATTCCGGCGAGTGCTCAGCATCAATCAGGCACGTCGGCGCTCGTTGCTCTGTGGCTATCTGGGAGTGCGCCGATGGTATGTGTGTCGACGATTCGAAGGAGTGGGCGTTGACTGGATGGCTGATTGGCCGTACAATGGCCGTACAAGGGAGCAGTATGGCCACTGAAACAAAGCGAACACGGAGTGAGCGTCTCGAAGTGCGCACGACCCCCGAGGACCGTGCCCTGATCGACCGGGCCGTGGCGGTGTCGGGAGCCGATCTCACGGAGTTCGTCATCACCAATCTGACCACCGCGTCACGACGAGTGTTGGCTGATCGCACCGAGTTCAGCTTGGGAGCAGAGGCTCAGCAGGCGTGGGAGGTGGTCAATCGGCGTCCTGCGCGCAGCCTCGCCGGGCTCCGTGAACTGATGGCTCGACCGTCGCCGTTCACCGACGAGTGACGCCACAGTATCGATCTCCGAGGATGCTCGAGGCCGATGACGTCGTCGATGACTTCGAGTGCCGGTCCACCGAGCAAACGGAGTGGCTGCGTCACCACGCCCGCCAGGCGCATACCGCCGGCACCGCCAAGGTGCTCGTCGTCACCCCGGCGGGCAGCAGGGTCGTGGTGGCCTATTACGCCTGGTCGATGGCGAGCATGTCTATCGAGGACGCTCCGACCCGGGTTCGCAAGGGCGCGGGCCGCTATCCACAGCCCGTGGCGTTGCTGGCTCGTCTCGGGGTGTCGATTGAGCACGAAGGCCGCGGGCTCGGCGCCGGTCTTCTTGCCGACGCCATCAGCCGGGCCGCGCAACTCGGCGCGGGGATCGGATGCCGGGGCTTGCTGGTTCACGCCGAGACACCGCAAGCCCGCGACTTCTACCTCCATCTCACTCCCGAGTTCGAGTCGTCACCTACCGACGACCTCCATCTCGTCTTGCTCATGAAGGACATCCTCAGAACCCTCCGCGACTGACGCCCGGGCGTGAGCGCGGCGAGCAGTCTTCCGCATCTCGGGGCGCGCTGGGGGCGCGGGAGAACGAAAACCGATGCAAACCACCCGGAGATGACCAACGATGATGAGTGGTCGAAAACCCTTGTGCCATGGGGGTCTTCGGCAGATTCCCCATCGAGTCGCCGATTTCCGCGAAACGCCCAGAACGGTCTTCAAAACCGATGAGGCGGCGAAAGCCGCATGGCGGGTTCGATTCCCGTCCGCCTCCGCCAACGACAGTCCCTGGGTCATCGGCACCACGCCGTCGACTCCTGGCCTGTCGTGTAGAGATGACCGGGGCGGGCTACGCCGGCGGGACTTCACTCCTGCGCAACGTGGGACGCCGGCGAATGTGCTCGTTGGCCGGGTCGAAGGCCCAGTCCCAGAAGGCCGTCTGGGCGCGAGTCGCCGGGCGATCGGTGTCGCGGGCCATGTAGAGAGTCTTCTCGATGTCAAGACCCTTGACATCAACCACGGCAACCTTCCCGGACTCAACGGCTTCAAGCGCAACCATCGCCGACACGAAGGCGATCCCTATTCCCTCTTGCACAGCCATCCGGATCGCTTCAGCGCTTCCAAGGGTCATAACCGTGTTGAGATGATCGAGGCTCAGATCGTGCCACTCGAGTCCTCGTCGCAAAGCGTCGAGTGTTCCGGACGTCGACTCGCGAACGATGAACTGCTCCTTGAGGAGATCCTCAGGCAGCACCGCCTCGCCGAGGTTGGCCCACCGATGCTGGGGCGGAACGATCAGAGCGATGGAGTCGGTGAGGAACGGGCGGTACTCGACATCTTTGAACGGGATCCGCAGGCTGGTCAGCGCGATGTGCGCCTCCCCTCGCCGGAGCGTCTCGAGTGCCGCCGCCCGCGGGGTCACGTGGCAGACGATCTCGACCTGGGGGTGGCGGGCCATCAGTCCCGACAACAACGCCGGGAGAATGTACTTACCGGCCGTTGTGCTGCATGCGAGTTTCAGAAGGCCGACCACCTCTCCCTGCAGGGAAAGCATCGTCTCTTCGATACCAATCACCCGCTCGATTGTCTCCCGGGCCATCGGGATGAGCGCCCGCCCCGCTTCAGACAGGGAGATGTGACGGCCCGATCGTAGGAAGAGCTGAAGCCCGAGCCGATCCTCGAGCGCCTTGATCTGCATACTGATCGCCGGTTGTGATACGCCAAGGCGCCTGCCGGCTTCCGAGAAGTTCTCGGTCTCAGCGGCCGCGAGGAATACCTGCAGTTCGTTCGTCGTCAACATAAGCCCATCCTATCGTTCGCAAGTCCCAGCATCCGCCGCACTCGGGATCTTCGGATCAGACCGAGCGGGTTCATAATCGAGTTCCCAAAGCGGGCGGCAGGTGGCACCATGGGGCCATGCCGAGTGGTCAGGAAAACGGTTACAAAGTGATGTCCGGCTGGCGGGTTGGACATCTTCTCGAAGAATCCGCCACCCGATCGGGCCTTCTCGTTCCGGCGGGTTCGGAAAAGTCCAACGACGCGCTGGCGCTCGTCGACGTCGACACGCGGCTTCAGTTCTGGGCGGTTCCGACCGGAGCCTGGCGCTTCCTCTGGCCGGCGACCGGCGAAGTGGTCGTGGCAGTACGGGAATCGCAGATCATCGCCGAGCAGAAGCCCGAAGACTCCCACGACGAGAACGGCCACTACCTGTGACGACGGGCAGAGGCGGACGCAGGCTCACCGCCACCGTCACCGACCTAGAGGTCGTCGAGCAAAGGGCATACCTGATAGGCGTGGCGACCTCATCGGCCGGAACAGAGTCCGCCGAGCGATCACTTGCCGAGCTAGGCCGGCTCACCGAAACGGCCGGATCGGACCCGGTATTCACGGAGCTGCTCACCCGGGCGGAGCTCGAACCCGGCCTACTCATCGGCAAGGGTCAAGCCCAGCGTGCCGTCGAACTCAGCAAGACGCTCGACATCGATGTCGTCGTGTTCGACAACTCGCTGAGCCCAGCACAGCAAAGGAACCTCCAGTCGATGTTCGAGTGCGACGTCGTCGACCGGCAAGCCGTGATCCTTGACATATTCGCCCAGCACGCCTCGAGCCGGGCCGGAATGCTCCAGGTTGAACTGGCGCTGCTCGAGTACTACCTCCCCCGCCTGCGGGGCAAGGGGATCGAGCTCAGCCGGCAAGCCGGCGGCATCGGAACCCGCGGCCCGGGTGAGACGAAGCTCGAAACCGACCGGCGGCGCATCCTGCAGCGGATCTCACGTCTCAAGCGAGAACTCAAGGAGGTTGCCGCAACTCGCCACACCCAGCGCAAGGCCAGAATCCGTTCGAAGCTCCCGGTGGTGGCGTTGGTCGGATACACGAACGCCGGAAAATCGACTTTGCTGAATCAGATAACCGACGCAGACGTGCTCGTTGAAGACCAATTGTTCTCAACGCTCGACTCGTCGGTTCGTCGAGCAGAGCTCCCGGGTGGGACGCCCACTCTGTTCTCCGACACCGTCGGATTCATTCGCGATCTCCCCCACCAGCTCGTCGAAGCGTTTCAATCGACCCTTGATGAAGTGCACAATGCAGATCTGCTGCTCCACGTCGTCGACGGGTCAGACCCGGACGCGGACACCCAGATCACGGCCGTTCGATCGGTCCTCGGGGAGATCGGCGCCGCGCAGGTCCCGGAACTGTTCGTCATCAACAAGGTGGACCGGGCCAACCCACAAGCGGTCCAGCGCCTGGTGGCCATGCACGACGGTGTGGCCATCTCCGCCAGCACCGGCGCGGGGGTTCATGCTCTCCTCGAAGTCATCGAACGTGACCTCACTGCTACTGCCTACCGGGTTACCCTCGAAATCCCGTACGACCGTGGTGATCTGCTGGCGCTCTTGCATCGAAACGGGGCTGTCATCGAGGAGTCACACACCGAAGCGGGCACCCTGGTGGAAGCCCGCTTGCGGGGCGACATGGCCACCCGCTTCGAAGCGTGGCTGGTCGAGTAACAAGGACGGCGCACGCTTTGTTGCGGGCCGGGCGATCAACCCTCCCTGACGAGGTCCCTGAGGATCCCGGCGATCTCGTGGGCAGAACGAACCGCGGATGCAAGGTGGTCTCGCGCGGAGCGGAGGTCCGCATGGGCACCCTCGATCACTCCCTGTGCAGGGACCGGCCAATCGGGGGGCTCGAGCGGTAGAACCGTGTCGGGCACAGGGTCGGCCAGCGCCGAACTCTGACGAATTGAAGAAACCATCTCCGCCAGGGCCTCCTCAGCCTCCGAGGTGTCGTAACCAGCTTCGCCAACCCGGTCAATTGCCTCCTGCAATGCTTCACCGCCGACTTCTGCCCGAGCGGTGCCGGCCACGATGATGTCGGCAACCGCCACCAGATACGCCTTCGGCACAACGACGGCGTAGATCCGGTAGTCCTCGAAGATCTGTGGGATCAGATCCCAGAGTTCGGCAAGCGTGTCGGCTGCTTCGATGTCGCGGTCGAGCGCGGTCAGGCCGGCCGCAGATGAGGAAAGCTCATCGAGCAGAACCCGCTCATGCGCATCCGTCAGATGCTCCTTTTCTTGCAGGGCCCCGTCGACGCGCTCGATCGTATCGAGCCGTTTCTCAATTGCATTCCCCGCCCGGTCTTTCAGATTCCCGATGATGCGCTCGACGGCATCACCCGTTTCGGAGGCGGTCTCTGTTGCGGAGGCAGGCTCCTGCGCCAGCGCGATGGCGGGCAGTGCGCTCACGACGAGCAGCGCCGCCAGCAAGATGGACAACGTTTTCATGGCTTGAACTCTCCTTCGGTTTGATTCATCGCTGCCCCAAGATTCCCGAACAACCCATCGAGCTCACCCATGAGCACATCGAGTTCAGACAAATCGAGGTTCACGTCGGAAAGGGTCGTGGATGGTTGGTAGGCGACCGGTGCGTGTGTGGTCGTCGTCGGAGTCGTCGGTTCCTCTGCCGGATCCGGGACCAACCCGGCAGGCCGGGTCTCGTCGGCGATCGGGAAGGGGACTCGATCGGTCTCCGCCGTAGCGACAACCGAAGCACCCGGGGTCGCCACCGGCTCGCCGTCCGGTTCGGCGGCCCGCCATGTGCCGCAGGCAGCCAGCATCAGCACCGCCGCCAGGGCCAGAACTCGTTTCATTGCACTCCTTCCAACTCCGTGTCTGCTCATAGCATCGGGGGAAGGGATCAGGGCACTGTTGGCAACGAGTAAGAAGAATGTAAGAAAGAGCAATCGGCAATTGGCGGCGAGCGGGACAGGCAGCTCTGCTCTTGACGATTGGTCAGATGAGGGCGGCTGCCGAAAGGGCCGCTCCGACGATGCCGGCGTTGTTGCGTAGCTGGGCCGGAACGATCGGGGTAGAGCAATGGAGATAGTGCTCGAATCTCCCGAGCCTCCTGCTCACCCCGCCGCCGAGAATGAATAGATCGGGAGAGATCACGCGTTCAACGTAGCGCAGGTACTCGCCGACCCTGGTGCCCCAGGACTCCCACGACAAGTTGGCGTCCTTCCGAACCCGCGCCGAGGCGTAGTCTTCTGCTTCGCCGCCTTTGAACTCGAAATGGCCGAATTCCGTATTCGGCACGAGCACGCCGTCGACGAACAAGGCGCTCCCGATCCCCGTCCCGAAAGTGAGTAAACAGACCAGACCGGCTACTTCTTTCGCGGCTCCGTAGGTCAACTCGGCGATTCCTGCCGCGTCTGCATCGTTCAGCAGTGCCACCGGAGTGCGCAGTCGTCGCTCGAGCAGGGCCCGGCCGTCTACGCCGATCCAACTTTCGTCGATATTGGCCGCCGTCCCGACTACCCCGTGGCGAACAACGGAGGGAAGAGTGCAACCGACCGGGCCCTCATGTTGAAAGAACTCGACGATTCGGGCAACAACGTCAACGACGGCTGCCGGTGTCGAGGGTTGGGGCGTATCGATGCGATGTCGCTCCCCCACCAGCGTGCCGGCCGACAGATCGACCGGCGCACCCTTGATGCCCGATCCTCCGATGTCGACTCCCAACACAAATCGTTCCACGATCGGAACTGTACCCGATGGCGGTAGCCTGCCCCACAGGCCAATCTTCAGGAGATCCAGCATGCCCGGCACAGCAGACATCGGCCTCATCGGCCTCGCCGTCATGGGGCAGAACCTCGTTCTGAACATGAACGACCACGGCTACGTGGTGGCGGTCTTCAACAGAACGCCTGTCAGGGTCGATGAGTTCATCGCCGGATCGGCAGCCGGAACGAATGTGATCGGCACGCACTCTCTCGACGAGTTGGTGGGCAACTTGGCTACGCCACGCCGGGTCATGCTGATGATCAAAGCGGGAAGCGCGGTCGATGCGGTCATCGAGGAATTGCTACCCCTACTCGAAGCGGGCGACATCATCATCGATGGGGGTAACTCGCACTTCTCCGACACAGTCCGCCGGACTGCCCACGTCGAGGAACGCGGCCTTCGGTTCATCGGCACGGGCATATCGGGCGGCGAGGACGGGGCGAGGAACGGCCCTTCGATCATGCCCGGCGGAAGCAAGGACGCCTGGCCGTTCGTCCGGGAGATCTTCCAGTCGGTGGCGGCCAAAGTGGAGGATGGCACGCCGTGCTGCGATTGGGTCGGATCGGACGGCGCAGGTCATTTCGTCAAGATGGTGCACAACGGCATCGAGTACGGCGACATGCAGGTGATCGCAGAGG
Source organism: Actinomycetes bacterium (assembly GCA_024641245.1). Taxonomy (GTDB): domain Bacteria; phylum Actinomycetota; class Acidimicrobiia; order Spongiisociales; family JAHEDJ01; genus JAHEDJ01. Next base: position 145,805 of record JAHEDK010000002.1, read on the forward strand.
CCTACCACCTCATGAATACCGGCCTCGGTTTGGGCCACGACGAAATGAGCGCGGTGTTCCAGTCGTGGGGAGCGGGGGAACTCGACTCCTACCTCATTGAGATCACAGGCGAAATCCTCAGGTTTCGAGACGAACGTGGCGAACCGCTGCTCGAGCGAATCCTCGATGCCGCCGGCCAGAAGGGGACCGGTAAATGGACGGCCAACGCGGCCCTCGATCTCGGCATGCCGGTCACCCTCGTTGCTGAAGCCGTCTTTGCCAGGATCTTGTCCGCCCTCAAGGACGAGCGAGTTGCCGCCGCCGCGCAGTTGGGCTCCGGCGTCGGGTTCATCGACGAGACGGACTTGCGCAACACCTTCAACTCTGCCGACGATGAAGGCGATGCAGCCCTGCGCAGTCGCTTCATCAGTGCGATCCGCGACGCTCTCTACGCGTCGAAGATCGTCTCATACGCCCAGGGGTTCATGCTCCTGCGCGCCGCCGCCGAAGAGCATGGCTGGGACCTCGACTACGGGCGTATCGCTTCCCTGTGGCGTGAAGGGTGCATCATTCGCGCAGCATTCCTCGACGAAATCACCGCGGCCTTCCGCCAGAATCCACAAATCGTCAACCTGATGCTGGACGGCTTTTTTGCTGCGGCCCTCGCTCGAGCAGAGTCAGGATGGCGCACCGTCATCACCACCGCGGTGACACACGGAATCCCGGTCCCGGCATACTCGACGGCGCTGGCGTTTTACGACGGATACCGGACCGAGCAGCTGCCCGCCAACCTGATCCAGGCCCAGCGCGACTACTTCGGCGCACATACCTACGAACGAACCGACCGACCGCGCGGCGAGTTCTTCCACACGAACTGGACCGGACGGGGCGGAGACACCACGGCCGGAACATACGACGCGTAGTCTCCACCGGTTGTCGAGCTTCCCGTGAAGGGCAGGCGGCGTCAGGCAGACACGCCGCTGACGGACCCGACCCTTGGGGCTGATCCGAGCAGACGGATCCAGCGACAACGGGCGGTGGGATCGGTGAAGAAGGGGAACGTTCGACGGCGGTGCAACTTGGGGAGGCTGGGGACCACCGCCGTCGAACGTTCCAAGGAGGTCTCAGACGGGCGGTCACTCCCACCTGCGGCATCACACCAACAACCTCTGACGTAAAGGTACGGCACGAAGGGCAAACGGGAAGGCAAGGGCAGGTTAAGGAAGGGATAAGGTAATTGGGTAGCCCGTACGCCTCGACCGAACCGTCTGGCCCGGCCTACATGGCCACCGCTACCATTGATCACCGCCCAGCCGTATCCAGGAGCATCGTGTCCACCGAACACCGACTTCCCCGCACAGCCTTCCCGCGCCGCTACGACCTCACCCTCGAGCCGGATATCTCCACCTCGTCGTTTACGGGCACAGAGATCGTCACGGTCGATGTCATCGAGCCGCTCGAAACCCTCACGCTGAACGCCATCGAACTCGACATTGATTCCGCCTCGCTCGTCGGCGGTGACGGAATACCGCGTGAGGCAACCATCAGTTACGACGAACCCAACGAGCGAATTACCGTCACGCCACTCACCGCTATCGAGTCGGGCGAGTGGGCACTCCACTTGTCCTTCAGTGGCACCTTGAACGACCAGCTACGGGGCTTCTATCGCAGCACCTTCACCGACGAGTCCGGCGGCGAGCAGGTAATCGCCACGACCCAGTTCGAAGCAGCCGACGCTCGCCGAGCGTTTCCCTGCTGGGACGAACCGGATTTCAAGGCGGTGTTCTCTATCACGCTGATCGTCCAGGAAGAACTGACGGCCATTTCCAACATGTCGGAGCTGGATCGTAGACCCCGCGGCGACGGTGCGGTTGTCGTCCGGTTCGCTGATACGCCTGTCATGTCGACCTATCTGGTCGCCTTTGTCGTCGGGCCGCTCGAGATCACCGAACCCGTCGAAGTCGACGGAATACCACTTCGGGTTGCGTTCCCGCCCGGCAAAGGCCATCTGACCGACTTCGCCCTCGACATCGGCGCCTACGCCCTCCGCTGGCTCTCGGACTACTACGGCATTCCATACCCGGGCGACAAGGTCGACTTCATCGCCATTCCCGATTTCGCGTTCGGTGCGATGGAGAACCTAGGTGCAATCACATATCGAGAGAACGCCGTCCTCATCGATCCGAAGACAACGGGCCAGTACGAACAGCGCCGGGTGGCCGACGTGATCGCCCACGAACTCGCCCACATGTGGTTCGGTGATCTCGTCACGATGAAGTGGTGGAACGGGATTTGGCTGAACGAGGCCTTTGCCTCGTTCATGGAGATGAAGACCGTCGAGTCGTACCGGCCCGACTGGGCACGCTGGTTGGCCTTCGCCGTCGATCCCGGCGCCGAACGAACCGATTCCATGGATATCGACGCTCTGGCCAGCACGCGAGCGGTCGAATTCGAGGTTCGCTCGCCCGACGAGGCGAACGAAATGTTCGATCCACTCACCTACGGCAAGGGAGCGGCGCTTCTACGGATGATCGAGCAATACCTGGGAGTCGAATCGTTCCGCGAGGGCGTCGGCAACTACCTACGCGCCCACGCCTACGGCAACACCGAGACCGAGGACCTGTGGACAGGACTCGACAGCGCCTCGGCCGGCGGTGTCGGCGACATCATGAATACGTGGATCCTCCAGGGCGGCTATCCCGAGGTGAGCGTCGAACGCGCCCAGGGTGGTCTGCGAATAACGCAACGGCAGTTCCGCTACGTAGAAGATGCCTTGGCGGCCAACCTCTGGCAGATCCCGATGCAGATTCGCTTCGGCGCCGGAGGCCAAGAATCGACGGTCAAGCACCTGCTGATCGCCGAATCCGAGCTAGTTCCGTTTGACGGTCCCATCGACTGGACGATCGTCAACGCCGGCGGGCACGGCTTCTACCGGGTCCGCTACGAAGCATCCCTCCTAAGCGCACTCCAGGCCAGGCTCGCCGACCTCGATCCGCTCGAACGCTTCACCCTCCTCGACGACACCTGGGCGTTCACGGTCGAGGGGTCCGTGCCAATCGATGAGTTCGCCAGGCTGGCAGCAGCCTTCCGTGATGAACGAGAGCATGCCGTATGGCAGATGTTGTCTACCCATCTTCTCGAGATGGGCCGGTATGTGCCCGACGACGATCGGTTTGCGGCCTTCGTACGACGCCTCGTCGGACCGACTGCCGAACGACTCGGATGGGAGCCAGCGGCCGGCGAGGACGACCTGACCCGCCGATTGCGTGGACAGATCCTCGCCACATACGGGCGCCTCGGAAAAGACGCCGGAACGATCCAACGAGCCAAATCCCTCTTCCGCGACGTCGTTGCCGATCCGGCCATCATCGATGCTGAGGTTTCCCTGGCCGTTCTGGCGATTGCCTCCTCACACGGCACCGTTGATGAGTACGAGATGGTCGTCAAGGCCTACGAATCGACCACGAACCCGCAGCAACAGGTGCGCTACCTACGAACGCTCACCTACTTCCCCGGACTCGACGTCTCAGACCGAACGTTCGAGATGGCGCTCGACGGGCGCATCCGCGGCCAGGATGGCGGCTGGGTCATCGCCGGCTTGCTCGGCAACCCGTCGACGATGGACCACATCTGGACCAGGGTCACCGAGCAGTGGAAGACTTTGACCGACCTCCTCCCGCCTGCCACTCAGCGGTATCTCGTCCACAGTCTGCCGGCCATGGTCGAACCGGGCCTGGCCAGACGGGTCGAAGCCTTCTTCTCAGAGACCGGGTTTCCGGTGGCGGCGAAGTCGCTCGCGCAGAAACTCGAACTCCAGCGAGCCATGGTGGCGCTCGGGCAGCGAGAGGGCCACAACCTGGACATGTTCCTCAGTCGATGAAACTCCCGGACAGAGAGCGACACTAGGTGGACAACGGCATCATCAAATGGATCGCCGATGAGGAGGTCCTCCAGGACTTCGTAGCGGGATTGCCCGTTCTCATCATCCTCCTCATCATCGTCATATCCGTTGCTTTGCTCTCCAAAGGAGCGGACTGGATGATCGACGGAGTCGTTGATCTCGCACAGCGCACCGGACTCCCGAAGATCGTGATCGGCGCCACCGTTGTCTCCCTGGGCACCACCCTTCCCGAAGCATTCGTTTCGGTGATGGCCGCCTTTCTCGGCAACCCGGGCCTGGCGCTGGGCAACGGAGTCGGATCGATCATCGCCGACACAGGGTTGATCTTCGGGTTGACCTGCCTTCTCGTTGCAGTACCGGTTAATCGGTTCATCCTCAATCGAACCGGCTGGGTGCAGGTTGGCTCGGCAGCCCTTCTCGTCGGTATCGCGGTGATCGCGTTGATGACTGCAGGAGCAGGCGAGGAACCGATCCTGAGCCGCTGGGTGGGTCTGTTCTTCCTGATCCTGCTGGTCGCGTACCTGTACGTGACCTACCGATGGGCGACCCAGAGCGGCGACCTCGGTCACGACGAGGAGCTCTCCAATGAGGAGCCGATGAACCTACCGAAGGCGTGGTCGATGATCATCGGCGGACTGACCCTGATCGTGGTCGGCGCCCGGGTCCTGGTCCCGAGCGCGTCAGAAATCGCGGTCCGTGCCGGCGTACCGGAAGACGTCATCGCCGCCACGCTGGTTGCCTTCGGAACCTCTCTGCCCGAACTGATGACGGCGATTGCCGCAATCCGCAAGGGTCACCCAGAAATCACCGTCGGCAACATCGTTGGTGCGGACGTTTTGAACGTCCTCTTTGTGATCGGCGCGGCCGCCGTCGCCGCGCCGCTCGCCATACCGGACAACTTCTACTTCTTCCATTTTCCGGCGATGCTGATCATTCTGATCTCGTTTCGGGTCTTCATCAGCAGGGCCGACACCGCCTTCCGGCGCTGGCAGGGGGCGTGGCTGCTGGCGGTGTACGGTGTGTATGTAACGCTCCAGTACACGCTGAATGTCGGAGGGGCGCTGTGAAGATGCCGAGCGATCAGTGAGGATCCTGCTTGCGACCGACGGTTCGGATACCGCCGGGGCGGCGGTGCAATTCGTTGCCGGATTCCCCTTCCCCTCCGGCACCGAAATGAAAATCGTCTCCGTCATACCGAGAGTGCTGCGCGATCACGAAATCGAGACGCTCACTCCCGAGCAGAGGACCGTGTTCGAAGAGTCCAAGAGCGGCAACCATAGCGAGGTTGAAGAGCTCTTAGAGTCAGAAGCCGCCCTCCTAGGACAGGCGGGGTGGAGCGTCACAACCGAAGTCCGGGTAGGACATCCGGCGGCCGAGATCGTCGGAGCAGCCGAAGCCTACGACGCAACCCTGATCGTTGTTGGATCACACGGGCTCACCGGTTTCAAGCGATTCCTGCTCGGCGGCGTATCGAATCAGGTCTTCCAGTCATCCAAACGGTCGGTTCTGATCGTCCGCAAACCCGAGTCCGAATGCGAGGGGAGCCGACCCGAACTTCCGGCCCGCGACGGCCATCTATGGCGCATTCTGGTCGGCTACGACGGCTCAGGGCCATCCGAAAAGGCTATCTCCTTCTGCACATCGCTGGATCTCGACGACAAGGTCTCGTTCCGGGTCTTAACGGTCCTGCCCATGGTGCGCCTGTTCCGTCAGGACATCCGCCAGGAGCTGAACTGGATCTGGCAGCAGCAGAAAGAGACCGAGAAGGAAGCGCTCGAGGCAGCCGCCGACCGGCTGCGGGAAATCACGGGCGGAGTGACGACGGCACTCACTGAAGCCGGCGACGTGAGTCAGGCGATTCTGGCAGCAGGAGAGGATTTCAAGGCAGACCTGATCGTCCTCGGACACAAGGGGAAGGGCGCCATCGAGAAGTTCTTGATGGGCTCGGTGACCCCGCGGATCGCGCAGCATTCCTGCCGGTCGGTATTGGCGATCCGCTAGCACGGCGGACACTCATTGCCTGCCGGAGGATGCCCGCCTCCCTCGAAGACCCGGGACTCCCCCCAACTTCAGTGGACGGGACCGAGCCCCCCTACCCCCGCCTTCCGGCGGCGGTACCTTCCCCCCTCCGGGGGGACCGGATGCCGAGGCCGGTCAGCACTATGCCCAGACCGACTGAAATCAGGGCCAGCACGATGTGCACCGTCTTGAACGCGACGCTCTCGTCGCCGCTCAAGACGGACGCGGATGATCGAAACCAAATGATCAGCATCAGCATGCCGAATCCGATAAAGACCCATCTCATCCATGGAGCGATCGGGCGGCCGCGCCGGAGAAGCACCGCGATGCCGGCCAGCACAAGGCCGAAGAGCAAGGATCCGCCGACCCGGATCCAGGTCCATGGATCAGAAGCCTCGTCGCCCGTGAGGAGGCCGATGCGATTGCCCCACGCAATGAATGTCCAAATCGACGCAACCGCCGCCCACCAGAGGATTCGTCGCTCGCTCACTTCTCTTCCCAACTGAAGAATCGCACAGCCAGGAGCGGCGCAACGATGGCCCAGAACACCAGGACCCAGACCACTTCGCCGAGCGTTTCGCTGAATCCGGTCGCCCAACGGATCATCTCGGACAGGCCTGCCGCCGGCATGATGTCGGCGACGGCGGCGAGCGGTCGCGGAAGGCCGTCAATCGAAAACATCACGCCGCCGAGTCCGAAAAAGGCAACAAACAATCCGTTCACCACCGCCAGCGTCGCTTCGGCTCGCAGTGTTCCGGACAGCAGGAAGGCGAGTCCGCCGAAGGCAGCCGTGCCGAGTACGACGGCAAGCACCAACGCCCACCAGGCGATCGGCGGCCGGAAATCGAGAAACAGTCGAGCGGCCGCCAGGATGATCACGATCTGGAGAACCTCCAGCAGCAACGTGGCCACCATCTTCCCGGCAAAGAGAACCGAACGGGGTAAGGGGGTGGCACCCAGGCGTTTGAGGACCATGTACTTGCGCTCAAACCCGGTCGCGATCGCCAGTGCGACGAGCGCCGATGAGATCACCGACAGCGTGAGGAGGCCCGGTACCAGAAACCCGATTTCGATATCGAACAGATTCGTGGCACCGAAAAACAGCAGAAGCGAAACGGGGACGATGAGGGTGAGCAGCACCGCCTCACCCCGGCGCAGCGTGAGCACGAGCTCCATGCGCGCCTGCTCGACCAGCATCCGCCCGTTCATCGGTTGTTCTCCTCCGTCAACGCCAAGAAGACCTCCTCGAGGCCTCCCGCCCCGACGCGCAGCTCGGTGATCAAGGCATCACGGTTGGCGAGCCAGGCGGTCACATTGGACACGAGCGCCGGGCTCGGCGTGTCGGTGGTCACGACGTAGAAGCCTGTACGCACCTCGCGGACGTCGATGCCGATCTCCTCGATCAGCTCTTCGACGGGGAGTTGAGGAACGGAGACGAACGACACATCGCCCCGCGCCTGGATCAGGTCGGAGGGCGACCCTTCCGCAACAAGACGCCCGTGATTGAGGATCCCGACCCGATCAGCGAGGCGTTCCGCTTCGTCCATGAAATGGGTGGTGAGAAGAATGGTCACGCCTTCCGACTGCATGTGCTCGATGATCTCCCAGGTCGTTCGCCGGGCCACTGGATCCATGCCTGCGGTCGGTTCATCGAGGAACACCAGTTGCGGTCGGTTGACTAGGGCCAGTGCCAGCGAGAGCCTTTGCTTCTCACCTCCCGAGAGGCGGCGGTGAAGCGTCGTCGCACGATCGGCCAACCCGACCAGTTCGAGGAGTTCGTCTGTTGCTCTGGCACTCGGGTAATAGGAGGCGAACAGCGAAACTACCTCCCGGGCTTTCGCCCCCTGATACACGCCGCCCTCCTGCAGCATTACGCCGATACGGCGTTGGAGGCGGGTGCGATCCGAAACAGGGTTCAACCCGAGCACTTCGACGGTGCCGGAGTCAGAGGCACGAAGTCCCTCGAGGATCTCGACGGTGGTGGTTTTGCCTGCCCCGTTCGGACCGAGCAATGCATACGTCTCGCCCGTTCGCACGTCGAGACTCAGGCCGTCGACTGCGGTGAGCGCATCGTAACGCTTGGTCAGATTCTCGAGGTGGATGGAGATTGACACAAGGCAATCGATGCTAGACGGGGAAAAGGACGGTCCGGTCGGAGCAGCGACGCTTGGTGTCCCGGGCGCCAGGGCACGAACACATAACCCAGAACCCAATACTCAGAACCGAAGTGAGGTCCGATCCACCCACATACACATCCTCCTGGTCCTCGTACAATGCGCGGATGTTCAAACGTTTGCTGCTGCCGGTTCTGCTGGTCGTGGGTGCTGCGAGGCTGATGCCGGAGATCCTCAAGCGAACACTGGCTCCCCCGCAAAGGCCTCAGCCACATACGCCTGCTGATCTCGGTCTCCCGGAAGAAGAGGTCGCATTCGCCAGCGCAACCGGAACGGAACTGAAGGCCTGGTTCATCCCGGCAGGCGGCCGGGCACCAGCGGTGGTCGTGTTGCATGGATGGGGCGGCAACGCTTCACTCATGCTGCCGCTGGCACCGCACCTTCATCGCGCCGGGTTCCACGCGTTGTTCCTCGATGCCAGGAACCACGGCAGGAGCGAGCACGACGACTTCGTTTCCATGCCTCGCTTCGCTGAAGACCTCGACGTGGCGATCGAGTGGCTGCGAAGCAGACACGATGTCTCATCGATCGGCGTCATCGGCCATTCTGTCGGAGCCGGCGCGGCCATCCTGGCAGCTTCCCGAACGGATCAAATCAACGCGGTGGTATCCGTCGCCGCCTTTGCCCACCCGGGTGAGGCCATGGCAGAGGGCCCTCCATTCAACCATTTCCCGCGGTCGGTTCAGCGTGGTCTGTTTCGAACCATGGAACGAACGATCGGGTTTCGCTTCGATGACATAGCACCGCGGGAGCGAGTGGCGCTGGTGGGCGCTCCGGTCATGCTCGTCCATGGTGGGGCCGATACCACCGTCACACCCCGCCATTTCGAGGAGCTCATCCGGCGTGCTCCAGACGCGGAGACGCTTTTCGTCGAAGGTGCCGACCATGCGTCGCTCGATGCCTTCGAACCGCACATACATCGCATCCTCGGGTTTCTGGCCGAGCATCTGCGGTAGGTGCTTGGTCCCTCCGGAGTCCAACTCAAAGGGTAAAGATCCGAGCGACGCCGACGCGCACCTTCCGGCCATCACAATCCGGAACCTCTCCAGTCCCTTTACACATCTTCGTATCTCCGATACTGTGCGTTGCACATGACATCTCTTGTCTCTTTTGCGTATTTCGGTTTTACCGGGCGGAGCGTCCGGGCCGAAGGTGCGCGCAACTAGCAAGACAGCATTCACCATCACCAGGCCCGGAGCTCAGGCTCCGGGTTTTTCATGATCTGGAGCCTTCCGGCGGAAGGACACATCACATGATTCGCAAAGCAGAACGCATCGACTCCAGCTCGGCCAACACGGTCGTTCAGGTCGGCTCTGTGCGCTTCGGTCATGATCCGTTCCCGGTCATTGCCGGCCCGTGTGTGATCGAGAGCGAGGCCCAGATCAATGAGACTGCCGAGGCGGTGGCAGCCGCCGGCGGGGCGATGCTGAGAGCGGGAACCTCGGTTGCCGGTGCATCACCGTATGAATTCCGCGGTCTCGGCAGTGAAGGGTTGAAGATGCTCAGGACGGCCGGCGATGCCGTCGGCCTCGCCGTCGTGACCCAGGTCATCGAGCCCGCCGGCATCCCCGAGGCATCGGAACTGGCCGACATGATCGAGATCGGCGCCGGCAACATGCAGAACTTCGAGTTGCTTCGGGCGATCGGTCAGCAAGAACGACCCGTGCTTCTCAAAAGAGGCCCGTCTGCCACTATCGACGAGTGGCTGTGGGCCGCCGAGTACATCCTGGCGGAGGGAAACGACAACGTCGTACTCTGTGAGCGCGGGATCCGGACCTTCGCCGATGGTGACACCCTGGATATCAGCTCGGTGCCAATCGTCAAGGAGCGCACCCACCTACCCGTGATCGTATTGCCAAGTCACTCGGCAGGAAGCCGCGCCCGGGTCGTGCCTCTGGCCCTGGCGGCGCAGGGGGTCGGCGCCGATGGGTTGGCGGTCGAAGTCCACCCGACGCCCGAAAGCGCCCTAGTCAACGCCATCGGTCAGTTGGCCGTTTCGGAGTTTGCGCACCTGATGGAAGCGCTCGGAATCAATCGGATGCGCAAGGCCATCGATCTGGTCGATCGTGACATCGTCAGGTTGTTGTCCCGTCGACGCGACCTGGCCTTGCAGATCGGGCGGGTCAAAGCCGAGCGCGGCATGTCGGTGCGCTCACCTGCTCGTGAGGCGGAACTCGTTGCAGTGATCCGGGAAGAAGCCGTTCTGCAAGGCCTCGACCCCGAACAGGCCGAGGCCGTGTTCCAGGTGATCCTGGCCGGTTCTCGCGCCGAACAGCGCCGCCTGCGGTCGACGGGAGAGCTCTAAACGTAGGCATCGCCATTGGCCGAACAAGTCGGCAACGGCCAGGCTCATCCGCCCTCGTGATCACGGTGCAGTTGCCGGTGCAATCAGCTACGACACTGCCACCTTCCTCGTTCGCCTCGCCGGCCGACAATTCCCCGTTCGTCACTCGAGCATTTTGCGCTTGAAAAGGACAAGGGCCAGGGCAACCACCACGACGGTGTAGCCAAGAACCCAGTAGAAGTCGGCGGCGACGACGGCGAACCCGACTCCATCGATCATGACATCTCGGGCGGCATCGAGAGCATGCGCAAAGGGCAGAGCGTTGCCGACGCTCTGGAACACGCCCCCGATCGCTTCCAGGTCCATCCATGCACCGCCAAAAATGGTCAAGAGGAGGACTACCGCGTATGCACCGGACAACGGCGCCAGCGGAAGGAGCGATCCCATGATCATTCCCAATCCAATGTAGAGAATCGCCACGACGAAAATGATGAGAACGACGAGGCCCACGCTGCCGTCGATCTCCAATCCAAGGAAGGCCCCGATGGCGAAGAGCGCCAGACCCTGGATGATGGCCACCGAAAGGTAGGGCAGCGAGTAGGCGGCAATGAAGTCGGTCGCCCGCACCGGGGCCGTCAACAAGCGGGCAAAGAGCGCACTCTCTCGGTCGCGAGACAGCGTCATAGCCGCACTGAACATCAGCATGACGAAGCCAAATAGGACTATTCCGGGCGTCAGAGAGGTGGGCGTGAAGACCTGTTCGAACTCGCCGAACGCCTGGAGTACCAACAACAAGACGACGGGCAGTCCGATCGTGATACCCAGGGCCAGCGGATCACGCCATACTTCCCTGAAGTTCTTCTTGGCCAACTCCAGGGATCTCATTCCCTCAACTGCTTTCCGGTGAGGTGCAGGAACACGTCGTCCAGCGTGGTCTGCTTCCTGTATGTGGATTGGACGGTGACTCCCCTCGGCCGCAGAACATCCTGGATGTCGTAGACATTCGCCTCTTCTGCCTCGATCTCAACCCCGCCTTCGATTGCCCTCACTACCGGGTAGCGCTGCCGCAAAGCTTCGAGGGCCTCAGCCGTCAGGTTCTCGGCCTCGACGACCATTACCGGCGCATCAGAGATGCTTCCTTTCAACTCAGCGGGCGTCCCCAGTGCGATGATCTTGCCTTCGTCGATGACGGCCACCCGGTCCGCCATGGCATCGGCTTCTTCCAGGTAGTGGGTCGTGAGCAAGATCGTCTTACGGCCCTTGAGCGCTTCGATGTGCTCCCAGATTGCCCTCCTCGACTGCGGATCGAGACCAAGGGTTGGTTCGTCGAGAAACAGAACCTGAGGGTCTGAGACCAATGCCATGGCGATGCTGAGCCTTCGCTTCATCCCCCCGGAATAATTCTTGACCCGTTCCTTGGCCCTCCCAGTGAGGGCCATCATCTCCAGCAGCTCCCCGGACTTCTTCCTCGTCGCTTGTTTGTCGAGCCCGTGCAGGCCTGCCATCAGGCTCAGGTTTTCCCACGCATTGAGACGCTCGGCGATGGCAGTCTCCTGTGGCGAGACGGCGATGGCCCGCTTCACCGACAGTGGATCCTGTTGTATGTCGTAGCCCACGATCGTGGCGGTACCGCCGGTCGGTCTGAGCAGACAGCACAGCATCTTGATGGTGGTGGTCTTGCCGGCGCCATTCGGGCCCAACAGCGAGAAGAGCTCGCCCGTTTTCACAGAAAGATCCACGCGGTCGACTGCCCTGAGGGGTCCGTACGTTCTCGAAAGGCCGAACGTCTGAATGGCGGCGTCGTTCTCGATGGCAGAGCTCACGGCTCTCCTGCGTCGCGTGTAACCATTGGTACCGGCTCGGTCCGCAGGCTGCCAGAGGCGAGTGGCCCTTCGGACGGACCCATTGGGCCATCCTGGATTTGCACCGACCACCCGAAATCCCCACGGGAATTCGACACGGCGCCGGAAGCACCGATCAGATGACCACGTCAACCCAGATGGCCGCAAACAGGAGCGACAGGTAGATGGTGGACGTGCGGAACAGATTCATCGCCGTGTCCGGCCTGTTGAGAAGGCGCACGGAATCGAACAGCATCCAGGCTCCGAGCACCGCCGCCGACCCGGTGTAGACCCAGCCTAGGTTGGCAACGGGCACCAACCAGAACGTCACGAACACCAGCAACACCGAATACACGATGATCTGCTGTGCCGTCTTCTTCGGACCGACGATCACCGGCAACATCGGAACCTCCACGGCCGCGTAATCATCCTGATAGCGCAACGCGAGTGCCCAGAAGTGGGGCGGCGTCCAGTAGAAGACGATGGCGAACAGGATCCAAGCCGACAGATCGACCGTGTTGGTGACGGCCGCCCAACCAACCAGCACCGGTGCGGCTCCCGCAGCTCCGCCGATCACGATGTTCTGCGCCGTGGTCCGCTTCAGAGTCAGTGAGTAGACGAACACATAGAACAGCAAAGCGGCGGTTGAGATGGACGCCGCCAGCAAGTTCGTCGTGATCCAAAGAACTGCAAAGCCGGCGACTCCCAAGACCACCCCAAAGCGCAACGCGCTTCGAGGCTCAACCCGGCGCCGGGGTAGTGGCCGGCGTGAGGTGCGCTTCATCTCCTGGTCGATATCGCGATCGATGTAGTTGTTGAGGGTGTTGGCGCCTCCAGCGGACAATGTGCCCCCGATGAGCGTGGCCAAAACGAGCCGGGTACCCGGCCAGCCCCTGGCTGCGAGCACCATTGCCGGGACCGTTGTGATCAGAAGCAATTCGATGATGCGCGGCTTGGTGAGCGCGACATAAGCGCCGACGAGCTCACGCCAGCCGGAGCGGCGCGCATCAGGATCGGTGATAGAGACGGAGGGCGTGTCCGAAGGGGGCTCCATGAGTCACGGAGCATAACCCGCCGGTGTGATCTGGTCGGAATGCGCCGGACGCGATCGGCAGTAGGCAGGAAGCGGTAGGCAATTGGCAATACGCTTTCGGCACTAGGCCCAGTAGGAAATGCGCGCCGGCGAGCTCATAGCCTATTGCCTAGGGTCCACCGCCGGCTCGTGCGAAGAATCCGTCGATTTGTGAGAAATCAGTTGCGCTAGAGGATAAAGTCCTTACCTTGCAGTCAGTGAGTCACGACGTTTAGAGTGTCGCCACCGCTAGCACGGTGACAAGACAGGACTCGGGGGAGGCAAAGCAGGTGCGGTCAAGGTCAAGACGACGGTCGGTCACGTTCGCGCTGTTGACCTCGTTACCCTTGCTGCTCGGATCATGCATCGAAGGCTCGCCCCTCGATTCGCTCGACCCGCAAGGACCGGCGGCGCGTAGAATCGACGAACTAGGAACGCCGGTCTTTTGGATCGCGGGAGTGATCCTCGCCATCGTTCTGGGCGGCCTGGCCTTCGCCATGATCCGCTACCGGGATCGAGGCCAGGCAGATCCACGGCAGATCCACGGCAACGCCAAGCTCGAGGTCCTGTGGACCGCCATTCCGATCATTCTGCTGGCGGGCCTCGCAGTACCCACCGTCCAGGCCATCTTCGACCTCACCGAGTGCGAGGCCGATGCCATGGAGGTCGACGTCATCGGCCATCAATGGTGGTTCGAGTACCGGTACCCGGAGGAGGGCATCACAACGGCCAACGTCATGGTCATCCCGGCCGGTAAACAAGTCTGTCTAAACATGACTTCCGACGACGTCCTGCACAACTACTGGATCCCGAAACTCAACGGCAAACGCTATCTCGTGCCGGGTCAGCAGACATTGCTCACTCTCGAGGCCGACCAGCCCGGCGAGTACTGGGGCCAATGCGGGGAGTTCTGTGGACTGTCTCACGCCCTAATGCGGGCCAGGGTCAGAGCGGTCGATCAAACCGACTACGAGGCGTGGGTGGCCAGGATGCAGCAACCGGCCACGCTTCCGGCCGATGGAACCCCGGCCGCGGCCGGTCTTGCAGAATTCAACGGGATTTGCAGCACGTGCCACGTGATCGAGGGTGTCAACCAGCTCGACAAGCCGGTCGGGCCGAACTTGACCCACTTCGCAGATCCCTACCGCAATGTCTTCGCAGGGGCCTCCCTCGAACGCACCGCCGAGCACATTGCGGAGTGGCTGGCCGATCCGCCCACCATCAAACCAGGATCGTTCATGCCGAACCTCAACCTGACCTCGGATGAAATCGACGCGCTCGTGGCATTCCTCCAAGGGCTCGACCCGACAAAGGGGAACTAATGGCGAGCACAACGGCTCCCGCCTCAACCATCTTCCGCCGTCCTAAACAGACCTCCGGTTGGATGAGCTGGCTTACAACGGTCGATCACAAGAAGATCGGCATCATGTACGGGTACTCGGCGTTCTTCTTCTTCATCCTCGGCGGTCTCGAGGCGCTGATTCTCCGGCTGCAGTTGGCGGGACCCAACGGCACAGTCCTCGATGCGAACGAGTACAACGCAATGTTCACGATGCACGGCACCACGATGATCTTCCTTTTCGTCATGCCGGTCGGCGCCGCCTTCTTCAACTACATGATGCCGCTGATGATCGGCGCCAGGGACGTTGCCTTCCCCCGCATGAACGCCCTCAGCTTCTGGATCTTCATCTTCGGTGGCATCTTCCTGTACTCCTCGTTCTTGTTCGGGACAACCGGACCGCCGGCGGGTGGCAACCTCCCGGGCGGCGCCACCGACGCCTCGTGGCTGGGCAGCACGATCAACGGCGGGTGGTTCATGTACCAGCCGAACGCCGGGCCGCGGTTCTCAACAGGAACGGTGCTCGACTTCGGGGCCATCGGGCTCCAGATACTTGGTCTGGCCTCCCTGATCTCCGCGGTGAACTTCATCGCCACGATCTTCAACATGCGCGCCAAGGGAATGAAGTTGCTGCGCATGCCGGTGTTCGTCTGGATGACTCTGGTTGTGGCGTTCTTGCTGCTCTTCTCGCTGCCCATCATTGCCGTGGCATTGTTCATGGTCACGTTCGATCGCCAATTGGGAACCCTGTTCTTCGACACATTCCAGGGCGGTGACGCCATCCTCTGGCAGCACTTGTTCTGGCTGTTCGGCCATCCGGAGGTCTATATCCTCATTCTTCCGGCGATGGGGATCGTGTCCGAGACCTTGCCGGTCTTCTCTCGCAAGCCCCTCTTCGGCTATCCCGCCGTTGTGTTCGCCGGCGCCGCCATCGGGTTCCTCGGATTTGGCGTATGGGCCCACCACATGTTCGCCTCGGGGATCACGCCGGTCGCTCAGGCGGCGTTTGGCCTGGCCACGATGACGATCGCGGTGCCGACCGGCATCAAGATCTTCAACTGGATGGGAACCATGTGGATGGGGAAGATCAAGTTCACCACTCCGATGCTGTTCTCCTTGGGCTTCGTGGCGTTATTCGTCATCGGCGGTCTGTCGGGCGTCACGCACTCAATCGTCCCCGCCGACTGGCAGCAGACCGACACCTACTACATCGTTGCGCACTTTCACTATGTGCTGTTCGGCGGCGCAATCTTCGGCATCTTCGCCGGGCTCTACTACTGGTTCCCGAAGCTCACCGGCCGCATGTTGTCCGAGAGACTCGGCAAGCTGCACTTCTGGCTCATGTTCGTCGGCATGAACCTCACATTCGGACCGATGCACTGGCTCGGACTCCAGGGAATGGTGCGGCGCACGTGGAAGTACCCGGAGGAGTACAACTTCGGCACGTGGAACATGGTCGTGACCGTCGGCGCCTACACAATCGCTCTCTCGATCCTCGTGTTCATGATCAACTGGGTCAGGTCGAAGCGGAGAGGCGCCGAATCCGGCATGGATCCCTGGGACGCCCGCACTATCGAGTGGAGCATTCCCAACCCGACGCCGGAGTGGAACTTCGGGGTGAACCCCGAAGTGCAAGCTCTCGACGATTGGTGGCACCGCAAGTACGACGAGGACGATGAGGGACGCCCCGTCCGAAAGGCCGAAGCCGACGCCACGATCGCGCAGTTCCACGATCAGGGGGTGAACCCGCCGGCACCGATCCACCTCCCCTCGCCCTCGTATTTCCCCTTCCTGGCCGGCTCAGCGTTTCTCGCCATCGGCTACGGCGTGATCTATCACACGAAAGGATGGGGCCTGCCGCTGCTCGCCTTCGGCGTGATCCTGCTGTTGTCGTCGATGATCGGCTGGTCACTCGAACCCATTGAAGAAGAGCACGAGGAGGTGCACGCATGAGCGACATAGCTCACGATGAGCATCTTCACGAGAGCACCGGGATCGAGACCAGGAAGCTCGCCATGTGGATCTTCCTGTCGAGCGAGTTCATGTTCTTCGGGGCACTCATCTCGAATTACCTGCTGTTCAAGGGCAGAGTCGGATATCCGGAGCCGTATCCGTCAGAGATGTTCGATATCCCGTTCACGTCGGTCAGTTCGTTCGTGCTGTTGATGAGTTCGCTGACGATGGTGCTCGCCGACCATGCCATCCACCGGGACGATCAACGTGCGACACGTACGTGGATTGTGGCAACCGCGCTCCTCGGCATGGTGTTCCTTTCCGGACAAGCGTTTGAGTTCACCGAGTTCGTTCTTCACGATCCACCGATGAAGATCTCCACCAACCCGGCCGCGTCTGCGTTCTTTACGCTCACTGGTTTCCACGGCATGCATGTCCTGATTGGTGTCATCATGCTGCTCACGCTGGCCGGCACCTCATTTCGCAAAGGACGGCTTTCGACCGCGACCGGGCTCAACCTCGAGAGCGTCGCCCTCTACTGGCACTTTGTCGACATCATCTGGATCGTGATTTTCACGGTTGTCTATCTGATCAAGTAGGGATCTCCGCATGACCACCGACGCACCAATCAAGCCGCACCCCAGCCCGAAACAGTATGTGCAGATAGCTGTGATTCTGGCTGTGCTCACCGGGGTCGAGGTGGGCCTCTACTACATCGAGCAGGCCGGGGTTTCATCCAGGATCGTCTACCCAACACTGATCGTTCTGGCCGCCCTCAAGTTCGTGATCGTTGTCGCCTTTTACATGCACGTCCGCTACGAGAAGAGCTTGATCGCGCGTTTCTTCACGGTGGGTTTCGTCGGAGCCCTCATGTTGTACACCGTCGTGCTCGGCACCTTCGGCGTGCTCGCTGCTCTCGGCGGCTGAGGCCGACCCGATAGCGCCGGGTCCGAATTCGGGGTTTCCGAGCAACCGCGACCCGTGGCGAGCCCGGCCAGGTGCGGAAACGCCTCCCCTACTCGCCGCGGACGACGACCACCATGACGATGGCGACGACCACAGTGGCGATACCGGCCAGCGCGGCGACGACCTCGGTGTACCGGAGCTTGATGCTGGGGCGATAGCCGCCCAGGAACGCAAAGAGCAATATCCCCGCCGAGATGACAATGGCCAGCGCGGACGCCGCCTCATGAAACAGCAGGAACAAGCTGGCGATCAACGCGATCACCCCGACGAGCACGAGGACCGAGACCAAGGGCAGCAGCATCGATTGGGTGAGCCTCGTCCGAACCTCACCCGAATCTGCCGATTCCCCCGCTGAGAGCCCGGCGGGTACTGCCGTCACATGCGCGAGCACGGCTGTGCCGGCTCCCAGCAAAGCACCGCCGATTACGAGCCACCACAGCGCGGAGGCGACGGGGATCGCCACGATGCCTTCGTCGATCGTCTCTATCCCCAGGACTCCGGCGAGAACTCCGCCACCGATCGCGCCCAGCACCAGTCCTATCAATGCGCCGAGCCAGATGCCCGGTCCACCTACGACCGCCAACTCGGGGCGAAAGAAGGCGGGACCGCGCCGCCCGAGGATGGCGAGGAACCCCCCGAACACTGCCGCCAGTAGCGCGGTCGCGATAACGACCGGGAGTATCTCGACCTGCACAACCGCCTGGAATCCCGGTCCCTGTTCCACAGCCGCCGCATTGTCCACTAGGAAGATCGCTCCGAACCCGGCCGAAATGAGACCGAAAAGGACGCCGGCGCCGGCACCCAACGCGGCGGGAAGCTTCAAACGGCTGCCGAGCGGCGCCGGCTCAAAAGCGGGAGCGGCCGCCGCAACTGGTTCGGGGACCGTCGCAACAAGTTCCGACACCCCATCGGCGGTTTCCTCGACACCATCGAGGACGACGGACTCTGGACCGACGGATTCCGGCACCACGGCGGGGGCGACTTTGGATGTCGGCGGTGCGGAGACGCGGACTGCAGATCCGCCTGCCCATGCCGCCAGAACCTCTTCTGCTTCAATGCCCTGTGCCGCGGCGCGCGCATCGACCGAACGCTGAATCAACGCTTCGGGTGCCCCCAGGGTGGCCGCAACCGCGGACAACAACTCGCTCATGGAGCCGGGATGATAGTGGAGTCGCGAGTCGCGAGTCGCAGCACCTGGTACGTTATACGTCCCTATGCTCTCCGCACTCTGCTACGGGTCAATAAATCCCGATCTCGTGCACCGGCTAGATCGCTTCCCCGAACCTGGAGACGACCTTCGCTCCATGACTTCTCGGGTCACCTACGGGGGAGGTGGCGCCAACCCGGCCGTGGCGCTGGCTGCGTGGGGAGCCAATTCCTCGGTGCTGGGTAACACGTTGGGCGACGATCCGTTGGGGAGGTGGCTGGTCGACGACCTGGCCGCCCGTGGTGTCGATATCTCGATGATCGATCTGTCCCCGTCGATGCACACGCCTCACTGCGTCGTGTTGGTGGGTCCGGACGGAGAACGGACCATTATCTCGAGTGGCTACCGAGACGCCACCTGGCAAGCCGTTTCTCCCGACGTGTGGAAGGGAAGGTCGGTAGCCGTGGTCGACGCTTACTCGGCCGGCTGGGGGGCAGCGGTCATCGCTGATGCAGTTGAGGCCGGCGTCCCGGCAGTCGGCATAGACGTGACGGGCCGGGCGGCGGCACCTCTTCAGGTATGCGTGTGGTCGCGTCATGAACACGCAATAGAAGACGCCCTGGCCCTGTCTCGATCGGGGCCAGACGTGGTACTAAGCAGCGGGCGCGAGTCGGCGGCCTGGTATCGAGCCGGAAACGAGTTGATTACGGTGCGGCCACCCGAGGTCGAGTCGATCGACCCGACCGGCGCCGGTGACACTCTCGCCGCCATGGTGGCGTACGGCACCGGGTCTCGATGGGATCCGATGCACACCTTGCGGATGGCCGTCGCGGCAGCCTCCCTCACAGTTGGACTCGAACGAGGCGATCCGATCCCGGATCTCGGCGCCATCACCTCATTAGCGGCGACAATGGCTACCTGAGAACAAGACACGGATCCGTCCGTCTAGCCTGCCCATATGCGTGCCATCGGTCGTACCCTCTTTCGCTTGATCACCTTCCTGTTGATCGTCGGCCTCGTTGTCGGGGTACTCGGTCTCTACCTCGTACGGCGGTCGTACCCCGTAATCGAAGGTGACGTCCATGTTGCCGGCCTCGATGCCCCGGTGGACATCATCCGGGACACCAACGGCATCCCACACATCTACGCCTCGACCACCCACGACCTCTTCGTCGCGCAGGGGTACGTCCACGCCCAGGATCGCTTCTGGCAGATGGACTTCTGGCGTCACATCGGACAGGGACGTCTCGCCGAACTCTTCGGGAAGTCACAGGTCGAAAGCGACACGTTCCTCCGCTCGCTGGGCTTCACTCGCCTGTCCGAGTTGGAATTCGCCGCCCTCGACGACGAAGCCAAGGAGGTACTCGAGGCCTACGCCCAAGGCGTCAATGCCTACCTCGCCGATCACTCGGGGACCAAGTTGTCGTTCGAATACGCAACCCTGGTCCTTCAGAATCGGGGCTACGAACCCGAGCCGTGGGAGCCCATCGATACGTTGTCGTGGGCGCGAATGATGTCGTGGGATCTCGGCGCCAACATGGGCTCTGAGATCGCCAGGGCGGTACTAGCGGGCACGTTGCCACGCAGCCGCGTCGACGAGTTGTACCCGCCGTATTCATCGGATCGGCCCTTCATTCTTCCGGAATCGTCACCGTACGCCGGCGGAGATCCCGTCACAGCCGATCCTGTCGCCGGGCTCACCAACGCCAACCTGGCCGCCATGCTTGGTTCGACGGCAACCTGGATCGAAACCCTCGATGCCCTGATCGGTCAATCCGGCGCGGAGGTTGGCTCCAACAACTGGGTAGTCGCGGGCTCGAAGACGTCCACCGGTCTGCCGATCCTCGCCAACGACCCTCACCTCGGCATTCAAATGCCGTCCATCTGGTATGAAGTGGGCCTTCATTGCGATGGGGCCTGCCCCTTCGACGTTACAGGCTTCTCGTTCGCCGGCGTACCCGGCGTCATCATCGGCCATAACGAGCGCATCGCCTGGGGTGTCACCAACCTCGCCGCCGACACCCAGGACCTCTACATCGAGCGCCTCAACCCGGACAACCCCGAACAGTACGAAGCCAACGGAGAGTGGATCGACCTCGAGATACGCACCGAAACGATCGGGATCGCGGGAACGACGCCGAAAGAGATCCAGGTCAAATCAACGCGGCACGGCCCGATCATCTCGGACCGGTACGGACCTCTGGAGAATTTCGGCAGCGAGGCCGGCGTCGAGGTACCCATCAATTATGCGATCGCGCTCAAGTGGACGGCACTCGAACCAGCCAGGCTCGTCCAGGCGGTCTTGAGTATCAACCAGGCCGCCAACTGGGAGGAGTTTCGCGAGGCTGTGAGCCGCTGGGACATCGCCGGTCAGAACTTCGTCTATGCCGACGTGGACGGCAACATCGGCTACCAGAGTTCGGGGCAGGTACCAATCCGCTCGGCTGGCGACGGGCGGTGGCCGGCGTTGGGTTGGGATGGAGCAACCGAATGGACCGGATTCATCCCGTTCGAGAGCATGCCGACCGTTCTGAACCCTCCGGAGGGCTTTCTGCACAGTGCCAACCAACAGATCGCTGATGGCTCCTACCCGTTCTATCTGGCGTACGACCTCGACTACGGCTACCGCGGTGATCGAATCGTCGATGTACTGACCGACGCCACACAGGTCGACATCGCTTTCATGGCGGAGTTGCAGCGCGACAACCGCAACCTCGGTGCGGAAGAGGTAACCCCGGCACTGCTGGCAATCCCCACCGACAAGCCACTCGTTGGAGATGCACAACACATCCTCAACGATTGGGCAACCATCGACGCCTACCAGCAGAGCGCTGATCTCCCGGGCGCCGCCTTGTATGCCGCGATATGGAGGAACGTGCTCCGGCTCACCTTCCACGACGAGATGCCGGAACGGTTCTGGCCAGACGGAGGCAGTCGCTGGTTCGAAGTGGTCAACAGCTTGCTCCGGCAACCGGCCAATGCCTGGTGGGACATAGCCTCCACCTCAGATGTGGAGGGTCGAGATGAGATCCTCGAGTTCGCCATCATCGCCGCGATGAACGAGTTGCGCGACGAACTCGGTGACGACCCGACTGAATGGCGATGGGGCGACCTGCACGAAGCGACCTTCCGGAATGCGACGTTCGGAGAGTCTGGGATCCCTCCCCTGGAGTGGTTGTTCAATCGTGGCCCGTACGCAGTGGGCGGCGGCGGATCGATCGTTAACGCCACGAGTTGGAACGCCGCCGACGGCTATGAGGTCGTAGCACTGCCTTCGATGCGGATGATCGTCGATCTGTCCAACTTCGAGCGGTCGCGAACAGTCCACCCGACCGGTCAATCCGGGCACATCTACCACCCCCACTACATCGATATGGCAGAGTCATGGGTGCTCAACGACCTGCACCCGATGCATTGGGATCGCGGCTCGGTCGAAGCCGATGCGGAGGGAACGCTGACGCTGAAGCCTTGAGAGCAGTAGGCAGTAGGCAATAGGCAACGGGTGTCTGGTGGATACGCGATACTGGGTGCGTGCGCGAGTACGAATCACCGAAGCCGGCGGAACAGGAATACGGCACCTCGGACCTAGCCGACCGCCTCGACGCGATGAACATGGAGTCGGTCGAGCGGGTATTGCGGCGCGCGATACAGCTTCAGTTCGACGACGAGCACGGCCCGGACACGCTCAGTCCAGAACACATCGAGCGCATCGCCGGGGAGATCGGCATCGACCCTGCCCACGTCCGCCGGGCTCTCTTCGAAGAGGCCACCGCCTCCGAGCAAGTCGAAATGACACCTCTCGATCGGTTCCTGGCCCCGGTGCGCATGAAGGAACGCACCATGGTCGTGGGCGACCTCGCTGAGGTCACCAACACGGTCGACACCTGGCTCGAGAAGCACGAGGGGCTCCAGAAGCGGCGCCTGCACGGACGCGGGATCGTCTGGGAGAAGGATCCGTCGCCGGTCGCCTCGATTCGCATGGGACTCCACCTCGGCAAGGGCAGCGGAGCCTTGCGGGCGGTCGGACCGGTGACCCATCACGTTCACAGCGTCGAGCCCGGGAAGCATCTCGTCACGCTCGAAGCCGACACGAGCATCATCGGGAAGACTGCCAAAGGCCTCCTGGCGGCCGGCGCCGGATTGTCGGTTGTGCTGGCACTGGTGCTCGGCATCATGGGTGCCGGATGGGCCGCGCTTGGCGGCGCGGCGGTGGCGCTCGCCGTGTTCGGTGGCATAGCGGTCACCACGGCCAGACTGTGGTCCGGTCGCGTTCGCAACGGGCTCAAGCGTGCCCTCGACGCGATTCGCCTGCCGGACGTCAATCGTGTTCACGAATCGATCCTCGATCGGATCGAACGGGCGCTCTCCACCGTTCGAGGGCGCGACACTCGCTCCAGGTATTGAGACCGAATCAGGCGGCGTACCATGGTGATAACAGAAAGGTCGTCGCCGTGAAGAAGCTACTCATCATCCTCGTCATAGGCGCCATCATTGCCCTCGTCATCAAGAAGGGCTGCGCCGACTCCACCTAGCAGGGCTGCGAGGGAGACGCACGAGGTAACCGGCTCGAGTTCAGGAGACCGAGCATCGGGTTCTCACTGAGGTTCCGTGGAAGCCTGTTCACCACAACGTTGCCGGTCGAAGCACCGACCGGAATCTCTCGAGACAGATGTGGGTTGACTCCCGACATGGACGAAAAGACACTTGCGGACTTCCGCCGCTCAAGAGACGAGTTCCTCGGCTCGAGCCGTCGGTCACCCCTCCCTCGCCACCTGCGTCGTGACTTTGGCGGCCTGGACTACTTCGAGGGCAACGGTGCACTCGACCTCCATCTCGACTACCACCCGGTGGAGCCGACTCCGGTCGAGATAGGAACATCGGACGGACACGTTCGTACGTACTATCGAGCTGCCAAGCTCAGCTTCAACATCGAAGGTGAGCCGGTCGAATTGACTGCGCTGCGCTCGCCCGGCCATCCCGGCCTATTCCTACCCTTCAGGGACGCTACCTCGGGTAGCGAGAGCTACGGGGCCGGACGCTACCTGGACCTCGAAGACCCTGTCGACGGAAAGCTCCACGTCGACTTCAACCTGGCATACAACCCCTACTGCGCCTACTCAGATGACTACTCCTGCGCACTTCCACCCCATGAGAACTGGCTGACGGTGCCCATCCGAGCCGGGGAGAGAAGCTTCAAGTAGTGAAGCCACCTGCCATGTAGAGGGATATGAAGCAGAACAACGGCCGCGCCATACGTGACACGTGAGGGAATTCAACCGCATCACAACGCTGTCCGCGAAGTGATGGTGCTGGCGTGACCAACCCCCGCCGGAAAGCGTAGGGTGAATCGCGTCACACCTTGAGGAGGTAGACCATGGTCACGTCTTCCGAGCCCTTCGCTGCTCGCCTGGACATCGACTACCCCGAAACGCTCGACAGGTTCACGACGTTCTTCCGGCTGATCTGGATCATCCCGATCGGTATCATCCTTTCCCTGCTCACCGCAACCGGCAACGAAACCGTGGCCGAGACCGGCGAACACATCGAACGGACGGGCCTCGGTATCACCGGAGGGCTCGCTCTCGCAACGATGCTGATGATCGTGTTTCGGATGCGGTACCCACGCTGGTGGTTTGACTTCGCTCGCGAGCTGACCCGCTTCGGAGCGCGGGTCGCTGCCTATTTCTTCTTGCTCACCGATCAGTACCCCTCGACCGTTGACGAGCAAGCGGTGCACCTCGAGATCGATTACCCCGACGCGGAGCGAGACCTCAATCGCTGGCTGCCACTGGTGAAGTGGCTGCTGGCCATCCCCCACTACATCGTGCTCGCCGTACTGGCAGCCATCGGGATGGTCGTCTGGGTCATTGCCTGGTTCGCCATCCTCTTCACGGGACGCTATCCCCGCCCGCTCTTCGACTATCTGGTGGGCGTCGGCCGATGGGGACTGCGAGTGGAGGCGTACGCGTTCCTGCTGGTTACCGACGAATATCCGCCGTTCAGCCTCAAATAGGCCGTATCTCGCCCCTGTCGCGCCCGAGGAAGGCCTCAATGGCTCTGATCATGTGACCGGCATGCGTGAGGGGAGCTTCATGGCGAGCTCCGACCAGTTCCACCACCTCTGGATCGCGCAGCAGCGAGGCCAGTTCGTACTGGATTTCGGGAAACATCAATTGATCCTCGGTGTTGATTATCACCAGGGCGGGTTGTTCCAGTTTGCCGATCCATGGGCGTGCATCGAAGCGGTTGACGGCTGCGCCTGCCAGCCAGTAGAGGTCGGGGTCCCGGTTCTGAAACTGCCAGTAGGCCCAGCGCAAGTGCCTGGGAAGCACCGCCCCGACGTTCGCAAGGTAGGCGGTTCTCGCCCGGGTGCCTTCGGACCTGCTGAGGCGATCGAAGGCCCTGGCCAGCACGATGACTCCCCCTCCCACGAATCGCTCGGCCGCCGAACGAGCAGGCCCGGCAGACGTGCCGGCCAGGATCAGCTTGTCGACTCGCTGTGGATGCCGGTGGGCCAGTTCGAGGGCGGCCAGTCCGCCCATCGAGTACCCGGCAACGGAGGCCTGGTCGATTCCCAGCGCGGTCATGATGCCGGCCAGATCGTCGGCGAGGTCGGCGATCTCATAACGGGCTCGCAACAGATCCGACTTCCCGGTGTTCCGGCCGTCCGGCACGATCACCCGGTAGTTCTTGGCGAGCCTGCCGATCAACTTCCACCACACGACGAGACCATGATCCCCCCAGCCGTGGACGAGCACCAGCGGCGGAGCTACCGGGTTGCCGGCCTCCCGAACGAAGAACTCATTGTCGCCGACGAACACAGACCGCCCGGGCAGGCGGAGCGGGTGTTCTTGCGCTTCGGCCGGTTTGAGTTGTGGCTCGGGGCCCAGAAGTCTCCAACCGGCCCACAACAAGATGAGCCGCTTCATCCAGCGCATCATCGTGGCCCGCCCAGCGCGTCGCGGGCAAACACGTACTCATCCACAGGCCGGCCTTCAATCAGGTGCTCCTGGATGATCCGTTCCATGACCTCGGTCGTGACCGACCGGTACCAGACGCCATCCGGATAGACGACGGCGATGGGTCCTTGCTCACAGATGCGGAAGCAGTCGGCCTTGGTCCTCAGCGCCACGGCCCCCCCGTCGATTCTTCCGACCGGGGGCGGTTCGCCCATCGACCCCCGCCACGGGGGAGGCGCACTCGCCAACTCCAGGTCCTTCATGCGCCGCTTCACGTACTCCCATACCCTCGATGACTCCTCATACGTCGAGCAGCGCGGCGTCGTCTGTTCTGCGCACAGGAACAAGTGGCGGCGCAAACCGCCGATGGATAGTGCCGAGGCGATCTTCTGCAGCCGTTCGTCGAGATGAAGCGGTCGGTCACTCATGAGCCGTTCACGATACCGGGTTGACGGCGGGGCCTCGCCGGGTCTTGATGAAAAGCCGAGCGACTGACGGAGACGGTCGCGATCCGACCCGGCCGACTGCGCGGCCGATCGGTCTGATCGCAGCCCCTTCAGCTCAGGAGGCGGATGCCCGCTCCGGCCACGATTGACCCGATCACGGCCGCCGCTTCGGTCCGTTCGGCCTCGAGGGCAGCGAGAAGGAAGTCCAGACGATCGGGGTGGACCGAGATCAGCAGACCTCCCGACGTCTGTGCGTCGGCGAGTACATCTCTGAGTGGTGACCCGACGTCGCCGAAATCCACGTGATCGATCACGGCGGACATATTCCGTATGGACCCACCCGGCAGGATGCCCTGGGTGGCGAGGTCGAGCACCCCTTCGATCAGTGGAACCGAGGCGGCGTGGACCTCGGCGCCCACTTCCGCCGCCGATACCATCTCATGCAGATGGCCGAGCAGTCCGAAGCCGGTGACGTCCGTAGCCGCGTTGACCCCGACCGACGTCATGGCTCGGGCGGCCCCTTCATTGAGGGCGGCCATCACTTCGATGGCCCGCCTCTCCACCCCGGGATCCACACGGCCGTTCTTGATCGCTGTGGCGATGATGCCGGTACCCAGCGGTTTGGTCAGGACGAGTACATCGCCGGGTTGGGAGCCGGAGTTGGTGACGAGGCGGTCGGGCTCCACGATCCCGGTGATGGCAAAGCCGTACTTCGGTTCCGGATCGTCGATCGAGTGACCACCGACGAGCGTGCACCCCGCCAGTTCGAGCACAGCCGCGCCGCCGGCGATCACCTCTTCGAGCAAGTCGAAAGGCAGCGTGTCACGGGGCCATCCGACCAGCTGCAGGGCGGTGAGCGGAGTCCCTCCCATCGCGTACACGTCGGATAGGGCGTTGGCAGCCGCAATACGGCCCCAATCGTAAGGATCATCGACAACCGGGGTGAAGAAGTCGACCGTCTGGACGAGAGCCGTACCGCCGGGCTCGACGAACACGGCCGCATCGTCACTGGTCTCGAAGCCGACCAGGAGGTCCGGATGACGGGTGACCGGTGAGTTGCGCAAACGGCGCAGGACCTGCGCCAGCTCGTCAGAACCGAGCTTGCACGCTCAGCCGCTTCCGTGTGAGTACTGGGTCAGACGCGGTTTCAAGTCCATCTTGGGCACCTCCTTCCTGGTCGCGAGCTGCTGGTCGCTCGTCAAGATGCCAGTTTGGCACGGCCCGGGAATACGGATGCCGTTTGCCTCTGGTCCCACTCGCTCGGTCTTGAGAAGCTGATCAGGTCATGTCGCCTTTTTCACGCGCTCGAGGCTCTCTCATGGTGAAGGGAGAGTTGCAGGTGCAGGCAGATGACGAGCAAGCCTTCACTCGTTTCGTCAAAGAGACGGAACCGCGGCTCTCCTATGCGCTGGCCGCCGCCTACGGGCCGGAGGTCGGCGCGGATGCAACCGCGGACGCCCTCACCTATGCGTGGGAGAACTGGGACAAGGTTCGGGTCATGAACAATCCAGCCGGCTATCTCTACCGGGTCGGCCAGAGCCGCTCTCGAATCTACAGACGGCCACACCTGCTGTTTCCGGGCGTGGCGCCGTTGGAAATTCACGATGTGGAACCCGGACTACCCGGCGCACTCGAGTCCCTCACCCGCAACCAGCGGGTGGCGGTAGTACTACTCAACGCACTCGAATGGACCGAGAACGAGGCCGCCGAGTTCCTCGGGGTCTCCCGTTCGACCGTTCGCACCCATGCAGAACGTGGAATGAACCGGCTGCGTGCCGCCCTGGAGGTGACCGTCGATGCCTGACGTCGAAGTTCAACTGCGCACGTACTTCGATTCGAACGTCGAACGAATCGACGCCGAAGATGTGGTAGCCGGAACTCGAGTCACCAGTCAGCTGAAGCGCTGGGACGTCCGGGCACGACACCCAATCCGGGTCGCTTCCGCATCTGCCGTGTTGATGACGGCCGCTATCGGCGCAGTCGCCGTCGGAGCCTGGGCGCTCGGGCGAGGGGGAAGCCGGATTGGAGAGGCCGTTACCACCCCCACTGCTGCACAACCGTTCGACACCATCGTCTGGCCCATATCGCTGATTGCCGCAGGCGTGGCGATTGCCGCGGCCGTTGTACTGATGACGAAGATGAGAAAGGGAAACTCCATGGATACTCTGGAACGCCAAACACCCGAGGTGCGCATCGAGCACCTCCGCAAATCGAATCGCGGCCTGATAATCGCGCTGGTCGTGACAGTGCTGGCCCTGGCCGGCCTGGGCGGCTGGGTATTGTTCGACAAGGTGCTCGACACCGGCATCGAAGCCGACGTCCAGGCGCTGCTGGACGAGTTCCTCGCCAACGCCAACGCGGGCGATCTCGAGGCGAACACCGATCTGTTCACATCCAGGGCGGCCTACATCGAGGGAGACGGCACCGTCTACCCGGCGCAGGACATCCCCGCGCACTGGGCAGACCTCGAAAGCCGCCTCGGGCAGTTCACCGGTGAGCAACTCGGTGATCCGCTGATCATCGAGGATCCCGATGCCAATCGCTACTTCGTTTCCATGCCGGGACAAGTCGGCTGGGGACGGGATCCCTACTTCAAGCACTTCCTGACGTTCGTCCTCACCGAGGTCGATGGGGAACTGAAGATCATCAGCCAGATGGTCAGTCCCCTCGACAACTGGCGCTAATCCGTCCAGAGCCCGGTGGAAGGGGGTCCACCGGGCTCTTCTCGTTCTTGCGTCAGAGCCAGGCGCCACGCGCCCAGAATTGACGCAAGAACGGTTAGGCGAGAGTCACCGGCCGGCGTCGAGCGGCACCTCCACCTCCGCTACCCCCCTCAGCTGAACCGACGCCACCGCTCCCACGATCAGGACCATGCCGGCAATCTGAACAGAGGCCATCTTCTGGGCAAACATCATCCAGGCGGCGACGGCACCGATGACGGGTTCGGCCGTTGCGATGACGCCGACGAAGCCGGCGGAAGCTCGCCGCAATGCCTGGAGTTCGAGCATGAAGGGAATCGCCGTTCCGATGATGCCCAACCACGCCAACTCGACCCAGACCCTCGGCGACAGGTCGGTCGGAAAGGACCACACCGGCTGAATTCCGGCCCACATCAGCGCCGAAATGGCGAACCCGTAGGCCATGATGCCTGACGGCGGCATCGTTTGGCCGAGCCTCTCACCGATAATCAGATACGCGGCGAACGTCAGCGCTGCTGCCAACCCGGCCCCGACGCCGATGAGGTCGATGTCGGACACCCGCCACACCTCGGCAATGAGACCGGTCCCGATCAGCGCCACGTATGCCGCCCACCAGGTCGACCGACGAATGACTCTTCGTTCA
The DNA here is from genome assembly GCA_024641245.1 of Actinomycetes bacterium. Taxonomy (GTDB): domain Bacteria; phylum Actinomycetota; class Acidimicrobiia; order Spongiisociales; family JAHEDJ01; genus JAHEDJ01. The sequence goes on from JAHEDK010000002.1 coordinate 175,227, forward strand.
ACCCATCTCATCCACAACAACACAACGATCGGCGCCAGGAACTGAAGTGTCATACCGGGCCCCACGCCGATGCGGTCGACCGCCTCGTAGTAAGCCGCGTTCACCGCCGTGAGACTCGCCCCGAACAGAAGCAACAGGGTCCACGAGGCTCGTGCATCCAGCTTTCCCCGAAACCACGCGTACGGCAGCAGTACGACAACGGCCACCATCGCCCTCGACTGGGCTGCCCTCGCCGCGCTGATTTCGACGAGGGCGTCGCTGGCGATCGCACCGCTCACGCCGAAGAGCAGCGCGGCGGTAAACGCGTACGCAAAGGCCGAACCTCGGATGTTTGTCTCGTGCACAGGGCTATCCTGCCCCGCCATGACCGATCAGACCACTTGGCTCACTCCTGCTGCACACAAGAAACTCCAGGAGGAGTTCGAATCCCTCACCACCGAGGGCCGCATACACATCGAAGAACGCATCGCGGAAGCCCGCTCGCACGGCGACATCCGAGAGAATGCCGACTACGACGCGGCGAAGAACGAACAGGGGATGATGGAAGCGCGGATTCGGCAACTGCGCCACCTGCTCGACACGGCCGAGATCCGTGAAGCCGAGGACAGTGGCGTTGTGCAGGTCGGCACGATCGTCACGGTCGTCGATTCAGATGGCAGTTCGACGGAGTATTTCGTCGCGCCGACCGAGAATCGAATCCCCGGGTTTCTGCTCGCCTCACCAACCGGACCGCTCGGAAGCGCTCTACTCGGTGCCGCGATCGGCGACCAGGTCAGCTATAAGGCCCCCGGCGGAACCTTCACCGTCACAGTGGAAGCCGTTCGACCGTTCGAAAATTGAATTACCGAGCGGTTCTAGGTTCCAACACTGCACGGAGAGATCCCCCGCCCAGGGTCAATTGCCAAGGGCCTCCTGCTGCCCGGTTAGCCTGAACCCGATCGACCCCGGCTTTGAGGCCCGCGTATGAAACTTCGTCTCCACAGTCCCCGCGAGCTCGCCACCAGGCTCAGATTGACCGCGCGCCGCAACCCCGAAGAGGTAGAGGAATACCTCGATACCCACCATGAGGAATGGGAAGCGCTGGCGGAGGCGGACCCGCACGATGCCGCCGACATCCTCGAGGAACTAGGCGAACAAGCGGCCACCGACCTCATCGCCGATCTCGATCCGGACGACGCCGCCGACGTCCTCGAGGAAATGCGGGACGACCTAGCTGCCGACATCCTCGAGGAGATGGACCCGGAGGATGCAGCTGATGTCCTCGAGGAGATGCCCGCCGACGAGGCAGTCGACATCATTCATCGCCTCGATCCGGAAGCGCGGATGGAGCTCATCGCCAAGCTCGAGCCGTACTTCACCGACGAAGTCAGACAGTTGCTCGAGTACCCGACGGACACCGTCGGGGGCCATATGACTTCATCGTTCGCCTCGCTGCCGCTCGGCATGACCGCAGGTGAGGCGATCGAGCGCATCCGGCAGCTGAACGAAGAGCTCGAAGATCTCTCCTACGTCTACATCGTCGATGACGACCGCAAGCTCGTTGGTGTCTTGTCGTTCCGGGAACTGGTGTTCAATCGGCCGGGTGCCGGCCTCGCCGACGTGATGATCCCGAATCCCATTGGCGTCACTCCCCTCACCGATCGCGAAGAGGCCGCAGAGCTGGCCCAGCGCTACCACCTCTTCAGCCTCCCCGTCGTCGACGACAGTGGACGGCTGATCGGCCGGCTCCCCAATGAGGAAATCATGGAGGCGATCCAACTGGAGGCCTCCGAGGACTTCGCGCTGGCGACCGGTGCCGGTGCCCACGAGACGGTCTTCACGCCCGTGTTGGGCTCGGTCCGGATGCGGCTCCCCTGGCTCAGTCTCAACCTACTCTTCGCCCTGGTGGTCACATTCGTGATCGAACACCAAACAGGGATCATCAGTGAGGAGCCCATCCTGGCGGCGTTGATGCCCGTGATCGCCGGGCTCGGCGGCAACAGTGGGTTCCAGAGCCTGGCCGTGGTGATCAGGGCCCTCGCCACCGATGACGTCCCGGGTGCTCAGATCTTTTCGGTGATGGGTAGACAACTCGCCATTGGTGTCCTGAACGGAGTGAACCTGGCGGTAATCGCCGGGGCCCTCGCCATGTTCCTGATCAACACCGGCGTCTTCAACTCCAACTCGTCGCCCATCACGATGGGGCTTGCGGTGGGCATCGCCGCCTTCGGAAACGTGACTGTTGCCGGCTTCGCAGGGTCCGGCATACCACTTCTGCTGAGGAAACTTGGACTCGATCCTGCCCAGGCCTCGAGCATCTTCCTGACGTTGATCACCGACGTCGTCGGCTTCGGTGGGTTCCTGGCCATATCGGCCGCGATCTTGAGCTGAACGCGGAAATCCGGGTCTCGGGGACCCGTTCATAGTTCTGGTTACAGAACCCGAGTTGATTGCTTCGACGTGAAGAGGTGTTTTCAGCGTGCCGGCACTCGCAAGCCTGAGCCGTTGCCCTCCGAATCGGCGTTATCCCTTCTAGCCCGTACGGCCCGGGAATTCCACAATGTCGGCGGTTCGGCTCATCAATCGATCGACCTCGATCATGGCTCGCACGACATTGGCATCGAACCGGCTGCCGGCGTGGGCACGCAACTCGGCAAATGCCTGCTCCGGCACCATCCGCGGCCGGTGTGGGCGGTCGGAGGTCATCGCGTCGTACGCGTCCGCCACCAAAACGATTCTGGCGAACAGCGGAATGTCCGCTTCCTTCAACCGGCGTGGATACCCCTCGCCGTCAAGTTGTTCGTGATGACATAACACGGCATTGGCAACGTCTTCGTGCACAGCTTCGGCTATCAAATCGAACCCGCTGGCCGCATGCGCGCGGATAGCCGCCCAATCCTCATCATTGAGTGATTCGGTCTTGAGTAACACCGAATCGGGAACGGCTAGCATCCCGACATCGTGAAGTAGCCCCGTCAATCTGAGCCGTTCGAGCTCGAAAACCTTCAGTTCCAGAACCGTTCCAATCTGTGTCGACAGCTCCGCAACCCGCACCGAGTGATCGGCCAGCCACGGCGCCCGCATGCGCAAGGCGGCGAGCAACGTTCCAACAACGGGCGTCATCGAGGTGAGCGACCGGCCCGAGCCGGCAAACGCCGGGGCGCCACCACTCAGCTTCGTGCAATTCTTGCCCGCCCGCTTGGCCGAGTACAGCGCCCGGTCGGCGGCTTCGACGATGTCCTTGGCCGACTGTGCATCATGTGGGAAGACCGAAACACCGAGGCTGACCGTCACCTGCCCGACACCAGACATGGGCTGGTCGGCAACTGCCAGACGGATACGCTCTGCCGCCTGGATCGCCCCTTCGGCATCCGTTTCCGGCATGATGATCCCGAATTCTTCACCTCCAACACGGCAGGCGATGTCGACCTCCCGGATCTGCCTCCGAAACGCTTCACCCATTCCCCGCAGCACAGCATCGCCGGTGCTGTGACCGTAGTTGTCGTTGACCGCCTTGAAATCATCGATGTCTGCCATGACTACGGCCAGCGGACGGTCGTAGCGACGGGCGCGCTCGAGTTCCTCACTCAGTCGATCAAAGAAGTATCCATGATTCTTGAGGCCGGTTAGCCAATCGGTGACTGAGAGCGCCTGCAACTGCGTTACCGATTGTTCGAGTTCCTCGTTCCGCTCCCGCTCACGCTCATAGAGCCGGCTGATCTCCTCGAGCACCGGTCTACTGGCCTCGGCCGAGAGAAGGCCGGAACCACTGGAAACAGCCCGGATCGCGCCGATCAGATCTGCAGGCTTGCCTTTCACGACATAGGCGGCAGTGCCGGTGGATACCATTTCGCCGAGATGGGCTACATCACCGAACGAGGCGATCGCGACAATCTCGAGGCGTTGAGCTGAGAGGTCGCGCAACCGCCTGGCTGCCGTAACAGCCCCCATACCGGGGAGCGCGACGTCGATGACGGCCACCGTCGGGGACATGACGCGAGCGCGCTGGATGGCTTCCTCACCGGTGGAGGCTTCCCCAACGACTTCGAAACCGGCTCCTGCCAGCACACTTGCCGTGGCGGCACGAGCAGTTGCATCGTCGTCGACGAGCATCACTCGAATGTCCAGTGCAGTCCTCCGCGTCGATAGCTTCTGTGTTCCTATCGGCGCGAAACCGGCGATCGTTGAGGAACTCTATGAACCGATCTCGTAGCCTGGCACATCCTGGAATGGGCCTTCGAAAGAGACCGACGTCCCGTCGACGAGCTTCAGCAGATAGTGGGCCTCGAGATCGGCCTTCTGGTCGTCGGTGAGATCGGCCGGGTCGGCGAGTACTAGTTCGAGCACCGAAGCGTCGTCGATCACGTGTGCCTCGGCGACGGGGCCGAACGTGTCAACGACATCGAGGATGAGCTGTTCTAGGTCGTGGTCCGTCACACCACTGCTGACGTCATCCAGGACGATCACGAGAAGATCACCGTTGTCACCGGGACTCCGATGGACGATCTCGTAAGTCGGCAGCGCGGCGACCTCGAGCGTAGTAGTGGTCGAGTCACCTTCGTCTCCCTGTGTGTCGACTCCGTCCGCGTCGCCGGAGGTGTCGCCGCTCAGGATGCTCGTAGACGTCGCAGACGCCTCATCCGTGAGGGTCGTCGTGCTCTCGTCGTCTCCGCTGCACGCGGCTGCTGCCAGGAGAGCGATCAGAAATGGGATCAGAATTCGTATGCGCATGACCCTCCAACGTACACGACCATCGCCAAAGTTCCCTATCAACCTGCGTGCGGGAGGGGTAGGATCTGACAGGTGAGGCGGATTTGCTGGGAATTCGTGCTGGTTTTACTCGTGTTTGTTGCGTCGACGGGTCCTGTTGTCGCGCAAGAAACGACAGATCTGCCGACCTGCGCCCCGATCACGCTTGAGGACCTGTTTCCCGAGTTGTATGCACCGGAGGAACCGGCGGCGGATGACTCGGCTGCCGAAGCCCCGGTGGCGGCGGAAGAACCGCCCGCTGATGCACCGCCGGTAGAGGAGCCACCCGCGGATATACCGCCGGCAGGCGAGCCTCCTGCCGAAGCTCCACCCCCCGTCGAGGAACCGGCTGAACCCGCCTGCACGCCATTCGTCTACAACCTCGACTACCCGGTGGCCGGCAAGTCGGTGGCGGTGTCCTCGTTCGGCGCAGATCGCTCCGACCACCAGCACGCCGGCAACGATATCGCGGCGGCGTCTCTCACCCCGGTAGTGGCTGCGGCAAGCGGACGGGTTTCCTGGGTCGCTCCGGAGTGCTGCGCGCTGGCCATCCGCCATGACGACGGCTGGACGACCTGGTACATCCACCTCAACAACGATACGTTCGGCACAGATGACGGCCTCGGGTGGGGGATCGCGCCGGGGCTGGCGGTGGACACACCGGTTGTGGCCGGACAAATCATCGGCTGGGTCGGCGATTCCGGCAATGCCGAAGACTCGCAGCCGCATCTCCATTTCGAGTTGCGGGATCCGTCGGGAACTGCAGTCGACCCGGCGTCCAGCCTCTCGGCAGGCCGGCAGCGAACGGAGACCCAGGACTTCCGGGGACCATTCGCCGACGACGATGGAAGCCCGTTCGCAGAGGCGATCTCGACACTGACATCGGTGGGGCTTCTAGCGGGATGTGGCGACGATCCGGCCGCCTTCTGCCCCGATACACCGATGACCGGCCTCGAGATTGCCACTCTGGTAGAGCGCATCACCGACCTCGACATCACCAACGTACGCCTGGCGAGAAGTCCGGAAGGTCCCTGGCAAGACAGGATGAGGGCGCGAACCGGTTTCGTCCGGCCACCCCGCGCGTTGTCATCGTGCGCCCTCAGGGCGTTCTGCACCGACGCTCTCATCACCTTTGAAGATCTGAGAGAGCTTGCGGCCCTCCTACAGGAAATGACCTCAACCGACCTCGACACGCTCATGACCGTCGAGGATCTGGCGGGTTCGCTGTTGGAGCAGAGCGATGGCAGCACACCGCTCGCCTACTGCAACGCCTCTCTCACCCGCTACGTTACGAATGGAGAAATGGCAGAGATGATCGCCAGGGCGCTGGGACTGGTCGGCCCACCGCCGTGTGATCAGATCGAGTGAGCAGCTGCCAGAACGCGCTCCCTGAACGCTGCTCCCAATGCAGGCGTCACCGATCCGCCGGCGAACCTACGCTCCCCCACCCGGCTGACCGGCATCACCTCTTTCACGGTCGACAGGACGAAGAACTCTTGCGCACGCTCGAGTCGTACGATCGGGAACCGGCCCTCCCGCACTTCGATACCGAGATCGGCAGCCACCTCCATGGTCACCGTTCGAGTGATCGAGCTGAGAATGCCGAGATCGAGTGAAGGGGTCTCAACCACTCCGTCGACGACCCAGCCGACCGAATTCGTCGGACCCTCGAGCATGATCCCTTCCCGACTGATCAGCAATGCGTCGTCGAATCCTGCGGATTTCGCCATGCGCACGGACGCCATGTTTGGTCCGTATGACAGGCCCTTCACTCCTGCCAGCTCCCATGGAAACCCACCAGAGTGCCATGGGGCTGATATCTCAATCAGCGCCATGGACGGCGGAAGGATCGGCAGTTCCTCCCAAAAGACGATCAGCCTCGGTGGGGCGTCGATGTGGGCATCGGTACCGCCCCTGGTGGCGATCACGCGCACCACACAGTCCCCACCGTCGGCGGCGGCAGTCGCTACCCAATCGGTGATCAAGCTTCGATCCGGCAGCATCGCCTCCATACCGAGAACAGCCGCGCTGTTCATGAGCCGATCGAGGTGAGCGTCGACGGCGAAGGCGACACCATCGTATGACCGGAGAGCCTCAAAGCAGCCATCACCTCGTACGACTCCCCAGTCGAACACGGAGATGGAGGCAGTAACGGGGTCGACCTCTTTGCCATCGATCAGGACTCGCATGCGTGAGAGGCTAGCGCTGGTGGGGAAGAGGCAGAAGGCCATCAGCCCCACGGAGGTGGCGGAGGAACTCGGTACTGCGGCGATCTCCGTGTGTTCGGAATCACTAGCGGCCCTGATACCCGTTCGTGATCGGGAGCCTGCGGTCCTTTCCGAACGCTTTCGTCGTGATCTTCACGCCCGGGGCAGCCTGCCGCCGTTTGTACTCGTTCTGGTCGACCAAGCGCGCCACGCGGGCAACGACGTCCGGGGCGAAGCCACGAGCAACTACACCGGCTACCGACAGGTCATCCTCGACGTATGCTCTCAGAATCCCATCGAGCTCGTCGTAATCGGGAAGGCTGTCGCTATCCAGTTGGTCGGGACGCAACTCAGCCGACGGAGGTTTCTCGATGATGGAAGGAGGGATCACCTCGCGCTCAGTGTTACGCCATAAGGCCAGGCGGTAGACAAGGGTCTTGAGGACGTCTTTCAGGACCGCGTATCCGCCTGCCATGTCCCCGTAGAGAGTGGCATAGCCGACCGCCATCTCAGACTTGTTTCCGGTCGCCACGACCATCCCTCCGAATTTGTTGGAGACCGCCATGAGGATGGCGCCCCGGATCCGGGCCTGCAGGTTTTCCTCGGCCACTCCAAACGGCTCTCCTGCAAACACGGGCATCAGCGTGCGGAGATAGGCCTCGAACACGTCGTCCATCGGCACGACCTCAAAGCGAATCCCCAATCGTTCGGCGAGGTCACGTGAGTCGGTAACCGAACCATCGGAACTGAAGCGAGAAGGCATTGAGATCCCCAGCACATGCTCTGGCCCCAGGGCATCGGCGGCGATGACTGCAGTCAGTGCGGAATCGATGCCCCCGGAGAGCCCGATTACTACATGGTGGAAGCCGTTCTTGCGTACATAATCACGCAGTCCAACCACAAGCGCCCCGTAGACCTCCGCCTCGGGTGGTTCGAGTAGCGGGACCGGCGCAACCGGTTCGAGTGGGCGACGTTCGGCCCGGTCGGATGAGATCGAGTCGATGACGCGATTCGATCGCCTGTCGGAGATCGGCACGTCAACGACAAAGAAGTGCTCGACGAACTGGGGTGCCCTGTAGAGAAGAGTCCCGTCGGCTGTCAGCACGAGACTGGCACCATCGAAGACCAACTCGTCCTGCCCCCCGACCTGATTGACGTATACCAGAGGAACGCCTGCCTCGAGGGCGCGCTGCCGCAACATCTCTTCGCGCTCGGTGGCCTTGCCGTAATGGAACGGCGAGGCGTTGATGTTCAGCAAAACCTGTGCCCCACCGGCTGCTTGTTGCGCTGGAGGCCCGTCGGCAACCCAGATGTCCTCGCAGACGGAGACGCCCGCGGCAACTCCGTCCAATCCCCACAGGGCAGCTTCGTTGCCGCCGCGGATGAAGTAGCGGGTCTCGTCGAATACGCCGTAATCGGGCAGCAGGACCTTGTGATACACCCCCCGCACCGCGCCGTCGTACAGAAGTCCTGCTGCATTGGCCAGCGTTCGCTCCATTGCATCGCCGGTGGGAACGCGTCCGCCCCCTGCCCTATCGACGAATCCGACCACCGTCACTGCTCGGCGGGAAGCCGAAGCCAGACGGTGGAGCACCTCGAGGTTGGCGTCGATGAACCCCTGCCGCAGCAACAGGTCCTCGGGCGGGTAGCCGGTGATGGCCAGCTCAGGCAGGACCAGCACATCTGCCTGCTGTTCCTCGGCCCTGGACATTGCTTCGAGGATCTTCACTTCATTGCCCGGGAGGTCGCCGACAACCAGATCGAGTTGCGCACCCGCTACGCGAAGGTTTTGCATAGGCGTAGCTTAGGAACGCGTCAACCAACGCAAGGGCGGGAATGAACGGCAATCGGTCACCATCGCGATACGGCATCTGGCCTGAACTCGCCCTGCGCCTTGCGCGGGCCGGGTGGCTCACCAACGGTGTGGTCGACGAACCGGCCGTTCCCCTCTTGCGCGCCGTCCGTTCTGGGCCCGATCCGGAGGGTGCACTCGAGCGGATCGCCGCCATCCTCGAGCGAGATCCGGGGGTCGCCGCCCGGACCCTGGAGGATCTCCAGTTCGGTCTCGCACTGGTGGCTGTGGCAGGAGCCAGCCGGGTTCTCTCTCAACGAGTGCTGCTCGAGCCGGCCATGCTGCCGGGACCGCACGATTCCTCTCCCCGGCCGCCCGATTTGCATGACATGCATCCCGAAGCCCTGAGAGCCGTCCGGCGCTTTGTTCAGACCTCGATGCTCGGAATCGCCGTGCGCGACCTCATGGGCTACGACGACCTGCCCGCCGTCGGTAGAGCACTGGCGGTGCTGGCAGACTCGGCGGCGACGTTCGCACTCGAATCCGCCCATAACCAGGTGCGCACAGCGCCGCGCTACGCAGATATGCCACCCGTCCCTATCGCGGTCATAGCTATGGGGAAATGGGGTGGCCTGGAACTCAACTACTCCTCGGATATCGACGTTCTGTTCGTTCACGGCAACCCCTCGTCCCTGGATGCCGGGCGCGCAACTGAGTACGCCGGAAGAGTCAGCGCGACCTTCATGGCCACACTCTCCCAGGTCACCGCCGATGGTTCCGCCTATCGAGTCGACGCCGATCTTCGACCGGAAGGGAAGAACGGTCCGCTGGTGCGCACCGTGGAGTCGTACCGCGCCTATTACGAGCGCTGGGCCAGCACCTGGGAGTTCCAGGCCCTCATCAAAGCCCGCCCGGCGGCCGGTGATGTGGCGCTCGGTGCTTCCTTCCTGGCCGCCATCGAACCGTTTGTCTATCCGGAGACACTCGACCCATCGGCCGTGCGAGAGGTCCGGGAGATGAAGGGACGCATCGAGGGACGAGCCGCCGAACAGGGAATCGACGAGGCCGAGATCAAGCGTGGAATCGGGGGAATCCGGGACGTCGAATTCGCGGTGCAACTGCTGCAGTTGGTGCACGGGAGATTCGATCCCCACTTGCGTTCGCCCAACACGCTGAGGACCCTTCGCACACTCGCCGATGAAGGGTATGTCGGCCGGCCAGACGCAGAGGCAATGGCAACCGCCTACGTGTGGTTGCGCACCCTCGAACACCGGATCCAGCTGGTGGACCTTCGCCAAACCCACATGCTCCCCATACCCGCCTCTGAGCGCGAACGTCTCGCCAAGGCGATGACCTACCGGGACGGCGCCGCGGGATCCGCCCTAGCCTCATTCGAGCGTGATCTCGTCACGCACCGGAGCGTGGTGCGAACCATTCACGAGCGCCTGTTCTACCGCCCGCTGCTCGAGGCCTTTGCCGCCTCCCCGACCATCGCACTCACACCAGAAGGTGTGGCGCGCCAACTCTCGGCCCTCGGGTTCCGGGACGTTTCCGGGGCGCGTCGGGCGGTGGTGGATCTAACCGCAGGTCTGTCGAGGCGTTCGAAGCTCATGCAGCAAACGCTCCCTCTGTTGCTCGAGTGGCTGTCACGGTCGCCGGATCCCGATCTGGGTCTCGAGCAACTTCGCGTTCTAGTCACGACCACGAAGGACAACGCACCGCTGGTCGCGATACTTCGTGACAATCCGGTGGCGGCGGAGCGACTGTGCTATCTGCTCGGGGCCAGCCGCGTTGCCGGTAGGTTCATCGACCGCATCCCGCGCTTCCTCCCGGAACTCGGTGACGACAGTCGCATTCGCCGACCTATGAACCCGGCTGAGGTGAGAACGGACGCAGTCGAGTACGTCATGTTGCGTCCGACACATGAACGCCGATTGAACGCATTACGGAGATACGTCCGCAGCGCAACGCTGCGCATTGTGGCCAGGGATCTGCTCGACCTGGGCGGGGAACTACCGCCGGCCAGGGAGCTCTCGGACCTGGCGGACGGAGCCGTCGGCGCTGCCTTGCAGATTGCAGGGGATGAATTCAGAGGTACGCCAAGTGCCGGGCTTCCATTCTCAGTCATTGCCATGGGCAAATGGGGAGGTCGGTTTCTCGACTACCCATCTGATCTCGATGTTCTCTTCGTCTACGAGGCCGCCGAAAACCTCCACGGGGAGCCTGCTCGCAGAGCTGCCGACGAACTCGCCCGCCGGTTCAGCGCCGCGCTGGGAAAGGTGACCCCGGAAGGCATTGCCTTTAGAGTCGATCCCGGGCTGCGGCCCGAGGGCAAGGACGGCCCCCTCGCCCGCACACTGGACGGATACCGACAGTATTACGAGCGCTGGTCGGCGGTGTGGGAACACCAGGCGCTCATCAGGGCCCGCTGTGTGGGCGGCGATGCGGAACTTGGCGAACGATTCGTTGCCATGGCAGGGGAATTCGCATTTCCGGATCGACTCTCATCGGAGGCCGTCCGCGAGATCCGCACGATGAAGGCTCGTATCGAGGCCGAGCGGATACCTCCCGGCGAGGATCCCGACTTCCATTTCAAACTGGGCAGAGGAGGTCTGGTCGATGTCGAATTCCTCGTGCAACTACTGCAGATGCGCCGCGGAGCGGTGGTGCCGGCCTTGCGCGCTCCGGCGACGCTCGAGGCTATAGCCGGAGCCGTCGACGCGGATCAGCTGACTGCCCAGGAAGGCGACAGCCTCACGGCGGCCTACCAGTTCTGCACGAAGATCCGCAACCGCCTCTACATCCAGACGGGCAGGGACATCGGCTCGCTGCCGACCGATCCGACCGAGCTCGCCCGCCTCGCCTTGTCACTCGGCTATCGAGGAGGCTCGGTCGGCAAGCTGCGTGAGGACTACCGCAGGGTGACGCGCCGGGCCCGTCGAGTCTTCGAACGACGATTCTATGAGGATTGATCCCGGCGACGCGGGCCGACCCTGAAGCCGATACCATTGCGTCCCCGCCGGTTTTGTCACTCCGTCGGCGCGGTCAGGAAGGCAGCGATGAATACCGATGTGAAGCGACTACAGAAGATCGTCCGCGAGATCGCTCCGACCGCCATTGATCTCCGCAGGAAGATCCACGCCAATCCCGAACTGGGAAATGCAGAGCACGAAACGACGGCGCTGGTTGATGCGACACTGCGCGACGTCGGTATCCGGCCACGAGTCCGACTCGGGCACACCGGACTGACGGCTGATCTCGGAGAAGGAGGCACCCTGGTCGGGTTCCGTGCAGATCTCGACGCGTTGCCGATCACCGAGGCAACCGGCCTTTCGTTTGCCTCGACCAACCCCGGCGTGATGCACGCATGCGGACACGACGGCCACACCGCCATCGGCCTCGGCATTGCCCTCGCCTTGTCGGAGTACGGGAAGTTGCCGGGGCGAGTCCGATTCATATTCCAGCCTGCTGAGGAGATCTTCCCGGGTGGTGCCTTCGACATGGTGCGCGAGGGCGTGGTCGAAGATGTCTCTGCGCTGATTGCCTTTCACATGGATCCGACGCTGGCTGCCGGAAAGGTGGGCCTCAAGATTGGAGCCATCACGAGCTCGTCTGATCGCTTCGAGATCACGATCAGCGGACCGGGAGGTCACACAGCACGACCTCATGAAACGGTCGACGCCGTATATGCCGCCGGACGGGTGGTGACCGAACTGCCAACGCTCCTCAACCGGACGCTCGATGCCAGGACGCCGATGTCGCTCGTTTTCGGGACAATCCACGGAGGCAAGGCCGACAACGTCATACCGACCAGCGTGACAATGACGGGAACGGTTCGCATCCTGGACAAGGGCACGTGGGATTCAATGCCGGATCGCGTGCAGACGCTTGTTCGGGAGATCGTGGCACCGGTCCACGCCACCGCAGATGTGCACTACCAACGGGGAATACCCCCGGTGATCAACGATGCCGGCGTGCTGTCCGAGGTCGAGTTCGCCATTCACGAGGTACTCGGGACCCAGGCTGTAGCGGCGACGCATGCCAGCCTCGGGGCGGAGGATTTCGCTCGCTTCCTCGACCTCGTGCCCGGAGCGTTGCTTCGCCTCGGTTCTGCGGGATACGACGGGAAGGTCGACCTGCACTCCGCCGCATTCGACATCAACGAAGACGCAATCGAGCACGGAATCCTGGTCGGCGCGGCGAGCCTGCTGCGATTGATGCAGTGCAAGTGGTAGGGAATCGCGTCACCACTCGTTCATCGATTGCCATTGTCGTTTGGCGACTGGGCCTGCCAAACCCCAGAACCCAGAACCTAGAACTCAGAACGGGCTCCAGGTACCAGGTACCAGATGTCAATCCGCCAGCTTGAACCCCTCCGCGGATAGGGCATGGCTCAGAGCTTCCGCCTCGCCGGGGCGAACAGAAAGCGTCAAGACACCTCCGCCACCCTGCGGACCGTGGCGAAGTTGGAGGTCACGCACATCAACGGAGCTGAGGGCAAGTGCGCGGCCGACCGCCGCCAGTTCACCGGGATGGTCTTCGAGAATCACCCGTACTGCCATGACCGGCGGGGCGAGTGTCCGGCGCAAATCCCTCGCTCGCTCCAGGAACTGCATCACGCTCGACTCCGACTCCACATCGTCTGCGATTTCGCCGAGGCGGAGCGCGAAACTCCGGAGTTCGGAAACAACCGCCGCTCGGTTCTCCCCCAACAACTCCGACCACAGCGCCGGATCTGACAACGCCACCCGCGTCAAGTCGCGGAAGCTACCGGCCGCTAGGGGAAGAGCCTCGGTATGGCGCTCGGCCTCACCGAGCAGGGTGGCGGCGAGGACCTGCGGGAGGTGACTGACGATCGCCACGGCTAGATCGTGATCGGCAGCAGACATGCGAACCGGGTTTGCACCCAGCGACACAACGAGGTTCTCCACCCGACTCAGATCGTCGGGGTCGGCGCCATCCTCGACAACGACCCAGCTCGCCCCACGAAACAAGGCACCCGAGGCGGCACCGGGACCCGATTGTTCGCGCCCGGCCATCGGGTGGGTGCCGACGAAATGATCGAGATGGTTCGCCGCCCGGCAGATCGGATCCTTCACACCGGCAACGTCGATCACCAGCCCATCCGTGGAGAGGTCGCCGATAGTGGCGATGACGGCGCGGGGTGGACCGGCCAGCACGATCAAGGCCGCGCCCTGGATCGCGGCAACCGTCGATGGGGCGGAGGCATCGAGCGCGCCCGCCTCGAGGGCGGTGATGAGCGCTGAGTCGTCCGGGTCCCAGCCCGTCACATTCCATCCGGTCTGCCGCAGCGCCAGGCCGATTGATGCGCCGATCAAACCCGTTCCGACCACGGCTGCCGATCGAGCCGTCACCCCTGGAGACCGACCGCCGCAACAAGCTTGCGGATCGACACCATCAACTCGGCGAACTCCTCGGGCAGCAAGGCCTGGGCTCCATCGACTTTGGCGAGTTCCGGATCGGGATGAACATCCACCATGAACCCGTCGGCGCCGGCCGCCACCGCCACCCTCGAAAGTGGAGCGACGAGATAGCGATGACCGGCTGCGTGGGACGGATCGACGATCACAGGGAGATGCGAAAGGCTCTTCAATATCGGCACCGCCGTGATGTCCAGCGTGTTGCGCGCCGCAGTCTCGAAGGTTCTGATTCCGCGCTCGACCATGATGATCTCGTGATTGCCCTCTTTATAGATGTATTCGGCGGCGTTCAACCACTCCTCGATCGTGGCGGTGAACCCTCGCTTGAGCATCACCGGTCTGGCTTGCCGCCCTACCTCGGTGAGCAGCGTGTAATTGGCCATATTGCGGGTCCCAACCCGCAGAATGTCGGCATACGAGGACACCAGCTCGATGTCGCGCGGATCGAGTATCTCGGCGACGAACGGCATGTCGAATTCCTCGCGAGCTTCGGCCAGCATCTCGAGCCCGGCCTCGCCGAGACCCTGAAACGAGTACGGCGAAGTGCGGGGTTTGAACGCATCTCCGCGCAGGACCGTCGCCCCCGCCTTCTTCACGGCCTCGGCGGCCCTGAACAGGAGGTCGCGGCTCTCAACCGCACACGGGCCCGCAATCGCCGTGAAGGTACCGCCCCCGATCGCAACGCCGCGCGTATCGATCACCGTGTCTTCCTCCTGGAAGTCACGGCTCACGAATTTGAAGGGTTTGAGAACGGGCACGGCTCGCTCGACACCCGGCATCGCCTCCCAGGGGAGCTGCTGGATGAGGACGCGATCACCGAGTGCTCCGATGACGGTCCTCAGTCGACCCTCAGAAATATGCGCCTGTGAGTCGATACTCTCCAAACGCTCCACTACGTGGGCGATGTCGGCAGGGGTCGCGTCTTTCTTCATGACGATGATCATGGCGCTCATTGTCGCAGCGTTTCATCACCTGCGGGATCGCCGAACCCGCTGTCGGCCAGTGCAAGTGCGCGTATAGTCGCTCCGTGCGGCATCGCGGCCCGGAGCCCCTCGGCCACTTCATCGACAACGCGTGGATCCCACAGGCTGAACAACACAGCTCCGGTTTCATCACCACCAAACAATGCCAGCCTGCATTGCGGATCTTCGACGAACTCGTCGGTCAACTCCTGCAGCCAATCGGCCGGCAGATCGGGAGGTGACTCGAGAAGGAGCGCTCGCATCTGCGGCATGGTAACGACCGAATGAACCCGTCGTCCGGACACGTACACTTGAGCGCATGAGGCGGATCATGGTGACGGGAGCGGCGACGTGGACGGGCGGCCGCCTCATTCAGAGACTCGAGGGTCAACCCGACGTCGAGGTCATCGCAGTCGACGAGTTGCGCCCGAGCGTCGAGTTCAGCTCGCCGATGCACGAACTGGCCATCGACGAACTCGAGTTCGCTCACTTCTTCCTGGACGCCCGGCCACATGCGTTGGTCCATCTGCAAGCCGTCGATCGGGCGGCGATCCTCGGGCGAGAGAAATCGCACAGCCGCGTCGTGATGGGTGCACATGGATTGTTCGGCGCCCTGCAGCGATGCACAACGGTCGAGACGGTAGTCATGAAGTCTGATTCCGCGTTCTACGGATCGGGACCACGGCAACCCTCCATCCTGACCGAATCAACCGAACCGAGGCGCACAGCCAGCGCCCACACCAGAAGTATCCGCGACATCGAGGAGCTCCTCGCCGAGGTAGCCGGCGACCTTCCCGCGGTGACCTTCACGACTCTGCGCATCGCCCCCATCATCGGAGCGGAGATCGGGAACCCGATCAGCCGATACCTCCAACTGCCCGTCGTTCCAACCCTCCTGGGATACGACCCGCGGATGCAGGTCATCTTCGAAGAGGACGCAGTCTCAGCCCTCTTGCATGCTGTGGCCCGGCCGGTTTCCGGGACCTTCAATATCGCCGCCGATGGTCAGCTGTACCTCAGCCGGATCCTCAGATTGGGCCGCCGCCTCGCCCAACCGCTTCCCGCCCCGCAGCATCGGGCAACCATGCGGGCACTGCGAGCACTCGGCAACCCATTCCCCGGCAATCTCGAGGACTACCTTCGAAACGGCCGCGTCATGGACACGACGCTGATGAAAGAATCGTTCGGGTGGAAACCAAAGCTCACCGCCCGTCAAGCCGTCCTGGCCTCCTATGGGCGCGTCCGCAGTCCCGGGACATCGTCGTGAGCGACTCAATCTCCGGTCTGCTAGGACGTTTGAGCCGGGACGAACTCAGGGCATTCGCTCGCGCCGCCGATATTCGCGGGCGCTCAACGATGACGAAGGAACAGCTCATTGCTGCACTGCAACTGGCCCTGCAGCCCCCACCCGAGGAATCCGAGAGAGTGCGAGCTTCGATGCCGTCACTGCCGGATCTGTCCGAAGCGCGCCGCCGCCGGATTTCCGCCGGCCGTCGGTTCGAGTGGATGGTTGACAGGCGCAGATCGTGCACGCTGCGGACTATCGAGGGCTTCTCCTGCGGCCTTCCTGCCATTGCCGAACACGAGCGCTGCGCACTCCATGGGGGGATCGACATCTCCGACCTGGCGGTGCCGGCCGCCGGCCATCTCGGGGCAGACACCTGGCCCGCCCTAATCCGCCATCTCCTGCTTGCTTCGTACGACAACGATGCCCTCGGGCTCGACCCCGTCGTATCGGAGATGATCTGGCACATTGCCAACTTCCTCTACTTCGAGTACTTCAGGGTGGAGGTCGAGGGAATCGAGAACGTGCCGGCAAAGGGGGCAGGCGTCCTGGTGAGCAACCATGCCGGCGCCTTCATCCCCTACGACGGGATGATGCTGCAACTCGCCGTCGTCAACGAGGCCGAACTCCCCAGGCGGGTCCGCGTGGTCGGGACCGAGATCCTCAACCTCGTTCCCTTCCTCTCGCACCTCTACCGGAAGGCCGGGGCGGCCTTTGCCAGCAAAGAGGACGCTCGCTGGGTACTCAATCACGGCTACCTGCTCGGTGCCTTTCCTGAGGGCGTTCCGGCCTTCCAGAAACCGCACGCCGAGGCATACCAACTCCGCAGGTTCGGCCGGGGAGGGTTCGCCGCGCTCGCTATCGAGGCCGGAGCTCCGATCATCCCGGTCGCCATCGTCGGATCTGAAGACGTCCATCCGGCGCTCTTCAGCTCTCGTCGCCTGGCTCAGTTGTTCAAGCTGTTCTTCCCGCAGCAGCGGGTCGAGGAGATCGGTGTATTCCTCAACCCGATTCCTCTGCCCGTCAAGTGGCGAATCAGATTTCTCGAGCCCATCGAGATGCCAGGACCCGGCGTCCCGACCGATCGGCTCACAGTCCTCGAAATCGCCGAGCAGACTCGCGAGGTCATTCAGCTTGCCCTCGACGACATGCTGGAAGACCGCGGTTCGGTCTTCTGAACCGGTTCGGGAGCAGCTCACGGCCTTAGTCGGGTCGCTGTACGGGCGCCGCTTGCAATAGTTAGCAGCCTGCGTTATATTGCTAATGTGAGTGATAAACAGGAAGAGAGCTCGGGAATAGCCGAACTCGGGACGTTCATCCGCCAGCAACGCGAACGTTCCAAGATGTCACTTCGAAGACTGGCCGACCGGGCGGGGATTTCGAATCCTTACCTCAGCCAGATCGAACGAGGGTTACGGAAACCATCGGCCGAAATCCTGAAATCACTCGCACGGGAGTTGTCGATACAGGCGGAATCGATGTACGTGAGGGCAGGATTGCTCGACGAAGGCTTCTCACCCCCGACGGTTGTCGAGGCGGTCGAGGCAGACCCGACATTGAGCACCCGTCACAAACAAGTATTGCTCGAGCTCTACCGGACTCTCATCGAGGTCGGTGGGGTCGAGCCGGACAATAAGGAGACACCATGATCGAAACGAAGAAGGCGTTCTACGCCGCCGTCGGCGCCCCGCTGGTCGGTTTGAAGCGGACCGGTGATGCACTGAAGGAACTCTCAGACAAGCTGACCGAGCGGTTTGGTGACGTGAGCGAGAAGCTCACCGACGATGCTCGCAAGGAGTTCGACCTCTGGGCCGACGAAGGCGAGAAACTCATCGGCAAGATCTCCGAGCAGAAGGTCGTTGAAGACCTGAGTGCCCGGGTCGATCTCGACGAGATCCAGGAACGCGTCGGAAAGCTGCGGGACCAACTCGAGGACATCCTCACCTCGTGGCGCGAATCGTTCTCACCGAGCGAGACGATCGAGAAGCCGGTGGTCGAGGTCGAGAAGAAGCCGGTTGCCAAGAAGCCGGCGGCCAAGACCGCGGCGGCGAGAAAGCCGGCCGCCAAGACGGCTCCGACCAGGAAACCTGCTGCCAAGAAGGCTCCCGCGTCGAAACCCGCCGCCAAAAAGCCCGTAGCCAAGGCAACCACAGCCAAGAAGCCCGTAGCCAAGAAGCCGGCCGCCAAGGCAACCGCAGCCAAGTAGCGGATCGTCCCGGCATGAACGTTGTTGAGGGCCCCTCGGGGCCCTCAACTCGAAGAGAGTGTGCCGTCGATGCACGGCCGGTGCCAGACGGGCACCGGCCCGTTTCTAATGCTTGACCAGAGGATCGAGGTCTTTGGCGAACTCGATCCAGCGTGAGACCATCGATTCGGTGGGAAGCCGCCGGACGAGCTTCTTCTTCTCGTTGATCTCGACCATCTTGTTCGTGAGAGAGGTCGCATTCCGGCGGCGGAGTTCCTTGATCGTGTCGACACCAGCAGCCTCGAGCAGATCGGAGTACTCGCCGCCGATTCCTTTGCATCTCATCAAGTCGGCGCGGTTGACCCATTCGAGGATCTGCTTCTCGGTGAATCCGGTGGCGGCGGCCAACGCTTTGCGACCATTGCGATCGGCGGCTCGCTTCATGAGCGCTTCGGTCGTTCGTATCCCGTTCTTCCTCAGCTTCGTAGCAGTGCGTTGCGCGATCCCCTCAACGGCGTCGATTGACGGCACTCCCGCTCCTTTCCCGGTGACTCATCGAGATAGCTCCTCGCCTCGCCGAGGCCTCTTCTCGCCGGCCAGCCTACCGAATTCGCCAACCACCCGTCAGCTGCGTGGTTGGAGTTCGGCGACGTCGTCCGGCGTGTCGACGTCGCGTGGTGGCATGTGCTCGACCCATACCTCACGTACCCATTCCGGGTGGGCCTGCAAGAGCCGCTGCGCTCCGGTGTCGCCTTCGAGGCTCATCAGCCGGGTCCAAAGTGAGCGGTCGACGATGACCGGGTTCGACCACGTGTACCGGTACCTGGGGACAACGGCCGGCCGTTTCTCTCGTTTGACCACGGTGAGCATCTCAGCGACAACGTCTGCACGAATATCGGGCTGGTCGCCCATCACGAGCAAGACCTTGTCGGCTCGCGAATCCCTCGTCAGGGAGTCCAGACCCACTCGAAGCGACGAGGCGATGCCTTCCTCGTACTCATCGTTGATCACCACGGAAGAATCGCCGAAGGCTACACCATCGAGCACAGCCTCAGCTTCGTGACCGATCACAACCCAGATCTCATCGATTCCAAACGATCGCGTACGCTCTATAACATGCCCGAGCAACGTTCCCTCTCCCCATGGAAGCAGTTGCTTGGGCGACCCCAGACGGGTGGAGGAGCCTGCGGCGAGAATGAGCGCGGCGACCGACATCGAATCCCTTCGGTGTGACGAGGCACCACTATACGGCCGGCGCAACCACCCGGAATCAGTCGGCGGATGGCAGGCTCGACGACCTGCCCGTGCCGGTGGCGTGCCGGACGAGGACCATCTCCGCCAGAATCTCCACCGCCGTTTCGCGGGCACCATTGGCTCCGAGGTCGAGTCCGATCGGCCCGTGAATCCTTTCCAGCGCAGATGGTGGTACTCCAGCCCCGGCTAAACGTTCCAGTCGCTTGGCGTGCGTTTTGCGGCTGCCCATCGCGCCCAGATATCGAACATCTCTGGCAAGCGCAGCCTGGACCACCGGATCTTCGTACCGGGGATCGTGCGACAGTACAACCACGAAGGTGCGCTCATCAAGGGCCAGCCGGTCCACGACTTCCTCGGGCCAGGCGGTGATGACTTCCCGAGCATCAGGAAACCGATCTGGAGTTGTGAACGCCGACCGCGGATCGCACACGGTCACGGAGAAACCGGCGCAAGCCGCCAGCGCACTCAGAGTCTGGCCGATTTCAACGGCACCGAAGATCACCAACCTCGGCGGCGGAGCAACGGGTTCGACGAACACTTCACTTCCGGCCACCGAGGTGATCGTGGGATGCTCGGTGTCCATCACGAGCCGGACCAAGGGCAGGATCGCCTCCACCACCTCCTCGGAGAGGTCCGTCGCGATCAGACCGAGTTCGTGATCGAAAATACCCCGCGTTCCTGCGCTCGGCCCGTCGACGACGGAGGCGAGCGACCCGGACCGCTGAGAAGCAACGTATTTCCCGACCTCGTCGATCCGAAACCGATCTATGAACACATCGATGACGCCGCCACAGGACAACCCGACCTCGAATGCAGCCTCATCCGATATGCCGTAGCCGACGAGCTTGCTTTGGCCGCTCTCGAGCACCTGCTGAGCATGTAGGAACACGTCGTTCTCGACGCATCCGCCCGAGACGGAGCCCTCCATGTCACCGGCCGACGACACCAGGAATCTGCTGCCGAGCGGTCGGGGCGCCGGACCCTGAACGCGAACGAGGGTGGCGGCCGCGACGGCCTTCCCTTCGGCCTCCCACCGCCGGGCCACCTCGACGCTCCGTACGAGGTCCACCCGGATCAGCCCTCGAGGAGATGATCGGGGACGTGGTTCCACTCGAAATGACCGCCGTCCGTGTAGGTCCAACCGCCACCCCAGGCAAAACCCCATTTCTGAAAGATGGCGGCGATATCAGGATCCATACCGATCCGGCCCCCATATGGGTTGTCACTCGGATTGATGTCGATGGCTATGCCCCACGTGTGGCGGGAGACGGCGCCCCCTTTGTCCCCCCCACGGATCAGGCGCGGGTTGAAGCAACCGCCGGCGATCTGGAAATCCTGCCGATCGATGTGCGCCCACAGGCCTTCATTGATGAGCTCATCGATAGCGGAGCGCAGATAGGGGACGACGACACGATGGCAGCGGAACGGCCCGAGTAGCGGGAGGGTGACGTTGACGATGTTCTCGTCTTTCCATGTCTGGTCAATCACGACCCGATCGCCGTCGCCGGTGGGTCGGTAGGAGAACTCACCGAACTTCTCTTTGACGAGCACCGTCGGCATGACCCCGTCTGGGTCGGCCGGATCATCGCGACTTGAAATCCTCAGCCTGATGTCGGGAAGGCGTGTCCAGAGATCGATCACGATTTCGTCCTGAGCGCGAAATCCCCATACCGCCATCGACGACTTGCGCTCGAATCCAAAGGACGCCGCAACGGCCTCTGAGAAGACGAGTTCGCTCCACCAGACGGCCTCGTCCGGGGCGATGGCGCCTACGACCAATCGCTGCCTCGAGCCGTCCCATCCGACGAACTCGACATCGTCGCCGACCTGTGCACCGCGCAGATTCGCCGACGTCTCCCCGAATACGAGGGTGCCCGCGCGCAGCGCGGCGGCGACGTCACCTCCGATCAGCGGCGCAGCACGGCCCGGGTCGACCGCCAGCGAGGACATGGGGATGAAGTAGCCGGGATCGGGCTCCTGTACGACAACTCCGGCGCGATAGACGCCGGTGAGCTGAATCGTCCCACGATGGAGCGCAACAGATCGAGCACCGTGCTCCGCTGCCACGCCGACGACAGCCAGTTCGGCTTCTGTTGACAGTCCCCCCGGCTCAGTTACACCGATCACCGCGGATCCCAGGGTCCCGCTGGCGGCGACCGCGGGAGCCAGCGGTAGACCGAGAACCATCGCCAGCACCATGGCCACGGAAATCGTCGCACGTAAGTGGATGCCCACCGGACGGGCGAAAGCAGCCGCCCCGGCTGAAGTCCCGAGTTTCACAAGGCCAGCGTACCCTCCACCAAGTCGACAAGAACTGTTTTCTCAGCAATACAAGAGCGCGAAAACGCGCCACAGCATTGCGGAGAAAGCGTGTAGGAGATTCTCAGCAATACAAGAGCGCGAAAACGCGCCACAGCATTGCGGAGAAAGTGTCTATCTCAGGCGGAATCGGGCGACCGTCTCAACATGGAATGATTGCGGGAACATGTCGACCGGAACCGCGTAATCGAGGTTGTAACCCATCTCCCCGAGCAGCCGGGCATCACGGGCCAGGCTGGCAGGATCACAGGCAACGTACGCGATCGTCCGCGGCGTCGATCTGGTGATCGAAGCAACGCCGTCGGCGCCCAGACCCGACCTAGGTGGATCACAGACGACCACCGTCCACTCGCCCCGGGTGAATCCATCAACCGTCGAAGCCACGACCTCCACCTCGATGCCTGCCGTTGCGCGGTTGTGAACAAGGTCGTCGACAGCCATTCCTGCGGACTCGACCGCCAGCACGCGTCCTGCGCTCCGCCCCACCGTCAAGCTGAAGAGGCCTCCGCCGGCATACGCATCGAGCAATGTGTCAGCAGGCGTGACCCCGAGGGCAGCACGTACGAGGTCCACCAGAACTTCCGCGCCCGCAGTGTTGTTCTGAAAGAAAGCCGAAGCCGTCACCCGGAACGCCGTGTCACCAATCGTCTCTCTGAGAAAGGGATCACCGCTGATCGCTTCGGGGCGCCCCCGCCTGACCCTGCACACCGGGAACGACCAATCGTGTGCGGCCTCAGGAACGGGGCCCGACACGACCGCCAACCGATCACCGGTATTGATCCCCGCCCGAAGAGTGACGCGATGCATCGGACTGAGGTCGCCCATCTCATCGAGCATGGCGCGGAGGGGCTCCGCCAGCAGCGGGCATTCATCCAGCATCTCGAGCTCGCGCGTGCGCCGAAGGTGCAGGGCGGGTCGACCTTGTTGAACGCGGAAGTCCATTCGATTTCGATAGCCGAACGCAGGGCCGGGCGTCACCGTCTGGCGAACATCGGGATCGTCGATCTTCCCGAGGTGGCGCAGTTGGCCGATCACAACGCCGCGTTTCCACACCGCCTGGATCTCACGGGCGGCGAACTGCCACTGGCACCCACCGCAGCGACCGAAGTGCCGACAGGCCGGGGCTATTCGATCTTCGGAAGGTTCCACGATCGACAGGAGCGCAGCTCGCGACCAGGAACCGCGCTCTTCGAGGACCTCGACATCAACGACTTCCTCGGGAAGCGCGCCGTCCACAAACACGGCTTTTCCGTCGAGGCGGCCGACGGCCTCACCTCCGTGCGCCATGTCGTGAATGCGGATCGTGGTCAGGGCAACACCTCGTCGAGGATCTCCACCAGCGAACCCTGCAGCCACGACAAGTAGTCGAAGAGCGCCTGATCCGATTCCCGCTCAGCGCCGCCGGGTAGCTCTGCGCGCGCCGATTGCACGAGACGCGCTTCGGTCAATACCCGAAGCCACGCCTCCGCCTCCGCGGTGGAAAGCACAACACCCTCGACGCCTCCTTCCACGGTCAGCGCGAAGGCGGATCGATCGGCCGCCCGACCGTGCTGCAGTTCGCTCTCCAACAGCCGGCAGAACTCGGCGTCGGCTTCGTCATCAAGGGGATACGCCCGCAACGCCAGGCGCTCGGCCGCCGGATCCGGGTCGAACCTGCCAACAGAATCGAGCAAGGTCGGGACGAGTGATAGCAACTCGACTTCCCAGGGAGCCAGCGTCATTCGGACCCCACCCGCGCACGGCGCAAAAGGTTCACTCATGCCCGCTCCAGCGTTGCGTCTAGGCCATGGACTCTTAGCCGGAAGCAGGTCAGTTCAACGTGTTCGCGGGCACCGGCGGCCACGGCGGCGCTCCCGCGGCGGTGAATGTCGAGCATCAGAGAAGTGGCATCGCTCCTGGTCAGATTGAGAAGGCGCCGGAAAACATAGGCAACGTAGGCGGCCAGATTGACCTCGTCGTTCCACACGATCACATTCCACGTTTCCATACCGCGACGCTAGTGGACTGGTGGGCGGCGGGTCGCCGGCTGCGCCGGCGGCTGTAGGCATCTCGCCACCGCCCGCACCCGCGACTCTTCGATCGACATCTCGAAATCGACGCGCGCCACCCGCCATTCCCGGCCGAACTTGACGGCAGGCAGACGACCGGAACGCAGCACACCGGACACGACGAAGGTCGACACATCCATGCAGTAACAGATATCGGCAACCGACAACCATTCTCTGGCAATAGCAACCTCGATGTGATTCATAGCGCCAGGCGCAGTCCCGCCGGCGGCTCTACGGCAAGCGCCGCTCACCTCGCGAAAACCCACCTTCACTCATTCCTCATCGACACTGTTGTATATCGTATTCTATCGCTATCTGCCCTCAAGGATGCACAGCATGGATCCACTAAGACATCCGGACCTCATCGAAGTATCTCGCCACCTTCGCCGGCAATGGGAACGAGTAGTCGAAGCAGAGCAGGCGGCCGCCCGGGCAACGTGGTTACGCCGGCGCACGCTGAGAGATCGCCTGATCGACGCCGAGGACCGTGGAGAGCAAGCAACCCTTTGGTGCATTGACGGCCGGGCCTCCACCGGCCTCGTGGGTGCGGTCGGTTCGGATCATGTCGTGTTACTCACAGGCGATCGGAGCCGTTTCGTCCTCCTGCACCAGATCGTCGCGGCCGGATTCGAAGCCGCCGAATGAACCGCCCACGCATGGCCACGGTCCTGTCGGCGCGGGAATGGGAGCCGAGGCTGGTAGATGCAGCCCGGCGCGATCCGATCGTGAGGATCGTGCGTCGGGCGTATGAACCACAAGACCTGGAGCGCGCCGCACCACTCGACATCGTGGTGGTTGGATCCGAAACCTCATGGATAACATCCAATCGGATCCGGTTGATACGCCGGAGCGGAACGCACGTCATCGGCGTCTATCCAACAGGCGACGGACCTGGGCACGAACTCCTTCGTCGAGGCGGCGTCGACGTCGCATTGCCGGACACAACCACCCCGGAAGACCTGTTGAGTGCAGCGTCGGTGGTCGCGGCGCAGTCCCTAGCTCCGGTAGGCCGGGGCCGGCTCATCTCAGTCACGGGCCCGAGGGGGGCTCCGGG
The DNA here is from genome assembly GCA_024641245.1 of Actinomycetes bacterium. GTDB lineage: Bacteria > Actinomycetota > Acidimicrobiia > Spongiisociales > JAHEDJ01 > JAHEDJ01. Next base: position 200,502 of record JAHEDK010000002.1, read on the forward strand.
TCGAACAGAAATCGCCGTCTCCGTCGCGTACGCCATCGCCGAACGCATCTCGACCGCGATCGTCGACCTCGACACCGAAGCCCCCGGGGTCACCTTCCGGATGGGGTTCGAACCCGGCGCCAACCTCATTGATATCGCCGACGCCATCCGCACGACAGATCGACTCGTGGCACGGGATATCCGCCCGAACCTGACGGCGATCGGTGGGCCCGTCCCGCTCCGGACCGACCCCTCAAACAGGCTCGGAATCGCCGCACTCCTCGACGCCGTCCTGGCAGCATTCCCAGTCACCGTTGCGGATATCGGGCCGTGGAGGCCGGATCACTCGATCCTGGCCACCAGCGACGCGGCCGTCGTTGTATGTGACGCCTCCCCCATGAGTCTCATCAGAGCAGTGCAGTTCGTTCGCGACTGGGAGGGGCCAATTCCATACGTTGTCATCAATCGCGTCGGATCTGCGCAGGAGGAGGACATTCTTCGTTCTGCAAGAAGAGCAATGGGATTGGAGCCCCACACCCTCATTCCTGAGCTCTCGATTATCGATGGACGGGAAGGGCCGGCGCTCCGGCATCTCCTCGAATCCCTCGCAATCGACCTCCTGGCCGGCCCGCTCGATCTATGATCGGCGACGGCCCGGAGTCACAACTTCAAGGGCCGTTGGACCCTGTGCCGCGTTGACCTTTGGCAATACGGTGAAGGGCGGAGAGGAACAACTCAACTACATCGGGAGCCGCTGTGGCAGGAATGAGCCGTCGGACTTTCTTGAGTCGCGCCACCGCGTCGATTGTCGGCGGGATCGGCGCGCTGATGGGCATCCCCACGGTTGCCTATCTCATTTCTCCTGCCAAGGCTCGCGGTGGTCTTGGAGTCGAGGCGATCCCGCTCGGGCCTACCAACAAAGTGCCAATCGGGGAACCCACCCTCTTCAAAGCAACCATCGAGCGCAAGACCGGATGGGTCACGCAGGCCGAAGAGCTCGCCTTCTACGTCTTCACAGAAGACGGGCGCAACTTCACGGCACTGTCCAACGTTTGCACGCACCTTGGCTGCCGGGTGCGGTGGGTCGGCAACGAGAAACAGTTCTTCTGCCCTTGCCACAATGCCGTCTTCACCGAAACCGGGAAAGTGGTTTCGGGCCCACCGCCCAGAGCCCTAGACCAGTACGAGCTGTCGGTTGAAGGTGACCAGTTGTTCGTCGTCGGGAAGGTCGAAGCATGATCCAGAAGCTCAGTGCTTGGTTCGAAGAGCGGATGGGATGGAAGCCGATCTGGACGGCACTGGCGCTCCGCAACATCCCCAAGGTCAACTGGCTGTACACGCTGGGCAGCGCCACGCTCCTCGTCACAGTGAACCAGATTCTGACCGGCATCCTCCTCACCATCTACTACGTCCCCAGCCCTCAGGATGCCTACAACAGCGTTGCCTTCATAACGAACGAGATCACTGCCGGCTGGCTCATCAGAGGGCTGCATCATTGGGGTGCCAGTGCGATGGTCGTCCTGGCCGGACTCCACATGCTGCGGGTGGTCTTCCACGGCGCCTATAAGTTCCCCCGCGAAATCACCTGGTTCACCGGACTCGGCCTCCTGGCCGTGACGATGGCCTTCGGATTCACCGGGTACTTGCTGCCGTGGGATCAGAAGGCTTACTGGGCTACCACGGTGGGTACCCGAATGCTGGAGGTGACACCCGTCATCGGTGATTGGCTGCTCCGGATCGCCCGCGGTGGGGAAGAGCTGTCGGCCGTGACGCTCACCCGGTTCTACGGAACCCATGTATGGGTGCTCCCGTCGGTGCTCCTGCTACTCCTGGGTATCCACCTCTTTCTGGTCGTCCGCGTCGGCATCAGCGCACCTCCGACACCCAAGGAGACAGACGAGAAGCCCAAAGTGTGGTTCGAATAATGAAACGCGAAGAACGCTCCAAATACCTCGAGGAGTACGCAGAGGACAAGAAGAAGGGCATCCCGTTCTTCCCGGACGCCGTGTTCAAGGACGTCCTGGTTGCATTGATCGTGTTGATCATTCTCATCGGCCTCGCCTACTTCGCAGGCGCCCCGCTCGAAGAACGTGCGAATCCATCCGACAGCGACTACACACCTCGACCGGAGTGGTACTTCCTCTGGCTCTTCCAACTGCTCAAGTACTTTCCGGGCAACCTCGAGTTCGTCGGCGTCATCCTCCTGCCTGCCCTCGGATTCGCCATCCTCTTCGCCATGCCGTACCTGGACAGGACCAAGCTCCGTCACTTCCGCAACCGCAGTTGGGTGATGGCATCAACCGGCGTCGCCGTGGTAGCCATGGGGTTTCTCACAGTCCAATCCATCAGGGAGACCCCGGCGCCGGCCGACGTGAGCGGCACCATCAACGCCGCCGTTCTCTTCACCGAGAATTGCTCCGTATGCCACGGCACATCGATCGATGTCCCGACCGGGATAAACCTGCATGAGACGATTGCCGGGGGTCACGAGGGGATGCCGGCCTTCGCAGCCACTCTGTCGACCGATGAAATCGATGCCCTCGCAGGATTCCTGGTCTCTCCGCAGGGAGGGGCGATATTCACCGCCAACTGCGCGGCATGCCACGATTCGAGTGACCTCGCCGCCGCCACCCCGTTCCAGCTCCAGGACGCCCTGAATCAAGGCACCGCCTACGCGCCGCATGATGGACTCGACATACCCGACTGGTCCGAGGTCCTCTTCGGCCAGGATCGAACCGCGCTCCTCAACTTCTTGCTTGCTCCGGACGGCCAGCGCCTCTACACGCTCTACTGCTCCGAATGTCACGGAACCTCGATCAGCTGGGAAGGGGAACGAGACGAACTCGAAGCGCTCATCCGCCAGGGCGGCAACCACCTCGAGATGACCCAGTGGAGGGACGTGCTGCCGGAGGACCAGATCACCGAACTCGCTCTGTTCGTCGTCGAACCATCCACGGCTCCCGGGGGCGAGCAACTGTTTGCACAGCACTGCTCGAGTTGTCACGGCGTGCGGGTGCCGAGCGCTCCCGACATAGAAACCGCCTACAACATCATCGCCGACGGTGCAGAGCACCGATCGATGCCTGTCTGGGGCGACGTTCTCACCGAGGAGCAGCTAACCGCACTCACAACCTACACGCTCGAAGCCAGTCGCGGCACACCGGTCATCGTCGGCCAGCAACTGTTCGGTCAATTGTGCTCGTCGTGCCACGGTGACTTCGGTGAAGGCGGCCCGAACCCCGCCGACCCCATCAGAATCATCCCTCCGATCAGTACGGCGAGCTATTTGGAGACCCGGGACGACGCCACGTTGCGCGCCATCATCTCAAAGGGTCAGTCGGACCAGGGCATGTCGCCTTTCCTGGAGAGCGAAGGTGGACCGCTGACCGAGGACGAGGTGAATGCCGTGGTTGCGTTCCTCCGTTCGTGGGAATCGGATCCGCCGGTCGATTTGCCGCCCGATCTTGCCCGTGGACCCGTCGCGGGTGGAAGCGTGCAGGTGTATGCGGCGTTCTGCGCCCAATGCCACGGAGCAGATGGGGCAGGCGGCCCCGATTTGGTCGGTCCTTCCTTGACCTCGGCAGAATTCCAGGATTCCTTCACCGATGAGCAACTGCACGAGGCCATCGACCTCGGCCATGCTGCTACTTCGATGATCGCCTGGGGCGAGGTCCTCACCGCCGATCAGATCCAGGGACTCGTCGACCACATCCGCTCGCTGGGCGGACGCGGTACCCTGCAGACGATCGTCTACGAACGCGACATTGCTCCGATCTTCCAGGCGTCTTGCGCCGGTTGCCACGGGTCGTCGGGGGGTTGGGATGCATCCACCATGGAGTCCGTGATCGGCAGCGGAAGCAGCGGGCCGGCCGTCGTCGCCGGCGATCCCGACGGGAGTCATCTCGTGCAGCGCCTTCGTGGCGAGGGCAACTTGATGCCCCCGGCCGGAGCGCTGCCGGACAACCAACTCGATCTGATCGTGCAATGGATTGCCGGGGGAGCAACCGCCGAAGTGACAACAGGCGACGCGCAATCCGGCGGCGGCGACATCGGTGATTACACGTGGACGAAGGATGTCCAGCCGATCCTGCAGGCCAGTTGCGCGGCCTGCCACGGATCGTCCGGGGGTTGGTACGCGGGGACGTACAGCTCCACGATCAACAGCGGCGACAGCGGTCCGGCCGTCGTCCCTGGGAATGCCGACGACAGTTCGATGATCCAACGACTGCTCGGCAACGGCAACCTGATGCCGCCGGGAGCTCCGCTTTCGGAAGAACAGATCGCCGTCCTGATCTACTGGGTCAACAGCGGCGCCAAGGAATAGTCAATACGAAGCACTCAACACGAGGTGCGGCGTTCGGCCCGTCGCGATTCGACACTCCGTCGGGTCGGGTTGCTACTCTCCACCGCACCCCGGCGCCGAGCCGGGAGTCGTACAGTAGGGTGTCGACGACGGAGCATCTGGTATGGAGAAACTTCACTTCTTCGACGAGAACATCCCCTGTCTCGCCGCCTGTCCGGTCAACACGAATGCCGGCATGTACGTTGCCGCCATCGCAGACGGACAGGATGAACTGGCCTATCTAACCGCTCGCCTCCCCAACCCGTTCGCCTCCGTCTGCGGTCGGGTTTGTGCGGCGCCATGCGAGGACGCCTGTCGGCGCGGCGAAATCGACAAGCCCATCGCCATCCGGGCGCTCAAGCGATTCGTCACCGATCAATTCGGCGTCGAATCCGGCATGGATACCTACCGGCAGGTCGCCGCCCCTGCTCTCGAGTCGCGATCACAAAGCGTCGGGATTGTCGGAGGGGGCCCGGCCGGCCTGGCCGCCGCCCACGACCTCCGCCGCCTCGGCTACGGCGTCACGCTGTACGAAGCCACCGGTCAGCTCGGCGGCATGATGCTGCTGGGGATCCCCGAGTACCGCCTTGATCGATCCCTCCTGGCGGCGGAGATCAAGGCCATCACCGACCTGGGCGTCGAGGTTCGGTTGAACACGAAACTCGGCGATGGCATCACGCTCGATGACCTCCGCCGGCAGCACGATGCCCTATTCGTGGCCATCGGGGCGACCCTCGGACGCGGACTCGACCTCGAAGGCCACGACGCAGACGGGGTGTTGAAGGCGATCGAGTACCTGATCAACGCCAACCAGGGGTTCGCAACCGACGTCGGTCAGAAGGTGGTCGTAATCGGTGGCGGCGACGTGGCGATGGATGCAGCAAGGACCGCGCTACGAGCTGCAACCTACGATGAGATCGCCCGCCGCCATGCCGAATACGACGAAGAGGACGGGCGCTCATCCATGACGGAAGCCCTCGACGTGGCTCGCACGGCTGCCCGGACTGGTGCTCAGGACATAACCATCATGTCACTCGAGGCCAAACACGAGATGCCGGCGTCGGAGTTCGAGGTCGAAGAGGCCGAGCACGAGGACATCAAGTTTGTCAACCGGCGCGGTCCCGCCCGGATACTCACCGCCGATGGCAAGGTCACCGGCATCGAGACGATCGGGGTCACGCGCGTTTTCGACGAGAACGGCCGGTTCTCCCCTGAATTCGACGATGCAGATCGGCTGACGCTGGAGGCAGACACCATCATCATGGCTATCGGCCAGGCGATCGATGTTGAGGCACTGGGAGCGAACGGCCCTGAGTTGAGTCCTCGCAAGACAATCCAAGTGGGTGAGGACAGCCTGGCGACTTCGCTTCCGATGGTATGGGCCGGCGGCGATGCAGCCAGGGGCCCGCGCACTCTCATCGATGCGATCGCAGACGGCCGGATTGCGGCCCGTGAGATCCACGAGGCGTTTGGCGGCAGCTTCGCCGAGCAGGATACCGGAACCATGGTGCAACTGGACCAGTTCCACCGTCTCGACGACATCTACGACCGGGTCCCCCGGGTCGCCGTGCCCACGCTGCCGACGGACCGGCGCATCGGTCTGGCAGAAGTCGAAACAGGGTTCACCGTCGAAGAGGCCAGGTGTGAGGCACAGAGGTGTCTGCGCTGCTTCGCCAACATCCTGCTCGATACCGACATTTGTGTTTTATGCGCGCTGTGCGCCGACGTCTGCCCGCTCGACCTGATTTCGCTGGTTCCCTCGGAGGACATTCACCCAGACGAGCCGGGTGGCACGGCGTTAATGTTGAACGAGCAAAGCTGCATCCGTTGCGCGCTGTGTATTGAGCGATGCCCGACAGATGCACTGTCGATGGGACTGTGGACCGGAGTGGGAGTGCCGAAATTGGGAGCACCGGTATGACATTGGGCCAACGAATCCGCGAAAGCACGATAGGTCGTTCGATCTGGCGCGCCACCGACCGAACCACCGAACGCGACCAGGCGGCCGGTCACTGGGCGAACTTCTTTCTGCACATCTACCCGGTGAAAGTGCGCAAGAAGGAGATCACGTTCCGCTATTCCTGGTATCTAGGTGTGGCGTCGGTGGTCCTGTTCGGATCGCTGATCGTTTCGGGCATCTACCTGATGTTCTTCTACGTCCCGTCGCCTGCCCAGGCCTACGGCGACATCCTCAACCTGCAAACGCGGGTCGCGTTCGGACAGTACATCCGCAACGTGCACCGCTGGTCGGCTCACCTCATGGTGCTGGTGGTGGCCGCGCACATGGCCCGGGTGTTTTATCGAGGGGCATACAAGAAACCCCGCGAATTCAACTGGGGTATCGGCGTGATCCTCCTCGTGCTCACGCTGCTCCTTTCGTTCACCGGCTACCTGCTCCCCTGGGACCAGCTCGCCTACTGGGCGGTCACGGTCGGCACCGAGATGGCCGCCTTCGTCCCGCTGATCGGGGACACCGTCAAGGAAATGATGCTGGGTGGGCCGGTGGTTGCTTCGTCGACGCTGCTGCGGTTCTACGTTCTGCATGTCGCCGTTCTGCCCACGGCTGTCGTTCTCCTCATCACAATCCATATGTGGAGATGGCGCAAAGACAGCATGCTCGACGCGGCGAAGGAGGGTGTTGATGTCGACGCCTAGACCAGATCAGGAAAATCCTGAGATCGTCGCCGGACAACGGGTGCTCGGGGTTGTTCCAGGCAAGCCGCCGGGCGGCGACCGCAAGGTTCTGAGCGAGCAGGAACCGGTCATGGTCTGGCCGCACCTACTCGTCCGCCACGGGGTGGCGGCGCTGGTGGTCATCGCCGTCGTTCTGGTGCTTGCCATATTCTTCGATGCCCCGCTGCGTGAGATCGCCAACCCCACGCTGACGCCCAACCCGGAAAAGGCCCCCTGGTATTTCGCGGCGCTCCAGGAGCTGCTCTCGATGTTCCATCCGCTGGTGGCCGGTGTGCTGGTCCCGGGCGCCATCGTCCTCGGGCTCTTCGCGCTTCCGTATGTGGATCGGACTTCGACGATCGAGCCGCGGTTCCGCAAGGTGGCGGTGGCGACGTTCACGATCTTCATGGTCGTGTGGATAGTCCTGACGGTTATCGGATTCGCCTTCCGCGGCCCCAACTGGGGTTGGGTGTGGCCATGGCAAGAGTGGTACGGAGAGCTATGAGCAACGGAATCGGTCGGAGAGAATTCCTATCCCGGGCCTGGAAGTGGGGTGCCGCCCTCATCGGTGTCGCCGGCGGTTGGACCACGTGGGATATCCTGCAGCCCCGGGTCACCGGAGGCTTTGGTGGCGTCATCAAGACCAAGGCAGCCGACACAGTGCCGGACACCAACGTCGAATCCATCCGGGCCGCCAGAACCTACCTGACGAAGATCGACGGGCAGGTTGTAGCCCTCTCCGAGAAATGCCCGCACCTCGGTTGCCGGGTGCCGTGGTGTGATTCGTCCGGACAGTTCGAGTGCCCGTGCCACGGCTCGGTCTTCAACCGGGCGGGCGAGTACCGCGCAGGGCCCGCTCCCCGCGGAATGGACCGCTACGAGTTCGAGACGATCGACGGCATCGTCTACGTAGACACCGGAGCACCGGTATCCGGGCCGGCAATCGGTGTGGAGACCCTCAACGAACCCGTACGAGGGCCATCGTGTGAGGACAGCTCCCATGGGTGAGCGTCCGGTTGACCAGGAACTCGAACAGTCGACCGTCAGATGGATGCAGGCCGGACTGGCCCTGATGGTCGTCCTGGTGCTGGCGTTTCCCGCCTACCGGCTCCTCGAACCTACCAACCGCGAAGAAGCACGCGACCTCTTGACGGAAGAACTCGCCGTCCAGGGCGAAGAGCTATTCGCGGGGCAGTGCGCCTCCTGTCACGGCGAAAAGGGGCTGAATGGACCGATCGGTCCGTCGCTCAACTCGAAGCAGTTCCTGGAGGCGGCCACCGACAGCCAGATCATCAGCCTCGTCTCGGTCGGCGTCCCGGGCTCTCAGATGGGCGCCTACTCGATCGACTTCGGAGGCCCACTGACACTCGAGCAAATCACCGGCATCGCAACCTATCTGCGCTCGCTGGAGAAAGACGCCCCGGACAATCCTGACTGGCGAGCAGTAGTAACGCCGGGGAGCTAGTCGCGGGTTGCTAGTCGCGGGTTGCTAGCTCACAGGCGACCCTCTCGCGCGTTTCTCCCCCGCACCGGCGGGGGAGATGCCGAGGTCCACGAGGCAGAGGGGGTTACTCGCGACCGCGACCCGCTACGCGTCCGTCGGGACCTCGTAGGGGTGCCCTTCGTCCTCGGGCGCTTGGTACTGCTCGTCGTGTTTGACGACCAGCTGGTCGCTGCGGAAGACGTCACCGTCCCAGGCGCCTTCGACGATCGCACCGACGCCTTCGCGGAACAGTTCCGGTGGGGCTCCCTGGTGCACGATGTGCACTTCATGGGCACCGTCGGACACGGTGAACTCGACTCCATCCGAGGTGGCAACCAGTGTCCCGACTTCGACCTGACCGCCGAGCCGGAACCGCTCACCATCGGGGAACTGAGCCCTCTGCTCGATAGCTTCGTTGGGGGTCAAGTAGTAGACGAGGTTCTCGCCGAGGCTGAGAAACACCATCCATCCGATGATCACAACGATCGCTCCGATGGCGGGAAGTACGAACCAGCGATATCGAGTCATGTCAGCCCTCCACCCGGCGGCGGACGCTGCGCAGGCGCACAGTCAAGAACACCGCATATCCGATCATGAAGCCGTACACCACCGTGTAGGCAAAAACGACCCATCCGTTAGACATCTCGCACCTTCTCGAGGTTGGGAGCCGTGATGGCGGCACCGGCGGGCGTGGCATCAGCGGCGGCGGATTGTTCTTCGAGTTGTTCCTCGCCCCTGGCGATGGCCGTCTTGACGCTCATGAAGGCGAGATAGACCACGGTGAACGCTCCAACGTTGCTGAGCAACGCCAGCAGGATCTCTCCATCGATCGGAGAATCCGGTCGCACCACCGTGATCCCCTGGTGCAACGTGCGAACGATGATCACCGAAACGTAGGACAGCGGCACGAGGAAGAAGGCCACGATGCCCAGCACCGCGGATCTCGTCGCCCGCATGGCCGGGTCGGGAATGCTGCGGCGCAAAGCCAGGTAACCGAGGTAGACGAAGAACATGAGGGCCGTCGTCATCATGCGGGCATCGCCCCAGTCCCAGAACGTCCCCCACACCGGGTAACCCCAGATCATGCCGGTCATGAGCGCCAGCGCGGTGAAGAACACGCCGACCGAGACGCTGGACTCGGCGATTCGATCGTAAACGGGCTTGCGTCTCGCCAGCCACAGGATCGAGGCGGCGAACGTCACAAGAAACGAGAGGTAGGCAAGCCACGCCGAAGGTACGTGCACGTACATGATGCGGGTGTAGTCGCCCTGCAACTGATCGAGCGGCGCCTGGCCACCGAAGTAGAAGCCGACCAGCACCGCTGCCAGTGCGATCAACCCGAGTATTCGATGTCTATTCAACGTGAGGCCTCCTCGAGGAATCGGGCGGTCAGCACACCTACCACTGCCAGCCCGAGTACCACGGCAAGTAGCAGAAGGATGGGAGTGAGGATACTTGACTTCTGAGCCAACGCTTCATACGTCTGTGATGCTCCGACGAGCAGCGGCAACGCCAGCGGTGCCACCAGCAGCGGTGCCAGCGTGTTACGAGAGCGCAGACCGGCCGTGATACCGGAGGCGAGCGTACCGATGAGCGCCAGGCCGACGGCCATCAGCAGAAGGACCAAAATCAGGATCGCCCACCCCTCTACCGGGTCCGGGTTGTAGAGGATGATCGTGGCGGGCGCAAGCACTCCTTCGAACACGAGCAACAGGAGGACGCTCGCCACAACCCTGCCCGCGAACTGCGCGGCCGGGTCCACGCCGAGCAACACCATCATCTCGCGATTGGCCGAACTCTCTGTGGCCGACTGGCGGAACGTGACCAGCATCCCGAACAGCAGGGTCACGACCCAGAACATGCCCGGTCCGATCGAGGCGATGAGTGGACGGTCGGTCCCGATCGCCAGCGGGATGAGCAGCAGCGCAACCGCTCCAAACGGGATCGTGATGTTCAGGACCTCGCCGGTCCGTCCTTCGACCCGCAGATCCTTCAACCCGATCTCATATGCCTGGCCCCAGAACGACGGACCGCTCATGATGAGCTCCCCGCGATCACGATCCCACCCGTCAGCTCATAGGTCGATTGCACCAGCGGCAGCATGCGATCGAGTTCGTGGGACACGAAGACGGCGGCGCCACCACGGGAACGGACGTTCTCGACAACTGCGTCGACGAGTTGTCCGGCCTCTCGATCTAGTCCGGCGTGGGCCTCATCGAGCAGCAGTAGGTCGGGCCTGGTGAGAATCACCCTGGCGAACTCAACTCGCCGCTGCATACCATGCGACGACTGCTCCGCCCGCCGGTGCTTCGCCCCACCCAGCCCGACCACGTCGAGCATCTCATCTACCCGCTCGTCAGTGTGGCCCGACAACCGGGCGACGAAGGCGAGATTCTCACGCAGCGTCAACTGCGGGTAGAGCGCCGGTTGATGGCCGATCAGCGCGATCCGGCGCCGGATCGCAAACGCCGTCGCTTCGCCCATCTCGGTGCCGAACACCGCCACCGAGCCCTCCGTCGGTCGCAGCAACGTGGCCAGCACCCGGAGCAGCGTCGACTTTCCCGAACCATTCGGCCCAACGATCCCGGCTGCCTCCCCGGACGGTACCGCCAGCTCCACGCCCTTCAATACCGGCACCCGGCCGTATCGAACGGCGACGCCGTGCAGCTGCACTGTGGGAGGTGTGGACATGACAGACGAGTGTACGCACGCAGCTTCGGGCGCCGAAACGCGACCCCGGATAAACACCACCCGTTCTCTCCCTTTCGCCACCTTTTCAGGGTTTTATGGCGGGTTTCAACCCAGGCAGGGCCCAAGTGCCCCAGGGCGCGAGGACTTTGCGCTGTTGGTGTGTTTCCGATATACCCGTATCCTCTGCAATGAGAAACGGGGGACCGACCCTGAATCGCCGCCGGAACGGCTCATTCACACGGTGATCCCCATGGAGGAAGGCACAGCAAAATGAACGCGACCCTCGGGTATCTCTCGATCCTGGCCGCAGTGGTGGGAGCGCTCGGTATCACCGTGCGGGGTTTCATCGCGATGCGTGATCCGGAGCGGGCGAACAAAGGGTATCTGGGGTTGCCCGTCATACTGTTCGTGTCCGGAGCCGTCGGCGCAATGTTCTTCCTGGAACTCGGGCTTCTCACCGACGACTTCTCGATCAAGTACATCGCCAACAACTCCTCGACCACCACCCCGTTTCTCTTCAAGGTCGCCTCTGGATGGGCATCGCTGGAGGGATCGATCGTTTTGTGGGGTCTGGTCCTGGCCGGCTTCACATTCGCCGTATACGCACGGTTCTTCAGAAGCGAAAGCGGCGACCGGCTCGCAGCAGGGGCTCTGGCGATCATGGGGCTCATCTCTCTTTACTTCTTCGGGCTAATGGCCACAATCTCCGACCCATTCGCTCGCTGCGTGCAAACGTTCAGCGACGGTGTCGGTTGTGTGACCGGCGAGAACGCGATCCTCGCCAACGTGATCTCCTCCCCGATCGAAGGGCGCGGCGCCAACGCACTGCTCCAGAACCATTGGCTCATGGCCCTGCATCCACCAACGCTCTACGTCGGCTATGTCGGGCTCAGCGTCCCCTTTGCGTTTGCCATCTCGGCGCTCCTCCTCAAAACCACCGGGGCGGCCTGGCTGACCCGGACCCGCAACTGGACGGTGTTCGCCTGGATGTTCCTCACTGCCGGCATTGTTCTCGGTGGGCTCTGGTCGTATGAGGTGCTCGGCTGGGGCGGCTACTGGGCATGGGACCCGGTTGAGAACGCCTCCTTCATGCCGTGGCTGGTCGCGACTGCCTTCTTGCACTCGTCTGTCGTGCAGGCGAGGCGCGGGATGCTGCAGTCGTGGAACTTCGTCCTCGTCATCACGACCTTCGCGCTCACGATTCTCGGCACCTTCTTGACCCGCTCCGGCGTAATCGTTTCGGTTCACAGCTTCTCGCAGTCCGCCATCGGGCCTGCCCTGTTGATCTTCCTGGTGGTCGTGCTGCTGGGATCGCTCGGGCTCTTCGCGTCAAGGGCTCACACCATCGCCTCTTCTCCCCGGCTCGATTCACTCAGCAGCCGGGAAGGGGTGTTCTTGTTCAACAACCTTCTGCTCACCGTGTTCGCGTTCATGGTGCTGACAGGGACGCTCTACCCGCTCTTCGTTGAGGCGTTCTCCGACTCGACGGTGGGCGTCGGTCGTCCGTTCTTCGATCGCATGGCGATCCCGTTGTCCTTCCTGTTGCTGCTGGCGATGGGCATCGGACCGGTCTCGCCCTACCGGGCGGCGAGCGCCCGCGTCGTGTGGGAGCGGATTCGCTGGCCCGTCCGGGTTGCCCTCGGCGCCGCCGCGCTGGCCGTCGTGTTCGGCTATCGGAACTCGTTCCTGCTGCTCGGTGTTCTGGCCGCCGTGTTCGTCATGGGCGTGATCATCCGCAACCTCTACGACGCCGCCCGGACCAGGGCAGACAAACTCGGTATCGGACGGAGACAGGCCGCCGCCCGGATCATGCGCGGCGACCCGCACTATTGGGGTGGCCAGATCTCCCACCTGGGCGTTGCGATACTGGCACTGGGCATCGCCTTCTCAGCCAACCTGTCGGAGACCGCCACGGTGACCATCGACGCCGGAGATACGGTCAACTTCGCCGGCTTCGAGGTGACCTACGAACAGGAGTTCAGCCGCCAGGAACCGGGCCGGTTCGTCACCGGAGCAGACATCACGGTGACCCGGGACGGGTCGGTCGTCGGTACGTACCAGCCACGGCTGAATCAGTACGGCAACACGCGGGAATCGATCGCCACCCCAGAGGTCGACACCATGTTCTCAGGCGACCTGTACCTCTCGCTCCGCAGCATCGATCCTTCATCCGTGACCCTCGAGGTCTATTGGTTCCCGTTCATCTGGCTCATCTGGGTTGGAGGCTTCCTGGCGGCCGCCGCCGGGGTCTGGGGATTCGCGGTCAAGAAGCCCGAACGTTCGGTTGCACGGGACGACACGCGTGTCTGATTCGATTCGCAAGATCGCGGCGGCGGTGGTGACTATCGGCCTGGCGGTTGTCGTCGTAATCGGCCTCATCCAGGGCGACCGAACCGATGAAGATCGCGCCCGGTCCATCGGCTCCAGAGTGAAGTGTCCCGTTTGCCAGGGCGTAGCCATTGCCGATTCTCCTTCGGAAACTGCCAGAGCGATGATGGACGTCGTCGAAGAGCGAATCGCAGACGGGTGGTCGGACAGACAGATCATCGACTACTTCGCGGAGCGCTACACCGACAGCATCGTCATCGACCCGCCCTTCAGCGGGAATACGCTGCTCGTCTGGCTGCTGCCGATCCTGGCAGTAGTCGCAGGCTTCTTCATGATCTTCTCCCGGCGCAAGACGCCGGTGCCAAAACCCGATGAGGTGAAACAGTGAGCAACTTCAACCAGGAGTCATACGATCGGGCGGTCGCCCGCAAGGAACTGGCCTTGACCGATCTCGAAGAGCTGGCCCAGCAGGTGGACGACGGTGAGATCGACGCGCCCACCGCGGCAGGACTCCGGAGCGGCTACGAGGCTGAACTCGGCGCGGCCGAAGCCGAACTGGCCAGACTCGGTCCACCGCCCACTCCCAAGAAGTCGCCCGGTCAAGCGTCGACCAAACGTGCGCCGAGCGAGAACGGACGGCCGGCCCGGAAGTCGAGCGACTTGAATACTCGTCTGCTGGTCGGCGCCGGCATTCTCATCGTCGCCCTCGTCGTGATTCTCATCTCGGTCCAGAATTCGGCGCAGCCGGATCCGGCCGCGATGGGCACCCAGGTGACGACGGCAAGCGGCGAGGACCCCTGCGCGGAGCTGGCCGACGCGTTGACCAGTCACTCCGACAACGGCTTTCGTCTCGCACTGGCCGACTGCTACGCAGACGTCGGAAACGCCATGTCGGCGATCGAGCACTACCGGGCCGTCGCCGATGCCGAAGGTGCCGCCGACGGCGAGGTCGCACGGGCAAACGTGGGACTCGGCTTCCTCAACCTTCAAATCGGTGAGCTCGCCAAGGCCGCCGACTACATGCGCGTGGCGCTCGAGCGCGACGCCGCCAACGTCGAAGCTCAATACTTCCTGGGCATGATGCTCGTCTACGACCTCGGCGATCCGGCCGCAGGAGCCCCATATCTCGAGTCGGTACTCGCAACTCCCGACCTGCCGGAGACGGTGATCCTCGAAATCCAGGCAGCGCTCGATGTCGCGGCGGGCGAGGGCTCATGACCAACACGGACCTCGCCGTCGAGCCGACCCCGGAAGCACCGCAACGCAACCTCAAACTGTGGATAACGACCGGCCTGGCGGCGGTGGCCTTCATCGCGCTCGCCCTCGTGTTCAACAGCCGGTTTGGCGTTGACCCCCGGGTCGTCGAATCCCCGCTCATCGGGCAACCCGCCCCGAACCTCGAACTCGAGGTTCTCGAGCAGGACGCCATCTCTGGCCCCATGGCAATGTCGGAATTTCGCGGCAGCGTGGTCGTGGTCAACTTCTTCGCCTCTTGGTGCATCCCCTCCTGTCGCGATGAGCACCCCCATCTCACCGCGGCCGCCGCCGACTACGCCGACCGCGGCGTCCGGTTCGTTGGAATAGCCACCAGCGACACACCCGAAGACACACGCGGGTTCCTCGACGCGCTCGGGTGGGGAACCAACTACACCTACCTCAACGATCCCGATGCCAGGGCAGGAGTCGAGTTCGGCACATTCGGAGTTCCCGAAACGTTCGTGATCGACCGGGAGGGGCTCGTCACGCACAAGTTCACGGGGCCGGTCACATACGATGAACTGGTCGTCGAGTTGGAGAAGGCGTTGACCGAGACGGGTTCATGACGGCGTGCCCGGGACAAATGGCCCCACCGTCGAGGCACTAGGCTCCTATGCGCCGCCGGAAGGTCGGGCGAACATTGGTCCGGCGTAGGATCCTGCAGGGGAGACAGGGATGCAGAGAACAAACGAGCTGACACAAGGCGCGCGGCGGCTGGCCTGGTTGACACTTTTGACGCTCGCATGGTTGTTGTGGATGAGTCAGGCGGCCGCCCACGCCCAGGAACTCCCGGTACGGGATGATCCGTTCTGGAAGACGGACACCTGCCTCGGCTGCCATCAGCAGTCGGACCTGTCGGTGACGCTGCCATCCAACGAGACGCTGCGCCTCGCCGTGTATAGAGGCGCGTACGAAGATTCGGTGCATGGTCGAACAGGAGTGGCCTGCCGCAATTGCCATCTCGACATCACGGGGTATCCGCACCCTGATCTCACCGCCGGAAGCCTGGCCGAGTTCTCAGAACAGCAGGCCAGTTCTTGCGAGATGTGTCACCGTGACCACTACGGCAAAGTGGCGGATGAGCTGCATGAGGAGTCCGGTGGGTTGCTGTGCTTCGAGTGTCATGATCCGCACACCACCGGCACCGGCTCCGTCTCGGCAGAAGTGCAAGCCTCCTGCAACGCCTGCCACTCCGAGGGTATCGCCATTCCTGTCGAGGGGATTCATGCCGCGCCCGAGGTACCTGTCGCGGAGACCACAAGCGGCGTTACAATCCTGCTCATCCTCGGCGGAATCTTCGTCGGTTTCGTCGTCCTCGTCTGGCTGGCGACGGTGGCTTGGCGTGTCGTGCGCGACCGAAGCTGATCGGGCCCGTTTCCGCAGGTTAGCTTGTAGCAATTCCCAATCTTGTGCGCCCTTTCACATGGGTCGAATGACCCTACGCGATCTGCGCGCGGATCCGTCATCATGTCGGTACACGAGTCGAGTAGCTCCCGGGGAGGAAGCATGAGTCGATTTCGACACACACGCTTGGTTGTGCTTGTCGCCCTGCTGATGGTCTTAGCGGCCTGCACGAGCAGCGCCGACGACACCACCACTACGGGAGCGGAAGGGTCAACGCCCACGACAGCTCCACCGGTCGTCGAGCCGGCGGAATCCGAGCTCGTGGTTCCGTTCCTAGCGGCCTGGGTCGGTTCTGGACACAACGACGCGACTGCTGAAGCCTTCGTGCACTGGAATGAGGACGACCCCCAGGTCATTCCGACCAGTTGCGCGAAGTGCCACAGCACCCCCGGTCACCTCGATTTCCTCGGAGCCGACGGCAGCCCGTTCGGCAGCGTTGAAGCCGACGCCCCCATCGGGACCACGATCCAATGCGAAGCGTGCCACAACGATGTCACGATCTCCCTGGACAGCGTCGTGATGCCATCGGGTCTCGAACTCACCGGCCTCGGCGACGAATCCCGTTGCATGAACTGCCACCAGGGCAGGGAGTCCAAGATCAGCGTGGACGCATCGATTACCGAAGCGGGCGTCGAAGAGGACACCGTCTCCGAGGATCTGGGTTTCCGGAACATCCACTACTTCGCGGCTGCCGCCACCAAATACGGTACCGAAGCCAAGGGTGGCTATGAGTACGAGGGCAAGACGTACGATGCGTTCTTCGTCCACGTCGAGGGATACTCGACCTGTATTCAGTGCCATGATCCGCACACGCTGGAACTGAAGATCGCCGAATGCTCGACATGCCACACCGGTGTCGCCACGGTTGAGGATCTCCGAGATGTCCGTATGCCGGGATCACTCGTCGACTTCGACGGAGACGGGAATCTCGAAGAGGGCATCTACTACGAACTCGAGGGCGTGCGGGGACTCTTGCTCCAGGCCATTCAGGCGTATGCCTCCGAGGTGGCGGGAACCGGCATCACCTACGATGCCAACGCCTACCCGTACTTCTTCGATGAGGCCGGCAAGGGCTTTGGCGCGTGGACCCCGCGTCTGCTCAAAGCGGCGTACAACTATCAGGTGTCCCTCAAGGACCCGGGAGCATTCGCGCACGGTGGCAAGTACATCCTCGAGTTGATGTACGACTCGATCGAGAACCTCAACGAAGCCATCTCGTCGCCCATCGACATGACGGCGATGCACCGAATCGACCACGGGCACTTCGCCGGGTCCGAGGAAGCCTTCCGGCACTGGGACGAGGATGGCGCCGTGCCGGCTTCGTGCTCACGGTGCCACTCGGCTGGAGGCGTGCCGCTGTATCTGCAGGAAGGCGTGACGATAACCCAGCCAACTTCCAACGGGTTCAACTGCTCGACGTGCCACAACAGCACGAGCGAGTGGACCCGGTATGAGGTCCTCGATGTGACCTTCCCGAGCGGTGCGACTATCGACAGCGGCGACCAGAACGCCAACCTTTGCATGACCTGTCACCAGGGCCGTGAATCCGGCGCAAGCGTCGACCGGCGGATCGGAGACACCGGGGCGGATACCGTCAGCGACACACTTGGCTTCATCAACGTGCACTACCTGCCGGCGGGCGCCACGCTCTTCGGCAGCGAGGCAGCGGGTGGCTACCAGTACGCCGGGCAGACCTATGCCGGAGCCAACGATCACCCCATCGCCACGTGCACGGGTTGCCACAGCGCCCACACACTACAGGTTGAGGTTGAGGCCTGCGGGGGTTGCCATCAGGGGACGAACTCTGAAGAAGACCTGCAGGACATCCGCATCACCGCCGGCGACTTCGATGGTGACGGCGACGAGGCCGAGGGCATCGCCGGAGAGGTCGAGACCATGCGCGAAGCCCTGCTGGCGGCGATGCAGGCGTATGCGGACGCCACGGACGGCGTGAGCCCGATCGTGTACGACGCCCACGCCTATCCGTACTTCTTCAACGACGCCGGTGAGAGCTATTCGACCTGGACGCCGCGTCTGCTGAGGGCCGCCTACAACTACCAGTACGCAACGAAGGACCCTGGTGCGTTCGCCCACAACCCGGCCTACGTGCTCGAGTTGTTGTATGACTCGCTGGCGGACATCGGCGCCGACGTGACGGGGCTGATCAGGCCGTAGCGTGACAGAGGGGGCCGGGCACACACCCGGCCCCCTCGTTGTTCCCCCTTCTTGCGTCACTTTGGGGCTCGATGTGCCCGGAAGTGACGCAAGAAGTCTCAAGCAGCCTGGTGGATCGCGGCCAGGACTTCCGCAACAACGGAATCCGGCCGGCCAATCAGGTCCCACCAGGTGTATCGAAGCGTTCTCCAGCCGAGTAGCTCTGTCTGGTTCTGGATCACGCGGTCTCTGCGAAACGTGGGGCGATCCATGTGAAACGCTTCGGAGTCGAGTTCGATCCGCAGGCGGTGCTCGATGAAGGCGAAGTCGGCCCGGCATACGAACGTCCCGTCAGGGTTTCTGATCTCCACCTGTGGCGTCGGTTGCGGCGTACGGAGCCCCCACGACCGGCGAAACAGATCTTCCAGTTCGCTCTCGGTGACGCCATCCCAGTGGAGCCGCTGCTCGACGAACGGCCGTATGACCCCGACTCCCCTGCGGCCGCGCCTGGCGACCCGGCCGACCAGCGCGGCAACACCTTCGAGCGTAAAGCTCCGAGTTCTCAGACCTCTATCGAGAGCCGACTCGACCAGCCACGGCGCGCTGGCGCCCAGATCGACGACCGTTCGGACCGGAGTGGTCACCGGGATACCCGAGACCTCCGCCGAGTCCTCGGGAGCGAGATCGGTCGACTCGTGAACGACGAACTCCTGATGCGCCCGATTCCAGCGGGGCATCACTACCTCGATGCGCGGAGGCTTGCGATCAACCAGGCCGTGCAGGAATGCAGCGGTCTGGTGGGAGGCCAGCGCCAGATCGCCTGCGGTCGTGGTCGCGATGAGCACGGCCTGATGCCAGTCGCGCGGCACGGCGGGGAAAACGTACGTGCGGTAGGCCACCCGCTCGAGCACTCCGCGGGACGTCAAACCTTTCAACTGATCTGAGCTGAGCCCTGCCTCAATGACAGCAGCACGATCGACTACGCCGTGTCGCAAGGCGGCCCTCTGAGTGAGAATCTGCAACGGTGTCATGCCCAACACCATCAAGGTTGGGTGTGACAAATCCCGAACCCAGTGAACTTGCGTCAGAAACGGGCGCCGGCCGCCCCAAACTGACGCAAGAAAGGGATAGGGGCGCCACCTTCTCGTTCTTGCGTCAGTGTTCCGAGCAACGGGCCCAGAAGTGACGCAAGAATGAGGAGAGACAGAGAAGTGGGGAGCCTTTCGGCTCCCCACTTCGGGTGTTCGTTAAGCGACTCTTGTCTACGGCAGGCGGCCTGCTCCGTGGCAACTCACGCAGAGGGCATCCGGGATGTTCTTCAGCAAGTACGCCTTGGTAGACGTATGCGGATAGTCGAAGGATGTCCCATCATCGGGATTGCCGTGGCAGCGCGTGCAGCGCGGATGGTTGTTGTGCGTTTCCGAGTCCACTCTTGGCTCGTGGCACGATCCGCACCACGCATCCGACCCATCCCGTCCGTCCCACACCAGTGGTGCGTTGGCGAACTGGAAGTTCGGGTTGCGCGACAACAGCTTGTACCCGTAGGCGTACGAAGTGAAGGCATCACCGTCGGAGTCCTCGAGCGTCGCGTAAGCACAGGCAGCGTTGAATCCGTCTCCAAGCACCACCGCGCCATCAGCGGCTGCGCACCAATGCCAGACACCTTCGGCCCCGTCGAAATCGAGGGCCAAAGGAGCACCCCTGCTACCAGCGGCAACAGTTGTGCCCTCATCGGCAGGGTATACCCACTTGTTGATCAATTGGCCGAAGTCACCGTGTGGCGTGTGGCAGGTGCCGCACGACAACGAGCCTTCGACGGCCGAGTTCGTAGTACGGCCGTCATACCCGAAAATGAACGCACCATCAGGGCTCACCGAAGCCCCCGGCGTGTGTCCGTTCCCCAGGTTGGAGCTGTACACAGCCCGATCCGAGGCGGTACCCGACGGCGCTGCCGCCGACCAACCAGGTCGCGGACCTGTGGGATCGGCGCCCATATAGCTATGGCAGGTCGCACAGACGGCCTCGATGCTGGACAACGCCATCAACGCGTAGGCGCCGGCGGCGTCGTGCACGTCGTGACACTGCAGGCAGAAGTCCGTCGAGGCGCTGTAGCCACCGTGGGGCGACACGTTGCCGTCATAGGGATCTCCTAGTGCTGGTGGCTCCGTCGGCGTCTGCGCGACGGCAGCCGTCATCGGCACCAACAACGCAGCCACCATGCAGACAACGAGACCGACGGTTCGTATTCGTCGTCTCAATTCACCCTCCTCCCGATCGGGCGCTAGCCCGACGTCATGGGAGCCGACCGCTCCCTCCAGTCCCTTTCCAAACCGTTCCCCGTGCCGCCCTGCGACTCGGGGTGCCCAATCAACGATCAGGATAATCAGACCTTTTAGGTCAAAATATGCCGATAGCACTTGGCGTATTCATCACTCTATGTGTTTGTCGACACGGCGTCAAGTTGGAGAAGGGCCCCATAACGACAGGGCCGTTCGGCCCTATCAACGAGGCACACCGCACTACCGAAATCGGCCGGAACAGGTATTATTTATCTCAGGGTGGCGGAGGATAATTGACCAAACTCGTCAAGTTTCGAGTAATGGGTGTATTTCGTCAGCGGATCGTGCTTGCGACCACGCTGAGCGTTTTCTTCGGCGTTCTCACGTTCCTGCCGGCTGCAGCCGGGCCCGGCCAACCCGCGGACGCAGCAGCAAGTTCGATGCCCCTCACAATCCTTGCGATGGCGCAGGCAGCTGAGTTCCCGGATCCCCACGGCCTCCTCAACGCCAACAGCAACGGGTGTCTCTCCTGCCACGACACACACGACGCGCCCGGGCCGGCGTTGCTGGCAACTGCCACCGAAAAGGAAGCCTGCTACCGGTGTCACGATGGGAGCGGTGCCACGGCCAACATCCGGGCAGCATTCGGTGAGTCGATACTCGGGGAGAGTACCCAACGTTCATACCATCCCCTCCCCCACGCGCTCGACGGATACTCGGTAACTTGTGGCGACTGCCACACGCCGCATCAGGCTCGATCCGAGTTCACGAAGCTCCTGCGTATCAACGACGGTTCCGGCGGCTGGGTCTACTCGCCGACCGACACACCGATTGGCAACACCTACTGCTACCGGTGCCACGGCACCGATTCTCCATTCCCCGCACCATTCGGCGATCAGACCACGTTCGAGGGAGGCGTACACCAGGTGCTCGGTGGCGATCCTCCCTCGGGATCGGGCATCCAGTGCGTGAACTGTCACGACGGCCACGGTTCGGCCTACCCGGGCCTCTCGCAACAAGAGGCCACCTGCTTCACCTGCCACAACACGGCAACGCCCAACACCAACCCCGATCTGCCCTTCGACACCACCGAACTCGAGTACGCCTTCACGGCCGTAGCCAACGACTACGACGCCACCGACGCCGACGGCTTGATTCGCATCTACCACCACCCCATCGGCGACGATGAACAAGACGGCGGGAGCCGTCGGGTCGAGTGCGCCTCATGCCACAACGCTCATCGAGTTGACCGCGACTACTCAGGAACTGGGAGCAAGATTTCGAATCCGGGAGACACCCGGGGGGACGTCGCCATTACGTGGACGGACGGCACGTTCACCCGGGGCACCATCTCACAGTTTTGCGTTGCGTGTCACCAGGACCCGGCCACGACCGCTCCAATCAACGCCGGCACCTGGGTCCCCTACGACATACGGCTCACCGACGACTCAGCCGTCCTCAACGGGAGCGGCGGACCCCACGACACTTTCGACGCAACGTACTATTTCACCAACGAACGGTCTGACCACGGTGCGGGCGCCCAACTCGCCTGCACCGCCTGCCACGACCCGCATGGCTCATCGAACGCCTACATGTTGCGCGAGAATGTGATCAGCCCTGGCGGAGCGGGTGTGCCCGCCGGCACCGTCGGCCCTCGGGTGACCGGATTCGTCGATGAGGACACCCCAGAACAACAGACAATCCTCTCGGGCTTCTGTGGCAGCTGCCACGGCGATCACCACACCCCCAACAGGCTCTGCACACAGTGCCACAATCACGGATCGCCGCGGTTCTGATGACAGACCCGACCTCCATCACCCGGCGAATGCCATTGGGCCCTACAGGACACAATTCGACCGCGGGTACCGTCGCGTTAGGACCCGCGGGTGCTGTCAGGAACCGCGGATTGGGCCACATGGGAGAGAGGCGAGGGCCCGCAATGGTTTGTGAATGCCGTGAGTGGTCGAGAGGGGGCCCACGGTGTTGATCACCCGCGAGGTCGACTACGCCGTGCGCTGTGTTCTCGACGTAGCCCGCACCGGGCACACCTCCACCGGAGCAGTCGCCGAACGGGCCGGGATACCCCCATCGATCCTCGGGCGCATCGTGGCGGCTGTATCGAAAGCCGGCATACTCACTACCAGACGAGGAGTCAAAGGCGGCATCGATCTTGCGCGCGATCCAAGCGAGATCAGCCTGCTTGACGTCATAGAGGCGGTGCAAGGTCCGCTCTTCGTCAACATCTGCTGCGAGCATCCCGAAACCTGTGACGCCGCTACCAACTGTCCGATCCGACCCGTCTGCGAGGACGCCTTCGACGAGCTGAGACGGGTCTTCTCGGTGACCTACGACACATTGCTCAACGGCGGCCACGTTCCTCTCCGCCCGTTCGTCCAAGAGGAGTAGGCGTGTATTACCTGGGGACCATTGCGGCCTATAGCGCACCCCATCTCGTCGGGTTTTCGCGATGAAGCGACGAACCCAGCTTTACGCGCTCGGCGGACTCCTCATTGTTGTTTCGTTTGCCGCCTGGCGGTTGACGGACGATCCGGCAATCGAACCACCGCTGATCCCGATCGCAGCAACCGCCGTGGTCGCAGACTCCGACTTCGACGCGTGCCTCGAGTGCCACGACGACATCGAGCAATCCCTCCAAGCCGGACTGGTGCAACTCATCGGATTTCGACACGAAGAGCACTTCTCGAATTCCGGCGACGTCGGTTGCGGCAACTGCCACGGTCTCGACACGCACGATCGCACCCCGCCGCAGGCACCGACCATGGAGGATTGTTTTTCGTGCCACCTCGACGCCGGGCCGGCTGCCGAGTTGCCGTGTCTCCGCTGTCACGACAACGCCACTGTGCCACCGCCGCAGAGCCACTTCACCTCAGAGTGGCGCGACGTTCACGGCTCCGGCGCCCTGCTCAGCCAGTCGCTGTGCGAGACCTGCCACTCGCGACAAGATTTCTGCACGGCGTGCCACGGTGTCGATATTCCGCATCCAGACGGATGGACCGGCTATCCACACGCACGTGCGACGTTCGATTCGGGCATCGAGTCGTGTGCACGCTGCCACGAGCGCGGTCCGGAACTGACGGCTCGCGACGAATGTGACGGCTGCCACCATCCGCAGAACCCCGCAGAACCCATCTGGAAGGATGCTCACCCAGAGGTGGTCCGAAGCCAGGGTGGCTCGACGTGCTTCGAGTGCCACGACCCCAACACATGCGCCACATGTCACACATCGGGAGTTGAAGACTTCTCCGCCGATCTCAACCGGCTCGAAGTGCCCGGCCCACCAAAGGTCACGGAGTCACCGCCCGAGGACGGTGACTCGTGAGTCTGTCCCCGGTACCCATCGGACCGGCGGGACGCTCGCCCGGAATCCCATTCCCGGCACCACCGACCGCCCTCCGGCGATTCTCAACGCAACCACCGCCACCTCCCGACGGCGAGCCATCTCGCCGTCCCGAGCTTCGTGCCCTCGGTGACGGGGCGGGCTCGGGAAGGGACAACAGGGCATCGGAGCCACGCGGGTCTCGCTGGCTTCGGCGCCTCGTCATCATCGTCGCGACCGTCGGCGCCCTCGTATTCGTCGCCTCCTGGAGCTACGCCTCGTCATCGCGCAACATGTGCGGAAGCTGTCATAGCGTCTCGGCGGCTGCAGAATCCGCCGGTGATTCGGTGCACGCAGATATCCCGTGCCTCGCCTGCCACAGGCAAGCGGGCATCGTCGGAGCGTTCACCTACCTCCCTGTGCTGCTGCGCGAGTCTGTTCACGAGCTGACTGGACTCTCTATCGCCGAAGGAGTGCTCGACCCCGTCGGATGTGGTTCTTGTCACTCTTTCCTATCCGACGCGGCGGCGCGAGGCGATCATCCGGACGAGACAGCAGAATGCTCGTCCTGCCACGGCAACGTAGCCCACCCGGGAGCCGGGACGGCTCCGGAAGGGGACGGCCATCCGTCCGGGTTCTTCGCTTTCCACGGCCGGGATTCCGTCGCTTCGCCCGGATCATGCGCAGAATGCCATAAGAACGACTTCTGCTCGGCCTGCCACTTCCGCACGGAGTATCCGCATCCGGAAACCTGGACGTCGCTCCATGGTCCGGCGTCAATCGAAGGCGGCCCCGCTGCTTGTGTGATGTGCCACGAGCCCACGTACTGTTCGAGCTGTCACGGCGCCGACATCCCCCATCCGGACAACTGGTTCGAGATCCATCATCGGGCAACCGACCCGGCAGTCGGGTCGGCCTGCCTATCGTGCCATGCAGCCTCCGAGTGCTCCTCCTGCCACGTCCGGCACTCAGTTCACAACGAGCAAGGGCTCTACCAGTGGGACCTCAAGCCATGAAAGGCATCCGGGTGCTCATGACTGTGGTCCTCACTCTCGTACTCGCTGAGGTGACGCTCGTGGCCTTCGTGACCTTCTCCGAGGATGCCCGGGGCGCGGTCACCGACGCGTGGGCCAAGACCGTGAACGCGTGGGCCGGCTCGGAGGAGCGGGCAGGCAATTTCGAGCTGCTCCTGTCGTCTGCAGACGAGTTCGCTGCTGAATGGGTCCAGCCATTGTGGAGCGCGCCGGAGGCGGCTCCGGCCGGCACCGGATTCTCCGAATGCGTGACCTGCCACACGGATTACGCCGAACGTCGCCTGTTCACCGGCGTCTTCATGAATCATCCACTGCATTCGGAGTTGGGAATCGCGTGCGCCGAATGCCACACCGACGTTGCGCATCCCCTCCCTCTCCCTCCGGCCGAAGAGACTTGTGCAGGGTGCCACAATCAAGTCGAACGAGACGGCCCGGCCTCCGACTGTAGCTATTGCCACAAACCTGGCTCGCTGGCGCACTATCAGTCACTTGGCGTTCCCGACGGAGCCGCCAACTGCAGCACCTGCCACCTTCCGGATTCGTTCGGGCACACCGATCAGCACGCCTTGACGGTTACTCCAAGCTTCGATGGAACCGATTCCGCCGTCTGCCTCAACTGCCATCAGGCGGCCGCCTGCGCTCGATGCCATGATTCCTCCCACCCGGCCGACTGGGTATCCCTTCACGGCGCAGAGGTCCAGGACGCCGGTACCGGCGCCGGCTCCTGCGCGGCGTGTCATTCGACAAACTGGTGCGCTGGAGCCTGCCACCTGAGTGGAACTCTCCAGGGCGGCAGGCTGCTCCCCCTACCGATCGGAGACGATGACTGATGGCGAATCGACGAACCTTGCTCGTGCTCGTGGGCACGATCGGTGCGGTGGCAGCTGCTGCGGCCATCTGGATCGTAGGCGGCGCCGATCCGGATCCACTCATCGCCGAGGTGGATGGGATTCCGATCCGGCAATCACAAGCGGACTCGCGGATTGAAGGCATCGCCTCGATTCACGGCGACATCACGACGACGCTCGGTAGCGAGTGGAGAGCCACCGTGCTGCAGTCCCTCGTCGATGACGTGATCGTTCAGATCGAAGCCGACCGGAGATCCCTCGAACCGACCGATGCCGATCTCGAACAAGCAGTCGCCGATACCAAGGCAATGGTGGGTACCGATGCGGACTGGGAGATCTGGCTTACGGACCAGGGGCTCGACGACGAGGAAGTTGAGCGGCGCCTGACCACCCAGATCAGGACCAACCGTGTGTACGACGCGGTCACCGCCGATGTGACTATCGCGCGCACCGACCTCGAGGCCTACTACGAGGCGAACCTCGACCAGTTCACCGTCGACGGCGCCGTCAGAGAACTCTCCGAGGTCGAAGAGCAAATCAAGGTGGCCGTTGAAAGCATGATGCGAGATCGCGTCTACGCCGAGTGGATCGACGCCCGCCGGGCCGAAGTCATCCTGGAGGTGGTGCACGATGACTGGCGATAGGCAACCCGCCGACAGGGAGCAGAATGTCAACGTCCTCCTGGTCATTGTCGGCTTGTTGACGCTCCTCGTGGTCGGGCTCGGTGCAGCCGTTGTCTTCATCCAACTCAACTCCGATCCGGTCCCCCAGACGGTTGCCGAACGGGACCTCAATCTCTGGCTGCGCCTCGCCGACGACAATCCTGATGCCGTATGGGCACAGGTCGGCCTGGGGCAAGCACACCTGGCAGGCCAGGATATGGAGGCCGCCCGGGCTGCCTTCGCAGCGGCCCTGGCCATCGATCCGGCTTCGCCGGAAGCACTGTTCCAGATGGGGCTCCTCGTCCGAGCAGAGGATCCGAATCTGGCCGTCGATTACCTTCGGCGAGCCGTCGAAGCCGCAACGGGAGCAGACAAGGCGCGCCCGAACCTGGCGCTCGGAGATCTTCTGATGGAGCGAGGCGACTGGGAAGCGGCGCGGCTGGCCTATGAGTCGTCCATAGCCAATCTCCCCTTCCTATTGCCCGCGCACCTGGGACTTGCCCGGTCCCTCGAAGCGCTCGGTGACTCCGACGGTGCCCTTGCCGCCTACCTCCAGGCCTCGGCCTTCGATCCGACGGATCCCGAGATCAAGGAGGCGATCACTCGCCTCGGAGGCACCCAACCCGAGACAACGAACCCGTAGGAGCACCGATGGACAGACCACCACCAGGACCGATTGCGCACCAGCCACCGCCGTCTCCAGCGCCGGAATCGGGCAATGCCACCCAGACCACTCGCCGCCTAATGATCGGCATGATCATCGTGCTGTCACTCGCTGCCATCGGCCTGCTCATCCTCCTCCTGTTGCTCCTTCGATCCGGGGAGGAGCCCCAGTCGCTGGCGATGCCCGACGATTGCCCGCTCGACATCTCCCGCTCGGTATACGGATACGGAGCGGAGTTGGATCAGTTGCTCAACAAGCCGCTGGCCGTCACATTCGACGGCAGTGAGAACCTCTGGGTCTCCGATACCGGGAACGGGCGGGTCCTGGCACTCGACACCGATGGGAACCTTCTCAGAATCATCGGCACCGAGGAGGGGGCCGGCCGAATGTTCAGCCCGTATGGCCTCGCCTTCGATGAGACCTACCAACGGCTCTACGTTGCCGACTGGACAGCCCGATTCGTGTTCATCTATTCGCCGGACGGGCGGTACATCGAGCGCATACCCGCAGATGACCAGGATTTGACGATCTTCGGCGAAGCCGGGTTCACGCCGTTCCATGTCGAGGTATGGGGGGCGCAGATAATCGTCTCCAGCAACGATGGGCTGTATTTCTTCGACCGGGCGGGGCATGTCACCGACCACTGGGGCCAACGTGGGGCTGAGGCCGGGGAGTTTGCGTTCCCCGATGCCTTCGACATCGACCGCACCGCCGGAACGTTCTACGTCGCGGAC
Source organism: Actinomycetes bacterium (assembly GCA_024641245.1). Classification (GTDB taxonomy): domain Bacteria; phylum Actinomycetota; class Acidimicrobiia; order Spongiisociales; family JAHEDJ01; genus JAHEDJ01. The sequence goes on from JAHEDK010000002.1 coordinate 228,371, forward strand.
ACTCTCAATCGTCGGGTCGTCGCACTCGATTCCGCAGGCGAAGTCCTGTGGATCTCCGGCCGGCCAGACCAGGCAGGGGCAATCACCGGGTTCTGGCAGCTCCCGCGGTCTATCACCGTCGGGCAGGACGGAAATGTGTACGTCGTCGACACATTCAGGGCGCAGGAGAAGTGCTCCGGGATGGGACACGTTGTGGTGCTCGATCCCGGCGGCGAACTCGTCTCCGAATTTGGAGCGGCCGGCAGCCAGGAATGGGCGTTCAGTTTCCCGGAGAAGCTCGCAATCGGTCCAAACGGTACATTCGGGCTCGCTGACCGAGAAAAGGGTCGCGTGGTGGTGTTCGACGTTGGACAGCTTCCACCGGCCGACGAGTCCGAGGCGGACAAGTACCTGCAATCGTTCACCCGCTTCGATGATTGAGGGTGACGGACCCGGGCCGAAGGCCCAATCATCAAAGGTGTTCCTGACCCTTTAGTAAGTGACTCAGGTCCCTGGAGCGGCCGGCAGGTCATGCGATAGCTTGACGAGGAGAGATCGGACCAACAACCGATCCCGGAGAGATCGATGCGCACCAAGCTGCAAGGGTTCGCTCTGTGGGGGATGCTGTTCTTTGCCGTCGTCGGACTCACGGCCCTGTCGGCCGACCCGGCCTCAGCGCAGGATTCCGCCGACTCGGAAGTCAACAACTACTGCCTGGGATGCCACGAATCCGGGAACATCATTCTCACGTTCCCGTCGGGGGAGATGCTTCCCGCCGTGGTGCCGCGTACCGTTTTCGACGCCTCTATCCACGGTCAGGTCGGCCTCACCTGCATCGCCTGTCATACCGATATCGGGCAGTACCCACACGACCCCATGTCGGCCGTCACCCGGCGAGACCTGGCGATCGAGTTGTACACCACGTGCTTCAACTGCCACGAGAGCGAATACACCGACACGCTCGACAACATGCACACCGAAGCTCTCGCCGGCGGCAACCGGGAAGCCGCCGTCTGCACCGACTGCCACGGCGCTCACAACGTCACCCACCCCAGCGTCGACACAACGGCCATCCCGCGCACCTGCCGGAACTGCCACTCCGAGATCTACGACCTGTACGCCGGCAGCATCCACGGTGCCGCCCTACTCGAACACGACAATCAGGACGTTCCAAGCTGCACGAGTTGTCACGGCGTCCACAGTGTTGAAGGACCCTCGCACTCGCAATTCCACCTGTTCTCACCGAAAATCTGCGAGGACTGCCACGCCGATGAAGCTCTCATGGGCAAGTACGGGATCAGCACGGCGGTCTTCGACACCTACGTAGCCGATTTCCACGGCACGACGGTCATGCTCTTCGAGGAACTGGCGCCCGACCAGAAGACCAACTCGCCGGTCTGTATCGACTGCCACGGCGTGCACAACATCCTGGCCGCCAACGAGGTCGACTCGACCGTCTACAAGGAGAACCTGCTCCTCACCTGTCAGCGGTGCCACCCAGACGCCACCGCCAACTTCCCCGACTCGTGGATGAAGCACTACCAACCGACCTCCGACCAGGCGGTCCTTGTCTGGCTGGTCAATTGGTTCTACCGACTCGTCATCCCCGGCGTCGTGGGGGGCATGCTCGTCTGGGTGACGATCGACGGCATTCGCCACTTGCAGCATCGACGGAAGGCGGCCGAGAGTGTCTGACGTCCTTGAGCGCGCAGCAGTCGACGTCGAACTGGACGATCGGATACTGCGTTTTGGAAAGGCGGATCGCATCGAGCATGCGGTCCAGGTAATCAGCTTCGCCGGCCTCGGCCTCACTGGGCTGATCCAGAAGTTCTTCGAGTCGGCGATTTCTCAGTGGTGGATTGAGTTCCTTGGTGGGTTGCCACAGGTGCGCGTCATTCATCGCTGGCTGGCGACCATCCTCATGCTCGCCGTCATCTGGCACTTCGGTAAAGCCGGATATCGCACGTACGTCGAACGGCGACCGCGAGCCATGGTCCCGAGCAAGCGCGACTGGATTGCCATCAAGGAATCGATCGCGGTGCTGGCGGGACGGCGTCACGAACCTGTGAAACAAGGTCGATTCACGTTCGCGGAGAAGGTCGAGTACTGGTCGTTCGTCTGGGGCACCGTCTTGATGATCGCCACCGGCTATATGCTGTGGAACCCGATTTCCACCGCCAAGTTCCTCCCCGGTGATTTCATCCCGGCCGCCAAAGCGGCACACGGTGGAGAAGCGATCCTGGCTGTGCTGGCCATCCTCGTCTGGCACATCTACCACGTGCACATCAAGCATTTCAACAAGAGCATCTTCACCGGCTACATCAGCCGGGCAGAGATGATCGAAGAACATGGCCTCGAACTCGAGGCGATGGAGGCGGGCAAGACCGGTCCGCAGGCGACACAAGCCGAGATTGTGGAGCGGCGGCGCAAGTTCCTTCCCGCCTTCGGTGTTGTGGCGGTCCTCATGATGGCCGGCATCTACTGGTTCGTGAGCTTCGAGGATACGTCGATCGCCACCATCGAGCCCATCGAAAACGTGGTGGCATACAAGCCACTGCCTCCTGAACAGCAGAGCGGCCCGGCGCTTTCTGGTGACAATCCGCTCCCGACCATCGTCATCCCCGACACCACCCTCCCCACCGAGACGACGGTGCCGCAGGGTGAAGTCACATGGGCCACGGTTGGGCCCGTTCTGGCCGATAGCTGCGGTACGTGCCATTCGGCCTCGAACTCCATGGGCGGGCTCGACCTTTCGTCGTACGAGGGGGCGCTGGGTTCCGAGGGAGTAGTCGTCACCGGCGACGCGGCCGCCAGTTCCCTCGTGACCGTCCAGGAGGCCGGAGGTCATCCCGGCCAATTGAGTGCCGGAGATCTAGCCCTGGTCACTGCGTGGATCGACTCCGGCGCCGCCGGAGATGGAGAAACACCGACCGCAGCACTGAGCTGGGACGGTGGAGTGGGAGCCACGGTCACGTTGCGCTGCGGTGCCTGCCACTCCGACACTGTGGCCCTCGGTGGAGTAGACCTGTCCTCGCTGTCGAATGCGCTGGCCAGCGGCGATGCCATTGTTCCCGGCGACGTCGATGGGAGCATGCTCATCACCGTCCAGGAGGCCGGGGACCATCCGGGTGCGTTCACTACCGACGAGCTGGCAACGATCAAAGAGTGGATCGGGGCCGGCGCGCCGTAGAGTTGGGCTTCGCGCCCCTCGGCGTTCTCCCCTCACGGCAGTGGGGGAGTCCCGATATGAGCAAAGCGAGTGAGGGGGAGGGCGCCCCACTGCCGACGCCTTCCACCTCTGTTTATCGACGTGGATAAACCGGTCCGTGATCAACCACCGAGCCTATCCAAATCGATCGAATACTCGACATCTCCCCCACCACCCTGGGGGAAAGACGCGAGGGGGACCTGGGAGGGAGCTTGTCTAGTAGCCGGACTCCCGGGTGTGGCACTGCGTGCACTTCACCGTCTCCCAGATGTCGCCGATCTCGAGCGGATGCACGAAATTCACGCCGGCGATGTCATTC
>JAHEDK010000024.1 GCA_024641245.1 Actinomycetes bacterium
ATCCGTATGTTCACCTTCGGGTTCACCAGACCCGAGTCGGCCTGTTCTCCACTACCCACAATCGCCTCCGTTCGAATTCAGGCCATCATCTCTTGACCGCACCAAGTCGCAGAAGGGTCATAAGTCCCAAACCCTGCCCTAAACCGGCAACCTCGAGCGGCGGCGCGTCTCGTGCTGGTCAATCGGGTGCATTGTCGGAAACGGGTGTCATGGCGCGTATCGGGGCGATCTGCTCGGTTTGAGGATGGTGGTTTGGGTGAGGAACACGCCGATTGACACGAGGAGAATCCCTCCGAGTTCGGGGGTTCCTGGTTGTTCATCGAGGAAGATCCACGCCAGCGCGGCGATTTGGATGAGCATCGTGTTGTTGATGCCAGCTGATTCGACGGCGGAGAGTCGCCGAAGTGAAAGGTTCCACCAGGTGAACGCCAGCGCCGTGTTGATCACTGCCAGCCAGGCGATGATGAGCCACGCCCGGATGGACACGTCCGGCAGGCCCTCCGCAACGAGACCTACAGTGACCAGGATGGCGGCACCGACGGCCATGCTGAGTGCAGTGATGATCACCGGTGACACGTCAGCCGGGCGGTTGACATGCCGACCCAACAGTGCACCGGCCGCGCCGGCACCGAGCCCGACCAGCGCGGCCGCCATCCCGATCGTGGTGGCACCGAGGTTGCCTGCGAAGTAGAGCCATGCCCCGATGGCGACCAGTACCGCCCCGATCAACTGGCGACCCGACGGAGATTCCTTCAGGGATCGGGTGGCGAGTCCGGCCACCAGCAGCGGTGTCCAGGCCAGCACGAGGCTGGTCGTGGCGGCAGGTTGGTTGTCTATGGCCACGAACTGGGCGCCTTGGGTCAGTGCATAGAACACAACACCGAGCACCACCACCCGTGCCAGCAGAGATCGGTCCAGCTGTGCGAGCGCGTCCCGATGGGGTCGCCGCGCCAGCACCCATCCAACCAACAGAAGGGCCGCCAAACCGTAGCGGAGGGCCGCGAATGTGATCGGCCGTAACGCTTCGTCGTCAAGGCCCCAACGGATGAGAATCCACGACGAACTCCACAGGAAGGTAACGAGCAGGGCGATCGCGATGGCGGCCGCATGTGATGGGTGACGGTCACTGGACATTGTTCTGCCTCTCGTATCGGCACACGCTGCGCGGTGCCGATATCTCCCCTCGAGGCTTTTGTCCTGTGAGGTGCGAGCCCTACTTGGGCCTTCTGTGACGCTCGGACCAGACCCTGCCCGGCAGGCAGACGGAACCCTAGCCACCCTTCAATCGACGCCCCGAGCCTAACCGAATCAACCGACGGTCACCACCAAACAGCCAAGCGTCAGATACTCAGCTCGTAATGGGCATGACCTCGCGGGACCCACACCATCTATCCAGCCTCATGAAAACCGACAGCACAGACGTCACGCCGCGACACACGATCGCTCAGGAGGGCGCCCACCCTGTCTGACCAAGCCCCTGTTGCATTGACTCCACGTCGGGCATCAGTCATACTTCCCCGCACATGTCCGCGAACGCCACCTTCATCATTATCGACTGAGCGCATACCCACTTATCGGTATGCGCCCCCAACCCTTCGCCCAGCGCGAGGGGTTTTTCATTTGGGAGCCAACATGACACTCGAAATCTACGACACAACGCTGCGGGACGGCTCACAGCAAGAGGGCATTTCACTGACCGTCGGAGACAAGCTGCGCATTGCCGGCCTGCTCGACGACCTCGGCGTGCACTACGTCGAAGGCGGATGGCCCGGCGCCAACCCTAAGGACGACGAGTTTTTCCAACGCGCCCGTTCGGAACTCAACTTCGCAAACGCGACCCTCGTAGCCTTCGGGTCGACCCGACGTCCGCGCGGCTCGGTTGAAGACGACGCTCAGCTGGGCGCCCTGCTCGCTGCCGACACTCAAGCCATCTGCATCGTCGGCAAGTCGTGGGACTACCACGTACGAGAGGCCCTCCGGACCGACCTCGAAGAAGGCGCCCGGATGGTGGCAGAGTCGGTCGCCTTCCTGCGCGGCCACGATCGCCGGGTGTTCTTCGACGCCGAACACTTCTTCGACGGGTTTCACGGCAACCCGGATTTCGCCCTCACGACGCTCCGAGTGGCACTCGACGCTGGAGCCGAGCGACTGGTGCTGTGCGATACGAACGGGGGCACACTCCCTCACGAGATCCTCGAGACCGTTGCAGCCGTGCAGCAGGTTTTCCCGGACGCCCAGCTCGGCGTCCACTTCCACAACGATGCCGGCACGGCAGTGGCGTCGTCGCTGGCAGCAGTCCGGGCAGGGGTCAGGCAAGTGCAGGGCTGCATCAACGGATACGGAGAACGGACCGGCAACACCGACCTGTCGACGCTCATCCCTGATCTGATTCTCAAAGAAGGGATGGCGGTCTTGCCGGAGGGTCGCCTCGAAATGCTCGGTCCGATTTCTCATCACGTCGCCGAGGTGGTCAACATCACCCTCGACCCCCACCGTCCGTACGTCGGGACTTCGGCGTTCACTCACAAAGCGGGACTTCACACGTCGGCACTCGCCCGGCGGCCCGATGCCTACGAGCACACCAACCCTTCTTTGGTGGGCAATGCCAGTCGCATGGTCGTCTCCGAACTGGCCGGCAGGGCCTCGATCGCCTCGAAGGCAGCCGAACTCGGCCTCGACATGGACGATGAGCTCGCTGGACGGGTGATCGAAGTCGTCAAGGAACGAGAACATCAGGGCTACCACTACGAGGCGGCCGACGGATCGTTCGAACTGCTGGTGAGAAAACTGGCCGGGTGGGAGCAGAAGTACTTCGAACTGGAGTCATTCCGGGTGTTCACCGAGCGAAGGGCCGACGAAGAGGTGGTGGCGGAAGCCACCGTCAAGGTGATCGTGGATGGTGAGCGGGTCGTCACGACCGGCGAGGGCGTTGGGCCCGTGCATGCGCTCGATCAGGCCCTCCGCAGCGCACTGCGAGAACGGTTTCCTCAGGTATCCGACTTGCGGCTTACGGACTACCGAGTCCGGGTGCTCGACTCATCAGACGGCACCGAGGCGTCGGTGCGCGTCCTCCTGGAGACATCCGATCACACAACATCGTGGGGAACAATCGGAGTCCACGAGAACGTCATCGAAGCTTCCTGGGAGGCACTGACCGACGGTTTGATCCTCGGGCTCATCCGGAATACGGGTTGACCGACCTCGCCCCTGCCCTCACGCTCCCGTCGCGATCGCCAGGAAGGCCGCCAGGCGAGGGTTGCCGGCGGCGGATGCTCGCCAGACGGCGGCCAGCAAGCGCCGGGCGACCGGTTCGGGCCGGGATTTCTCGAGGGGAGTGACACCCCCTTCAGCCACAGCCTCGGGGAGCACGGCCCATCCGAAACCTAGTCCGACCATCTGTGTGAGCACTGCCGGATTAGCGCTCTCGAGAATGATGTGCGGCGTCCACCCGACGTCGGCGAAGAAGCGGTCGATGACGCCCCTGGTCCGGCTGGTCCTTGGATACATCACCCAATCGCCCGTGGCTGGATCGCCGTCATCCGGTCCGTAGAGATAGAGCGGCTCCTGGCGGATCACCTCTGAACTGAGCCCCCCTTCATCCACCGGCCCGGTGACGAAGACAACATCGTGCTCGAGAATGCGCAGGCCATCGAGCAGCGGAGTCGAGGGGGCAACAGTGAGCTCGAGGTCCACGTCCGGATGTCTGCTCCGGAATGCATGGATGGCATCGGGGAGCACGTAGAGGCTGGCGGCATCGATCATGCCGACCCGGAGCCGACCATGCAACGTCGTTCCCGTGGCGTGAAGTTCTGAACGCAGATCCCCGGTGGTATTCAGAACATCACGGGCATACGCCACTGCCTGTCTGCCTTCGGCGGTGAGCACCCGCCGCCGCCCAACTGCCTCGAACAGCCGGGTCCCGAGCCGGCGTTCCAGCTCGTGCATGGACTGGGACAGTGCCGGCTGACTGATGCCGAGCCGATCGGCGGCATCGGTCCAGTTGCTACCTCGAGCGACTTCGGCCAGATAGGCGAGCTGGCGGAGCTGAATGCTGAGTTCAGGAGCGGTGACGTCCATCTAGTTATTATATAGGAGTCGCTTATGTGTCTGAATGGTTTCATTGACTTGTCTGCTGATCAGGTTGACCCATATGCTGACGGGACCATCTCAACCCAAGGGATCCACTCGTCATGAGCGCACCACTCGAAATCAAGCCGGCCGATGGCAAGCTCGGCGTCCTTCTCCCCGGAATGGGCGCGGTGGCCACCACCTTCATCGCCGGAGTGTTGGCCGGCCGCAAAGGGCTCACCCAACTGCACGGCTCGCTCACGCAATCGGGACGCATCCGGCTCGGCAAGCGCACCGAGCAACGCAACCCGCTGATCAAGGACTTCGTCCCGTTGGCCGGTCTCGACGACCTGGTATTCGGCGGCTGGGACCCGATCCCCGAGAACGCCTATCGAGCGGCGCTCACTGCCGGAGTGCTGGACGACCGTCAACTCGAACCGATCAGAGCCGAGCTCGAAGCCATCGAGCCGATGACCGCCGTCTTCGACAAGGAGTACGTGCGCTTGCTCGACGGCACGCACGTCAAGCAGGGCGAGACCAAGCTGGACCTGGCCCGGCAGTTGATGGACGACATCGACCGGTTCCGCATCGACAACGCCTGCGACCGGTTGGTGATGGTGTGGTGCGGGAGCACCGAGGTCTACCGCGAGCCCGGGGCCGTTCATCAGAGCCTCGAAGCGTTCGAACACGGTTTGAAAACGAACGATCCGGAGATCGCCCCAAGTCAGATCTACGCGTATGCAGCCCTCTCGATGGGTGTGCCGTACGCCAACGGAGCGCCGAACATCACCGTCGACACACCGGCTCTTCTGGAACTGGCGGTGCGCGAAGGATTGCCGGTGAGCGGCAAGGACTACAAGACCGGCCAGACCCTGATCAAGACGATCCTGGCGCCGGGCCTCAAGGCGCGGATGCTCGGTGTGGACGGCTGGTTCTCTACCAATATCCTCGGCAACCGCGACGGGGAGGTCCTCGACGACCCCGGCAGCTTCCGCAGCAAGGAAGTCTCCAAGCTGGGCGCTCTCGAGCACATCTTCCAACCCGACCAGTACCCGGATCTCTACGGCGACCTCTACCACAAGGTCCGCATCAACTACTACCCGCCCCGCGGAGACAACAAAGAGGGCTGGGACAACATCGACATCTTCGGGTGGATGGGTTATCCCATGCAGATCAAGGTGAACTTCCTGTGCCGGGACTCGATCCTCGCCGCTCCCCTGGTGCTCGACCTGGCGCTCTATATGGACCTGGCCCGGAGAGCAGGCAAGGCGGGAATCCAGGAGTGGCTCAGCTTCTACTACAAGAGCCCCCAGGTGGCGGAAGGCCTCTATCCGGAGCACGACTTGTTCATTCAGCAAATCAAGCTGAAGAACACGCTCCGCCATTGGATGGGCGAGGAATTGATCACCCACCTCGGCTCCGAGTACTACGAGGATTGACCCGTTCTCGCGCGGGGATCTGCCCCTATAGGGTGGGATTCCCGCGCGAAAACGGGATGTGGGTAACGTGCCGTTCATGCGCAAGAGTTTCCACATGACGCCTAATGAGTTCCGGGCGGCCGGTCACACCGCCATTGAATGGGTGGCCCGCTACCTCGAGGACGTCGAGAACTACCCGGTGCTGTCGCAAGTCCAACCTGGCGGCATTCGTGCCCGGCTTCCCGCTCACCCGCCTGACTCCGGTGAATCGTTCGAGGCAATTATGAACGATCTCGACGCAATAATCATGCCGGGCATCACCCACTGGCAGTCGCCGAACTTCTTCGCGTACTTCAACGGGAACGCGTCCGCCCCGTCCATTCTCGGAGAGCTGATCTCGGCCGGCCTCGGAACCCAAGGGATGCTGTGGGCGACCAGCCCGGCCGCCACCGAGCTAGAGACCCTTGTCCTGGACTGGCTGGTGGAGCTGCTCGGGTTACCGGACGCCTTCCTGTCGACCGGGCGGGGGGGCGGGGTGATCCAGGACACCGCCTCTTCGTCGACGCTGGTAGCCACGCTTGCCGCACGCGAACGGGCGACCGGGTTCACGACCAACAAAACAGGCGACCTTGGCCACCTCACCGCCTACACGTCGACCCAGGCTCACTCTTCGGTTGAGAAGGCTGTCCGCATTGCGGGCATCGGATCGGCCAACCTGGGTCTCGTCGATGTCGACGCGAACTATGCCATGCAGCCCGAACATCTCGAACGGCTGATGCTGGAGGATGTGGCGGCCGGAAAGACGCCGGCCGTGGTGATCGCCACCGTAGGAACGACATCGTCGACGGCCATCGATCCTGTGCAACGGATTGGAGAGATCGCCAGGAGGCACGGCGCCTGGTTTCACGTCGATGCTGCATTGGCCGGATCGGCCACGGTGCTGCCGGACATGCGGTGGCTCCACGAAGGTCTCGAACTGGCAGACAGCTACGTCGTCAATCCGCACAAGTGGTTGTTCACCAATCTGGATTTCTCTGCTCTCTACGTGACCGACCGGTCGGCTTTGATCAACACGCTCTCGGTGCTTCCCGAATACCTGCGTAACGAGGCAACAGAGTCGGGCGAAGTGATCGACTACCGCGATTGGCAGATCGGACTCGGCCGCCGTTTCCGGGCACTGAAGCTGTGGTTCGTGGTACGACACTACGGAGTGGAGGGACTCCGGCACCATGTGGCCGGGCATTTGCGGATGGCGAAGGAGCTCGCCGACCGGGTCCGCCAGCATCCCGACTTCGACCTAGCGGCCCCGGTGCCGGTCAACCTGGTCTGCTTCCGCCATCGTGGCGGTGAGGCCGTGAACCAGCACATCATGGACACGGTCAATGCGTCGGGCGAGGCATTCTTCACACACACCAAGCTCGACGGCAAGCTGACCCTGCGAATGGCCATCGGCCAGACCTATACAGAAGACCGGCACGTCCGCCGCGCATGGGACTTGATCGTCGAAGCCGCCGCATCGGCCGAGTGACGAGGGTCGTCGTGCAGCGCGTCGCGGTGGTTGGAACGAGCGGCTCCGGGAAGACCACCTCTCAGGCCGGCTGGCCGCCATGTTGGGCGTGCCGCACGTCGAACTCGACTCCCTGCACTGGGAACCGGGCTGGACCGAGGCGGATCCTGAGGTGTTGCGCCGTCGGGTCGAAGCGGCGCTCAGCACCGACGGATGGGTTGTAGATGTGAACTACTCGGCGGTTCGCGATCTCATCTGGCCGAGAGCGGACACACTCGTTTGGCTCTACTACTGAACTCCCGGTTTCTCAGCAATGCAATAGTCGAATAACGATACATAGTATTGCCGAGAAAATGTATGGAGGTCCAGATACCCCACCCTGTATGGTATGGTGTGGTTGGTGTCCGACAGGTGCCGGCTGGTTTCTCCCCGATTCCGGCCCATTGAAGTCCCCCCGACTTCTCCCCTCTCCGGATGCAGGCCGGCGCCGCGGACACCAGGTCGATAGACGGCGGCTCCTACGCTGGAGCCGCTTCTCATTTGAACATACGAGGTGACTACATGAAGACCCGAATCATTGCCGCCGGCCTTTCTGCCGTTGTCCTGCTCGGAGCGTGCGGCTCCGGATCGGCCACCGTCGAGGCACCAGTAACGCAGTCGATTCAGCTGATCAATGCGGCCGACGCCAACCAGTTGGTGACCGACAATGCCGCCTCCGGGGACTTCGTCATCCTCGACATCCGGACCCCGGAAGAATTCAACGCCGGTCACATCGCGGAGTCGGTCAACATCGACTTCTACGAGTCGAACTTCGCCGATCAACTCGATCAGCTCGACAAGGACAAGACCTACTTTGTCTACTGCAACTCCGGGAATCGTTCGGGAACGGCGATGGGGACTATGCGCCAGCTCGGATTCATCGACGTCTACGACCTCGATGGCGGAATTCAGGCCTGGTACAGCAGCGGATTCAGCATTACGCAGTGAGCGGTAGGCAACCTCACGCAGGATCAGGACCCAGGACCTAGAACCTAGAACCTCTTCCTACCCGCCGATGTAGCTCATCTCGACCTTGCCGAGACCCGTCGTCGCCGACGAGCGGCGTTCTGAATAGTTGTCGTCGCGCTTCGTCCAAACATCAAGGAGGACCGCCTTGATCTCCTCGTCGGTGACTCCCGAGCGAAGCAGACCGCGCAGGTCACGACCCCAGGCGGCAAAGAGACACGTGTACAGCCGGCCGTCTGCTGAGATACGCGCCCTCGTGCAGGTTGAACAGAAGGGATTGGTCACCGACGTGATCACCCCGATCTCTCCTTCCCCATCCGCGTACCGCCATCTTCTCGCCACTTCCCCCGGGTAGTTGGCGCCGAGCGGTTCAATCGGGAATCGTTTGCCGATCCGCTCGAGGATCTCTACGGCGGGAACGACGTCATCGAGGCGCCACCCGTTCGTGGTGCCCACATCCATGTATTCGATGAACCGCACGATGTGGCCGGTCCCACGGAAATGGCCGGCCATGTCGACGATCGACTCGTCGTTGACACCGCGCTTGACCACCATGTTGACCTTGACGGGGGTCAGTCCGGCCTTCGCCGCCGCCTCGATGCCGTCAAGGACCTTCGCCACAGGAAATCCGACGTCGTTCATCTTCATGAACACCTCGTCGTCCAGCGAGTCGAGACTCACCGTGACCCGCCGCAGACCGGCCTTCGCCAGAACGGCGGCTTTTCGTGCCAGCAGCACGCCGTTTGTTGTCAATGTGACATCGCGCAGCCCGTCGAGGGCTGACATCTGCTCGATCAGGTGCTCGAGATCCTTGCGGAGGAGCGGCTCGCCACCCGTTATCCGCACTTTCTCGACGCCGAGTCCAACGGAGATGTTGACGAGGCGGGTGATCTCTTCGAATGACAGCAGGAGTTCCCTCTCGAGAAACTCGTACTCGCGCGAGAAGATCTCCTTCGGCATGCAGTACCGGCACCGGAAGTTACATCGGTCGGTTACCGAAATGCGTAGATCTTTGAGCGCCCGTTCCCGGGTATCCCTCAGCATGAGATAGGGACGCTAGCGCAACCTAGGAGAGACTCATGAAGAGACGTTCCAATTCCTGAGGGCTGTACCCCTCCCTGGCGGCGCTCTCCTCGTCGACGACGCACTCGCGGAGTTGCGAGGCCAGGAGCTTGAAGCCAACCCGCTCGAGCGCCTTCGTAGCGGCCGCCACCTGTTGGAAGACCTCGCGACATTCGCGGTTGTCTTCCATCATGCGGATGACGCCACCGATCTGGCCCTCGATCCGTTTGAGACGCCGGATCGACTCTTCTACGGTGTTGGACTCGAACTGCATATACGCCTTTCGGTGATACCTGTACCCTGTAGGGTACCGTATCCCCAGCCAGCGAGATAGCCGGGAAGCTCGATACACTTCTCTGACATTCGTTGAGTCGCCGGAGGGGACATGAACATCGAGCAGGTGGGTGCCGGCGCCTGGAAACAATGGGTCGAGGAGCATGATGCCTTGCTGCTCGACATTCGCGAGCCTTTCGAGTGGGCGCAGACCGGCGTTTTACCGAACGCCAAACTCATCAGCATGGGCGAACTTCCCTCATCTCTCGATCAACTGTCTCCCGATACCCCGATCCTGGTGGTGTGCCGCACCGGCAACCGTTCTCAGCATGCCGCCACCTGGCTCGAAACCAACGGCTTCCGGGCAGCCAATCTCGCCGGCGGAGTGGTCGCCATCGCCAGGCTGGCCGAAGAAGCCGGCTGACCACGACCGGGGATCCCTACGATTCCGCTTCTCGCCGATGCGCGTTGGAAGCGCTACCCGGGGTCGAAGTCTTTCTCACTCTGAGTTCGTCCTTTGGCCGCTCTGGACCCGGAGGCTCCGGATGGCAGCCACGAACACCCTCTCGTCGCTCGCCGTCGACGCAGAATCGACCCGAGAACAAGTGAGCACGAGTCCGGCTGCGAACAATTGGTGTTGGATGATACGGAGTCCGTCCCGACCCGCCCACGCATAGCGCCGGTAGAAAGAGTCACGTCCTGCCGATTCGTGGAGAACCTCATGACCTTCGAATCGATCGGCGTGGTCTTCTCGGGCTCTCCGGGCGGCATCGATGGCCGACCCCCGGTAGCGGCTGATGGTCATCGAAGGCCGGACGCCGTCGACGGCACTGCCGAGAAAGACGGCGAGGTGCTGATCCGTTGCCAACCGCGACCACCTACACGGCACGGCCATTCTGAATCCGTTGCCGGCATACGTGATCATGGCCACAGTGACCCGAGCCAGGTGGTAGCTCCCTCGATCACGTCGACCGTGGCCCTGCCGATGGCGCCTAGATCGAGGTCGAAGCTCATGTCGAACCCACCGCCGAGACCCAGGAACGCCGACGCGCCGAAATCGAAGTTGGCAACGCCATCGTCGTACCCAACCGCCAGGTCTGCATCGACCCCGAAGCCGATACCTACCTCTCCGCCGGCCACCAGCCGGGCCGCATCGGTTCCAACACCGACCTCTGCCGCCGCAGCCATCCCGACGAAGGCGTCCACTCCACCCTCGAAACCGGCGTCACCATCGACGAACGCCATGTCGAGGTCGCCGAAAGCCGACGCTTCGCCGCCGACGAATGCCTCGCTCGATACGTCGACATACGACGTGTCGAGGCCGTACTCGACCTGCGCGAGCTGGAGTGCGACCCCGGCTCCACCAGCGAGCTCAAGACCCCAATCGTCGAAACCGACCCACACCTCCGCCTGGCTCTCCGCAGTCAATGCCGACGCTGAGAACGTTCCGAGCGGCCCATGGATGTCCGTCTGTCGAACGGCCACCTGGCCACTCCACTCCCCTCGCATCACGGAATCTCGCAACCATCCACGGCGGTCATCGAGGGAATCTACGCCCCAGCTCTCTGAGGAGCCTTCGAAGGCGGCCAGCCCGATCGGCCGCTGATCAATCTGGACCGATGGATCTATAAAGAAGAGCCCCGTTGGTGGGTCCTCGAGGCGGCGTCGTCGCAGGTCCCCGGCCGCCGCCTCGAGCGCGGCAGCAACACAGCGCAGCGTTGCCGCGAAACCGGCCGCCGCCGCAACCGCTTCAGTAGCCGCCATCAGCCGACGGTCGCTGGTTTGCAGTTCGCCGGCGGCGCCGTCCAATTGCGACGCCACCCGGTGCAGCCCGGTTTGATTGATCAGTCGGAGGTCGCCCACATGCGCTCCCGGTGCTCTGTGGAGACCTCAGATTATCGTTATATGATTCTATTCGTCAATAACTACGGGTATCTCCCAATCGCTGCTCCCGCGCGCCTGCATCGCTCCCATTACCCAAGAGCCGAGACCGACGACAACGACCCCCGAGAACACGATCCACCGAACCACGGGCATGAGCATGGCGACGAAGAAGATGCCGGCACCCAGGAGAAACCCGAAGAAGGCACTCCGGTTCGGAGCAATCAACCGGCCAACTGCGGTCAGAACCGGCACCGGGGCCGCCACCGAGGCGAGGGCGAAAAGACAGGCGACACCGACGGCGACAGGTACCAGAGCAAGCGCCAAAGGAAAAGCGACGTCGGGTTGAGCGGTTGCCGCGATCGTTGCGACGACGGCGGGAATCAACACCGGTACCGGCAAGAGCAGGATTCCGGTCACGGTGGCGGCCACCGTGCTGGATCGTACCGACCCGACCGCGTGCTCGAGCGAGCGAGGAGCCAGCCAGAACAGCCCCAAGCCACCGACGACGAAGATGAGCACACTGACAATCGCCCCGACCAGCGCCACGGCACGTAGCCGGACGTTCTGCCTGGTCGGCTTGCGTTGGATGAATTGGCCGCCTACTTCAGCGGTGTCATCGATACTCGCCGGGTCCGGCGACCGGTAGCCTATGTCACCGACCACCGACGCTCCCGCCATGACTTCGAGGCTTCCCACGGTCATCTCGACGTTCTTCCCGACGTCGCCCGAGATCCGAGTTGCCCCAACCGTCTGCCCCAACACAACGCCTTCCACCGCCCCGGCGAGGTTGAGGGACCAACCCCAAACGAGCAGATCCCGGCCAACCTGTCCCGTCACTTCTGTCTGACCTGCCACGACGACGACATCGCGCTTCACTTCCCCGCCGACAAAGACAGAGCCGGCGGTAGCCCGCACCGAGCCCTCGACCGTCCCGTCGATGACGACCCGGCCGGTCACTGCGATGACGTCGCCGGTGACGACGCCTCCGATGCGAACCTCGCTGCCCGAGAAGGCGATGAGGTCGCCGTCGATCGTGCCTCGCACGTCGACCGAGTTGCCGACCGCGTAGAGATCTTCCTCGATGACCTCATCGACACCGACCACGACGAAGTCGGCGGTAGCTCGATCGGCGGCCAGCGCCGGCGCCGCCGACCCGGTCAGAAAGAACCCCGTGAGGAGAATGGAGATGATCCATCGCGTGGTTTGCACGAGCCGAGGCTAGTGGGCACCCCCAGTTGGCGGATCCCTCGAGACACGGTGGCCCACCTTCAGGTTCCCAAGGAACGGAACCTGCTCGCCGCTCCGCGCAACAACCATTCAACGCGTGCCCCTTCGATGCCGATAGACAACGCGTAGCTTGTCGAATTGAGAGGAAGTCAGCACCAACCCGCCGGCAACACGGACCGGAGTCGACAATGACCTCATATCTGGATGACCTGACCGAGCGAGACCTGGGAACGCTTGCCGCGATCGTCGGAACGAATCCCGGCGACCTCACCGCCGAGCTGCGTCGCCGGCCCTGGCAGATCCGCGATCTGTTGGCCCGTCCGGAAGTGTTCGAGAAGATCCTCGACCGTCATGCTCATCCGGCCGATGTCGTTTCGCCATTCCTGCTCTTCTCGGTTCTGATCCACAAGACGGCCGAAGATCTTCGTGAGGCGACCTACGTCGACGAATGGATCGGGCCGGGATCGAGGATGCCGATATTCGACGTTGCGCCGCTGCTCGAATTCGTCGAGGACCCGGGGCGGACTTCCTTTCTCGCTGCGCTGCTGTCATCGTTCGCGCTACCCGAATCCCCACCGGTACCTGCCGGTCCCTTCGATTTGCTGGGTATGGCCCTCTGGCTCGAGGAGGCGCTCCCCAACGACCGGGCGATCCTGTTGCGCCGCCTCGGTGATCTGAGCCTCTTCCTGACGGGTGTCTTTCCCGACCACACCGGCACCAACCCGCTGCGACCGGTCGAAGCCGTCCAACTCGGGCGAACCGTCGGCAAGACCTCAGACGAAATGCTGGCGCTGTGCGATCGAAGCGTCATGTCGTACGGTCTGGAGGCCATGGAGTCGCTGGGTTCCGATTGGTACAGCGCCGCCGCGCTGGATGACGGTTCGCTCCCGGTGATCGGCGACGTTGCCGCCCGTTTTCGTTCGGCCCGCCGGGTGTTGAACCACTTGACCGATCGGTACCTCTACCGACTCGAAACCGGCTGGAATCTGGCCGCCTAGCTCGGCACCCGGTCGGCACCAACCGCCGGGAGGACTTCCTGCCTATCCGAGGAAGTTGAGCAGCGGGGTCGGGTATATACCAAAGAAGAGGGTGATGGCGATGGCGATGGCAAGAGCCACCTCGACGTTCGGGGAAACTACCGGCTTCGCCACTTCGGCGCCCGGCGCCTCGGCGAGGACCGGCTCCTCCATGTACATGAGCACCATGATCCGGATGTAGAAGAAAAAACCAGCCACCGACGCCACGAGCGCAGTGATGACCAACCACTCGTAGCCGCCGCTCCAGGCCGAAGTGAAGACACCGAGTTTGCCGATGAAACCGGACGTCGCCGGCATCCCGGACAGCGCCAGCAGCATGACCGTCAGCGCACCAGCCAGATAGGGCGAGCGTCTGCCGAGGCCCTTGTAGTCTTCCAGTGGAGACACGGACCCGGTCGGTCCCGCCATCACCGACACCACGGCGAAGGCGGCAATCAGCTGGATCACATACACAGCCAGATAGAACCAGACGGCCTGGAGATTTCCGCCCACAATGCCGGTGATGATGAATCCGGCATGGGCGACACCCGAGTAGGCCAGCAGGCGGCGCATATCCGTCTGCATGATCGCCATCACCGTGCCGAGCACGATCGACACAGCGGCCACCGCCGCAAGGGCCGGACCCCAGTCATCGGAGAACGACCCGAAGCTCACATACAGGATTCTCACCAATGCGCCGAAACCGGCAACCTTGGCAGCAGTCGCCATGTAACCGACGATTCCGGCCGGTGAACCTTGATAGACGTCCGGCGCCCAAGCATGGAACGGGGCGGCGGTCACCTTGAAAAGCAGCCCCGTAATGATCAGCGCGATCGCGGCCAGCACCACACCGGGCCTCAGCACGACCGCGGTGGCGGGCAACTGCTCGGCGATTCCGCTCAACGACAAGGCCCCGGTCCCCGCGTAGGCAAGTGCAACGCCGTAGACGAAGATCGCCGAGGCGAACGATCCCAGCAGAAAGTACTTGAGGGCTGCTTCATCGGATCGAATGCTGTCGCGAGTGATCCCGGCCAGGATGTAGAGCGAGATGGATCCGATCTCCAACCCGAGGAATATCATCATCAGGTGGGCACCGGACACCATGAACATGAACCCGGCCGCCGACAACAGAACCAGCGCCACGGTTTCGGAGCCGCGCCGCCCGAGTTCCTCCACCATCGGCCAGGCGACGAGCAAGCCCAGAGCCGTCACTGCCAGCAGGATGAACATGCCGAACACGGCGAACTCGTCTGCAACGATCATTCCCGAGAAATGGGTGGTTGCGCCGTCCTGTACGCGGTCGTATTGGAGAATCGCAGAGGCAGTTGCCAGGATCAGCGTTGAGAACACGAGACCGGCATGAACGGCCGAACGTGGCTTGTAGAACACGTCGATCATGAGAATGAGCGCCGCTCCCGCAGCCAGAATCAGCTCCGGCGCGATCGCCAGATACGAGATGTTGAACGCGGTCGAATCGATCTGCGCGATGATCGGGAAGAACTCACTCACCCTGGCCTCCTCCCAGCACGTCGAACAGCGGTCCGGGTTCGGGGACCACGTAGGTTGTTGTCGCTTCCATCCGGTCGAGCACTGCTTCGACTGACGGGGACACCCTGTCCAGGACGATGTTCGGGTAGAGCCCGAGGACCAGCATGAGCGCAACGAGCGGGGCCAGCAAGCTCAACTCACGGACGTTGAGATCCGCCACCTCGCGGTTTTCCTCGATCGTGATCGGACCGGTAAACACCCGTTCATAGGCCCACAGCAAGTAGATGGCGGCCAGGACCACCCCGAAGGCACCGAGGATGGCGGCGACGGGAAGCGTCGAGTAGCTGCCCATCAGCACCATGAACTCACCCACGAAGCCGTTGAGGCCCGGCAGTCCGATGGAGGCGAACGCCGTGAAGAGGAAGACGCCCGAGAACCACGGGGCGACCTGCCAGATCCCACCGAAGTCCGCAATCTTCTTGGTGTGGCGCCGCTCGTAGATCATGCCGACCATGAGGAACAGAACGCCGGTGGTGATGCCGTGGTTGACCATTTGGATGACGGCTCCCTCGACGGCCGCCTGCGTCAGCGCGAACGTGCCGAGCACAATGAAGCCGAGGTGGCTGACCGACGAATACGCAACCAGTTTCTTCAGATCCGGCTGGACGATGGCGACATAGGCGCCGTACAGGATGCCGATGACCGCCAGTGTTGCCATGACGGGTACCAGGTCGACTGTGGCTTGCGGAAACAGCCCCAGATTGAACCGGATGAAACCGTAGGTGCCGAGTTTCAGCAGGACGCCGGCCAGCATGACCGAGCCGGCGGTCGGCGCTTCGACGTGGGCATCCGGAAGCCACGTATGCAGAGGGAAGATGGGCACCTTGATGGCAAACGCCAGGCCGAACGCGCCGAAGAGCCACAACTGAGCGTTGTCGCTGAGTTGGAGGTTCAGCAGTTCCTGGTAGTCGAAGCTCAGCAGCCCTGCTTGGTCTCGATGGAAGAAAGCCAGTGCGATGATCCCGGCCAGCATCAGTGCAGACCCGAGGGCGGTGTACAAGAAGAACTTGTAGGCGGCATAGATGCGTCTCTCGCCACCCCAGACGCCGATGATGAAGTACATCGGAACCAGCACTACCTCGAAGAACAAGAAGAACAGGATCATGTCGAGCGCCAGGAACACTCCGATCAGGCCCGCCTCCAATATCAGCATGAAGACCACGAACAGCTTCGTGCGGTCGACGATGGAGGTGGAAGCGGCCAGTGAGATCGGTACCAGCAGTGCGGTCAGCGCCACCAGGGCCAACGAAATGCCGTCCACGCCGACATGCCACGACATCCCCCACGGCTCGTACCACCAGGCTTGCTGGGTGTACTGATAGCCGGCGACACCCTTTTCGAAGGCGAAGAACAGCCACCCGGCCAGGGCAAGCGGGATCATCGAGAGCGTGATGCCCAGCGGTAAGTGCAGTTCCGATCGGCGATTGGGAACCAGTGCCACTACGAGCGCGGCGGCCACCGGCGTGAGGATGAGAGAGGCGAGGATGGGGAATGTCACGCGCCCCGCCCTCCTCTTGAGATGGTTTGACTCGTTTCATTTGGTCGCCGGTCGCGAGTAGCTGGTCGGGACTCGCGACTCGCAACTCGCGACTCGCGACGTGCAAGCGAAGCGAGCACCATCACAGCCCACCCCTACTCAAGAACCAGATGAGCAAGCCGACCGAACCGGCGGCGAGCATGACACCGTAGTTGCGAACAAACCCGGTTTGCAGTGGTCGAACGGTCGCGCCGAACCGCTTGACCACACCGGCGACACCGTTGACGATCCCGTCGATGAAGCCGAGATCGAACTTGAACGCAGCCCACCCGGCGACTGCCTTGCCGGGCAGCACGATTGTCTTGCCGTAAAACCGGTCGACCCAGTAGGCGTTCTCCCAGGTGAAGATCGGGCGGGCGAACCGCTGCAGCACTCGCTCCCGCCGCTCTTCTGGACCGGCGTAGAGCCGGTAGGCGAGGTAGATCCCCAACAATCCGGCCAGCACGGCCACCCCGGCCAGAATCCAGGCTGTCGACCCCTCGGCAGGATGGGCCATTCCGATGGCGCCTTCCACCGTTTCGAAACTCGGTTCGAGGTAACGCTCGAGACCGGTTCGGAAGGGAGTGTTGAGGAATCCGCCGCCAACGGTCAGCGCGGCCAGCGCCATCAGCGGAACCGTCATCGTCTTCGGAGACTCGTGCGGATGGATTCCATCGTCCCACCGCGGCTTGCCCAAAAACACCATCACGAACTGACGGGTCATGTAGAAAGCGGTGATGCCGGCGGTCAAGAGCCCGATCCCCCACAGCACCACCATCCAGCCACCCTGGTTGAATGCCGAACCGAGGATCTCATCTTTCGACCAGAAGCCGGCCAGCGGCGGAACACCTGCGATCGCCAATGTGGCGATGCCCATCGTGGTGGCGGTCACAGGCATGTGCTTGGCGAGACCGCCCATCTTGTCCATGTTCTGTTCGTCGGACATGGCGTGGATCACGGATCCGGCACCGAGGAAGAGCAACGCCTTGAAAAAAGCGTGCGTCATGAAATGGAACATGCCTGCTACATAGGCAGTGCTCCCGACGCCGATGAACATGTAGCCGAGTTGCGACACGGTCGAATAGGCAAGGACCGCCTTGATGTCCTTCTGGGCGATGGCGATCGTCGCCGCCCACAAAGCGGTCAGAGCGCCGACCGTGGCGACGGTCGTAGCCGCGATCGGTGCCATCTCGTAGATCGCCGCGTTGCGGGCCACGAGGTACACACCGGCGGTGACCATCGTGGCGGCGTGGATGAGTGCAGAAACGGGGGTCGGGCCTTCCATCGCATCAGGGAGCCACACATAAAGGGGAATCTGCGCCGATTTGCCGGCCGCTCCGACCAGCATCAAGAGACCGACTGCAGTGGCTAGACCCGTGGTCAGCCCGAGGTGCGGGTCGTCGAGGACATCAAACGAGAGCGTCCCGAATTGCGTGAGGATGATCATGAGAGCGATCATGAAGCCGAAGTCACCGATGCGGTTGACGATGAATGCCTTCTTACCTGCTGCGGCCGCCGATGGTTTGGTGAACCAGAACGAGATCAACAGATACGAGCAGAGCCCAACGGCTTCCCAACCGAGGAACAGCATCGCGAAGTTGTCTGCCAGAACGAGGGTGAGCATCCCGGTGGCGAACAGGTTCATATAGGTGAAGAATCGGGAGAAACGCGGATCACCGTGCATGTAGCCGATGGCGTAGAAATGGATGAGCGCTCCGACCCCTGTGACCACCAGCGTCATCAGGGATGACAGCGGATCCCACCGGATGGCGAACTCGGCGCCGATCGCCGGCATCCAGGACCACAGCACGACCGATTCGGGGTGGGCGGTTCCCTGGAAGAACGGCACGGCAGCCAGCACTGCATACACGAACGCGGCGGAAACTAATAGCGAAGCAACCCACCCGGCCGCAGGCTCACCGAGTCGCTTCCCAAAGAAATGCAGGAACACAGCTCCGGCGGCCGGCAGCGCAAGAACGAGCCAGATGAAGTCGGTCATTCGGCACCTGCCGAGAGAGCGGTACCTGATAACTGGCATCCGGCACTGGTGAGCGGAGCTAGGCGACCCATCGCTATCCCCTCAGATCCGAGAGTTCATCGGCAGACGCACTCGAGCGGTGCTGGAACACCGAGACGATGATCGCCAGGCCTACGACGACTTCGGCAGCGGCCACGACCAGCACGAAGAAGACGGCCAGTTGCCCGTCGAGGGAACCGAGTTCCTTCCCGGCTGCCACGAACGTGAGGTTGACCGAGTTCAGCATCAACTCGATCGACATGAACATCATCAGCGCATTGCGCCTGATCAGCATGCCGCCTGCTCCGATGATGAACAACAGGGCTGCAAGCGACATGTACCAGCCGGCAGTGACTTCCATCACGCATCCTCTCGATCGCGGCGGCGCGGCCCGTAGTAGGCCAGCGCGATGGCTCCGGCGGCGGCGATGATCAACAGCAGCGAGGTCGCTTCAAACGGCAAGATCCAGTCGGTGAACAGCGCCAGGCCGGCCTCTTGCACCGTCCCGTTTACCTCGATTGTGGAGGTGGCCGGTCGCACCCAGTCGAACCGGCCCCCGACGACGGCAACGCCTGCGATCAGAACGACGACCAGGCCGAGTCCGGCTACTAGTTGCCGCTGCATCGGCAGTTTCTCGCTCGTATCCTCATCCCGGTCGACGCCGATCAGCATGATGACGAACAGGAACAGAGTCATCACAGCACCCGCGTAGACGATGATCTGCACGGCGGCCACGAGGTGAGCCAGGTGCATCACATAGAAGACGGCCAGCGAAAACAGCGTCATCATCAGGCCCATAGCCCCGTAGACGGGGTTCTTGGCGAACACGACCGACAGAGCGCCGAAGATGGCAACTGCCCCCAGGATGACAAAGAGGACCAATTCGACCATCAGGACTCCTCCTCCGGCACAGCGTCCTCCCCGCCGGACCTTTCGGGCCCGTCGGATCTCTCCCCATCGGGGGAAACGATCGTGGCTTCCTCCCCGGTGGGCTCTTCAGATCCCCCGGCGCCCTCTGCAACCGACCGGGGAGAGGCGGGTTCAATCGTCAGGAAATCTGGCAGGTCGGCCGCGATCGGCCGTAGAGGATCCTGGCCCGGTTCGGCGGGGCGCACACCTACTCCTGCTGATTCACTCCAGGGCGTGAGACCTTCATAGGCGACGCGACCGCCTGGAGCAACTGCGCGCATCCAGCCGTCGGCTTTGCGGAGTTCCTCGACGTCTGCGAGCGAATCGTCCGGGAACATGTGGTTGGGCGTGCCGTCGGGTTCCACCAGCAGTTCCCGCTTGGTGTAGATGGCATCCTCACGATTGGTGGTCGACATCTCGAACAGATGCGTCATCGTGATGGCCTCGGTCGGGCAGGCTTCGACGCATAAGGCGCAGAAGATGCAGCGGAGCATGTTGATCTCGTATACGAACCCGAACCGCTCCCCGGGAGATACGGGCGCCTCGATCGGGTTGTCGGCGCCGCGCACGTAGATGCAGTGGGCGGGACAGGCGCCTGCACACAGTTCGCAGCCGATGCATTTCTCCATGCCGTCCGGATAACGGTTCAGCACGTGCCGCCCGTGAAAACGCTGGGGCTTCTCACGCATGTCCTTCGGATACTCAGCCGTGACCCGCTCGCCCCAGATCTGGCGCAAGGTGACCTTGAGGCCCTTGGCGAAGTCATTCAGGATTCCCATCGGTCACCTCCTCTCAAGCCCACGGCCAGCCGAACTGGCGAATCGAGACCACGATTGTGGACGCGATGAGCCAGACGAGCGCCGCCGGGATCAGTCGCTTCCAACCGAGCGTCATCAACTGGTCGTACCGCAACCGCGGCCACGTCGCCCTGATCCAGATGTAGACGAACAACACAACCGCCGTCTTCAGCAGGAACCAGAACAGCGGCAGCATCGTCACGAAGAAGCCCGGCAGCCATCTCTCGAAGGTCGGGCCGTCCCATCCGCCGAAGAACAGCACAACGGCCATCGCCGACATGTTGAACATGTTCGTGTACTCGGCCAGGAAGAACATCGCGAAGCGGAACCCCGAGTACTCCGTGTGGAACCCACCGACCAGTTCCTGCTCCGCTTCGACCAGGTCGAAGGGAGCCCGATTGGTCTCCGCGACGGCAGCAATCATGAAGATTACGAAAGCAATGAACTGAGGCAGGATGTTCCACCGGGGGATCAACCCCAGGACGTTCTCGAACCAGGCAAGCCCGCCGGGGAGCGCAACGACTTCGTCCCAGGTCCCTCGCTGCCGCTCGACGAGTTCGACGAGAGACAACGTGCCACCCTCGCTCGAGGTCGTGGATGCGAACAACACCACCGCGACGATGGCGAGTCCCATTGCGGCTTCATAGGAGATCGCCTGCGCCGTTCCACGGACGCCACCCAGCAGCGGATACTTCGAACCGGAGGACCATCCGGCCAGGATGACGGCGTAGACGGCCACCGAGGACATGGCGAGGAAGAAGAGGACCCCTACGTTGAGGTCGGCTCCGACGAAGGCGAATTCGCGTACCTTTCCACCGATCTCGAAGGTGAATCCCTGGCCCCATGGGATGATGAGGAAGGTCATGAAGGCAGGGACGAGGGCGATGACGGGAGCCGCCGCATACATGATGAACTCGACCTTGCGAGGCGTGACCTGTTCCTTGAAGAAGAGCTTCAACCCGTCCGCCACCGTCTGGAGTATCCCCCACGGACCGGCCCGGTCCGGGCCGATTCGGTTGGTCATGTCGGCGTTGATCTTGCGTTCGCCCCACACCAGGAAGATGACCGCCACCAGCGGGATGGCAAAGGCGAGGATCACCCGGACGGCGATGATGGCGTAGTCCCAGAAGTCCATCTAGGAGCCCCCCTCCCCGTCGGACCCTTCATGTCCCCCGGCACTCCCCCCAAGAGGGGGAGAGACGTTGATGCCCTCCGCTTGGGTGAACGGCAAAACCCAGACCTCCAGCGAGTCACCCACCGGAGCAATGCCGGGCTGGTTGAACGGAACGTACACCACCCCGTCGAGCAGCGAGTCGTCGATGCGCAGCGGCAGGGGCACTTCGTTGACCGTCACCATGTCGCCTTCAGCAACACCGAGGCGTCCGGCGTCGCCGGAGGTGATGGCTGCGAAGCCACCCGGGGCAAGTTTGTGGAGCGAAAGACCGTTTCGCATCAATACGCCATCGTCGTAGAGAGTCCGGGCGTAGTGGAGAGCGAACGCGGTTGCCCCGCTACCCCCGCCTTCGGCGATGGAGCCTTCCCCGCCACCAGGGGGCCAACCGGCAACAGGCACGTAGTGGAGTGGCTGTCTTGCATCCCCGGTCGGCACCACGACACCAGCTTCGGTCTCGAGGTGATCCCACTCGATGCCCGCATAGGCAGGAGCGGCCGCCGCCATTTCCTTGGCGACGATCTCCACCGACCCGAACCCGAGCGGTTTGCCCAGCCGGCGGGCCAGGTCGTCGAGGATCGACCAATCTGCCCGCGCTTGTCCTGGGGGTGCGACGACCTGATTGACCTTCTGCACCCGACCTTCGAGGTTGGTGACCGAGCCGTCCTTCTCGGTGAAGGCGGCAGCCGGAAGGATCACATCGGCGAGGGCTGAGGAATCTGTGACGAACAGATCGACGGCAACGATGAACTCCGCCTCGCTCAGTGCGGCGGAGGCAAGCGCACCCTCGGGAACATCGCGAACGGGGTCGGCGCCCATCAACAGGAGGGCCTTGATGGCTCCATCGCGAACCCCCTGCAGAATGCCCTTCGCCCGACGGCCCACCGCATCCGGCAACTCGCCCCATACCGATGCCAGCAACGCCCGTCCGGACTCGTCGTCTGCCGAGACGCGTCCCGGCAACAGCGTCGGCGCCAGACCCATGTCGAGGGCACCGAACACATTGGACCGCCTGGCCAGAACCAGGAGTGACGAATCGGGGAGATCACGGGCAAAGGCCGCCACCGCTTCGGCGAGGCGCGGATCTTCGGTGTATCCGGTCCGACCCACCAATGCCACGACGGGTCCCTCATTGAGAGCTTCTCGCGCGGCCGCGAACTCACCTTCACCCGCCGCCAGCATACGCAGAGTCTCCGCCCCCGCACCGGGCCGGTAGGTGAACTTGAAGGCAGCCCGGTCGTCGAGGCCGGTCCGTCGAGGGTGGACCACGATCAGCCTTGCTCCGAGCGTCTGCGCGGCCCGCCGCACGCGGAGGTACAACGTACCGTTCTCCTCCTTGAGGTCGGGGCCCCAGAGCAAGATGGTCTTGGCAGATTCCAGATCGTTGATCCGGCCGCGCCCTGCCACGGCGGCCAGGAACTGCGGTTCGAGGCCGTCGTCCATCTGGGCGTCGACATGGTTGGAACCGACTGAGGTTCGCATGAACTTCGAGAGGGCATACGCGTCTTCATTGGTGCCCCGGGCGCCCCCAAGGGCGGCTACTGCTCCCCCGCCGTCGCGTTCGATGATGGCCGAGAGGCGCCCGGCAACGAGGTCGAGCGCCTCGCTCCAGGACGCTATCCGATGCTCACCACCGTCGCCTCTGATCAGCGGCGTTGTGACCCGCTCCGCCGAGCCGAGGAACTCGAACCCGAAGCGACACTTGTCGCTCAGCCAGCCGTGACTGGTGAAGTCGTTGTCGACCCCGTTGAATCGGAGCACCTGATTCTGAGAGGAGTCGACCGAGATGTCGCAACCGGTGGTGCAGTGCGTGCAGGTGCTGGCTGCTTTCTGGAGGTCCCATGGACGCGCCCGGAAGCGGTAGGGGGCGGCCGTCAGGGCCCCGACCGGGCAGATCTGCACGGTGTTGCCGGAGAAATAGGAGGAAAACGGTTCGTCCGGGAACGTCTGAATCTGATTGTTGGCCCCCCGATCCATGAACTCGATGAGCGGATCACCGGAGATCTCGTCGCTGAACCGCACGCACCTGGCACAGAGAATGCAACGCTCCCGGTCCAGGAAGACGAGATCGGAGATGGGGATTGGCTTCTCGTAATGGCGCTTCTCCTCTACGAACCGGCTCTCCCCTGGACCGCAGGCCATGGTTTGGTCCTGGAGCGGGCATTCGCCGCCGCGGTCACAGACGGGACAATCGAGCGGATGGTTGATGAGGAGGAATTCGAGCATGCCCTCCTGCACTTTCATCACCGTCTCCGACTTGGTGTGGACCACCATGCCATCGTTGACCGACATCGTGCACGACGGCACCAGCATTGTGCCGCGCGGGGTTTCCACCTCGACCATGCACTGGCGGCACATGCCGACCGGTTCCATCCGTGGGTGGTAACAGAAGTGCGGCACGTACGAGCCCGTGTCGAGACACGCCTGTATTAGTGTCTCTCCGGCGGGGACCCGGCGATCTTCGCCGTCGACGTTGATCGTGACCATGTCGCTCATTGCCCGAACCCCTTGATCGTGACCGGAACACGGTTCGCTCTGACGATGTGCGCTTCGGCTTCGGGACGGAAATACTCGAGCAGGGACTTCACGGCGCTGACGGCCGAGGGGCCGAGCGGGCAGATGGTCGTCTGTTTGGGGGGCCAACCGACCCCCACCGAAATGTTGTCCGACACGTCGTACAGCAGATCGAGATCGACGGCCCGGCCGCCCCCGTCGAGCATTCGCCGAAGGATCATGTCCAGCCAGGTGGTGCCCTCCCGGCACGGCGTGCACTGGCCGCAGGATTCCTCAGCGAAGAACCGAACGAGGCGTTCTGCGGCCGCCACCATATCGGTGGTTTCGTCCATCACAATCACCGCACCGGAGCCGAGCATGGATCCGCTCGAGTCGGTGACCGACTTGGTGATCTCGAGATCGAGATGTTCGGATGGAACGAACCACGGAGCAGAAGCACCGCCGGGAACCCAGGCTTTGAGCTCGTTGTCGTCCCTGATCCCGCCGGCGACGTCGTAGATCAGCTGTCGCCAGGTTATCCCGTGCGGTAGTTCATAGTTACCAGGCTTCTTCACGTGACCGGAGACCGAGAACAGGAAGGTCCCGGTGTCGACGTCGTGTCCAAGCCCGCGATACCATTCGATTCCTCGCTCCACGATGTGGGGGAGATTCGAGATCGTCTCGACGTTGTTGACGATCGTCGGCAGCATGTAGAGACCCTTGGCGGCTGGAAAGAACGGCGGCTTCAGTCGTGGTTCGCCGCGGCGGCCTTCGAGGCTGTTGAGCAACGCGGTCTCTTCGCCACAGATGTAGGCGCCGGCCCCGAGGTGGACGGTTATGTCGAGGTGATAGCCGGTGCCCATGACATCCCGGCCTAGGAACCCGCGTTCGTAGGCGTCGGCTACGGCTTGCTGGACACGGCGAGCCGGCTTGGGGTACTCACCCCGGATGTAGACGAACGCTTCGTGCACCTCGTTGGCGACCGCGGCGATGATCATGCCTTCGACCATCTGGTGCGGATCGCGCTCGAGCAGCTGGCGGTCCTTGAACGTGCCCGGCTCGGACTCGTCACCGTTGACCACGAGATAGGCCGGACGGGCAGGGGCGAGGAACGACCACTTCATTCCGGCGGAGAACCCGGCACCACCGCGTCCGATCAGCCCGGAAGTCTTGACCAGTTCGACCAGCTCGTCGCGGGTCCGGCCGAGGGCGACCCGGGCTTGCTCGTACCCACCCGTCTCCAGGTAACGGTCGATCGTGTGCGAATCGGCCGGGTGGTCGGTCATGCGCTTGAACAACACGCGGGTCTGGTTCACGAGGCACCCACTTCGGGGGTGGCGGGTCGCGAATTACGGGTGGCAAGGCGGCCCGGTTCCAGGGCCGGCGTGTTGTGAGCTGCAGTGCCAAACGGAGGGAACGCCGGATATGGGCCGATCGCGCCGTTGTCCTCCTTGATCGCCCAGTCAAAGCTGCGCCGGCCGCCGAACAGTGTTTGGAGCTCATCGGCGTTGATGACCTCAGGCTTGGCATTGCGGAGCCATTCGATCATCTCTTTGGCCTTGGCCGCGGTGACCCCCTCGACCAGTTCGTAGTTGACGAGACAGGCAGGAGCGCCACCACAAGCACCGATGCACTCAGCATGCTCAATGCCGATCTCGTCGTCGGCCTCGCCGGCCGGAAGTCCGGCTGCCTCCTCGACCGCGTGCAGGACCTCATCGGCGCCGAGCAGGAAACACGAAATCGAACTGCACACGGAAACCAGGTACTTGCCCTGCGACTCCGTCTTGTACATGACATAGAAAGAGGCGACCGACTGAACCTGTGCGGGAGTCAAACCGGTCAGTCCGGCCACGAGGCGCATACCCTCATCGGTGAGCCGGCCTTCTTCCCTCATCGCCATGTACAGAAGCGGCATGACGGCCGACCGCCTCTCCGGATAGCGGGCAATGATGTCGTTTGCCCGGGCGATGGTCTCGGCGGGCCAGCTCATGAGACCTTCTCAGGAACGAAGTTACGGCCGCAAGCGAAGCGAGAAGTCCTCACCGGTCCACATCTCCCAGTACGGGATCGAGCGAGGCGATCGTGGCGACGGTGTCGGCGATGAGCGAATCGGCCATCATCACCGGAAGGCCCTGCAGGTTGGCGAACGATGGTGTCCGCATGTGCATCCGCAAGGGCCGGGATCCACCATCTGAGACGAGGTAGGCACCGAGTTCTCCCCGTGGTGACTCGATCGCCACGTACACCTCTCCCTCGGGAACCTGGAATCCCTCGGTGTAGATCTTGAAATGGTGGATCAGGGCTTCCATCGATTCGTCGATGCGGGCCCGCGGTGGCGGCGCCACCTTGCGATCGTCGGTCTTGTAGTCGCCTTCCGGCATCGATTCGGCCGCCTGTTTGACTATCGAGAGGGACTGCCAGATCTCCTCGACCCGGACCCGATAGCGGTCGTAGACGTCTCCTCGCTCGCCGACCGGTACCTCGAAGTGATAGTTCTCAATACCGGAATAAGGGAAAGCCTTGCGCAGATCCCAACCGCTCCCAGCGGCTCGGAGTGTCGGACCGGTCACGGAGTAGGCGAGGCACTCCTCGAGCGTGATGACACCGACGTCGAGGGTGCGACCCATCCAGATCGGATTCGCCTTGAGGAGGTCTTCGTACTCGAGGATCCGAGGTGGGACCTTGTCGAGGATGAACTCGATGTCGTCCTGCCAGTCGGGCGGAAGGTCGGCGGCGACGCCGCCCGGTCGAATGTAGTTGTGGTTCATGCGCAAGCCGGTCGTCTTCTCGAAGAAAGCGAGAATGCGCTCGCGATCCCTGAACCCGTACAGCATCATCGAGAGAGCCCCGATGTCCATGCCGTTGGTTGCCAGAGCGACGAGGTGGCTCGACACCCGGTTCAGTTCGGTCATCAGAATACGGATGGCCAGTGCGCGGGGCGGGAGATCGATGCCAAGCAGCTTCTCAACGGCCAGCGAGTAGGCAAGCTCATTGTGGAAGGGTGCGAGATAGTCCATCCGGGTGACGTTTGTGGGACCCTGAAGCCACGTGAGCTCCTCACCGGTCTTCTCCATACCGGTGTGCAGGTAGCCGATGATCGGCTTGGACCGGCGGATGATCTCGCCTTCGAGTTCGATATTGAGGCGCAGCACCCCGTGCGTCGACGGATGCTGGGGACCCATGTTGATGATCATCAACTCATCTTCGGGGGCGACATCCTCGTCCAATACCCGATCATCCCCAACAACCAAACCCTCTTGATCGAGGAGACGACCCGCGGTCTCGTGAGCCGCCATCTTCTGGGCGCCCTCGTCGGTTGAGTCGACCAGCCAACCGGGCTCTTCGGTGCCGGTCAGCCAGACGTCGACGTTGCGCTTGTCTCTGCGTTTCTGATCGGTCATGTCATTGCACCTGATGAGAGTCTTTGAACTGCACCGGCACCGACCCCATCCCGAAGTCCTTGCGCAACGGATGTCCCTCCCACTCATCCGGCATCAGGATGCGGGTCAGGTCTGGATGACCGTCGAAGACCAGACCGAACAGATCGAATGCTTCACGTTCGTAGAAGTTTGCTCCCGGGTACACACCGACTACGGATGGCACCTGCACGTCGTCGACCGGGACCGGGGCACGGAGGCGGAGGCGCAGGCGGTGTTGCATCGACAACAAGTTGATGACCAGTTCGAACCGGGGCGATCGTCCTCGGAAGTAGTCGGTCACCGTCAGATCTGCCAGCAACTCGAATCCGGCATCCTTCGCCGCCTGGACGACGTCCAGCACCAGGTCCTTGGGAAGAATGAACACATCCTGTCCGCTCGACAGGATCCATTCGATGTCATCGAACTGCTCGGCGACCGCCCGTAGGACCGCCTGGTCGGGCAGCGTCCTGGGAGGAGTCTCTTCTTCTTGCACTTCGACTACCTGATCATCTGTCATCAGTGAGCGATCTCCCCGCTCATGATCTTGTCGTGCAAGGTCAGGATTCCGTGCATCAGCGACTGGGGTCCCGGAGGGCAGCCGGGGATGTAGATGTCGACGGGGACTATCTGATCAACGCCCTGTACGAGGGCGTAGTTGTTGAACATGCCACCGGTGGAGGCGCAAGCACCCATCGAGATCACCCATTTGGGCTCCGGCATCTGGTCGTAGACCTGGCGAAGCACGGGCGCCATCTTCTGCGAGACCCGGCCGGCCACGATCATGAGGTCTGCCTGTCGTGGCGACGCCCTGAAGACCTCCATACCGAAGCGGGCAAGATCGTAGTGGCCGGCCCCGGTGGCCATCATCTCGATGGCGCAGCAGGCTAAGCCGAAAGTGACGGTGAACATCGACCGCGTCTGAGCCCAATGCCTCACCTTGTCGAGGTTGGCGAGGAGGAAGCCGGGCGGGTTGGCCGGGTGAGACATCAGGCGGCTTCCTCGTCGACGACGGTCCCGAGGGATACCTGGCGGGCGCGGCGGGGAATGTTCCAGTCGAGCGCACCACGTTTCCATACGTAGCCGAGGGTCTCGAGGACGAGCAGCGTGAAGATCCCGACGGAGGCGACGCCGAACCAGCCGAGTTCACGGAAGTTCACCGCCCAGGCGAAGAGGAAGATTATCTCGATATCGAAAATGACAAAGAGCATCGCAACGAGATAGAACTTGACCGGAAAGCGCTGGACCGGCTCGACCTCCGGCACGATGCCGCACTCGTAGGGTGCAAGCTTCTCGGGGGTCGGGCGATTCGGAGAGACGAGACGAGAGAGGACCAGGGTGACGGCGGCGAAGGCCATCACGAGCAGGAACATGAAAGCCACCGGTACGTATGCGGCCAGATCCAATGGAGCTCCTCTTCTATCCCGCCGCAAGACTAGAAGGGTCGGGTAGCGCCACAAAAACCAAAGAGGGGGCCGGAAGTCGCTTACCGGTGGGTCGCCGGTCACCAGTCGCTGCTTGCTAGTTTCGTGGGCGAGCTGCAGATCCGCCACTCGACCCTCGCTGCAAAGGGGACAACCACGTATGCGCCACGCACTCTCCGTTCCCAACTTCGGTGACTACGGCGACCCGGCCCTACTCGTGGAGCTCGCTGTCGAGGCGGAGGCCGCCGGGTGGGATGGCTTCTTTGTCTGGGATCACGTGCGCCTGTTCAACGATTTCTCGGTGCCCGTCGTGGACCCGTGGGTAACCTTCGGCGCGATGGCGGCGGCCACCGAGCGAATGATGCTCGGGCCGATGGTGACGCCCGTTTCCCGGCGGCATCCGTACAAACTCGCCAGGGAAACGGTGACACTCGACCGTCTCTCCGGCGGCCGTCTGGTCTTCGGGGTCGGGCTGGGTGAGCCACCTGAGGCGGATTTCGAATGGCTCGGAGAAACGTCCGACCCCCGCGGGCGGGCCGACCTGCTCGACGAAGGACTCGAGCTGATCACCCGGATGTGGAGCGGTGAGACGCTCGATCACCACGGAGTGGCGTTCAAGGCCGAAGGCCCGGGGTTTCTCCCAGGGCCGCTCCAGTCGCCACGCATCCCGATCTGGGTCGCCGGAGCCTGGCCGAACCGGCGACCGTTCCGCCGCGCCGCCAGGTGGGACGGAGTGATACCCATCGTCGTCGGCGGTGATCTCGGGTTTCACGAGCCGACGGTCGATGAGTTCGCCGAGATCATGGAGTACGTGACAGATCGACGCAGCGGAGACGACCCATTCGATGCAGTGGCGGCGGGTTCGCGACTGATGTATGGGGAAGCCGACTTCGATGCCTACGCCGGGCTGGGCGCAACCTGGTGGATGGAATCCATCGGCTACCCCGGTCCGAGTTTCGACGACTGGCGAGATGTGATCCGTTCGGGCCCAATCAACAGGCCAATGCCGTTCTCGCGCGGGGATCGCGTCGTATAGGGTGCGATCCCCGCGCGAGAACGATCAATCATGACGCAGCCGCCCCGAATCGCTATCTTCACGACCTCCGAGGGCACCCATCGAGAGGCGTTCACTCCCTCGCACTGGGCGCTGGCCGCATTCAACGGTCTGGTCTTCGGATCTGCCTTTCTCTGGATGGCCCTCGGACTCCGATCACTGACGCCCGGCGTGATCGCGTTCGGGAGAGTTGCGCTGGGTGCCGGCGCGCTGGCCCTGTTCGCCAAGTCCCGCTCCCCCGTCGCCCGGGGCGACTGGAGTCGACTCGCCTTCCTCGGCGTCGTCGGCCAGGCGGCCCCGGCATGGCTGTTCGCGGCGGCCGAAGAGCGGATTGCCTCGGCCGTCGCCGGGATGCTGGTCAGCGGCATCCCCATCGCCACTGCCATGGTTGCTGCGCTGTTGATGCGCAGGCTCCCGGGGATGCGCCAGCGCATCGGCCTCGCCGTCGGCTTTTCCGGGATCGTCCTGCTATCGATTCCGACACTCGGAGGCGAGGTGGGCTCGGCACTTGGGATCGCCTACGTGCTGACGGCAGTCGTGTGCTACGGCGTCGCCAACAACCTCCTCGTGCCCCTTCAGCAACGGTACGGGGCGATGGCCGTGACGCTGCGCACCCTTTCCGTCGCCTCCGTGGCGCTCATCCCGATCGGCTTCACCGGACTCGCTCGTTCATCATTCGAATGGGTGCCTGTGCTGGCAGTGATCATCCTCGGCGTCGTCGGCACCGGTGTTGCCAGAGCGACGCAACTCGCCCTGGCCGGACGCGTCGGAGCCCCGCGAGGGTCGGTGGTTGCTTACCTCGTACCGATCGTTGCGCTGGTCCTGGGCTTCCTGGTGCTCGACGAGCGCGTCGAGCCGATCCAGCTGATCGGCGTGGTAGTCACCATCGGAGGCGCCTACCTGGTGAGTCGCGCCGAGCGCACTTGATTCACAATCGTTTTCGCACGACATTTTCGCTCTATGACGAGACACCGTCGCGCGAAGAGGGTTATCAAATGCGGGGGGCGGCCCTGACGATTCCTTCGAGCAGGCGGTAGGCCTGGTCGCCGATCGATTTCTCCTCGGGCTCCAGCAAGTTGGCCATCACCTTGAGCACCCATTCCATCAGAGGCTTGGACCGCAATCCCGTGTGAGTCAACGTCCGCATCACCAAAGGCTGCCCGATCGCCTTCACAAAGATGCGGGCCATCTTGTAGTAGTCGCCGTAGGTGTCCTGCAGGAACTGCGGATAGCGTTGCAGCAGGGAGAGATCGTCGCCGACCAGCGCAGCGGAAATGTGGTCGGCGGCGATCCGACCCGTCTCGTAGGCGTATGAGATTCCTTCCCCGTTCCATGGGTTGATCGCCCCGGCTGCGTCGCCGGCGACGAGCCAGTTGGGTCCTGCCAGTGGTCCAACGGAGAGGGCCATCGTCAGCTTGCCGCCCCGCGGCTTGGTTAGCTGAGACGCCTCCGAGAGCTCCCAATAGTCGGGAGCCGAACGGACGTAAGCCGCCATCATGTCGTTCGTGTTGACATGCTTCCAGCGTTTGAAGGTTGACAGCAGCCCGACGCCGACGTTGACGGTGCCGTCTCCGAGCGGAAACACCCACCCGTACCCCGGCATCGCAGCCCCGGTTTCATCCCGAATGTCGAGCTGACTCTCGAGGAAACCGTCGTCCGAACGAGGAGATGAGAAGTAGCCACGGGCCGCCAGGCCGAGCGGGAAGTCGCGCCGCCGGCTCGTCCCGAGGCTCCACCCGAACCGGCTCAACGATCCGTCGGCGACCACAACCACCTTCGGGTTGATCACCTCGACCCCGCCGTTGTGCTTGAGTTCCACGCCGGTCAGGCGGCCATCATCGAGCACTGGGGACGCTTCGACCTGCTGCCGGATTGTCGCCCCCTGTTTTTCAACGAGCAGCGCCACCTGTTGATCGAGGTCGGCCCGGCGAATCACCCCACCCCAGTTCGGGTAGATCGAATGCTCGGGCCACTCCATTTCGAGTTTGAGATTGTCCCCCGCGTACGACCGCAAGCCGTGAACCCGGTGAAACTGGGGAACATCGAAGTCGAACCCGAGGTCCTGCAACTGGAGGATCGCCCGCGGGGTGAGCCCATCTCCGCAGGTCTTCTCCCGTGGGTATGCTTTCTTCTCTACCAGCGTCACCGAGTGGCCGGCGTTTGCCAGCCAGAAAGCGGCGGCGGAACCGGCAGGTCCCCCGCCGACGACCACCACCTCGGGAGATGTCATCAGGAGCGGGAGCCTACCCGCCCCCAGGAGGGACCGTGAATTGCGAGATCCGGCCCTCAGGTGGGTAAATTCGATTTGTGAAGTCAGTCACAATCCCGCCGGCATCGGTCGCCCGACTCCCCCTCTATCTCTACGCTCTCGAGACCCTCCAATCTGAAGGGATGGGCACAATCTCATCGGAGATCCTGGCCAATCGGGTCAACGTCAACGCCGCCAAGGTTCGAAAGGACCTGTCGTTCCTAGGCACTCACGGGGTACGGGGGGTTGGATACGACAGCGCAGTGCTAGGTCAGGAAATTCGCGAGGCGCTCGGCCTCACCCGCGACTTCGGTGTAGTGATCGTGGGCATCGGCAATCTCGGTGCTGCGCTGGCCAGCTACGACAGCTTCGGCGCAGCCCGGTTCCACATAGTCGGGCTCTACGACACCAACCCCGAGAAAATCGGCACCAGGATCGGCGACCTCGAGGTTCGCCATCTCCGTCACCTCGCAGCCGATGTCGCCGAGCATGACGTCGAGATCGGCATCATTACGACTCCCACCGCGGTAGCCCAGGAAGTCGCACAGCAACTCGAAGACTGTGGCATCCGTTCGATCTTGAACTTCGCGCAGACTGTGCTGCACACCGAAAACGCCGCCGTGCGCCGGGTCGATTTGTCGACCGAACTGCAGATCCTCGGTTACTACCTACGCAGCGACCGGGGATAGCAAGCCAATCGGCTATTGGCATTTGGGCTTCGGCTCTGTCCTTTCGCACCGGCAATGGGCAATCAGCAATCGGCCGGCGGCCACAACCTAGAACCTTCGAGCAACTCGCTAGGGGCTACTCGCGATGCTCTCGTCTTGGTCTTCGAGTCGATTCAACGTCACCAGGAACCCGGCGAAGAG
This sequence comes from Actinomycetes bacterium, assembly GCA_024641245.1. Taxonomy (GTDB): domain Bacteria; phylum Actinomycetota; class Acidimicrobiia; order Spongiisociales; family JAHEDJ01; genus JAHEDJ01. The sequence goes on from JAHEDK010000024.1 coordinate 32,923, forward strand.
AATCGCCGATACGACCATCCAGGTCATCGGGATCAGCCGGATCTCCCACGAGTTGAGGCCCTCGAAGTCGGCGGGTCGCGGACCCCTGGGCGCATACAGCACGAAGAGCAGGCTGTTGATCGTCGCCCATCCAAACACACCGGAGCCGGCGATCAGGAACCCGAGACGTTTACCGAGATTCGTGTAGAGCAGCAGGTATCCGCTGCCGAAAAACACCACAAACGAGGCGGCGGTCAGGACGATCCCTGTGAACGTCAGGTTCGCCGACAGGATCGAACGGAACAGTTCGCGCATCTCAGAACCCCCGTAGCGTTTCGCCGCGCAGGTACTCGACCACCAACTCGAGGTCTCTCTGGGTCAGTACCTTCCCGAATCCAGGCATGTATCCCCTGCCGACGCCGTTGACACCGTAAGCCTTGCCGAGTTCGGATCCATTGGCGATGAAGTCGACCATGTCGTCCGCCGACTCGAACTGCACGTTCGCCCGTCCGTTCCAGAGCGCCGGGCCCAATGCACCCGATCCGGACTCCTCCGTGTAGGCGACCCCGGCGGAATACCCGGCGGTGTGACAGCGGGCGCAGTAGGCGTTGAACAACCCGACTGCCCGCTCGGCGTTGTCGAGGTTTCCATCGAAGGTCGCCTTTGCGATGCCCTCGAGATCCACTGCCCACAACTGGTTGTCCCGGGCTGAGACGAGGAAGCGGAGACCGGACTGCGCCCTGGTCAGGAGTGGAGCTTGGTTCTCGGCGGTCGTGCGAATGTTGGTAGCCAACGAGCTGAGCGAGGAGACCGCGGTGCGAGCAGCCTGCCGGTCCGGCACGCCGAGGGTCGTCTCCGGATTGCCGGGATCCAACAGAACCGGAGCGACGGCCGAGCCGCCGAAGGCCAGACCTGCCTCTGCCGCAGCGCCGGTGACCGCCGTGATCTCGGTCTCCGCGGCATCAGAGACACCGTCACCATCGGTATCGCGACCCGTGTCGGCGGATTCGAGGGCGGCCACGGCACGCTGATGGAAGCCTTCGGCAACCGGCAGCAACTCCGGTGCTGCCTGGATTTCCGCGACGAGTGCCTCCTGCTCGGCCACCGACTGTTCGACGGTCGCTTCGGCATTGGCTAAACGATTCAACGCCACCGTGACTCCGGTGTCTGCCTTGGCCAGAGCTTCTTCCTGGCTGATCTGGATTGAGGCGAGATAGGCGATGAGGTCATCGATCTGCTGATCGTTCATCGGGCCATTCCCCGCCAGGCCCCAGGCGGGCATCGGACTATTGGCCCTGCCATAGACGAGCCAGAATCGCACCTCATCGGTCTCGTAACGGTAGAAGACGTCATCGAGGGCAGGGGCCGCCCAGCTCACAGAGATGTCGCTCCGCTTCTCGACGTAGGAGGCGGCTCCACCTACGAACCCAGGGCCGTGACAGCTCTCGCAGGCGAACTCGGTAACGAGGTGCGAGCCGCGCCCGACCGCTTCCTCGTCGAAAGCGTCGATGAAGCTCTCCTGGCGGTTCTGCTCGGTGAGGAAGTAGAACGGCAGCGAGACGGCCAGGAACCCCGAAAACACAACCGCAGCTGCCAGCCAGCGGTCGAGCCGCTTCGTCTCCAGATTCTCATCCGAGAGCGGCCGACGGCGGTTGGGACCAGGGTCGGGATTCTCTTCCTTCTTCATCGTCACCGACAAGATGTAGGCAAGCCATGAGATCACGGCTGCCGAAACGATGGCAATGATGAGGCTTCCGGACACGTGCTACCCCGCGCTCTCGATGGCGATGCAGGAAGGCCCCTGCGGATACGACACCGACTTCTCCGGTGCTCGCGGCGACTCGATAATCTGTCCGGTCTTGATGATGAATCGATCGTCCTGAAGTTCGACCACGAAGCGATCGAGGTTGCGGGGCGCCGGTCCTGCCTCGTACTCCCCGGTGTAGTTGTATTTCGATCCGTGACACGGGCATTCGAAACCTTGTGACGTGTTGCACCAGGGGACCCGGCACCCCAGATGTACGCAACGTTGGAACAACGCCATGAAGCCACCTGCCGCCAGGCTCTTGTCGACGAACTGTGAGCCGGCCAGCTCTTCGTCGGTGATCGGAACGATGTAGGCGCGCGCATCCGGCCGAAACAGGGGCGTGATGGAACCGTCCGCCTGGAAAACCTGGGTGCGGATCTCGTCGATAGGGCCGGCATCGATGTCCGATCCGAATCCGCCCTTGAGGTTCGGCCACATGAACGCAAGCATGCTGCCACCCATCGCGATCGAGAACGTTCCGAAGAGCGCCAGTGTTGCCCGGTTGAAGAACTGTCGCCTCGTCACGCCGGCCTCATCGGCCGACACTTCCTCGATCTTGACCACCTCGACTGGGCGGACGCCGGCCGACTCGACTGGTGCCTCGACTGTGACCTGGGTTTCTTCCTCCTCAGCCGTCACCGGGGCGGGAGTTGCAGCCACCAACACCCTGGATCGGTCCTCTCGGAGGGCGCGCACGTCCATCCCGGCTCTCCAATCAGGACCCGGCTTTCGGGAGGCGATCGAAAAGGCTGCCAACGCGGCCAGCACCGCCACGGCGATGATCGCGACAAGGACAATCTGGGTAGCCGTCATTCGAAGTTGATCCAGTCTTTGAGGTCATCGAAGAAGATGCCGTCGGACCACGGATATGTGAAGTTGAAGCCCCTTCCGCGGAATAACGTGCCGATGATCGTCAGTGTTGCTGCGCCCATGATGAAGAACGTATACATGAAGATGGCGAACTTGCGATCCGCCGGCTTGTTTGACGGGTTACGGTCGAGGTACGGGATAGCCATGAAGCCGATCAAACCGATGATCGTCGGCACCGTCACGCCGGCGATCTGGGGATCGAAGTAGGTCAACAGTTCCTGGAGCCCGAGGAAGTACCAGGGTGCCTTCGATGGATTCGGCGTCACGTTGGCGTTGGCCGCCTCGAGCAAGGGCGCCTGAATGACAACCGACATGACGATCAGCAGCGCCGTCACCGCCAGCAGGGCAACAAACTCGATGAGGAGCAGGTGCGGCCACGTGCTGACCTTGTCGCTCGGCTCGGCCTTGACCTGTTGGATTGCCCTGGCCTTGACCACGGTGAGCAAGCGCTGGGGCCTGACATCTTTGGGGATCGTCGCAGTGACCGCCGCAGGGGCAGCAGACGGCGCGGCAGCTGCGGAGGCTGCAGGTGCCACCGGTGCGGCCGCCGCCGCAGGGGCAGCAGGCACCGGTTGCCCGGTCATCTCAGCCAAGACCACCGCCGGGTCAACCCCCTTCGCCTTCGCCTTCGCCTCCACACTCCGCCTGAACAACTTCTCCGGCATACCGGCCGCACTCGCAGCCGCCGCCCAATCGAGTTCACCGGCACTCACGGCAGCAGCAGAAGCTGCAGGTGCCACCGGAGCTGCCGCCACCGCAGGGGCAGCAGACACCGGTTGCCCGGTCATCTCAGCCAAGACCACCGCCGGGTCAACCCCCTTCGCCTTCGCCTTCGCCTCCACACTCCGCCTGAACAACTTCTCCGGCATACCGGCCGCACTCGCAGCCGCCGCCCAATCGAGTTCACCGGCGGGGCCCGCCACCATTGGGGCCGGCGCAGGGGCAGGAGCCTCCGGAGCCGGCTCCGTCGCAACTGCAACGGGTTCCACGGTCTCGACCCTCTGGCCCGTCATCTCGGCAAGGACGGCCACCGGATCGAGATTCCTGGCCTTCGCCTTGGCCTCTACGCTCCGTTTGAGCAGCGCCTCGGGCATGCCGAGTGCCAGCGCCGCCGGTGCGTAGTCAATCTCGCCTCCGGCCCCCAGCAACGGCACAGCCGGTGTATCTGCTGCGGGAGCGCTCGGCGCGTCTTTCTCGACCGGCGCTTCCACCGGAGCCTGCGATTCCGCCGCCGCCTTCTTCTCTTTCTGGCTGGACGGCTCCTTCTTGCCGGCCGGCGGTAGGACGAGTTCCTTCTCGCCCTTCAACTCCGCCACGGCATCAGCTTCCGGGACGCCCAGGACCCTGGCCCGGGCCGCCGCCTCGCGAGTGAGGAGGTCGTCGGACAGCGTCGTCGGATGTTCTGGTTCGCCGTCGGAGGGTCCGACCTCGACCCGGGGTGCCGAGGCGGTGCTCCCCACCGCAGCTCGCATCTCGGCCAGCACCTCATCGACGGGCGCTCCCGTGGCGGCAGCTCGCGCTTCGGCAGATCGCCGGAGGAGTTCTTCTGGGATATCGACCAATGGAGCTCCTTACAGCGGACCGGAGATGCCGCCGTCCTTGCGGACTCGCCAGAAATGCACGGCCATGAACACAACGATGATGAAGGGGAGGAAGAGAACGTGCAGTACATACCAGCGCAGCAATGTGTCGGCCGAGACATCGGCCGCCCCCAGTAACGCGAATCGCACTTGATCGCCGAAGATTGGAACGAACCCCGCCATGTTGGTGCCGACCGTCACCGCCCAGCGGGCGAGCTGATCCCAAGGAAGGAGATACCCGGTGAACGATAGCAACAGGGTCAGGAGCAACAGGACAACGCCGATCACCCAGTTGAATTCACGCGGGGGCTTGTAGGCGCCGTGATAGAACACCCGGCTCATATGCAGGAACACCGTGAGAACCATGAGGTGAGCCCCCCACCGGTGCATGTTCCTGACCAGCGACCCGAAGGCAACGCTGGTCGAGAGGGCGGCCACATCGACGTAGGCGGCCTCGGAGGTCGGGCGGTAGTAGAACATGAGAAAGATACCGGTAATCGTGAGCAGGATGAATAGAAAGAAGCTCAGACCGCCCAGGCAGAGCGTGTAGGAGAGCCGGACACCGTGGCGTTTCACTTTCACCGGATGCAGGTGATACAGCACATTGTTCATCACCACGTACGAGCGGTTCCTAGGACTGTCCGTGTGGCCCTTCTTGAATGGTGATCCGGGACGGAATACCGAGTCCCACGCCTGACTGCTCGTTACACGGTCGCCGAGTTCCGACGCCTTTTCCTGCACCGTGTTCAGCAATCCCGTCTTGCCGTTCCCGTTCGCCACGTTCCGTACCTTCCCGTTACCAGCGGACGCCGTAGGCGTACCCGTTCTTGAAATCCCGCTGCCCTGTGTCGACTTGCCAGGGCGCCTCTAGTACACCCGCTTCTCTCGCAGCATCTGAAACCGATCCCGCGAACTTGCCGAGAGTGATCACGTTCGTTGGACACCGATCGATACACAGAGCACAACGGGTACATGCCTCCTCATCAACCACGAAGAACCCGAAAGCGCCCTCTTCCTCTGACGGATCCTCTACTCCGAACGCCTCGTCGATAGCATCGAGCGACAGGTAGTGGATGCACTTCCAAGGGCAGATGTCCACGCATCCCTCGCAAAGAATGCACTCAGCCTGGTCGATATGAAGGAATTGCTTGGGACGGACCGCTTTCTGAATGGTGTCGGTGTCCACCAGCGTCAACTGGTAGTCGTCGCGAAATGGAGGAGCTTCGATCCAGGCGTCTGTGCGGGCCACTAGCGCTCACCCCGAGTTAGAGGCCGGCCGTACAGTGAGGTCTTCTCGACGATCGCCGCCTTGGCTTTCGGCTTGCCCCAATCCTGAATCTTGAAGGCAAAGACCATGGCGGCACCAAGAACCCCCAGATTGTACCCACCCGAGATGGCGTCCTTCACGGCAGCCCAACTGATCGATACGTCGTTGCCCAGCACCAGCCAGGAGGGGACGGTGAAGGCGATTCGCTGTCTGGTCAATTCCAGCGGTCCCTGGCTCAGATTGAGCCACTCCGACGGAACGATGCCGAAAATGATCACAAACTCGAGCCACGTCAACAACGCGGCAAACCCAGCCCGTGCCCAGGTCATCCGCTGATTGGCCACCCACAGGAAGAGAGCGCCGGCGATGGCGAGCTGCGATCCGGCCGCCGCGATCAGCTGGCCGCCGGTAGACCAGGGAACGCAGCGCTCGGAACCGAGCATGCAGCCGCGCGGAAACCAGCCGAAGTAATCGACACGCTCGCCTTCCGGAAATCCGGAGTAGTGGGCGAAAAGGACGCCGAAGGCGAGGAGGAAGAGTCCAACAGAGAACAGAGCGGAACCCAGCCGCCTCCTCTGCATGTCGTCGAGCTGGCTTAGACGGTGCACTGCGATATAGCCCTCAAACTCGCTTCGTTGCCGGGGCAGGTCGGACCGAACCGAGCACTTCCTTCCGGCAGCGGGACTTTAGTCGCCTCACAGCCAGACCGTGATCTGCATCCGTCGCCGGACAATCGTCGAACCGTCCAGCAGTTCCGGGTTGTGAGTTCTGAGTTCTGGCGTCGGCGATCGTGTCCGTCGAGCGCGTCAGAACCGGAAACCCAAAACTCAGAACTTGGTGACCACGCAGCTTCCACCGACGGTGATCGTGGTTCGGCACCCAGCCCGACCATCCATTAGTCTCTGGTCGCCACAACGACCTGAAGGGACCCGCGTTGGTCGCTGAGACCCACCACAACTCAGCCTCTTCGACCGCGATCGATAGCGATTCGATCGCCCGACGGCACGTGCTGCTGGGGACCGCCTTCCTTCTCCTGGCGGGATTCCTCACGTTGATGCAATTCCTCAAAGGCGTCTTCCCTGCGTTCCTGGATGGACTGGGGTTCTGGACGTACGGACGGCTTCGACCGATGGCGACTGCCGTCACAGTGTTCGGGTGGCTCACCCCGACGCTGATCGGCGCTGCCTACTACCTCGTTCCTCGACTCAGCGGGGCCCCGCTCCGCTTCAGGAAGCTCGCCGCCTTCAACGTCTGGTATCTGGCCGGTGTTGTCCTCCTGGGGACGGGCGCCGTTGGACTTGGAGCGGGTGATGGCTTTGAATTGTTCGAGTTCCCGCCATGGGCAGACGTCCTACTTCTGGTTGGCCTGATAGTCCCGGCCGTCGTCGTCACCGCAACGCTCAGATACCGCTCGAACGTTGCCCCGCCCGCATCTCTGCTCTACACGGCCGCAGCAATTGTGTGGCTGCCCGTTATTGCAGCCGTGTCCAATCTGCCCGGTCTCAATCCGGTAGGCATTTCTCTTCTCTCCTCATTCACCACTGCAGCCGTCCACTATCTGTGGATCGTGGGCGCGGCGCTGGGCATATCGCTCTACCTAGTTCCACAGCTGACAGAACAACCTCTGTTCAGTGAACAAACCGCCCGCATCGGGTTCTGGACGCTCGCCCTGGCGGGAGGAGCATCCGGATACTCCAGATTCACACACGGTCCGGCACCGGACTGGCTCGAAACCACAGCCATCGTGCTGGGCCTCGTGCTCGTCGTGGTAGCCATCACCGCCTTCGGCAACGCCACCGCCACGGTGGGCGGGCGATGGGACCTGGTGCAATCGTCGGTCCCGTTGCGTTTCGCGCTGGCCGCCACCGCACTGCTCCCGGTTCCGATCGTGCTCTCCGCCCTCGCCGGGTTCAGGTCGGTCGCCTCGATCATCGGACTCACCGCATGGTGGGACGGAACGTCGTTTTTCCTTTTGTTCGGAATCGGTGGATGGATTGCCGCCGCCTTCATCTACGCGGCGCTGCCGCGGATGCTCGGTCGAGACCTCTTCGACGACCACCTGGCCGAATGGCATCTGCGCCTCACCATGATCGGTGTGATGTCGACCTCGGCATTCCTGTGGCTGACCGGTCTGATTGCCGGGTTCACCTGGACGGGTGGAACGTACAGCGGCGCATACGTCAACACCGGCGACGGCTTCGCCCAGACTCTCGACGCCGTCTCGCTACTGCAATCCCTCACACTGGTCGGCGTTGTCATCACCTTCATCGGTCAACTCGTGCATGGCTACGTCATCTACAGGACCATTACGTCTGGAACGCCGATCGCCCACGAGATCCTCGTTCCCGCGGAGGCCGACGGTGAGTAGGGAAATCGTCGACGCCCTCGCCGAGCGCTTCGGCGCTTCTGCCGCTCTGATCCAGCGCTCGGCGGAGGCGCGTGCCTCCGCTCAGGGATCCGCTCCCGAGGCGGTGCTCAACGCATGGGCCGGCGGCTCTCCATCCCCGGCAATCCCGACACCGGCCGTCGCCGAAGCGACCGAACCGGAGACGGTCACTCCAGAACCCGTGGCCGTCGAGGCGATTGATCCGCAAGAGCCCGAAGAGGCCCTCGTGCGACCGGAGCAGGGCGTCGCGCCGGCCGAAGCTCCGGCGGCACCAACGCCGATCGCAGCAGCCGTTCTTCCTGCACCCGCCGCGATGAATGAGCCTGCGCCGATGCCGGGCGGGACCCTCAGCTCGCTGCTCCTCGGCGCCGTTGCAATCTTCGCCATCATGTTCATTGCCGCGGTCATCGCTCCCGCATCGCCGGGTAATGCCCAAACGCTCGATGCGGTGGATCAGATCGTTCTGTCTGCCGGCGCCGAACACGGCCGGGAGGTGTACCTGGCGCAGGGTTGTGCGTTCTGCCATACCCAGCAGGTCCGGCCCGTGGTGACGGACGCCGACCTCGGGATCGTCACGCTGTCTGAGAGCCCGCTGGTTCCCGGTCTCCGTCGCAACGGCCCAGACCTCACCCACATCGGATCTCGCCAGCCGACCGACGATTCTGACTGGCTCACGGGTTATCTCGGGGATCCTGAAGCGACCCGGGCCGGGCGCAACCATGCCTCGTTCGGGTACCTGTCCACCGGCGATATGGAAGACCTCGTCGACTACCTCCTGGAATCCAAGTGAGCAGCGAACACATCACGAGCCTCGCCGGGCAATACGGAGCATCCGAAGCGCTCATTCGCAGGTCGGCGGAAGCTCGCGCAACGGCGACCGGAAGTTCCCCCGAGGAAATCCTGGCTGCCTGGGCCGGCGGCACGCCTCCTCCGCAGCCTGCCCAACCGCAGGCGGTAGAAAACGTTGAGCAGCCCGCTGCTGCGTCTCCCGAGGAACCCCAACCGGACAAAGCCCTCCCGACGTCAGAGGCGCAACCGGTGGCGGTGGCGGCGACGACGGCACAGCAGTCCACCCATGAGCCGCCGCCCAGCACGCCCCCCGCCTCCCCCATCACGGTTCAGACGGTCGCTCGACGCTCGACCTTTTCCCCCTGGATGGTGGCAGCCTTCCTGTTGATCCCCCTCTTCGGATTGCTTTACCTCATCGTGAACTCAAATGGAGTCGCCTGCGGTGACGGAGGCCGCCTCGAGGTCGCGTTTGATGGGTCACTGGTGAATTGTGATGGCACTCCGTTCGAGGGCCGGGGAGGCGGTGGCGCAGAAGGTTCTGCCCTGCTTGCCGCCGGCCAGGAGGTGTACACCACCGGAGCGCAGTGTGTCTCCTGTCACGGCGCCAACGGCCAGGGCGGCACCGGCCCGGCGCTTGCGGGCGGGGCAGTGCTCGTCACCTGGCCGACCTGTGACGAGCACATCAAATGGATCGCCCTCGGTTCGGACGGTTGGAGCGTTGCCGTCGGCAGCACCTACGGCGCCGAGGCAAAGCCCGTCCAGGGTGGTATGCCGGGCTTCGAAGCTGACCTGAGCGATGAAGAACTCCGCGCCGTCGCCGCCTTCGAACGAATCCGATTCGGAGGAGCGCCGGCCGAAGAAACGCTCATTGCCTGCGGCTTGATCGTCCCCGCCGAGGCCCC